>JAQXBM010000074.1 GCA_029252405.1 Crocinitomicaceae bacterium
ATACTAATCATGGAAAAAATCTACATTCAACTCATTTGTACAGCATTGTTATCTGCAATCAGCGGATACCTAATTCTACCTCAATTGATTCGGTATTTTAAAAGGAGTGCTTCCCTTGATATTCCCAATCATCGTTCTTCGCATTCAATTCCAACTCCAACAATGGGAGGGTTAAGTTTTTTTTCAGGTTTAGTATTTGCGATTGTTTTTCAACCATCTTTCGAGGCAGTATTTGTCTGTTCTATGATTTCCTTGGCAGGTGTTCTTGGATGGATCGATGACTACAAAGGGCTTTCTCCAAAACTCAAATTCTTAGGACAAGCAATAATTGCTACGTGCCTTTTTACTTATGGATTTTCAATGTCACCTCTAATTGAAATAATGTTCGGTCTGGGCGTCCCTATTTATGTTGATTGGTTTTTAACTGTGTTTTTTATGGTGGGCGTAATTAATGCGTTTAATTTAATCGACGGCGTGGATGGGATGCTCATCGGACTTACATTTATTTCAAGTTTAACATTGTTGATTTTGTTCCTAATGCAAGGTCAGTACTCGTATTCAATTCTCTCTGCATGTATTGTTGGAATATCTTTCACGTTTTTAATTTTCAACTTTCAACCCGCTAAAATATTCATGGGAGATACAGGTTCTCTTTTAATTGGGACCTACATATCTCTGAGTGTTTTGAAAGTAGTAGAAAGTCAAAATGAAGCATTTTCGACAGTCGCGATGTCCTTAATTTTATTGGCTTGCGTAGACATGTTTAGATTGTTTTTAGGAAGGTATGTCATATTAAAGAAACCTTTCCTAGCTGACAGAAATCATATACATCATATCCTCATTCGATTGGGCTGGACACACAAAAAAATTGTCTTACACGCTTATGGTTTTCAAGTGTTATTGATCACCTTTTCAGTTTTCATTTCAGGCAAGAACTCCAGTGTTATTTGCATGGTTATTCTCATCTCGATGTGCATTGTCCAGTACGGTTTACTGCAGTTCATGCTATTTAGAAAATTACAATCTGCTTGGCAGAAAACATCAAAAAAGAAAAAGGAAAAAATCGGAGATAATCAACTATTAGAATCACATCTGAAATGAGTAATACTGTTATAGCCGTTATTGAAGATAGCGGTATCATAAAGGAAATCGTGTCCACTGTTTTAGAAAAAGAAACAGGAGCAAGCATTATTGGTTTCAGCTCAGCTGAATCAGCGATACAGCAACTAGATGTTTATAATCCAGACCTTATTTTGCTGGATTACAACCTGGATTCTGTTTCTCCTAATAACATGGACGGTATTCAATTTTTGAATAAATTGAAATTCATTGGTAAGTCAATTCCAATAATAATGATCTCCGGTCAACGCGACAAACGCATTACTGCTGACGCTCTCAAATTAGGAGTCGTAAGTTACGAGTCAAAAGAAAATGAAGATTTCTTAGATAACATTGTTATAGAAGTCAATAAGGTTTTGGATGTGCTGAAACTGAATAAAAAACAAAAACGACAAAGAGCAGATTTGAACAAGCGGATATTACGAATTTCTGCCTTCATTCTGGTTCCAGTAATGATTGTTCTCACCTGTTTGTTTTGTCAATCCTAAAATGGTACAGATGGAAAATAGAAAAGAGATATTGGTTACTGGAGGCGCTGGATTTATTGGCTCGCATACAGTAGTAGAGTTGATCCAAAATGGTTTTGACCCAGTAATTATAGATGACTTCAGGAATTCGGAAGAAGTTATTCTTGAAGGAATAGAACGTATTGTTAAAAGGAAGATTAAGGTGTATCGAATAGATTTAACGGATTACAATAAAGTAAGGGAGGTATTTAAGGTGCATCAATTCTGTGCAGTGATACACTTCGCTGCTTATAAGGCGGTAGGTGAGTCAGTTGATCGACCAATTAAGTATTACAGGAATAACTTGAATACATTGTTAAATGTGGCTGAACTCGCCATAGAGTTCAACGTGTTTGAGTTCATTTTTTCTTCTTCATGTACGCTTTATGAAGTTCCTTTGGATTGCGCAGCAGTGAGCGAAAAAACACCTTTGTGCGAGCCCACATCGCCATACGCCTCAACAAAGAAGATGGGAGAGAGGATCTTGAACGATATTGCAAAAACGAACCCAAGGTTGAAGATTCTTTTTCTTCGCTATTTTAATCCCATTGGAGCTCATTTTTCTGGGTTCATTGGTGAATTGCCTCAGGGAAGACCGAATAATTTACTTCCTTACATTACACAAACAGCCATGGGGAAACTCCAAGAGCTCACTGTTTTCGGAAATGACTATGACACTGCGGATGGAACCTGTATTCGAGATTACATACATGTAAGTGATATTGCTGAAGCTCATGTCGCTGGTGTGCAATGGCTTATGGAACAACTTCCAAACACTAAAGAAGTCATTAACCTCGGAACCGGACAAGGCAAAAGTGTATCAGAAATAATCTCTTTGTTTGAGTCCATTACTGGTGAGAAATTGAATTGGAAATTCGGACCGCGCAGAGCAGGTGACAAAGAACAAATTTTTGCGAATGCGCAAAAGGCAAAGAAACTCCTGAGGTGGACAAGCCGAAGATCAATAGAAGAGGCTATTTCGAGTGCTTGGAAATGGGAGATGAAAAAGGGGAGCCCCTCTGTCTTTATATGTTACGAAAAAGCTCAACAAAAGGGGACTTGTTTCTGAATCAATTATTGAAGAAGAGAAATTAGCTGGTTTCCCCAAAATCAAAATCCTCATTCTTTTCCAAAATGTCCCACGTGTGATCCGCTAACAAGCGCACCGTAGCAACAAATTCGAAGGTCTTTCTTGATCGTCCCCATTGATCTGGAGCGATGAGAGAGAGCAAATACGAAGTATCTTGTTTTTCGTAAAGGTGATAAATGTGATTGATCAAGGGCTCGAAGCGCATTTCTGCTCCATAAATGATTTCTGAAATAACCTTGCGATCGTTCAACTGCTTTGCCTGATCTGCCAACAATTGCATTTGCTGATAAATCTGACTGAGTTGCATGTCCGTTTGATGCTCCATTGCTGAAATAGCATTTCCCTTAATCCGACCTTGATCTTCAGGTTTCACAATTGCTGAACCAGCATGATGCGGATATTCCAAGGAATTCGGATTCTCCGTTATCTTATCTGGGTCAATAGGATTTTCAAACTTTTCTGACATATCATCAAATTTACGAAATCTACTTCGAATGAATGAATAAAATGTTTAATCAATAGTTAAAAATGTTAAACAAAATTAAATCACATACTTCTAATGCGCTCAACGGAGTCTGATTTAGACAAGGACAAACGAATGATAGTCGGTTCGATCGCGTGTACGTCATGAGGGACACTTCCTTCGAGCGAGATTAAATCTCCTGCACCCATTTGATGCTTTTCATTATTCACGCCAAAGTCAATTTTCCCTGTAACAACTTCAACCACAATTGGAAAGGGCGTTTTGTGCTCCTTCATTCTCTGATTTTTGTTGAGTGCTATTCGAATTTCTTTCGTCTGCTCCGTTTCAAAAAGAACATCGATTTTTGGTTTCGATTCATTGTAAGTGACTCCTTCGAGAAGTGATGCCTTTACCATATTAATCAGTTTATCGTTTACTAACTGATTAAAGGTAGTCAATCCAATGCCGTAAAAAACTGACGTATCTCAGCAATCACGCGATTGCCTTTTTCCAGGTGTGGATGATGCCCACAATCTTCCATTAGTAATGTCTTTCCATTAGGAAAACACGTTTTAATCAACTCCAATTGCTTCGGCGTTCCATACTGATCTTCTTTCCCTTGGATGAACAATCCGGGTGTATTGGATCCTATTTCTTCGGTAATGTCCCAATCGACAAATCGTTCATCCCGCCAGATATTCGCCCAGGCGTAAAACAAATCTTCAGTTTTGTCTGAGTGGTACTTTTTCAATCCATCGAGCTTGCCCAATTTGTAAGCGTCAACGGCAGGTTGAATTCCAGCGATCGTTTCGGGTTCGTTGATGACGTGGGCCGCCATTGTGACCATTCCCACAATCTTCGAAGGGAAAATATGATCAAATAGGAGGGAGATAGTACCTCCATCGGAATGACCAATTAACAAGATTTTCTTGTCATCTGGAATCACGGAATCAGCAAAGGGCGGTAGCTCATCCAAGGCGTAGTTGTGCAAATAGCGCTCATTCCGTTCGGAACTGAATTTACTCGACTTCCCATGTCCCTGTCGATCGTAGACAATTCCGCGAACTCCCAATTCATCGCACAATTGCTGAGGAAAGGACTTCCATTGTCCAATACTTCCCAGCGCTTCATGAATAAACAAAGCAATAACTGAATCATTCCTCAAATCAGCAGGAACAATTTCCTTGTAATTCAGTTCTATGTTCTCTCCGAGAAATCTCATTTATGGTGCATAAAAAGGGGGATACTTCTGTTTTACCAGAATGAATCCCCTCAATATCTTAGTTGGATTGAATTAGTTTTTTACACGCTCAACATACACTCCTGTTCGCGTATCTACCTTCACTACCTCACCAGTACCGATGAACAATGGAACACGAATCTCAGCTCCTGTTGCAATAGTTGCAGGTTTCATCGTATTCGTGGCAGTATCTCCTTTGATTCCAGGCTCAGTGTATGTGATCTCAGAAGTAATGTACATTGGTAATTCAAGCACCAGCGGTAACTCTTCTTCAGCATGGAAAAGAATAGAACACACCATTCCTTCTGTCAAAAACTCTGGTTTTTCAACCATTTCTGGTCGAATATTAATTTGCTCGTAATTGTCATTATTCATGAAAACGTAATCATCTCCATCTTGATACAAATATTGGTAATCGCGGTTCTCTATACGAACAATGTCAATTTTATGTCCTGCCGAGAAAGTGAAGTCAAGTATTTTTCCCGTTTCGATCAAGCGCATTTTCGTTCTAACGAAAGCCGGTCCTTTCCCTGGTTTCACGTGCTGAAACTCAACGATTTGAACCAATTTACCATTGTGATTCAAACACAATCCATTTTTTATATCTGAAGTAGTTGCCATAGCCTTTATTTCTTTAGGGTCACGAATATAGCGAATACGAATGATTTTTCCTTGGATTGACGAATTTCCGTAGTTTTTTGAGATATTTACATTGAAAGTCAGTAGTACTAAAATCGAATTGTAATGAAAGAGTGGTGGCAAGGATTGAAGAATCAACAGAAGGTCAAATATATTATTAGCGCTGTTTCGGGGCTTTTGGTGTTGATCTTTGCAATTGTTAATTGGAAATCGACAAACGTGAATCTCCTGGTTACGACGGTTCGTATTCCCGTTACTTTATTAATCGTTTTAAGTCTCGCAGGAGGTTTTGGATTGGCGACCCTATTCGATTATAGGAAGTTCAAGAAAAAGGACAAAGAGATCAAATCCTTGAAGTCGCAATTGACGATGAAAGAGGCGGAGGACGAGATTTAACCCTCACGCCTAGCAGTGAATTTGCTTTTTCTCGTTTTTGAGGTGATGATTTAATTTGTTTTAAATCATCAATTGACTTAATTTCGCTCAAAACGAAAAAGACATGATCTACCGATATTCATTAATCGCCATTTTAGGCGCAATTTCTCTTATTTTAATTTCCGCAGGATTCTCATCGCCAACAGCTGATGTCCAAGCATACGATCCTGCTCCGCCATTTTCAGGAGGTGCCGGTAACGGTGGTCTTGGAGATAGAACAGGAAGCCCACTTTCTTCTGCAACTTGTTCTCAGTGTCACAGTGGAGGATCATTCAACGCTTCAGTTTCTGTTGATGTTTTTGATCCTATAGCAGGAATGTCAGTTTCTAGCTATACAGCAGGTAATTCATACGAGGTAACTTATACAGTAACTGGTAACGCAAATGCTTATGGATTCCAAGGAACCGTATTAACACAAACGAACGCGGCTGGAGGATCATTTGCCACACCATCAGGCGCTCAGGTTGTAACAATTTCAGGAAGACCTTACCTCGAGCATGTGAGCGGATCATCTCTATCAGGTGTATTCCAAACAATCTGGACTGCACCAGCAGCCGGTTCTGGAACAGTAACGTTTTATGGAATCGGTCTTGGAGTGAATCAGAATGGTGGAACGAGTGGCGACGCTGTTTCAGCTCCATTTTCATCTAGTTTAACGGAAGATGTACCAACAACGATTGATTACCCTGGAAACCCATTCTGTGCGAATGAAGCAGCCCAGTCTCCATCCGTTACAGGTGAAACTTCTGGCACGTATAGTTCTGCTGCTGGTTTGTCAATTAACTCAAGTACAGGACAAATCACTGTCGGAACTTCCACGCCAGGAACCTATACAGTAGACTATACTTATTCTACTGGAACGACTTCTTTTGATGTGACGATTCTCCCAACATTTGCATCTTCAACGACGGCAACAATTTGTGATAATGAAACTTTGACTTTCGGTACACAGACATTGGATGGTACAGATGCAGGAATCAACACTGAAGTGTTCCAAGCGGTAAACGGATGCGATTCTACTGTGGAATTGAACTTGACGGTTCTTCCAACGATTGAAGAAAATACTACAGCAACGATTTGCGAAGGAGATACCTACGATTTCAACGGGACTACTTTAACAGAAGCAAACGCTGGATTGAATACAGCAGTTCTTCAGTCAGCAAACGGTTGTGATTCAACAGTGAATCTTACGTTGACGGTGGAAACAATTGATAACACTGTATCTATTTCCGGAACTACATTGACAGCGAACCAAGCTGGAGCGACTTACCAATGGGTGGATTGCGACAACGGTAGCGCTGCGATTTCGGGAGAAACGAATGCAGTCTACACACCAACTGCGACTGGAAACTACGCAGTGGAAATTACGGTTAATAATTGTATCGAAACTTCTGCTTGCACTCTGGTCGATTTCACTTCATTGGATGAATTGACGATCGATGGAGGAGTGGTATTCCCAAATCCAGTGAAAGATATTTTTGAAATTAAGAACATTCAGCAGTTCGGAACGATTGAGGCAATTGTGTTGATGGATGCGAACGGACGCGTTGTTCAAACAATTTCTAACGATGATTCATCTGCGAACATCGGACACTTGGACGCAGGAGTGTACTTCTTAAAAATCAGTGGTGAAGCTGGGAACTCACTTATTTCGATTGTAAAGAAATAGGGACGCGCTACAAGCATCAGCGAAAAAATACGAAAGCTATATCGGAATATCCTGGTATAGCTTTTTTCGTTTACGGACTTTTTTCTGCGATTACGTACTGATTTTTTAACAGTGAATTCTTCACTAAGGAAGGCAGCAGCGAAGCTAATCTTTCGTATCTTTGATCCATGGCAACACCCGCTAAGTCGGAATCGATTGTCTACTCGAAAGAGGGTCCGCACAGGTAAATGTGAAGCTTAGGACTATTTTTTTAAGGAACGTCTCAGAAGTCCGATGAAAGGCTACAACGCATAGCGTAGCGGAAGTAATTCCTCTCAGTAGAACTCAGAACCCTTCGGCAATCCTAATCGTGTTAATTGAGGCTTCAATTAACGAACTGTGCGGGTTTTTTCTTTTTCAGAAGATTTATTCAAAATACAATTCAACAAAACGTCCTTGGACCTGTTTTCCTGTGGAATTGTTTCAAATGGAGAAATACATGAATAACTGATCCTCTTCCAGCTCTTCAATTGGGACGTAATCATTGATGTGGCAATCGTAAAACTGACTGATTTTATACCAGCCGTCAATTCTGCTTCCAACGCGATCGACATTTGAGAAACCGTGAGAAGTTTCTCCAGAGCTTCCTTTTTTGTCGATCAGAAAACACTTGTATCCTTTCATATCAGTGACCAGGCATTCATCATTGTTGTTGCTATTGACATTGACTCCTCCAGATTCAATTTTGAGATCTTCCAGCGTTTTCGCCTTTTTGAAAGTAGGAAGCATGCTTTTATCGCTCGTCGCCCAATAATAAATGGTGATGTTTGTATCGGCTTTTTCAGGAACATTTGGAAATGAAAAGACAAGCGAGAATGGTTTCTTTTTCAAGGTGTTTGATCTGTTCAGCGTCCAATGGGATTTACCTTGCTGATAAACGTTTAGCCCAAGTGAATTGTCACTTTCACTTTCAAAACATGCAGTGAGGATTGGGAGTAGTAGAAGGAAGAGTAGTTTTTTCATTGTAAGTCAAAATTTCTTCACTTTCTCGCTTTGATGACGACAGAATTCACAATAATATCATGAATAGCCTTTCCTTCGGCATTTGCTGAAATCGAGAACAATGAAATAATCCCTAAGAACATTTTTGCCGCGTAGCGCACTACTGCCCAGGGAAAAATAATATTGCGCGTTATGGAATTTGAACGCTTTACCCTCAATCCATTAGCGAAATGTCCAATTGTACCTCCAAATAAACTAATCATGAGAGGTTCGTACAGAAAGAAAATCCCTACAAATGCACCAATGCGCGCCTCAGTGGGAACACTTTCGTATGAAGAGAAAATTGAAGTCACGAGAAAAATCAGAATCACCAATACAATCATATCAGAGACAGCGGCTTTAATCCGATCCATTAATTCGGCATAAATGATTTAGTCTTGAGTGGTTTTATTCATCGTGAAAGCTTGGTATTATGATACGGCTTTGGCTTCAGAATTCAATTCCATGAACTGATACCTCAATATATCCAAATCTACACTGATCCCCGGAGTTTCATAATACAACACGTTGATCTTCTTGATTTCTTCATCAATCTGCTCAATCAAATCGAGTTCTTTGGTGTTCCACATGTTTTGTCCCCATGCTGTGTGCAGTAAAACGATTCCCAACCATTGGTCGATCCACGCTGAGTCGAATTTATTGCTTCCAGGTTTTAACTCAGAGATCAGTTTCACAATGAATTGCCTGATGAAAGTTGCGTATTGCTCACGCTGATGTTCGTTCATTTCATTCAAAACGACCTCAATTCCGATTTGCTTCAAACCTGAAATCCACTCGAAACCTTTCTTACGAGAGAAGTCTTCAATTTGTCCAACCCATCCTCGTTGATCAGCCTCAATCTTATGATGATTCGTTAAGAGGTTACCAGCGTTAACAGAGAACCGTTCTTCTTTCATCATTTTCAATTCCAATCCAGCGATGAACGCTAAAATTTGCTCTCGCGTAGCCCCACCAGCAAAGGTTTCTGGTTTCAGAATTACGGCAGCCATGATATTTGGAAATGTAAATTGCGTCATAATTGTCCAACGGGAAAAGAGTGTTTCGTTAACGAGTGTAAGGTACAACTTCGAAGTCTTTCAAGCAACGAAGGGGAACAAATATTCTTCGATCAGAAAGGTAAAAGAAATAGAATCAAGCCCTTATTGAGCCGAAATAGCGACGTACTTTTTCAATTCACTTTGGTTTTCGGCTTGCTTGACCATGTAATCGGCGATATCGGCGCGATTGATCCCTGTAATGTTCATCCCACTGTAAAGTTCTGTCTCGATTCGGTATTTTTCCGTCAGCGGTTCATCGAGTAGCCGTCCTGGTCGAACTATGGTCCAATTCATTTCAGAAGCACTGATGATTTCTTCCATCTTCGCTTTGTCAATGTACACCTCTCTCATCATGTATTTCAGAAACAATTTAATGAACCACGAAGAGACATATTCTTGACTCTCACCAGTCCCAAAACCCGTGACGAAAATGAAAGGGATGTTCGCTTTGGTTTCATTATGAATATTGACTAAAGCTGTTGCAAACTCTGAGAATAGCGTCGTTTTTCTCTTGTTTTTTTCCGTACCTAAAGTGACCAATACCGCGTCTGCATTTTCAATGGCTTTTTTTAGTACGAGCGTTTTTAGCGCATCGCCGCGAAGAAACGTAAAGTTTTCATAACCTATAAGTTGGACGGCAGATCTAGAAATTCCTGTCACGGTATGATTACGTTGAAGGGCTCTTTTCACGACTGCCAATCCGACCCCTCCGGATGCTCCAATTACAGTGATTTTCATGTTGATAGGTATGGATGGTTATAAATATAGCCAATTGAATGCTTATAACAGAACTAAACTGTTTTATTATCCAACAAGCATCGGATTCACGATTAACGAGAATCGAATTTCTAGAACAAACACTGTAAAAATGGTGCCAAAGATGAAGAGAACCCAACGCCCAGGATTTTCCAGAGGATAGCTTCCCAAATAGTAATGGCGTAGGATGCCACCAACCCATCCGCTGGTGTACATAACATTGCACCAAATCAGCATCATGATAGCATCAAAAATCAGATCCTTTTTACTAATGAACGGCCCTGTGTATTCCCATAGTGAAGCTAAGATTAACGCGGCCACAGGGATAATAATCAAGTTATAAATCAACCGCTTTTTCTACCACCACCAAACCATTTCCATGGGAACGGAGAGCTTTTCTTTAGGACTGTCTTTAGGACTGTCTTTGGGATCGCTCATTGTTAGTTCTTAGGAATTTCGGGAAGGAATCGAACAAAATCTTTACCATTGAACTTCCATGCTCCGGCGTTGTGCGTTCCCAGCCATATACCACCTGATTTATCTTTGTAAATCGAAAAGACTTGTGCTTCAGCGCTTTTGATCAAAATGGGGTAGTGGGTAAAGGATTCACCGTCGTATTTCCAAACGCCTCCTTCGTAATGTGCCATCCAGAAGTTGCCTTGATTGTCCATGGTCATTGAAATACAGGAACTTTTCACTCTAGGCTCCTTCGAATTGTCTATCCCTCGAAGTTTTTCATATGTGGTTTGACCATCTTTATTATAAACTCTATACTTGGAATTGACATTACTTGCGAAGTAAAAATCGTCATTGTTGTCACGAACAATTGATCGAATACCCATGGATGGACCTGGATCCATTTCCGTCATTTCTCTTTCAGAAACCCAGAAGAATTCGGATCCATCAAAGCGACAAGCTCCGAATATCGCTCCACCAAACCAAGGGATTCCATTGCTGTCTTTGAAGGTTGTGTAATTCGAGTAGAAGTCAAACGTGGCTTGAGGGTTAAGTTCTTCGAATTCCTTTTCAAGTTCATGCTTGGGTAATGTTAGGTGATATAAATGTTGTCCATCGTAACGATAAACGCCATTCATATTCCAATCTCCTGCAAACCATAAATCGGTTGGATTTAGTCCTTTTGCCTTGGATTGATCCTCAATTGCAACCAATTTCTCAATGCTTTTTCCATCAAACTTGTTAACTCCTTCTCCAGTATCGAAGTATAAATTTCCCAAGTGATCTTCTTGAATATCATGCACTCCATTTGCGTACAAACCATCTTCTGTGGAGTATTGGATCAGTTTCTCCCCGTCATATTTGACAATTCCTTCGTGCGAGAACCAGTAGTTGTTTTGGCTGTCTTGGAAGATTCTTGCTACGCCCTCATTCAGTTGGTCAATTTCTTTACCAAAGGTCAATTCCTCAGTGGTCTCAGAAACATCATCAGGTTGACTTAAGCCTTTGCAAGAGGAAAGAACAACGGTGATTACAATTAAGATTGATAGTTTGAGCATACGCGTCAATATACGCTAAAGGTAATTGAATCTAATCAGTTTTCTGAAAGCGATTTTGGAAAATCAATCGAACTGGAATCGTCAAAACGAGACACAGCATGTAAATAATGTACTCAACAGGAAGCTTCGCGAAGTACTGACTTGTTTCCGAATAGATGAGTAAAATCCATACTGCGTGCATCACGGAAGTCAACAACTCACTTTTGGTTGTTTCTCGAATGCTCGTGACAATAATTGTCGCGAAAATGATCGTGTAATTAATGATCGAAAATTTCAGAAAGAAAAAGTCAACGGCAATTCCTGTTTCAGAAAATGCGCTCGTGATGAGTTCAAAAATTCCATAGAAAAGAGGAATCGAAGCAAGTTGAATCAGAATGGAAAGAAGAACGAAAAGAGAACCACTTGGTTTCATAGGTCACAAGTTAGTTCTTTTCAAACGTTCATTCTAGTTGACCTCCAAAATTTTCACTTCTGTTCGTCTATTCTCTTGGTGTTCATCTTCGGTACAAGTAACACCATCTTTACAATGATTCACCAAGTCAGTTTCTCCATATCCTTTTGCTTTAATTCCAGCAGCAGGAACTCCCTTTTTCAGTAGGTAATCGACACAGCTTTGTGCACGAGCCTGCGATAAACGTTGATTGTAAGATCTCGATCCACGCGCATCTGTGTGAGCACTTAGTTCGATTTTTAGATCATTCTTAAGGAGGAAATCAGCCAATCGATCCAACGATGCCATACTTTCTGGGCGGAGTGTAGATTTGTTCAAATCATAGAAGATGTTCTCCAATTTGAATTTCTCACCCTTTTTGATTTTAGGTAATTCTAATTCCAAATCAATGATTTTTCCGTCTTCATTCGAGGTGTTGAATGAAATATCACCATCCACGAATCCTTTTTTCGCGCCATGAGCCCAGAAAACAATATTCCGATCGACCTTTATTGTTACCATCCCTTCATCATTGGTGATAAGCGTGGTGTCCCATCCGGTGTTGTAGTTCGAAATCGTTGCAGTTGCTCCAGGAATTACATTACGAGATTCTTTTTCTATAATTCTAAGGTGAATGCTAATCGTTGTTGGTTTTAAGAGCAATTCACATGTCAACGTAGAATCTTTGTTGATTCCTGAAGTCGACAATTGAGCCTCGTTTAATGAAATAAATTCATCCTTCTTAGTGAAAATCTGGTAATTATTGTTGAGGGCAAGCGATTTCGAGAAATGTCCTTTGGCATCAGTTATAGTGCTATCCATCTTCTGCGTAGTCCTGTTTTTGATGAACACCGTTTGTTCTCCGACGGTTTCTTTGTTCTCTCCGTAGAGAGCAAATACATTCCCTTCGACAGCCACGCGAACGACACGTTTTCTAACGTGATAAATACGGTCGATATTATCTCCACGGTTACTGGACAAAAATCCAATTTTCTTGGAGGAGTCGAAAATAAGTCCAAAGTCGTCGTGCGAAGTGTTGACGGGAAAACCAACGTTATGAGGCACCGAATTTTCTGCGGTTGACACTTCGAAAACATCCAATCCGCCTAGTCCAAAATGGCCGTCCGATGCAAAGTACAACACATCATCTTGAACGAATGGGAACATCTCGTTACGATCAGTATTTACCTTGTTACCAAGGTTTTTGGGGGAGCTCCAGATCAAGCCATTCCATGTTGACGAGTACAAATCCGCTTCACCTTTACCGCCTTTCATGTCTGAAACGAAGTAAAGCGTTTTTCCGTCTGAAGAGAATACCCCATGACCGACATTTGCTGTGGCGTTATTGTGCTGAAATGGTGTTAAGTCTGACCATTCTCCATTCACTAACTCAGAAAAATACAAAGCAAGAACAATAACCTCTTTTCCCTTTTTCTTTCCTAAGGTGTTTTTAGTGATAACCATTTTCTTACCATCAGGAGAAAAGGCGACTGGTCCGTCGTGAGCCCGCGAAAGGTAATTGTGCTTAAGCAGAGTTGGTTCATTCAAGGATGAATCAGCGTTCATGGTTGATTGCATCATGTTCAAAAAGAAATCGTTGTCCCAGCCGTATCTCGGATTCAAAAAACCGGTATTCTTTGCCTTCGACACAAACACAATGGAGTTTCCATTGTAAGCAGCACTGAAATCTCCTTTGCCAGAGTTTATGGCTGCCTCCTTGGTTCTATAGAAAGCGGAATCAGCGAAAAGTGAATCAAATTTGTCCATGTCCTCTTTCATTTCTTTGAAAAAAGGATTCTTGGGAAAGAGAGAAGCACTTTCAATAATTAGCGTATTGGATTTCTCATATGCTTGCTCATACCTCAATGCTTCAATGTAGTATTCGCGATCCATTTCATCGAGCATATTCTTCGCGTGCAATTGTTGGTAGTACTTTGCAGCGTCCTTCATGTTGAAAAGGTGATAACTCGATATTGCCGCCTTCCGAACGTTTTCCCAATCGCTTTTTTTCTTTGATTCGAAACAATCTTGCGAGAGTTCTGCGTACATCTCAATGCACTTGGCATATTCCAATCGTGCGAAATGTTTATTCGCAATCTTTTGCTTGATCTGTCCGAATGTAGCAACACTCGACAAAATGAAAATAGATAGAATGAACTGTTTCATGAATTAGAAATATCGAGGTGATGTAAAAGGTCTATTCTTTGGCCGGATATCGTAACGAAGAAAAATTTCGTGCGAGCCGTTTTGATAGGTGCGTAGTCCATTGATAGGGAAGTCGTAAACGTAGCCCAAACTGACTGTGTTTTTGATGTTGTAAACGACATTCACTCCGATTGATTCATGGAAGCGATACATGATTCCTGTCCAGAGTACGTCGTACATGAGTAGACTGATGTTCGCATCTACAGTTATGGGGGCGCCTGGCGTAAATTTTACTAAGGTCGAAGGTTGCAATTTGAACACACTATTCAGATCGAAGACGTATCCGCCAGCAAGAAAATAATGCTGGGCGTTGAGCACTCGCGCAATCGAATCAAAGGAAGCGGTAACCTGCGGACGCAAGATTCTCGGCACGGAAAAGCTCACATAATGTTTATCGCCATAGTAATAAATTCCAGCCCCAACATTCGCTTTTGTTACGCTTTGAACTGATCCAAAATATGGATCGGAAGGATCAATCACGTTTACTTGGGAAAAGTCATATCCAATTACGTCAATTCCTCCTGAAACTCCCACGGAAAGTCGTTGATTGTCATCATCAAGAGCGATGCTTCCACTTAGGTCTACATAGGCAGATGTGCGCGATCTGTTCCCAATTCTGTCATTTACAAGGTGTGTTCCCAAGCCCAATGATTTCTGCATTAATGGTGTATGCAGACTAAACCACTGTGTAGTTGGAGCTCCTTTAAAATCAACCCATTGAAAACGCCCACTCGCGACTGCACTAATGGCATCGCGGCTTCCTGCGTAAGCTGGATTGAAATACAGTTTATTGTACATGTACAAAGACAATTGTTCGTCCTGTTGAGCCTGTACTGTTGACGTGCATAAGAGCACAAGAATGATAGCTAATACTTTCTTCATAGTCCTCGAATTAATATTGTACTTCAACGTACCCTTTGTATGGAGGTTTGTCTCCAGAATTTAAATTGATGATGTAGAAATAAGTGCCGGGTGGAACGCGACCATCATTTCCTCCAAGCGAAGCACCAGCGTTCACTGTACCGTCCCAATCGCTATTGTATGGTGAGGCAGTGTACACTACATTCCCCCATCTGTTATAGATTGAAACCTCTGCATCAACATATGCTTCAATTCCAGGGATTACCCAGAAATCGTTCAGATTATCCTTGTCAGGTGTGAATAAATTCGGAATAAATAAACAATCACCAGATCCTGTAACTTCAACGTAGGTCGAATCATATCCAAGACAACCATTCGCGTCGACAACAGTTAAAGTGTACAATCCAGCGTTGTCAAAAGTAGCGTTGTTCGTTACTGTAGGGTTCTGTTCGCTAGATGAATAGCCACCAGGACCAGACCAGGTAAAAGATTGTCCGCCAGAGCCGTTGAGGATGATGAATTCTCCAGGACAAATGGTTGTATCACTCGGAGATTGAGCTGGAACGTCTGTCACGACTGTCACGAACAAGGAATCATCAGTTGAACATCCTTCGGCGTCGGTTCCGCTTACTACGTAATATCCTTGTTCACTCGCCGTTAAGTTCAGCAGCGTAATTAAGTCTGAAGTGGCAGTGTATCCATTCGGTCCTGTCCAGGAGTAGGTTGATGCACCAGTAGCTGTTAACGAAGCAATTCCTCCATTACAGTAGGTTTGTGAACTGAGGTCAGCTGTGACACTGATTGTTGGATTCGGAATAATTGTAATCAGCATCGAGTCGCTTGCCGAACATCCATTTGCGTCTGTTCCTACAACAGCGTAGTATCCTTGCTCCGCTGTCCCAACATTTGATTGATTAATCGTTGTACTCGTCGATGAGAAGCCGTTTGGACCGGTCCAACTGTAACTGGAGGCACCTGATGCTGTTAATTCAAAGTCCTGTGTTTGACAAATTGTCGAATCGTCGCCTAAAGCACTGATATCAACATTCGGGTCAGCAGGGATCGTAATTGTCTCGCAGGAAGCCGGGCCCGTACATCCAGCAACTGTTGCAGCGACACAATAAGTGCCTGCTTCAAGCTGTGTGACATTGGTCAAATCGATCGTCGAATTTGAACTGGCAAAAGAGTTTGGTCCTGTCCACGAGAACGTTGCACCGGGAACACTACTTGCTACTAATTGGGAGCTAGCACCAAGACAGGGCGAGCTAGTAGAAACTGAGATCGTTGGTGCGGGTGGCGCTCCAGGATTAATAATTCCGAATGGGCCAAAAGTTGAAGAACATGAGTTTCCATCAGTAACATTCAAGTAATAGGTTCCTGCTGGAACTCCTGTCAAGTTTTGCGCGCTTCCAACTGATGACGTTCCATTTGTCCAATCATAGGATAGGGAAGGAGTTCCGCTGACAACTGCACCTGATAGTGCACCATTGGATGCTCCACAATCGGCATTTGAAGCTGTCGGGCTTGCCGTTAACACTGGATTACTATTCACCGCGACGTTGATGTCATCTGTATTTACACAGCCGTTTGCGTCAGTACCAGTTAACGTATAATTAGTTGTCGTTGTTGGTGATACCGAGATTGATGCTCCTGTTTGAGCTGTACTCCAGATATATGTTGAACCACCTGTTGCGTTGAGCGCGATGGAATTACCTTCACAAATACTCACACTTGATCCGTTTGATATTTGAATGTTCGGCAATGGGTTTACTGTCACATCAACATCTAAAGTTTGCTTGTAGTCGCAGAGTCCAGTGACTTCACAGTAGTAAGTTTCTGTGGTTGATGGAGTGACCGTCACGGATTGAGTTGTTGCTCCATTGTGTTGCCATTCATATGAAGTCGCACCCGGAGGGGCGGTTAACGTAACCGATTGACCCACACAAATAGGCGCTACGTTTGCTATATCTGGAAATTGCACTCCAGAATTTGCTGTGATCGTGTAGTTACAAATATCTCCGGCATAACCATCTACCATTAAATAATAGTCGTTTCCAACTGTCAGGCCGTTCGCCGTAATCACGAACCCAGTACTGCTTTCTTCGAAATTTGAAACAGGAACAAAGTTGGTACAATTGGTACCTTCAAAAATCTGCATTTGAATCCCTCCAGAAGGGTAATTTCCAATCCAGCAATCGTAAATACTAACAGTTAAGGTCGCAGTTGTTGCCGCTGCAGTGAATTTGATCCAGCTGTTGTTATTGATAATTACATCGTAAAACGGTGCCCCAGTTCCCCAAGTACCGCCTTGACCAAAAATCCCACCGGTATTCACGCCGTCAGGCATGTTGACACCGTTCACGTCTTCGTTATTTCCTCGCATGTTGTCTGGACGATCTGGGGTGTAGGATCCGCTTGTCGATGCGCTATACCCGTTGATATCACAGATGTATAGGGCATTTGCACAATCATCATTTGTCGCTGTAGAAGCGCAAATTCCAAAAGTCCCAACCGACGTTCCGAATCCCCAGTATCTCAAATACACAGTTGATCCTGGGACCAATCCTGAAGCAGTTATTAGTGGCAATAAATCATTCCCTGATCCAGGATAGTTATTGTCATCCGAACAAGTAATTTGTGTGAGTGTGTTACAATTTGGACCTGAATAAAGCGCCATTACACCGTCGTTAATCGAACCAGCTCCACCGTTTGGTTGAGCAGTGACATCGATATTTCCTGATGCGGGAACCGTAATCGTGAACCAAACATCGCTTGAACTCCCCGAAAACCCTCCGATTGCGGCACCACCTCCGCCAATGCAGCTAGCTGGGGTTGGAGCACTAAGTGTAGCCGAAGCTCCAACTGTCGTAAAATTCGAGAATTGACATTGTGCTGTAACCGCTGGCAACTGAATTGCGTTGCATGGTTCATCATTTGTTGGTGTTGGCGTTGGCGTTCCCGTTATGCAAATATTAAAATCACCGGTTGTTCCTTGGTAATAGTCATAGACGCGCACGAAGTAAGTTAGACCAGGAGTCAGACCAACTATATCGCTTTGTTCGGTTTGACCAGTGAATGTATTATCGATACAAGCCAAAGAAACAAGCGATCCACACGTTCCTTCGTAAACTTGAAAGACTAAATCGAGATTGCCGATTGGTTGAACTTGTACATTTTGAAGTGAATTAGTAGCAACAAAACTGTACCACACGTCATCATCAGCAGAGCCTGAACATCCTGCAAGAGTTTCAGAGGCACCATCAGTCGTCCCTAGCGTGTTTGTACATGTACTATTGACATTCAAAGTAATGGCTGCGGTACATCCATCATTCGCAGGTGCAGGTGGTGGATTCGTTACACAAATAGTGAAATTTCCTGATCCCGATCCAGCATAGTAGTCGTACACACGAACTCGGTAGGTGTTTCCAATTACAAGTCCGTTATAGTTGATCAATTCGTCATCTCCAGTTAATCCTGCGTCTTTACACACAAGAGAAACCAATGTCGCACAAGCACCTTCGAAGAGTTGCACTACAGGATCCATTCCTACGCTTGGATCAACAATAATTTGATGCGCAGTTGAGGTAGCAACAAATTGATACCAAACATCATCGTCTGAATTTCCTACGCAACCTGGAATAGTTTGAGTTGCTCCAGTCGTTGTTCCTGCTGTCGGGGAGGAGCAATTGGCAGATACCGTTATTAAAGACGCTGAGGAGCATCCGTCAGATTGCCCAAAGAGACTACCCACCATTGCAAGGCAGGTTAGAAGGAGTAATTTTTTCATCAAGATTGAGTTAGTCGTTCAGTGGTGCAAAATCCAACGGAGTTAATCCATTGTTCAACAGAAGGGATTTTACGTCAATAGGTGTGAAAGATTCTGATTTCTCGCTTCGGTCTTCTCGAGAATCCGTGCGAAAGATAAGTTCACCTCGATTAGATTCGGGTTTGTATTTAACTTTACATGCTTCAAGATGCGGAATCCTTTTGCACTCAGATTCTAATTCAATTAATTGATCTGAAGTTAAATTTCCCTCAAAGGAGTAGCTGTAAGATTGTGCGAATAATTGAGATCCTAAAAACAGGGCACACAGCAAAGCGAGAGTTCTTTTCATAGTAGAGTGAGCTAATTTCGTTGTAAACTTCCCTAAAATACCCATTAAAGTTGAGACGTCAAAACACGAAAACGATGAAAGAAAACGAGGTGTTTTAGCGACCTTTGATAGCCCGCCATTTAACCGTTTTTGCTCTGTGCGATAAGATGTTAGTTTTTTTTTCCCGTGTTGCCAAGGACTAGCTAATTCTCGAATTTATGGATTGTTTCGAAAGTGCTCTTTACAGCAACTCTTCAATAATTCGATCCATTGAGTATCCCTCAGCTTCAGCACGGTAGTTTCGTACCAAACGGTGACGGAGTATTGGCTTTGCAACGGCCTTCACATCTTCGATGTCTGGAGAATATTTTCCGTTCAAGGCTGCGTGACATTTCGCACCAACGATCAAATATTGAGAGGCACGAGGTCCAGCTCCCCAAGTGATGTAATCCTTGGTGATTTTCGGAGCAGTTTCATCGTTTACACGCGTTTTTCCAACCAATTTTACTGCGTACTCCAATACGTTGTCCGCAACAGGAATGCGACGAATTAAATCTTGGTACTCCATGATTTTATCTCCATCAATAATGCGCTGAAGCGAAACTGTTTGATTGGAAGTTGTTGCTTTCACAATCGCCATTTCTTCAGAAAAAGAAGGGTAATCGACCCAAACATTGAACATGAAACGGTCCAATTGTGCCTCAGGTAAAGGATAGGTACCTTCTTGTTCAATCGGGTTTTGCGTTGCCAATACGAAAAATGGTGCTGGCAATGGATAGTTCTTTCCAGCTGCAGTTACCGAACGCTCTTGCATGGCTTCAAGCAGTGCTGATTGCGTTTTTGGAGGTGTACGGTTAATCTCATCGGCCAAAACAATGTTCGAGAACAATGGTCCTTTCAAGAATTGAAATTCGCGTTTCTCGTTCAAAATTTCAGATCCTACAATATCAGAAGGCATCAAATCGGGCGTAAACTGAATTCGATTGAAACTCAATCCTAAACAATCCGAAATGGTGTTGACAAGTAATGTTTTTGCCAATCCAGGTACTCCAACGAGCAAACAATGCCCTTTCGAAAAAATGGAAATGAGAACTTGATCCACAACATCGTCTTGTCCAACGATTACTTTATGAATTTCATTCTTGAGTTCTTTGTAATGAACAACGAGTTGGTCAATTGCAGCCTTATCTGACATAGGTTATAAAAAATTTGTTCCTAAAGATAAACTTTCTAGCGTTTCATCCAAGGATTTGCGAAAGTGCAATCCAGAAATGGTTCGTTGATGCGGATGTACGTGCTTCCGATCTTATCAGTTACCCAATCGTTAATGATTGTACGTTTCTTTTCGTTTTCAGCAGCACTTTGAATCAACGTGTAATCTTGGTCCAAGTTCGCTCTGTGTGGAGCTGTGCGTTTCATCAATCGAACAATACGAACACCTTGTTTTCGCTCCATTACGTTGGAGTAGAGGTTAGGCTGAGAGAAATCTCCAACTTTCATGTTTTGCGTAAGCAAGTAGATTTGTTGGTCAATTTGGTTTAAGTTCTCTGCATCCCATTGCTGATCTCCAGTTGTAGGATTCGTAATAATTCCTTTATTCAATTTAGTGAATTCGTCGTTCGAGTATTTTACCACCGCTTGCTCCCAAGTGATTTCTTTTGCTTGGAGCTCATTGTAACACGAATCCAAACGATATGCGGCCGCTTCGATCGCGGCATCATCAAATGTCGGAACGATCAAAATGTGTCGACACGTGTAATCATCACCCAAACGTTTCATTAGTTTAATGATGTGATAACCGTATTCAGTTTCAAAAACATCCGATACTTCACCTTCTTCCAAGCTGAAAACTGTCGCTTCGAATGGCTTTACCATCATTCCCTTTGAGGCCTGAATTTGTCCACCTTTACTGGCACTTCCGGGATCATCAGAATTCAAACGAGCAGCAGTAGAGAAGGGCTTTCCAGCCATCACTTCTTCTCGAATTTCACTCAATCGAATGCGTGCTCTTTCTTTTTCCTTCGATCCAATTTCCGGATAAATCACAATTTGTTGGAAACCCAATTGCGCATTGATGAGTGGAATACTATCCTTTGGGATCGTATTGTAGAATGTTTTAACATCGCGTGGAGTAACTGCTACTTCGGAAGTAATTTGTCGCTCCATTTCTTGTGCACGCAACTGATCACCAATAACGGGGCGGAACTCATTCTTGATTTGAGCCACCGTCTTACCGTAAAACTCTTCCATTTTCTGGCGACTTCCAATTTGGCTTTCGATGACACGAATTCGCTGTTCCATTTCCGCGTCAATCATTTCAGGCGTAATCTCAATACTGTCGAGTTTTGCCTGATTCACCAACAGTTTCTGGTACATCAATTCTTCCAACATCGCGCAATCCATTTCAGCGGATAAGGTAACTCCTGCTTGCGCTGCTTGAATTTTTTGAGATTGAATGTCAGAAAGCAAAATGATGTTGTCTCCTACTTGAGCTGCTATTTTATCTATCGTTTCTTGTGCGGTCGCCGTAAACGAAAATGCGAGGAGTAAACTGCTAATGAATGATAATTTCATGCTTATCTTTTATCTTTTTGATCAATGTTGATCCGTACTGTTCTTTTAGTTGCTGCAATCGATTTAAGACGATAATTTCCTTGATTTGATCCGATAAAAACTCCATCGGTGGGATGTCATCTTTAAGGGCAAAATCCGTTATGTTCAAGAAATACGTGAACTCTTCATCGGAAAAATACGTCTTCGTTCTGTTTAAAACGATATTGTCAACGTTGTATTTTGTTAGTGGAATATCTTTCGACAATTCATTGAAGTAAATCCATGTTGAATCGTTGTAATAGAAATTCTTTGCGTAAAGTTTAGCATAAGAATTCACTTCGGAAAGGTCTTTATCATTTTTTAACAGGTAAGCCTGGTCAATGTTTTCGGATTTGAAATCGGCAGACTTCGGTACTTTCATGTACAAACCTTTCACCAAATAGTCGCTCAACAGGAAATCGTCCTTGTTTTCGGTATAATACTCCGCCATTTGGTATTTAGTCACAACGGTGTCCAAGTTTCCTTTGAGTAGTTCTTCCTCCAAATAGAATTGAGCCAGTTCTCCTTCAAAAGCACTGGAGCGAAGCTTGACAAGTTTTGCCAATTCCGGATCGGTTTCTTCCAATTCCTTTTTGAGTGCCTCACGCTCGGCCCATAGTCGCACAAACTCTTCCAGTTCCATTTTGCTGTCTGGGTTGTAGCCTAAGTGATTCATCATTACCCGTGCATCTGTTTCAGTAAGTTCAGAACCATCGACAGTAGCAAGCACAGTGTCATTTGATCCACAAGAAACTAGTGCAAAGCAAAACAGGCCAGCCAAAAGACTAGCCTGTAATAATGTGTTATGAAGTTTATTGCCCAATAGAGTAAAGTGCCTCTTTATTGATTACAATATCGTGATTTCCTTCAATCTCTTTCATCCACTCCTTCTCCAAGTAGTTTTGGTAATCAGATGTGATTGCTCCTTTTGCCTCATCGAATTTCTTTGGGCCTGCAGGAAGTTTGTCATTCACGACAACCACGTAGAATTTGCCATCGTGTTGATAAATCTCATTTACTCCTTTTTTTAAGTTTCCTTGTGCACTAGCAATGAAACCAGTTTTAGTCGTATCGAATTTCCCTTTTCTGAATTTTACATTCAATGAAGAGCTTTCGTTTACTGCTTTTACGATGTCTGTTGAGGTCAAAGAATCGATCTCCAACAATTTTCCAGTTTGCTGAGCCAATAGCATTGTACCGCACTCATAAACTTCTGCATCGATGCGCTCACCCCACTGGTAATCGTTCGCATTCGACTCGTAGAACGCTTTCAATCCAGTAGTGTCGCGCATGGCTTTGTTCCATACTTTGTCCGACATCACTTCGTAAAGAAGAATTCCATCGTGGTACTCAGTAATTAACGCTTTGTACGCAGGGTATTTATCCGCTAATTTGGATTCTTCATAGTTCAAAATCGCTTCATCTTCCCACAGCTTGTATTGCTTGTCAACGACGATTTTCGAATCTTCTCTTCTCGCACCACGGTAATTTTTCTCCAAGTATTCGGCGAAGTCATTCGCTCGGAATTTTTTCTTGTCCAATTTGAAGAGAACTTTCTTTTTCGAGTATTCAGATGCTTTGAACTCTCCGAAGTGGTAAGTAGAATCAATGTTCTGGTAGAACCACTTCAATCCTTTTGCACTCTTTGATTTGAATCCGTATTCTTTCTTTAGCTTATTTACAAATGACGCTTGTGTTTTCACTGAACGAGCATCTTTCGATACTTTCTTTTCAATGCCTTTTTTCAGCTCGTCGAATGAATCAACATCTTTCCAGCTAAGACGCTTGATGATGTGGAATCCGTAATCCGTTTGAACTGGTTTGCTGTAATCTCCATCATTTTTCAATTCGAATGCCGCTTTCGTAAACTCAGGAACCATACGAGTTGTTGTTCCTGTTCCGAATTGAGGGAGAACACCGCCTTTTCCATTACTCGATGGGTCATCAGAGTATTTGCCAACCAACTCCTCAAATGACTCACCTTTTTCAAGCATTTCATACAATTCGTTGATTTTCGTTTCAGCATTTTTGATTTCATTTTCGCTTGCATCGCTGCGAGCAGAGATCATCAAGTGAGCAGCTTCCATTGTTCCACGAGCTGGACGACGATCTATTACTTTTAAGATGTGATATCCAAATCGCGTTCTGAATGGGTTTGAAACACCACCGACTGGAGTTGTGAAGGCTGCATCTTCAAATTGATACACCATTTGGAAAGCAGTAAAGTATCCTAAATCTCCACCGTTCTTCTGAACAGTAGGATCTTCTGACCCCATTTTACTTTTCGCAACTGCTTCGAATGACTCTCCGCCTTCAATGCGTTTTTTCAAATCGAGCAAACGGTTGTATGCTTTCAAAGTATCAGCTGGAGTAGCATTTGATTCTAAACGAATCAAAATGTGAGCTGCGTGAATTTCTTCCAACGTTCGGTCGTAAGCTTCGCGAACAAGAGATTCGTTCTTCGTTGAATCGATCAAGTAAGGACGCGCCAGTGTTTTTTGGTAACCAGCCAATTCCTTTTTTAATCTTGGAATAGTATCGTACCCGAGAGCTTCCGCTTCAGCCACTTTTAATTTGAACTTCTTGAAAAGCTCCATGTACTCATCCAATGACCCTTGGTCGTATTTTGGATCATCGTTGTTTTTCAAGTAAATCTGTAAAAACTCAGATTTAGTAATTGGATCGCCATCAATCGTCATAATTACCGGATCTTCTTGTGAAAAACCAGCGAAAGTGATCATGCAGGTAATAGCAACTGCAATTAATTTGTTCATAAGATTTAATTTTTAAGTGTCAAAAATAATTTTTCAATTCGAATTACGCCTCTTTGACGAATTATTTCAAGCTATAGTTTGGTGCTTCACGTGTAATTGTCACATCATGTGGGTGACTTTCGTGAACTCCCGCCGATGTAATGCGGATAAATTTCGAGCCTTGGAGGTTGTTAATGTTCGGAGAACCAGTATATCCCATTCCAGATCGAAGACCACCAATAATTTGATACATTACTTCTTCCAATCTTCCTTTAAATGGAACACGTCCTGAAATTCCTTCAGGAACCAATTTCTTCGCGTCGTCTGTGTCAGCTTGGAAGTAACGATCTTTCGATCCTTTTTGCATTGCTTCCAACGATCCCATTCCGCGATACGTTTTGAACTTTCTTCCTTGGAAAATTACTGTCTCACCTGGTGATTCTTCAACTCCAGCGAACATGGAACCTAACATAACTGTGCTAGCTCCAGCTGCAATCGCTTTGACTATATCTCCAGTGTAGCGAATTCCTCCATCCGCAATAACTGGAACGCCAGTTCCTTCCAAAGCAAGAGCAACATCATTTACTGCAGTTAATTGAGGGACACCAACACCTGCAATAATTCGAGTCGTACAAATCGAACCAGGTCCAATTCCTACTTTCACGGCATCAGCTCCAGCTTCAACTAAATACAAAGCCGCTTCAGGTGTTGCAATGTTTCCAACAATCACTTCCAATTCAGGAAACTTAGCTTTTACTTCTTTCAATTTTGTTACAACCCCTTCAGTGTGTCCGTGAGCAGTATCGATTACAATTGCATCCACACCAGCTTCAACAAGGGCAGAAGCGCGCTCAATAGTATCATTAGTAACTCCAACTGCTGCAGCTACACGCAAACGACCGTATTTGTCTTTACATGAATTGGGATTTACTCGAACTTTGATAATATCTCGAAACGTAATCAATCCAACCAATTTGTTGTGAGAATCAACTACAGGTAATTTTTCAATTTTATTTTCTTGTAGAATGTCCTCGGCTGTCGACAAACTTGTGTCTTCAGAAGTAGTAATTACATTTTCGCTAGTCATTACTTCGCGAATGGGACGCATTAAGTCTTTTTCAAATCGTAAATCTCGATTGGTCACGATTCCTTTTAATGTATCGTTTGCGTCCACTACTGGAATTCCTCCAATTTTGTATTCCTTCATTAGTTTGAGAGCATCTGAAACGATAGCATCTTCAAACAAAGTTACCGGATCGAGAATCATTCCACTTTCAGAACGCTTTACTTTTCTTACTTGCAAGGCTTGAGATTCGATGGACATGTTCTTATGCACAACACCAATTCCTCCTTGCTGAGCCATAGCTATTGCAAGACTCGCTTCAGTTACGGTATCCATTGCTGCAGAAACGATAGGCGTGTTTACTTCAATGTTACGCGTGATTTTACTTTTAAGGGAAACTTCGTTTGGAAGAACTTGAGAATAAGCAGGGACCAAAAGAACGTCGTCGTACGTTAATCCTTCTTTAATTTCTCCGAGATTTGAAAGGGGCATAATTGAACCTATTTAAGAAATAAATTCCTGCAAAGATAACATAAATTTGTCAGTATGTTAGATGTAGTTTTGAGTAACAAATTGTTAAAGAATTGAAAATGTATTGGCGAAAATGAATATATTGTATAACCTTGTCGTTAGAGCACAGAGATTATGATCAAATTAGCATCCTTATTTTCGTTTTTACTTGTTTTGAGCTCGTTCCATGCGAACGCCCAAACGGAAGAGGTTGAAGCCTTGGATTCTGGGTTGGTTCAATTGTCTGGTGTTGTCGTTTCGGAGGAAACTTTGGGCGAGTTACCATATACTACAGTGTTGGACAAAACAAGTCAACGCGGGGTGTTCTGTGATTACTATGGGTATTTTACAATGGTCGTTTATCCAGGAGATACCCTTTTGTTTTCAGCATATGGACACAAGACATCAAACTATGTAGTTCCTGACACCTTAGGAAATCAGTTTTATTCGATAATTCATGTAATGGAAGTTGATACGATTGATTTACCAAATGTAGAAGTATATCCTTGGCCTTCTAGAGAGGACTTCGCTCGAGCATTTGTGAACATGGATCCTTATGACGATGCCATTCGTCGTGCTCAACGCCAGTTGTCTGGTGAGAGTTTGGCATTTGCTGCAGCGCGATTGGATGTTGATGGCTCATTGGCTTACGGAAGTGTGCAGAGTCAATATCAAACGCAGCTTTATACGAATAATCAATTACCAGCAAATAACTTGTTGAATCCCTATGCTTGGTCCAAGCTGATCAAAGATTGGAAAGACGGCAAGTTGAGCAAGCAGTGACCTTGCCGCTTATTATAAAAAGCGTAGCTTCATGATCTAAATTCAAGATGCATGAAATTTCTTTTACTCCTTTTTGTCTCATTTTCTTTACTGATTATCGCTTCATGTGGTGATGATTCTGCACAAGAGGCTAAGTTACACTTAGAAGCAATTCGTTTCGACGTTTATGAACCTGTTGATGATGCCGTATCTGCTCAAAATGATGCCATTGGTGAGTTCATGACCCGAATGAAAAATAGGGAAGAGCTCGATTGGAAAACTGAAATGGGGGAAATTATTGAACTTCGTTCCGCTGCCGCTCTTGCGGTTGATGACGCATTGAAAAGAATAGAATCAGTGCCAAATTTCAATGGCAAGAATGATTTGAAGCAGGCCACAATTACTTATCTGGAAAAGATCGCGGAATTCGAAAAAGAAGTTGAGCCTTCACTCAATGGATTGAAAGATGGAATGGATTTGGTTAGCATGATGAAATTCTCCGCTCAATTAAAGAAAGGACAGGAATTGGAGCTCGCCAGCGAGGCGTATAAAACAGCTCAGAAAGCCTTCATGAAAGAACACAATATTTCAGGTCTGGATGTGATAAAAATGCAGGCTGGGCGTTGATTAACTCAAGTCTTGAATCATTGTCAATTGCTTCGGGCGTGTTGATTTAAAAATCGGGTAGCACAAGAAGTACTTCTCAACAGGATCGGTCAAAGCAGAAATGTTCAAGTTGTCAGAAGCATCAGAAACGTCGACTACGGAGCCATTTTTCATCAACAGGTTAATGTTTTCTCGAGTGAGATTGTAGGCTTTGTTCGTTAATCGTTCCGAATAGACAAAATGCTGAAGTTGATCTTCGGTCAAATCCATTTTGTCGCTCACATATTTCTTGACCGCTTGAATACGTTCTTCTGAGAACGGTTCTTTGGAAATTTCAATCTTGAATAAATCGCGCTGTACAATTCTTCGAGATAAATCGGCAAGCACCTTGTCATCGTTGAATTGCCAGACTTTCATCGCTCCTAATATATCAGCGTCATCGAGTTGAGAAAAGTGATCAAGCGTTACAGGATTGTTTCTGAATTCATCTTCAGAGATGTTCTGCGACAAAAAGTAGAGGAGAGAAGGACTTCCAAATATCTCCGTTCCGGCCATTGCCAATTCCTTCGCTCTTCGAAGAACATGAATCAACATATACTCTGCGGCAACAACTGTTTTGTGCAGGTATACTTGCCAGTACATTAACCTACGCGCAATGATGAACTTCTCAATTGAATAGATTCCCTTTTCTTCAAGGACGAGGTTTCCATCTTTCACATTCAACATTTCGATGATGCGCTCACTGCCAATTACCCCTTCACTCACCCCAGAATAAAAACTGTCTCTGTTCAAGTAATCCATTCTGTCCATATCCAGTTGACTCGATACCAGTTGGTGTAAGAATGCTTTTGGATATTTATTTTGAAAAATCAACAAGGCAAGGTCGAGTTCGCCATCAAATTCTTCGCTCAAACGTTCAATGAAAAAGCTCGAGATATCCTCATGACTTACACCACTTACAATGTCGTGCTCTAAAGCATGACTGAATGGCCCGTGTCCGATATCGTGCAATAGGATCGCGAAAAGTACCGCACGCTCCTCAGGTTCCGTAATTTCATGCCCTTTCTTTCGAATGGTTGCAATGGCTTTTTGCATCAAGTGCATCGCTCCAATTACGTGGTGGAATCGGGAGTGCAGCGCACCTGGATAAACCAAATGAGAAAGTCCCAATTG
This sequence comes from Crocinitomicaceae bacterium, assembly GCA_029252405.1. Classification (GTDB taxonomy): domain Bacteria; phylum Bacteroidota; class Bacteroidia; order Flavobacteriales_D; family Crocinitomicaceae; genus UBA4466. The sequence goes on from JAQXBM010000074.1 coordinate 28,559, forward strand.
CTTGATTCTGCGAAGACGTTGAAAATAAGGGTGTTCAATAACATCGTAAATAATCTCGTCTGGAATTGTAATAAACCCGTAGACTGGATCGTTAATTATTTTCTTCTTGTTATTGTAGTTGACTTTTGAAGGCAATTGCATACTTTTAAATCGAAAATCAAAATTACTAAAATATAGCGCATGCAAGTAAAAATCCTTTGGGCAGATGATGAGATTGAATTATTGAAACCCCACATACTGTTCCTTGAATCCAAAGGATATTCCGTCGTTTCGGTGAACAATGGTTCGTCAGCGGTGGATGAAAGCAACGCGCAGGAGTTTGATATCATCTTCTTGGATGAGAATATGCCAGGGATTTCAGGATTGGAGGCGTTGGCCCGAATCAAGAAAGAACGTCCCTATGTTCCAGTAGTGATGATTACGAAAAGCGAGGAAGAGCACATCATGGAAGAAGCGATTGGCAGTAATATCGCTGATTACTTGATCAAACCTGTGAATCCAAATCAGATTTTACTATCCATTAAGAAGAATCTAGATTCCAGTAAACTCGTCTCTCAAACGACCAATTCTAACTATCAAAGAGAATTCCGCGAACTTGGAATGCAATTGAACAGTCGGCTCGATATGGATGAGTGGATTGAAGTGTATGATCAATTGGTTTATTGGGAAATCAAGCTGGACAAAATTGAAGATAGCGGGATGAAGGAAGTCCTGAGCATGCAAAAGAAAGAGGCGAATACGCAGTTTTCAAAGTTCATCTCAGACAACTACCTTGATTGGTTGAATGGAGTGGAAGAAAGCCCGCAAATGATTCACACGCTTTTCAAGAATAAAATCAATCCACAATTAGAGGATACAAAGCCATTTATTTTGGTTATTGATAACCTTCGATATGATCAGTGGAAAATGCTGAGTCCTATTTTCTCAAAATATTATTCAATCAACGAAGAAGAAATCATTTACTCGATTCTTCCTACGGCAACGCAATACGCGCGAAACGCTTTCTTTGCAGGGTTGATGCCTTCTGAGATTGCGAAGAAATTCCCACAATACTGGAAAGGTGAAGAGGATGAAGGGAGTAAGAATCAATTTGAAAAGGAATTGATGGACACTCAATTGAAGCGATTGGGCAGAAATATCAAATGGTCCTACCATAAAATTACGAACCTCGATAAGGGAAAGAAACTAGCTGATAATTTCAATTCACTTTTGGAAAATGATCTCAACATGATCGTTTACAATTTCGTGGATATGCTTTCTCATGCTAGAACGGAAATGGAAGTGATTCGTGAATTAGCGGATGATGAGTCTGCTTATCGATCACTGACAGTTTCTTGGTTCGATCACTCTCCTTTACGCGATATCGTTAAGAAATGTGCGGAATCTGGAAGAAAGATGATCATCACAACTGACCATGGAACAGTTCGCGTGACCAATCCAGTGAAGATTGTAGGTGAGCGAAGCACAAACACAAACCTGCGTTACAAAACGGGTAGAAATTTATCGTACAAGCAGAAAGATGTTTTCCAGGTGAAAGATCCACAAGACGCTTATTTGCCGAAATCTTCGATGTCGAGTGAGTACGTTTTTGCGCGTGATTCGGATTATTTCGTTTATCCAAACAACTACAATCATTTTGTAAATTACTACGGCAATACCTTTCAGCATGGAGGAATCTCTTTGGAGGAAGTATTGATCCCATACGTTGAATTGATGCCTAAATAAATCTGATTTCTAATTGAAATTTGATTCTGATCACACTTTACAGGTTAATTCATGGAAATACACATTCAATCGATTCAAGACCTTCCGCACGCGGCGAAAACGTTTTTGGATGAGGTCGGACACCGCAAAATTTTTGCATTTGATGCAGAGATGGGGGTGGGGAAAACTACGTTTATCATTAGCCTATTGAATGCTATGGGCGTTGAAGATGCTGAGGGATCTCCCACATATTCGTTGGTGAATGTATACGAAAGTCAGATGTTTGGAAAAGTCTACCATTTCGACCTCTACCGCATTGAAGATGAATCAGAAGCGTTTGACATAGGAATTGAAGAAATGCTCTATGGAGATGGCGTTTGCTTGATCGAATGGCCAGAAAAAATCAAAAACCTGCTTCCAGATAATACGATTTGGTCGTATATTCGTAAAAATGGAGATGATTCCAGAAAACTAACGATAGATTTATGATCACCGATCCAGAAATTTTACGACAATTGATGTCTCAAGGAAGTCTCCTCCCTAAGGAAGAAATGCTTGAGGTTGCTCGTAAGAAAGGGAACCTGTACATTGGAATTCCAAGAGAAATATCATTTCAGGAGCGACGCGTAGCTTTAGTTCCAGAAACGGTAGCAGTGCTCGTTGCAAACGGACATCGCGTGAAAGTTGAAACAAAGGCTGGAGAAGGAGCGAACTTCGTGGATCGCGATTATAGCGAAGCAGGAGCGGAAATTTGTTACGATCATAAAGACATTTTTGAATGCGACATCATTTTTAAAGTGGCCCCACCTTCGGAGTCGGAAGTTGAAATGATGAAAGGAAATCAAACTCTGATTTCGGCGCTTCAAATTTCGATTCAACCAAAGAAAATCCTTCAAAATTTGATGGATAAGAAGATCACAGCAATCGCCTGGGATTACATTCGCGACGAAAGTGGCGTTTTTCCTGTCGTTCGAACGCTCGGAGAAATTGCTGGTACAACTTCAATGTTAGTTGCAGGACAATTACTTTCATCTTTCAGCGAAGGAAAAGGGATTATGCTAGGCGGAGTAGCAGGGGTTCAACCTACAGAAGTTGTGGTGATTGGAGCAGGAACGGTGGGCGAGTATGCTGTGAGAGCAGCGCTTGGACTCGGAGCTTCAGTAAAAGTATTTGACAATTCGATTTCTCGACTTCGTCGACTTCAGAATGATTTAGGAACACGCGTTTATACTTCAGTGATTCAACCGAAAGTCTTGGCAAAAGCATTAATGCGCTGTGACGTAGCTATTGGGGCGCTCAGAGCACCACTTGGAAGAACTCCTTGTATCGTGACTGAGGAAATGGTCCAGCAAATGAAAGAAGGATCTGTTGTGGTTGATGTTAGCATAGATCAGGGTGGTTGTTTTGAGACTTCACGAGTAACGAATCATGATCATCCTACGTATTCTGAGCACGGAGTTATTCACTATTGTGTGCCGAATATTGCATCGCGTGTTTCTCGTACAGCATCATTTGCACTATCAAATATTTTCTCACCAATTCTCATCGACATGGGGGAAAAAGGTGGCTGTGAAGTACTAATCGCTAACAATACTGGATTCAGAGGTGGAGTTTACATTTACAAAGGTATTCTGACAAGCGAAGTTCTTGGAAAAGTATTCGATCTGAAATATAAAGAGATTGATTGGCTCATCATGGGCGGTAAATAGATGATCACTCCGTTAAATCTTCCTAAAGCAGAGCTTAAGTTAACGCGTAAAAACGATGAGGTTTATGTTCGTTGTTTGATCCGTCAAAAGGATTTAGTATGCACGCCTGAAGAATGGGTGCGACAGCACATTATCAATTTCTTGATTAACGAAAAAGGTGTATCGAAGGGGCGAATTGCATCCGAATATCCCTTGGAGTACAATGGCCGATCCAAGCGCGCAGATCTGGTACTGTTTGATGAGTTCGGAAAACCAATAATGATCGTTGAGTGCAAAGCGCCTGAAGTCTCAATTACTGAGAAAGTGGTGCATCAAATTGCTCAGTATAATTCTCAATTGAATGTAGACCGTTTGTTTCTAACCAATGGTTTGACGCACATTTTCTGTGAAATTGACCGTGAGAAGGGACAATTGGTTTATCACAAAGACTGGCCAAATTGGTAACGCCTATACGAATTTCAATTCAGCCAACTCTCTTCCGATACTTTGTATACCACTTAGAATTTTTTCTGTTTGCTTCGCAGATGGAGTTTTTTTTCCTCGAACATACTGGGAAAGCAGAGTAGGATTCATTCCGATATGTTGAGCCAGAAAAGTGGCGTTCAACACCCGGTAATACTGAAAGAACTGTTTCAAATCAAGCCGAAGTTTCAGATTCTCTCGTGTGATTTCAACGCCTTCATCTTCGTAGGCCAAATTCAAGGCTTCAATCAAGTTTTGATACAACTCTGGAATATCTTTCCCTGTAGAAAACACATCTTCCAAATCAGCGTAAGCAGAGTATCCTGTGCTCGTTTTTTCAACGGTAATTGCGATTTTTCTTTTAGAATTTTTCATTTTCCTTTGTTTATCCTTGTTTCTATTCTTTTATTCCTGCTTGTTTAAACAGTTTCTTCTGCAGTCCTTTTCCTAGCTCTTGACTCCCATGATCTGGGAAAATAATTATGCCATCAATCGAGTCGTGCTTGAGTTTTACATGCGATCCTTTCTGAGAAACAGGATACCATCCTGCTTTCTTCAATTTTCAATATACTTCCGAACATTTCATATAGGTATAAATTTATTTACTTTTTTAAAAACAAAAGTCAATTTTTATTAACTTTTTCATCCTTTACACAAATACGTTGAGTTCGAAATCAAGAAAAACATCCAAAATTCAGCCCAGAAGGCTGAACGAGTGTTCGTTGTAGTTGTGTTAGGTCGGTAATTATTAGTTATAGATAAGTTAGTGAAAAATATCTCTTGAAACACAGCAATTGTTTTTCGATGTTACTTTCTATCAATTCTGCATTTCACCAAAAAAAACATCATGCGCATTTTTCTACTGTTCGTCGGAATTTCAATGTTATTGTCTTGTCAATCACAAGAAGAAATTAAGGAGGTCGAGGTTTTCGATACAGATATTTCAACTGATAATGTTGATCCATACATCATTGATTCTGCGGCCATAGGAATTGTGTTTTCACCCACTGGGACCTATAATTCAGCCAAGTTGAGAGTGAAGAATGGTAAAAGGACAGCCAGCTCTGGCGAAGACTTTGAGAATTATCTCGTAAATGAAATCATCCCGCATTGGTACGGTACCGAATGGGACTTCAATGGATATACCGCCGTTCCAAATCAAGGTGTGATTGCCTGTGGATATTTCGTCTCAACGACTCTTTTGCACATGGGAATCAATGTTAATCGTTATAAAATGGCCCAGCAGGCAGGGTTATACGAAGCACAAACCTTAGCGTTGTCAGAAGAGAACTATCGAACGATTCGCGGAGTTGATTCTTTAAAAGTTATTCTGAAGAGAGATTATTCTGATGGAATCTATTTCGTTGGACTCGATAATCACGTTGGTTACTTGTACATCAAAGATCAAATTCCTTACTTTATCCATTCAAATTACATTGAAGATAAAGTGATGATTGAAAAGGCTTTTTACGCTCCGGCTTTTGAAAGTGGCATTTACGTCGTTGCTGAAATCTCGACAAATGAAGAATTAATGGAGAGATGGCGAAGTGGTCAAACTGTTCCAGTCGTTCTTCCAAGATAGTGCCGTATGGACAGGAATGAATACTTGGAAAAGAACAGAGAATCTTGGAACAAGCGCACTGCAGTGCACCTAGAATCTGATTTTTACAACAACGAGGATTTCATTAAAGGCAATTCTTCACTGAATTCCATTGAATTGGATTTACTTGGTGATGTTTCCGGAAAGAAAATTCTCCACTTGCAGTGTCATTTTGGTCAGGATTCCATTTCCTTGAGTCGAATGGGAGCAGAGGTCACAGGTATGGATTTATCAGATGAGGCCATCAATGCTGCGATTGAGCTGGCAAAAAAGACGAATCAATCCACGAAGTTTATTTGCTGCGACGTTTATGATCTTCCGAGTCACCTAAATGAGAAGTTTGATATCGTTTTCACGAGTTATGGAACCATTGGTTGGCTTCCCGATATGGATAAATGGGCAAACATCGTTCAACAGTTCTTGAAACCAGGTGGAGAATTCATCATTGCCGAATTTCATCCCGTAGTTTGGATGTTCGATGATGATTTCACAAAAGTCGGCTACAATTATTTCAATGTTGAACCCATCCAAGAAACTGAATCAGGAACCTATGCCGACCCCAATGCCAATATCACATCGGAATACATCACTTGGAATCATCCACTGGGGGAGGTGTTCATGAGTTTAATCAACTCAGGACTTTCAATTGCAGAAATGCACGAATTCGATTATTCACCATACGATTGCTTTAGTCATACAGAAGAGTTTGAGCCTGCGAGATTCAGAATCAAACATTTGGACAATAAAATCCCGATGGTGTATAGTTTACGTTGCGTAAAGACGTAGTTGGGCGTTCCCCAGCCAATATTTCTCGTTCAGCAATTAATTCCAGCAGTGACTTCCAGAATTGTCTGGGACGTGCTCTTCGTTCTATCCCAGACACGAGCTTTATGCGGGTCGTCTGGGGATGCCTCTGCGATCACTAACGCGGCGATCGTTTCAATTACCGCGTGTTCAGTTAAATCAATCCCACAAAAAAGCCCGATTAATCAGAGATCAATCGGGCTTCAAAAGTTATTTAAAGCTTACAGACTGTAAGTCACAGTGCATGTTCCAGTTCCTCCAACAACTGGAGTAGTATTTTCATAATTGTAAACAATAGTAAACTGTGTTCCGTTAACATTCATCGTACCTGAACCGGAGAAGATAACGTCACCAACTGTAATGTTGATCGTTTGCAATGGAACCGTAATGTCTGAACCATCTACAGTTGCAGAAGCTGTTCCTCCAACGAGATTAAACATTGGGTCAATAATGAGATCTGATGTTGTCGCTCCTGCTGTGATAACTGGACTTCCACTGAGAGGGAAAAGAGCTACGTTACAATCGTCAGTTACTGATGGAGATCCCAACCAGTTGTCTTGACTAATTACTACGTTCACTGTACGCGTCGCAGTTGCAGTTCCGTGCTCGTTTGTTGCTGTATAAGTAACTGTGAAAGATCCTACTGCAGCAGTATTTACTTGAGATAAATCAGCTGTTACAGTTACGGAAGTTCCGTCGACATTTGTAGCAGTTGCTCCTGGATCGTTATAAGTAGTTCCTAAAGTAACATCCATTGTTGCTGCTCCTGTAATAGCAATTGTTGGTATGTAGTTACAAGACTCATCGTCTTTTTGTGCTTCAGCGCTGTAATTAACGGCTTGAGGGTCGGTACACCCTTTCTTTTTGCAAGATGCAAGTCCGATTGTAGCGATCGCAGCTAGTAGTATTAGATTCTTCATTATTTTATAGTTAATGTGATGTTAGCAAATATATGGAATTCTGAATGAATGCTACAATTAAATTAAAGTAAGAAACATTCTCATTTATGCTTCCAACAAAAACTCCGAAGTTTGATGGAAAGTAATATCAGGATAATCTTGTTCTGCCATTGTCAGTAGGAATGATGTTTCGGCCAAGAACACTAAGTTGTCATCTTTATCGACAGCTACGTTGTTCGTTTTTGCTCGCTTAAAGGCTGTCAGTTGATCGTCATTATCCGTGGTAATCCAACACGCTTTGGTGTAATTCCTTGGGACGAATCGACATTTTGCACCGTACTCATGTTCCAAACGATAATTGATCACCTCAAACTGAAGTTGTCCAACTGTTCCAATAATTTTACGACTACCAGGCTGCTGAATAAACATCTGAGCAACTCCTTCGTCCATTAATTGACGAATTCCCTTATCCAATTGCTTCGATTTGAGTGGGTCCTGATTTTCCAATTCCATAAACAGCTCAGGAGAGAAATTTGGAATTCCTTTGAACATGAACTTTTCTCCTTGGCTTAAAGTGTCACCAATTTTGAAGTTCCCAGAATCGTATAATCCAATAACATCTCCAGGGTAGGCCGCATCGATTACACTTTTATCTTGAGCCATAAATGACGTCGGATTCGGAAATTTCATCTTTTTGTCGAGTCGGATGTGATTGTAGAAGGTGTTTCGCTCGAAAACACCAGAAACTACGCGTAAAAATGCAATTCTATCTCGGTGCTTAGGATCTAAGTTTGCGTGAATTTTGAATACGAATCCTGAAAATTTTGGATCAGCAGGCTCCACCATTCGAACATCCGTTTCTCGTCCCCGTGGGGAAGGGGAGATTCTACAAAAAGCATCCAAGAGTTCCTTTACTCCGAAATTGTTCATCGCTGAACCAAAGAAAACCGGAGCGACATCTCCCGCTAGATATGATTCTCGATCGAATGGATCGTAAACTCCTTCGATCATTTCAACCTCTTCACGCAACTCTTCAGCTGCCTCATCGCCAATCATTTCTTCTAACTGAGAATCAGCCAAGTCAGAAATTGGAACGACATCTGAAGAAATCCCTGTTTTATTTCCGGCGAAAAGATTCAAATTTTGTTCGTAGAGGTTGTATACTCCCTTGAAACGATCTCCCATTCCAATTGGCCATGTCAGCGGGCGAACTTTAATCTCGAGCTTATCTTCGAGTTCATCGAGTAAGTCGAAGGATTCTTTACCCTCGCGATCCATTTTGTTAACGAAAATGATAACAGGTGTTTTTCTCATTCGACAAACTTCCATTAGACGCTCAGTTTGCGCCTCAACTCCGCTGGCAACATCGACAACGAGTATTACGCTGTCAACTGCTGTGAGTGTGCGAAAAGTATCTTCCGCGAAATCCTTGTGACCGGGTGTATCGAGAATGTTTATTTGCTTTCCTCCATAATTGAAGGCCATCACTGAGGTTGCTACGGAAATTCCACGTTGCTTTTCGATCTCCATGAAATCGGAAGTAGCACTTTTCTTGATTTTGTTATTCTTTACAGCACCTGCAGATTGAATCGCTCCACCAAAAAGTAACAATTTTTCCGTTAACGTTGTTTTACCAGCATCAGGGTGAGAAATAATCCCGAATGTTCTCCGCTTTTCAACCTCTTCTTTTACGCCCATGTTCGAATTTTACTTTGGCAAAAATAGAGATTTCTCCTCCATTTCCTACTATTTGGCAAGGGTAAGAAATAGCAATCGATCAATGAGTTCCAAATAACCGTGGTCTTTGAGATGCTTCCGATTTAGCTTGAAATTGATTTCATCAATATATCGCATAAGATAATGTGGTTCGATTTTGTGATATTGTCCAATAATTGCCCGCTTCAATAAGCTCCAATAACCGAATGTTTTGTTTTTTGAGAACACACCCTGGAGTTTCCCTCTTTCTGCTCTGATGTTGGAAGGAGGATAATCTTTTCTTTCTTTTTTTGAAACTTGATTTTTTGAGGTAAATACTTCGAGGCTTCCCTCATTCATTGCTGCTCTAATTTTCATCTGAAGAAGCCACGCAGTATTCTTATTGACAGATATGTCGCGAGATAATTGTAAAGAGGATAGTCCCTTTTTCGCTGATAGCATTAAAGAAATTGCCATAAACCATTTGTAAAGTGGAAGGTTCGAATTCTCTATAAATGTACCAACTGTAACGCTGAACGAATTTGAACAATCCAAACAGGTATGGCGCAGTTCTTTTGGACTACTTTTTTTTGATTTGCAGTATGGGCAGGTCGGAATTCCATTCCATCGTTTTTCTTCTAGGAAATGCACACATTTTGCATGCGTATTCAAATACCTAGAAATGTAGGTAAGTGTCATAATTAGGTGATTAGGTTTACTATTTAAGATAGGAAGAAAAATTGATTTTTTGCCGTTTAGCCAAATTCTAGGAAATGAAGGGGGAGAAAAAAACTACCCAAATAGTATCTAGTTCTCCCTCCAACTTTCCGTATATTCACCATCAAATTAATACCATGTGGAAAACAGTTTTACTCTTAATCGTTACCATCGTAATCGTCCCAATTGCAGGATTCTATTTCAGCGAGCCCCTCAACGAACTTCAATGGGCAACCTTAAAAGAATTGACGTTAATCTACTTAATCGCCGCGATGGCTTGCTTTATTGTTAGTAGCCTCGCAAAAAATTACAGTCAAGTTGATAAGCTTTGGTCGGTTATTCCAATTGCCTATGTATGGGTGGCGGCTTACCGCGGTGATATGGAACCACGACTCATTTTGATGGCAATCATGGTGACAATCTGGGGTGCGCGTCTAACCTATAATTTCAATCGACGTGGAGGGTACTCTTGGAAGTTCTGGACAGGTGATGAAGATTATCGATGGGCGATTCTTCAAGCTCGATCTGAATTTTCCAATCCTTTTGTTTGGGGGATTTTCAATCTTCTTTTCATTTCGCTCTATCAGATGGGATTGATCATGTTGTTTACGCTTCCAATCGTCAAATCGATGGGAGGTGGACCGATAGGTTGGGCAGATTATTTGTGCGCAGCGGGTGTTTTGTTCTTCGTAATTATTGAAACGATTGCGGATCAACAACAGTGGAATTATCAAAAAGAGAAGTACCGACGGATTAACGCGAATGAAGATATGGGCGAGTACTATGGTAAAGGATTTGTGCATACTGGCTTATGGGGAATGATGCGTCACCCCAATTATGCTGGTGAACAGGGCGTATGGGTAGCATTTTACCTTTTCAGCGTTGCAGCAACCGGAAGCTGGCTGAACTGGTCGGTTGTTGGGTGCTCTTTACTTATCGTTTTGTTCAAAAGCAGTTCTGATTTTAGTGAGAAAATAACTGCTGGTAAGTATCCAGACTATGCGGATTACCAAAAGCGCGTACCTCGATTTGTACCATTTACAAAATTTGGAAAGTAATTCATGGAAAGCTTTACCTCACTGAGCGGATACGGTTTTGATTCAAATGGAAGTTTCTTGAGACTCGATCACCATTTAAGCGGTACAATCAATCGCGAGTTGTTCTATCCAATAGGGAAATCATTCACGTTGAAGAGGGAATTGGGGCGGTATTGCACGGGTCAGTTCGACTTAAAAACACTCGAAAATGATGTGTGTCCCAATGCCTCGGAGTTGTTGAGTCCAAAAGCGAATGTGTGCTTCGATTGTTTCGATTTCATTGGATTTAATCCTGCATTTTACCACCTTGAGCAGCATCAGATTAGTCCACAGCAGCGGGCGTACAATCAAACGGAGCACATTGTGTATTTGGCGTATTTTGCATCAGGCCTGATCAAAGTAGGGATTTCTTCAAATGAAAGAAAAGAACACCGTTGGAAGGAACAAGGAGCACGATTTATCGCTCATATTTTCACCGTTCCAAACGCTTATGAAGCGCGGCACATTGAGGAAAAAATTAGTTCGAGATTGAATCTACCAGAAGTAGTCTTGGGAAGGAAGAAGCGTGCATTGTTGAATGTTAAGCTTGATTTTGCTTTGGCTACATCGGAGTTTCTTTCCTTGATGAACCAAATTGATACTTTATTGCCAACTAACGCCAATCGTGAACGAATTTTTGACATGGAGAAGTTCTATAATCCAACTGGAATCGATTTAATGTCAACAATTATCGATGTTTCAGACCATGCAGACGGGAAGATTTCAGGAAAATGTTTCGGACTTTATGGAGATATAGTGCTTTTCGAAAATGGGGGGCAACAGTTTATGTGCTCACTAAAAAAGCTGATCAGTTACAAAGTAACGTTCTCAGAAGGCGAGGAGAAGGTCGATTTTGAACCACAGCAGATTTCCTTATTCTAATCAAAAAAGCCGTCCCAAAATGGAACGGCTTGTAATTTTGGTGTTTTCAGGCAAAATAATTGGTAACCGGCTTACTGAAGGACAGTCCCAGTGATATTGTCGCTATAAGAATACCAATTGGCGCGAGAACGATCAATATGGAACATATCAGCGTGCAAAGCAAAAGCCCTCTGACTATCCAAATTTGCTTTTTCAAAATTGAAGCCACTATCCCAGCAAAAATTGCAAGGTAGATGAATGCCATAATCAATAAAGTACTTGGAGCAATTCCTAAAGTGGATTCGCCATTTGAAGCCTTAGTGGCAAATACAAAGTAGAAAACAAAGCCCGCTATAACCAATAGCGCGTTAAGGATGAAAATTGCTCTTAGCAAAATTGGCTTACCCGGTTGAATGTTTGATGTCTTAATACTAGTCATAATTCGTTTTTTTAGTAAAAGTACCCACACGTGTTGGCTACAATTATAACTTTTAGACCAATAAATAGGATAATCAGACCAGTTACAACAAAGCTTTGATAATTAGGCGATTATTTCTTTTCAATCTCGCCAGCATCAATCAATTGTCCAAAGAATTCAGTAACCGTATCTTTCAAAGGGCGGTAATTCATCCCCAGCTCTTTAATACTTTTTGAATTATTCGCTTTCCATGGATAACCAATGTTCAATTTCACTTCTTTTCTAGTCATTCCCACAGATGGAGCCATTAACCACATCAAAAACTTAGGAAGTTTTCGTGATGAAATAGGGTAGTTCGGGTATTGCTCTTTGATCATTCCAGCCAATTGTCCGAACCCAGAGTTTTCTCCCGAGACGATGTAGCGACCTTTCGCTTCTGGTTTCATCCCAGCTTGAAAATGCGCTTCCGCAAGATCTCGAACGTCTACACAACCAATATTGAACTCAGGAGATCCCATTTTGAAATCGCCTTTTCCCATCTGCTTGATAATCGCGAATGATTCAGATGTTCCATAGGGGTTGATTCCAGGGCCTAATACGAAAGATGGATTCACCGTCACTAAATCCCATCTATTTTGCTCTTCAACCATTTTCCACGCCTCGCGTTCAGCTTCAGCCTTTGAAAAAGAGTAGGGCTGGTGATCCAATGAAGAACTTGTGTTCCAGATTTCCTCTGTCAATTCCTGATTTGGCATTGAGAGCACATCCTTTCCATCGCCATAAATCGCGGCGCAACTGCTTGTTACCACAACGCGTTTAACACTTTCCGTTCGGTTCGCGCCCTCTAATACATTTCGAGTTCCTTTCTTTGCTGGATCGACTAAGTCTTTTTGGGGATCATCAATATCACGCGTAAATGGGGAGGCGGTATGGAAAACCAATTCGCATCCATTCATTCCTTCATCGAACGAACCTTCGTCTAATAAATCCGCTTTGAAGTACTTAATTGATCCCGGCAATTTCTCTGCTAGTTCGTCCAAGTACTTTGTTTTTTCTTTGTTGTCTGGAGTTCGAACTGCAGCGTGAACTGTGATTCCTTCTTTCAGTAATTTTTCTACGAGTCGTCCTGCTACGTAGCCTGTTGCTCCTGTAACCAATACTGGTTTTGTTTCATCAATCATGTCTGTCGTTTATTTTAATTTGTATTTTTCTAATATGCAATCTAATAATGGTTTAGGGTATATCTCCTTGAGTAGTACTTCAGTCGCTACTCCGTCGATTAACGCTTCGACTAACTGGGCTTCCGCGCTTGGATTGGTGTACCCTAATTCTTCAAAAGCTTCTTTCATGGAATTCCTAAATAAGTTCATTCCTTCATGTTCCATTGGACCTCTTTGCCACTTTAAAGTGTAAAACAAGCGCCAAAAATCATACTCATCTGAAGGAATCACAAATGGTAAATGAAGCGTCATTAGCAGACGTTCTTTTGGATCTTTTACTTGCATCACTGAGTGAAAGTACGCGTCGCTTTTTTCGCGTCCATTTTCCAGAATTGCTTGAAGCAAACCTTCTTTGTTGGTAAAGTGTCGGAAGATAAGACCTTCAGAAACACCAGCGTGCTTAGCGATTTTACTGGTAGACGTTGAATCCACGCCTTCTGTGGCGAATAATCGTAACGCAGAGTTCAATATATTTTGTTGTTTTTCTGTCATTATAGTGAGTAATCACTTACAAATTTAATAATCTTTTTTGATCAACAATAAAAAGCACTAATTATTCTTTGGGTAAGCACGAAGCAGTTGGTTTTACTCACGGATACATACTTTCCGTTTGCATAGCAGCAGCGCCGCCCATCAAAGTTTCCTTTCGAATGTATAAATCCCGTGCTTTCCTGCTGGTTTAATGTTAAATTTGTAAGAAACTCACTAGTATGGAAAGGAGGTCAAAATTCATCTTTCAGGTGATTCTGGGAGTGGTTACAATCGGAGCAGTCATTTTCTTTGGATTTCGCTATCTCATGAAGGGATCGCCATTTTTTAAGGTATTGGCACTCGGTCTAATCGTGATCGTAACCTATCTAGTAGTTGATTTCATTAAACGAAAATCTAAATACAAATAACATGAATGATTTTAATAACCAACGCCCAATCAACATTGATTTTGATTCGAAAAAAGTGGTGCGCTATGTAGGACTAGGAGTTCTCGGTCTAATTGCAGTTGTCTTGTTTTTCATGTCTTGGAAAGATGTGGAGCCAGGAGAAGAAGGATTTATCTACCGACCATATGGCGGAGGGGTTGATCAAAGTGAATCTTACACGGAAGGTTCGTACTTTATTGCACCGTGGAACGATATGATCACATACAGCGTTCTTCAGCAGTCAAAGACTTACAAGTCTACCGTAATGGACAAGAATGGTACTGATATCACCGTTGAAGTAGCTATTAACTACTCTGTGATGAAAGACAAGGCGTCTAAATTACACCTCGAAGTAGGTAAGAACTACATCACAATTATTGATGATAAATCGCAAGGTGCTATCAAAGACGTTATCGGTAAATACACGTACGAAGAAGTATACAGTACGAAACGAAACGTGTTGGAGGGTGAGATGTCATCCAATTTGAAGAAGGCATTGGCCATTAACTTCCTAAATCTTGAGTACGTGGAGATTAAAGATGTTGATTTACCAACGAACATTGCTCAGGAGATTGTGATGAAGGAAACGCAGAAACAGCGAAATCTTACTGCAAAAGAAAAGCAGAAAGAGGAAGAGTACTTAGCGAATGCGAGAATTGAGAAATCAAGAGGAGATTCTTCGTTGATCGTATCTGCACGATTTAAAGCGGAAGCAATTCAGCTGGAGGCGACGCAAATTGCGAAAAGTCCTCAGTACATTGAGTTGAAGAAATGGGAAAAATGGGACGGAATTGGTTCACCTTACGGTGAAAGTAATGTGTTCGGTTCTGGAGTTTCTATTTTGAAGCAACAGTAGGTTTCCCTTAGGAATTTAGAGTCGTCTCTCCCGATAACTATCGGGAATGGGGCGACTTTTTTTGTTGATGAATAATTGAGAAATAGGCGTTTTTACCCACGGATATTTCGAATTTTCTTCTGTACTTCGCTCTAACATGAAAGCACGTAAATTTTCTTCTGACAATGGGATCGAGTTCTATGCTGAGCTGCGGAGCAAAGCGGACGACTATTTCCGAGAAAATGGAATCTCCAGAACGGGAAACAGTTTGATGAAGTTCAAAATCGTTTTCTACTTAACTTTAGTTGTTGCAACCTACACTGTGATGATGTTCAGCCCAACGATTGGCACGTTCGCCTTATTCTATTTGCTCTTCGCGATTTCTGTGATGTTGGTTTTCTTCAATATCGCCCATGATGCAGCTCATGGAGTAGCCGTGAAAAACAAAAAGTTCAACAAAATCCTATTTCTGATCACTTTTCAGTTTTTGGGACAGAATCCTTTTCTCTGGGGAAAGAATCACACAGAATCGCATCATATGTATCCAAATGTTGAGGAAAGCGATGTTGATGTCTTGAATGTATTTGGAATGCGTGTCACGGAAAGTGTTGAATTGAAGTGGTTTCATCGCTATCAGTACATCTACATGCCAATTTACTACATGTCGTATTCAATTAACTGGCTGTTTTTCAGAAGTATCCTCTCACTCTTCAATTATACTTCACGAACGATCTCTACGAAGATTTCACCTATAGAAACGGCATGGCTGCTCTTCTTTAAAGTGTGTTTTTTCTTTTACATGTTGATTCTGCCTATCCTCGTCTTACCGTTTGGTTGGGTTTCCATTTTATTGGTTTTTCTTGGTTGTCAAGTGGTGATTTCATTGGTGGTTTTATCCGTTTTGATCATTTCACATATGTCTGATTATGTCGTGCATCCAACGCCAGATGAGACAAATAACATGAATCAGAGTTGGGCGAAAATGCAATTGACGACGTGCATTGATTACGGAGTAAATAATCGATTCTTTCGATGGACATTGGGTGGATTCAATACACATGCAGTTCATCATTTGTTTCCTGATGTATGTCATGTGCATCACAAAGCGCTAATTCCAATGGTTCGCGAGCTCGGTGAAAAGTACAATATACCTTACATCGAATTGAGTTACGGAGAAGCGATCCGCTCGCACTTCCGATTCTTGAAGAAAATGGGAACACCAGCGCCTGATATTCCAATTGCGTATTCAAAATCATAGTTTTTTGCGAATATTCGGTCAGAATAAACTGTAAATTCACGCTCAGAAATTCAATCAAATGGAAAGAGAAATCAACAAACGAAGCGAAGGGAAATGTGAGCTGTGCGGATCGGACGAATCACTGAGCATCCATATCGTAGCGCCCAAAAATGGTGATTCAATTGATGAATGCGCGCATATCTGTGGAGTTTGTTCTTCTCAGATAATTGGTGAGGCAGACATCGATCCGAACCATTGGCGATGTTTGAATGACAGCATGTGGAGCGAGGTAGATGCAGTTAAAGTGCTCGCTTGGCGGATGCTGACTGCTCTAAAATCCGAAGGTTGGCCCAATGATTTACTGGATATGATGTATCTGGAAGAAGACACTGAAAAATGGGCGAAGCACGGAATTCCAAGTGAGCATGCGGTCGTTCATCTTGACAGCAACGGAGTACAGTTGAACGCTGGAGACAGTGTGGTACTCATCAAAGATTTGAAAGTCAAAGGAGGGAATTTTACCGCGAAGCGAGGAACAGCCGTTCGCAATATCACACTCGTTCACGACAATGCTGAGCACATCGAAGGGAAAGTAGAGGGACAACGCATAGTTATTTTGACTCAATACGTAAAGAAATAGGTTCGAATGAATTCAAGCATCGTTTTCGCGTTTTTATCCGTATTGTTATTCTACAATTACCATAGTTTTTACTCAACTTTCGATCATCCGCAAGCGCAGATGGTTGTTGGTATCTTGTCGATTGTAGCTGCGGTAATTGGCTTGCTGACCTTGATTCGAATGAACATCGTTTTCAGAACGGGCTACGGGCAATCTGATTTACTCACCAATTGGTCAATGGGAGTATTCTTTGGGATTATCATATCTGCGATCTTCGTTTCAGTTATTTTCTTGCTCGGTGATATCGGTCGATTCTTCGTCGCCGTTTACGAGAAGTTCTCTGCCGGTTCAATGATTTGGCCAAATCGGTCTGAATTCGTTGGATTCATCGCCATCTTCTTTTCCATTCTACCAGTCTCACTGTTTATTTATGGAATGGCAAGAGGGAAGTACAATTTCAAAGTTAGAGATGTTCAGTTGCGCTTCGCGGATTTACCGAAAGCATTCGATGGTTACCGAATAGTTCAGTTTTCCGACTTGCACAGTGGAAATTATGATCGATTTTCTGCCATGGAGAAAGCCACACGGATGATTAAAGAGCAGCAGGCAGATTTAATCCTGTTCACCGGAGATTGGATCAATGCGAAATCCGATGAAATTATCCCGTACAAAGAGCTGTTTACTGGACTAAATGCTCCTGATGGTAAGTTCTGTTGTCTCGGAAATCATGACTACGGTGCGCATCCAGCTTGGCGCGATTTAGAGAAGTACAAATAC
Source organism: Crocinitomicaceae bacterium (assembly GCA_029252405.1). Lineage (GTDB taxonomy): Bacteria > Bacteroidota > Bacteroidia > Flavobacteriales_D > Crocinitomicaceae > UBA4466. Next base: position 46,109 of record JAQXBM010000074.1, read on the forward strand.
ATCAACGATGCTGTTCGCGAGCACATTTCAGATATGACCTTTGATTTGCTCGACAATAAAAATGTATCCATTAAGCGGGGAGAGGACGCCATACGCTTGGTTGGGGTAGAAAACTGGGGAAATAATCCATTTCCGCGAAAAGGAGATTTGGATCAGGCTTTAACCGGTGTTGACTCAGATGAATTCAAAATCCTGCTCTCTCATGATCCAACGCATTGGGATAAGAAAACCCTTGAGCATCCAGATCACATCCACTTGACATTAGCTGGTCACACGCATGGCGCTCAATTCGGTATCGAAACAAAAAGATTCCAGTGGTCGCCAGTGAAATACGTCTACAAGCGCTGGGGAGGTCTGTACGAAGAGAAAAATCAGTTTCTTTACGTGAATCGCGGTTTGGGATTCATTGGTTATGCTGGGAGGATTGGAATGAGACCGGAGATTACAGTGTTTGAATTGAAGTCAGACGGGTAATTTCGGACTTCGACTCCGCTCAGCCCTCGGGTTCTACTATATCTGAGCGCTGAGGCTCTCGAAGCGCATTATCAGAACTAATCCTCCAACTTCAAAATCCTACTAGTACGGGCCCGAGTCGCCAGACACAATTCTCGATCATCCGCGAGCGATTGTCCATAAGATGGAATCATATTCTTAATCAAATCTTGCCATTCCGTTGTTTCCATATCTGAAGGGAAGCATTTTTCCAGTAGATCCAGCATCACCTGAACAGAAGTGCTCGCACCCGGAGAAGCTCCAAGCAAGGCAGCTAATGATCCATCCTGACTCGCAACGATTTCCGTTCCAAACTGAAGTACGCCATTTCCTGCGCCATCACGCTTAATGATTTGAACTCGCTGTCCAGCTGTTTTTAATTTCCAATCTTCCATTTTTGCGTCTGGAAAGTACTTCTGCAGCATTTCAAAGCGATCTTCGTCAGATTGAATAACCTGTTTCACCAAATATTTCGTCAATTGATAATTTTTGAAACCCGCGGTGATGAGTGGCCAAATATTGTGCGATTCTATCGAAAGTGGTAAGTCGAAATACGACCCGTTTTTGAGAAATTTTGTTGAAAATCCAGCGTACGGGCCAAAAAGCAAGGTTCGCTTCCCATCAATGACGCGCGTATCCAAGTGAGGTACTGACATTGGTGGTGATCCAACTTCAGCTTTCCCGTATACTTTTGCTTCGTGGCGCTTGATTACATCCTTGTTTGAACAAGCCAAAAATTGACCACTTACCGGAAATCCTCCGTATCCTTCGCCAATAGGAAGGTCGGTTTTTTCGAGCAACGGAATTGCCGCACCACCCGCACCAATGAATACAAAATCGGTTACAACTTTACTCGTAACATCGCTTGACAAGGCCGTCACTTCGACTTCCCAGCGTTCGTTCTTTCTTCTCGAGATATCTTCTACTTCGTGATTGAGAAACAATTCGACATTATCTTGAGCACACAAGTACTCGATCATTTTGCGCGTGATCGCTCCGAAATTTACATCTGTTCCAATCGCCATGCGGGTAGCAGCAATTTTTTGAGATGCATCACGTCCTTCCATCATGAGTGGAATCCATTCCTTGATTTCCGTGTGATCTTCTGAATACAACATGTCTTCAAACAATCCGAATTTGGTCATATCCATGTGGCGTTGCTTGAGAAAATCAACGTTTTTATCTCCCCAGACGAAACTCATGTGATCGATATCGTTGATAAATGGCACATCCGATTTGACATCACCTTTTTCGACTAAATGCGCCCAAAATTGCTTGGATACTTCGAATGATTGTGCGATTCTCAGGGCTTTTGATAAATCAACCGATCCATCTTCCTTTTGCGGTGTGTAATTCAATTCACAAAACGCGGAGTGCCCAGTTCCTGCATTGTTCCATGCATTTGAACTTTCCGCAGCCACTTTGTCCAATCGTTCATAGATTGAGATCCGTGCAAATGGCATCAATTTCTGGATGAAAATTCCGAGCGTTGCACTCATTATTCCAGCGCCAATTAAGGTAACATGGAAATCTTGGGAAGATGATGAATTTGTTTCGGACATAATTTAATCCCGTTTATTGATTCAAAAAGAAAAGAATTAAGATTGCGATAAGGAGTAGTAATAAAAACGCGATAATTGAAATAAAGAAAACCGCCACAAAGCGCAGTATCGTATAACTTTTGTTAAAGACACGCTTGAGCGAGATGACTGCGTAATAGATGGAATAAAGCAAGAAACCTAGCTGAATGAAAACCGATATGTTTGAAGAGATTTGTTCACTGAAGATCGCATCACATAAAGTAAAAAGCAGAATTTGTACCGTTCCGATAATAAAGAAAAACGAAAATAGGTGTAGCGTGAATACAAAGAAGTTCACGTAAAAATGGTGTTTTTCAGTCCTGAAGAAAAGTCGAATTAGCAAGGCGAACAAAGGAGCATATAAGAAGAGTAGAATGTTGAAGTTTCTAGCATATGCTTGGCTAACCGCGTTTGCAGCTTTTTCGGATCCATCTGCGGTAAATTCAAAAGCAGATGAGTCTTGTCCAGTGAGAAATGACAAACCAAAATACAGGAAGGAAAGGAACAGGAATACGCGAATTGGGGGAATGAATTGCTGTCTTTTCCCATCCAAATAGTCTATTGTAACGCGTCCAGGTTCTGTAATTAACGGAACGACTGAGCGAAACAAGCGACTGTCAAAAGCCAAGTAATCTCCCAAAAAATCATTGAAAAGATGCTTGATTGACGCCTGTTTGGAGTGATTTTCCTGACCACAGTTGGGACAGAAGTTCTCGGCATCCAACAAGGAAGCGCCACAGTTGTAGCACATTTCTGCTTTACGTCTTTTTCTGATTGTTTCTGGCATTCAGTCAAAAATAAGACTTATTTCGAGAAAAAATGGCGCACAACCAGTTGCTCGTATTTCTACAATTCAGGCATAAGGTCCTCATTCGCGGTCGTGACACCCACGTTAAAGAGCGCATCACCTTTGTAAACGATAGGGGCGGTATTCACGCAAAATACGTGTCCATCAAATGGAGCCTTGACTTTCCGTTTGAAATCTCCGTAAGGATCCGTGATGAACCCAAGTGTATCCTTCTTGTTGACCTGTGATCCATTCTCGATTAAAGGGTGAAACATTCCCGAATAGCATGCCCGAATCCAGCGTGACTTAGCAATCGTTACTGGCTTTGATTCGGATTCCTTCAATTCCTTGGTCATGCCTAAATGATTCAAGACGCGAATCGTTCCAGCTACACCGTGCTGTATGACATTCTCTTCGAAAACACTTGATTTCCCTCCCTCAAAAAGTAGAACAGATTTCTCCTTCTTGTTCATCATTTCGCGCAATGATTTCGGTATTGCCTTCGAGTGAACAATAAAGGGAGCACCGAATACTTCGGCTAGTTCGAGCGCTTTTTTATCGGTATCCGCACATCTAATTTGAGGTGCGTTGACGCGATCAGCACCTCCCGTGTGGAAATCTAGCATCAAATCAACATGTGGCGCTATTTCATGCGCAAAACGATAGGCCAATTGACTCGCTAATGAACCATTTTTTGTCCCTGGAAAGACACGGTTCAAATCTCTTCCGTCAGGAAAATTTCTAGACACGTTAAGGTATCCAAAGACGTTCAAAACGGGAATGCAGATGATTGTACCACGTTTGGGTTTGTGATATCCTTTGCTGATCAATCTGCGAATAATATCGATTCCATTTAGCTCGTCGCCATGCACGGCGCCGTTCAGTAAAACAACTGGGCCATCTTTTTTCGCACGATGAATAATCACAGGAACGTGCATCGAATTGCGCAAATGCGACTTCGCTAGGTTGATTGAGAGCTGATAAGACTTCCCTTTTTCTATTTCAGTATCCAGTATTCTCATTAAACGTTTCTCTCAATGTAGCGAATGATGGCCTTTGCGATGTCTTTACCTGTCGACTTTTCAATTCCTTCTAATCCCGGGGAAGAGTTCACTTCGAGCACTAAAGGACCATTTTCTGATTGCAGCATATCAACACCAGCAACGCCGAGTCCCATTGCTTTGCACGCTTTCAACGCTGTGTTTTCTTCTTCGTCGGTTAATTCGATAATACTTGCTGAACCTCCTCTGTGTAAGTTGGAGCGAAATTCTCCTTCCTTGCCTTGACGTTTCATAGCACCAACAATTTGACCGTCTACGACAAAGGCACGAATATCTGCCCCACCAGCTTCTTTGATGAATTCTTGAGCAACTACGCGTGCTCCTAGTCCATTAAATGCTTCTAACACTGATGATGCGGCATTCTTTGTTTCAGCCAAAACAACACCTAGTCCCTGGGTTCCTTCCAACAATTTGATAATGATTGGAGCTCCGCCTACCGCATCAACCACGTGATCGGTATCTTTCGAATCATTTGTGAAAACGGTTTTTGGCAATCCAACGCCAGCGCGCGCCAAGACTTGCAAACTTCTCAGTTTATCTCTTGAACGAACCAGTGCTTGCGATTCAACCACAGAAAACACCTTGCGCATTTCGAATTGACGAACAACTGCCGTCCCGAAAAAGGTAATTGACGCACCAATTCGTGGAATAATTGCATCAACATCATCCAAGTACATACCTTTGTAGTGAATTCGAGGGTTTTTCTTCTCAATTTCAATAATACATTTCAGCGGATCAACGATGATCACCTCGTGATTACGCTTTTCCGCAGCTTTAATCAATCTTGACGTTGAGTACAAGTTAGCGTTCCGAGATAATATTGCAATTTTCATAGTTGGTAGATTAAGCTATTTCTTTTTTTGTTTGTAGGAGAGCCGAGTTCTAGATGGATCAACGAGAAATTCTTTTCCAAGAAACTTACGTCCCAGTAAAACAGGGAATTTTAGCCCTTTTCGTTTTGCCAAGGTGAACTCCACTTCTTTGATTTCATCAAACAACAACACCTTAGTAAGAATGGAATAACGAACTTTGATTTTCCCAGTCGAGTTTTTCACTTTTCGTGTTGAGTAGTTCTTCGTCTCAAATGTTCGCTTTTCTTCCGGTATTGGATGATCTGACTCTAAAATTGTGTATCGTAGAATGCGCTCATCATCACTCGATACTTCCTCAATATAAGAGCAACGCAGCGAGGAGGTGTAAGCGCCCGTGTCTGTTTTCACAGGAACATTCTTGATGTTAAAATCCAAGAAATCCATGTAGTCCCAGCGACCAATTACTTTTTTTTCAGCCTTCATCTTTTTAGTCAAAAAAAATGAGTCAAACACTCAAATTATAGGCGAAATTAGAACAAAAAACTATGCGGAATTCATTTCTGAAAAAGATTTAAAAAAATTAACAATTCGGCAATATTGGATTGCGTTTAAATAGCACGTGATCAATACTTTGAAAGCTAGAAAGGATGGGCTTTTTTATGAGGTACAGAATTGAAAACAACTTGCAGTTTTAGCTGTTGATCTCAATGCCAATCACACAAACATCATCCACTTGTTCTTGGTCTTCTTTCCAAGCTAGGAAAGCATTGAGTAGGAAGTCTCGTTGTTGTTCGACGCTTAGCCCTGTAGAGTCAAGAATCGCCCCTTTGAATCCTTTGCGCATCATCTTTTTCAGTTTTGGTCCACCAAATTGATCTTGGTATCCATCTGAGAACAAATAGATTCGATCTCCTTGTTTCAAATCTACTGTGTGTTCGCTGAATGGAGTAGGATTGTGATGATTTCCAATCGGCTGCTTGTCGGCTTTGATTTCTTCCAGCGTTTTCGACTCCTTTCGATACATCCAAAGAGGATTATTCGCACCAGCCCAATTAAAAGTATTCGAATTTCTATCGAACGCACAGAGTGAAATGTCCATTCCATCAGCGACCGAGTCTTCCTGTTGGGACATCTCGCCAATAACGAGTTCACGAGTTTTGTTCAATATTTCAGCAGGACTCTTTTTCCCGAACTCATGCACAGAACGGTTCAATGCATTGTGACAAACCACGCTCATCATTGCTCCAGGGACGCCATGTCCGGTGCAATCAGCGACTGCTAGAAATTGAATCGAATCCGCTTCATCCATCCAATAGAAATCACCAGAGACGATATCCTTTGGCAGGTAGAGCACGAAATTGCTGGAGAACGACTCCTTCAGTGCAGATGTTGAAGGCAAAATGGCTTTTTGAATGCGCTTTGCATAACTAATGGACGCCATGATTTCGTCATTCTTGTGTTGTACAATTTTGTTTTTCTCTTTGATGATCAACTGCTGCGCTTGCGTTTGCTTCCATTTTCGAAAGAACAGAATAGAGAAGAGGAGAATCAGAATTAAGCCTGAGCTGACCGCGATCAAAATGATGTTGTACTGGCGATCTTTTTCCTCTTGCTTGAGTCGAGCAACCTCTTTTTCCTTGTTGAATTGGTAGTTCAGTTCCAGCTCTGTTTGTTCCCTTGTATTTTCGGCATTGATAAGGCTATCTTGGTAGATAATGTGCAATCTATAATAAGCCAGAGCCGAATCCGCGTTATTTGCTTCTTCTTCATTCCGACTCAGCCAAAAATAGACATGTCTCAACGATTCTCGATCGTTTATGTCTTTTGCAATATTGAGGGAAAGCATGTAGTATTTCCTCGCCTCAGTGTAATTGTCTTGCTTAAAATATACTTCCCCTATATTGGAATAGGTGATTGATTGGCCCAATTTGTTGTCGACGGATATCCTAATTTCGAGGGCTTTATTGAGATAATCTAAGGCAACGTCATAATTTTTTAGCTGAATGTATGCAAGTGCGATATTATTGTAGTTATCTCCTAAACCCATTGTATCATTTGCTTCAGAGTCGATTTCAATGCAGGCCAAATAATTGTCGATTGCTTTTTGAACTTTCCCTTGACGATTATAGACAATTGCAAGGTTATTAAGTGAAGCAGAAACTCCGTGTAAATCGTTAATGGATCGCCGAATTTTCAGAGCCTTCTTATGATACTCTATGGATTTATCATTGATTTCTTGATACATGTAGATCAAACCAATGTTGCCCAAAATATCACCTTTGGTCTTTGGATCCTTTAATTTTTCTTGGATTGATAGTCCAGCAAAATAATGTTTGAGCGCAGAGGGATAGTCGCTCAGATAGTCATAGGCAATACCGCGGTTGTTGTGCAATTTCGATTCAATGGACTTGAATTTATTCTTCTTTGCAATCTTCAATCCGCGTGTTGAATACTCCAAGGCATCATTGAAGTTTCCGTTTTTCCAGGCAGATTCAGTTGCCAAATTATAAGCAGTAGCTTTCTTTTTTTTAGCAGAGATTTTTTCAATGCGAAGAATGATTGTATCACTCGAGAAATCCTGAGCAAAGCTCAAAAATGAAACGAATAGAAGTGTGGTGACCATGACAAAACGCATGGTTTAAATATACTAAATTGATTTTCAGATTGAACTATAACGAACTCACAATCGTTTAGCTTGGATTCTTCACGAAAATTGATTCGATTTCTTTGTTCGTCAATTCGATTACTATTTTTGTTAGTAGATACCAATTTTATCAAAATGAAAAGCATATTAACCTTAATGTTCATCATACTAGCCGCTACATTTTCAAGCTGTTCATCGGAGAATGATACTTCGGAAAATCAAATAGGAACAGAAGAAAACACCTATGATATCGAAATTGAAAACAACAAAAAATGGGTTGTTATTGAGGACATGATGGTGCACATTCAGAACATGGATGATGACATCGAATCAACAGGGAATGTTGAAAAGCTCGACTTTGAAGGACTTTGGGAGAAGTTGGATGCAAACATTAATTTGCTCACATCGAATTGCACAATGACAGGAAAAGCGCACGATGAACTTCACAAATGGTTAATTCCATTTATTGGGTTGGTGGAAGATTTGAACAACGCCGAAACTTACGACGATAAGATGGGAGTTTATTCTTCGCTTGAAGCGTCAATGCTTGAGTTTAACGCTTATTTCGAATGAAATAGTGGAATTTAGTCTTCCGAAAAATCTCGAGAAAGAAGGTGACTCATTGTGTGGAACCTTGGAGAAATTCGTTTAAGCCTAGCTTATTTCAATTTACTGATCACTGGATTCGCATAATTCAGAAGGAAATACGGCTTCAATTCATCATCAATCAATTCCAACATCACTTCAAAGTGCATTCGCTTCGCCTCAATTCGAGAAGAGGGTACCTCTAGTTCCAATTCACTTAGCGCTGGCCCGATGCTTGGATCGTCGGCACGTAGCTTCTCATAAGCCAAGTAATTTGAAGAGTGAAGCTTGTAGTTCGAAACAATTTGTTGATCAATTTGCAACGCGATGTTCACAGGATCATCATCTTCTGCAACGATTTCCTGTCCGAACTTCAGGTGGATGTTTCCTTTATCTCCATTTAATCCCTCAGAAATACTGATCGTATCGCTGTTTTCGTCCTTTTCGAATAAACCGTGTTTATCAATTTCGTACAATTCTCTGGCTTTCATTTCAGCACAAGGATCGTATTCATAAGAAATCGAAACGGGGATGATGCGCAATTTATCAGTGGAATCCTTGATGGACATCTTTGGTTTCGCATCGCGCTTGGACAAGTGGAGCATTTTCAATAGGGCAGGATCTGTTTTGTCAATCCCGTCTTTGGCTCTTCCTTCGCGCTGGGCAATCCAAACGTTACTGCCGCTCTCCAGCGCATGATAAATGTACTGAGACAGTTGTTTTGAGGCTAATAATTTTTCTCTACCTTGCACAGAACGCTTCACTATGAAGCTTTTGTTCAAACGCATTAAGTCCGAAATGTAATCTCTTTTCAACAGGTTGTCACCAATCGCAATCTGTACGGTTCCGTGTGCAGAGTTTCTGAGCATGTAACCGATTAACGCCGGATCCATCACGATATCGCGGTGATTACTGATAAAGAGGTGAGGGGCGTCTTTTGGAAAATCACTCAACCCTGCCACTTCCAATCCAGAGGTAGTTGCAGAGAGTATGGCTCTAACATATTCACCAACACTGCGCTGCACGCCATCAATCGTATTGATTCCTGTCAACTTCTTCTTGAGTCGCTGTTTCACAAGTCTTCGAGAGATATTTGGCAATGCCTTATTAAGACCTGGACGGCGAAATTTAGCAATACTCGTAAGGAATTCATCGTTTTTCAACAAGCGTCCCAGTACCTCGCTCACTTCGGAGTCATTGTAAGGCCTTATGTCGTCAAAATTTTCTGTCATACGTTGTTTTCAGTGCAGTCAAATGAGTAACTCATGAATCGCTTAAGCGCTGATAAATTTAACATTAAACTGAACCTTGTCGCGAATTGAATTCAAAAATTAAGTAAAAAAACAGCGAATTAGTTAAAAATGAAATTGTTAACGTAGGAAGCAAGGCGATCAAGAATAGACGATTCCCCAGATGCAGACGTCGTCTACCTGTTCTTCATTTCCTTTCCAGTTGTTGAATGCTTTTTCCGTCGCGATTTTCTGGTCCATCATGCTTAGATTATCAATAGAGATCAGGTGTCTTTTGAACGGTTTATACATGAATTTCTTTCCTTTTGGGCCGCCAAACTGATCAGCAAAGCCATCTGAGAAAAGATAGAGTTTATCGTTCTTGTAGAGTTGTATTTCTGCTTGATCAAAAGTTTTCATGTCTTCGAAAGAACCAATTGGCTGCTTGTTCGATTTATATTCAATTAGCGATTTGGATTCATCCTTGACCGTACTTCGCTGAGCAAACTGTTCCTCGGAAATGAATTCGTTGTCTCTGACAATCCATAGCGGATTATTCGCACCGGAAAATTTCACCTTGTCACCCTTCAAGGCACAAAGTGCGATGTCCATTCCGTCCTTGACGTCACCACCATTAGTTGCGAAGGTTTCAATGACAATTTCGCGGGTTTTATTCAAGATCTCGTTAGGTTCCTTCAAACCGAATTCTCTCACAGCTTGATTCAATGCGTTGCAGCAAACAACACTCACCATTGCTCCCGGGACGCCATGTCCTGTGCAATCCGCGACAGCGATAAAAGTTGTGTCGTCATCTGTATGAAGCCAGTAGAAATCGCCGCTGACCACATTTTTAGGCATGAAAAGCACGAAGCCGTCTTTGAGTGTTGAATTGAGTTCATCCATAGAAGGCAACATGGCGAGCTGCAGTCGCTCTGCGTATGTGATGCTATCCGATATTTCTTGGTGCGTTTCTTCCAGCTGATGGTGCTGCACTTCAATCTTTTCTTTTTGAAGCTCAACCGCATTTTTCTGCTCGTCAATCGTGTTTTTTTGCTTTGAGATCAACTTGTAACGGTTGAACATGAACAATCCGAAGAGGGCGAGTAGTGCTAATCCAATGAACAAATAGTAGTTCTGCTGCTTCTGAGCATTTGCTTCGGCACGATTAGCGGCTATTTCCGAATTTTTAATTTCAATTTCCTTCGCATTGACGATACTATCTTGAGCACGTGTTTGTTCCAGCTTGAACTTAAACTCCTGTTGCGCGATTTGTCTTTTCTGATCTTCTGTTTTTAATTTTTCATTCGATGAGTTCACCAGCTCAATCATTTCGAGTGCTTTTTGCGTATTCCCTTGTTTCTTGTGAACCTTATAAAGATTATCAGCAGCAGCGCGTATCATGACGTTATCTTCGCTTTCCAGTGAAAGAGCCAATCCTTTGTTGCTGCTTTTGAGTGCATTACCGAAATCACCCATTTTTATGTAAGTCCTCCCAATATTATTGTAGCAACCGGCGGAGCTGTTTATAAAGCCTATGCTGTCACAAATGACAAGACTCAATTCGAAGAATTGTATGGCTTCCTCAAAGTTCTTTTCTTTTTCATGTGCCAATCCCAAATTGTTGAGGCAGTTAGATTCCTCCAATTTATTATCAATCTTTTTAGAAATTTTTAGTGTCTTGTTGAAATTCTCACGTGCAAGTTTGTAATCCCCAAATTCAGAATAAACCAAACCGATATTGTTATAACACGTGGCGATTCCATATTGGTTCTCCAATTCCGTATCGATTTTTAAGCTCGTTTCGTAATATTCCAGCGCCTTGTCGTAGTTTTCTAAATCAAAGTGAATGTTCCCAATATTGGTGGAAACACCTGAGACTCCGTTTTGATCATTCAGTTTTTCGTAGATTTCGAGCCCACTTAAATAGGAATCCATTGAGCTTTTCAATTTTCCCCGCATCTTAAAAATCATTCCAAAACTATTCTGTGCGAATGCCTTCGATTTCAAGAAAAAATCGCGCTGTTTTTTAGTGAGTTTCTTGTCGAGATTGATATCGCAAAGACTGTCGATTTTTTTGTTCAAAGCAAAATCCAAGTCTTCATCTTGATAATAGATGATGTTGTCCCACGTCATCCAAGCTCTGATGATTGTCGTATCGTGTTTGGCGGTTTTAATAAGCTGTTTCAAGCTGTCTATTTGCTGTTTTTCGTCTGGAGAAACTTGACTGAGTGCAATCGCAGGGGCAGAAATCATGAGGATCAGCAAAGTACACGCCTTTATCGTTGTCTGAAATTTACTAACAGTCTGCTTGAAATTTTTCATTGATTCTTGAACCTTACAGGATAACCTTAGTACCTGTTTACTGCTTAAATATGAGAATAATTCTCTGCTTACTCACTTAGCATCAGTTGAAAAAATATAAGATCAAGCCATTTTCCATTCTTCCTGGCAATAGATTTGAAATGAGCGGCCTCTGTAAATCCTAAGCGTTTGTGAAAATTGTAGCTGGCGACGTTGGAAGCATCGAGACCTCCAACCATCACATGATAGCCTTGTTCTTTTGCACGCTCAATGAGCTCTAGGACTAACTTTCGCGCAAGTCCCTTTTTTCTGTGGTATCGATGTATGTAGACCGAATATTCAACTGTCGTATCGTATGCTTCTCGTTCTCTAAACTTGGAGTAATAGGCGTACCCCATAATTTCATTATCATCTTCGATTACCAAAAAGGGAAAGTTGTTTTGTTGAATTTCTTGGAACCATCCCAATGCATACTCCAAGTTCCACGGCTCGTATATGTACACATATTCCGTGTTCACAATTTCATAATTGAAAATGTCGAGGATCGCTTGTAAGTCCTTTTCTGCGGCGTTTCTAATCTTCATGGTTTATATCTTCCCGAACTGGAGTAAAAATATCCAAAAAAAAGGAGTCAACTCTTTCGGATTGACTCTATGAGGTGAAGAGGATGCGAAAGCAATCGAATACCGAATGCGAAACGGGAAGTTGAAGCAATGGAAGACAGGGGCTTTCCGATGTTCCGCTGCGCTCAATCGGGATAGACTTCTCGCCCCAAGGTTGGTTCTAAAATGAAATGTATGAGCATAAAAAAAGGACCAACTCTTTAGAATTAGTCCTTTTAGGGTGGAAGATGGGGCTCGAACCCACGACCCTCGGTACCACAAACCGATGCTCTAACCAACTGAGCTACAACCACCATGTATCTAACATCTAAGCGCGTTTGCTTAGCGGATGCAAATATATGCTTTTCCAAATATATATCCCTTACTCATTTCATTATTTTTTTTTTAATTTCACTCTACCAAATCAATTCCTCTGAAGATGAGTCTAAAAAAACATTTGATACAAGAATTCGAATGCCGTGTATTCGAAGAATCTTACACTCGGATTTATAAATGCCTCACGATGTTGAACGAAGAACAGCTCTGGTCATCACCAAATGCAACGATTCCTTCAGCTGGATGTCAGATTATGCACTTGTGCGGGAATGCTCGTCAGTGGGTCCTATCAGGACTGGGAGGAGCGCCAGATAACCGCGATCGTGATCAGGAGTTTGTTGTTCAAGAGAACATTCGTAAAAGCGATTTCATTTTCTTACTCGAAAACCTAAAGTCGCAACTGCAACGATGTTTTCAGGAACTCAATGATGAAGATTTGGAAACAATTCACTCGATTCAAGGATTTAACGTGACTGGTTTCTCGGCCATTGCTCACGTTTTGGAGCATTTCTCGTACCATTCTGGTCAAATTGCACTGCTCACGAAGTTCCATACTGGTAAGGAAACGGGATTCTACACAGAAATCGATTTGAATCAGCACAACAATCTCAACTAAGAGTTAAAGAATGAGGATTGAAATGTTGATAACAATCCTGTGATTCGATTCGATATTTGCCCTTCTCTTGTATTTTTGCAAGAAATAATTGGATTATGTTGAAAATTGGCGTGCTTGGTGCTGGACACCTTGGTAAAATTCACATCAAACTCTTACTCGAACTTTCTGACAAGTATGAATTCGTTGGATTCTTTGATCCGAGCGATGACAATGCGAAATCGGCGATTGAAACGTACAACATAAAACGATTTGATTCGATTGAATCTATACTAGATGCGGTCGATTGTATCGATATCGTCACGCCAACTTTGTCTCACTTCAGTTGTGCATCATCTGCATTGAGAAGCAGCAAACACGTTTTTATCGAGAAGCCGGTTACGGAAACGGTGGACGAAGCGCGCAAATTGATCAATCTTGCAGAAGAAGCAGGGGTGAAAGTGCAAGTTGGACACGTTGAGCGATTTAATCCAGCATTTCAAGCGGCACTCCCGCACTTCAACAAACCAATGTTCATTGAGACTCACCGTTTGGCGCAATTCAATCCACGGGGGACAGATGTTCCAGTTGTTTTGGATTTGATGATTCACGATTTAGATGCGATTTTAAGCGTTGTGAAATCTCCAGTAAAACGAATTTCTGCTTCAGGTGTTTCAGTTGTGAGTGACACTCCCGATATTGCGAATGCACGTATTGAATTTGAAAATGGTTGCGTAGCAAACCTAACAGCCAGTCGAATTTCAATGAAGAACATGCGTAAATCACGTTTCTTCCAAAAAGATGCCTACATCAGCGTTGATTTCTTGGACAAAGAACTAGAAGTTGTTAGCATGATTGATGTTGACGGAGAGCCTGATCCATTTGATATTGTATTCGACTTGGGAGAAGGAAAACCGACTAAGAAAATCTTGTTCGACAAGCCAGATCTTGAGCCAATTAATGCGATCAAAGAAGAATTATCAACTTTCCACGATGCCATCGTGAACGACACTACACCAATTGTTCCATTGGAGGATGGATACCTTGCTTTATCGGTTGCTCAGCAAATCGTTGATAAATTAAAGACATCTACCAACCTCGTTGGACAATAAGCCAATATTTCAAGCGTTATTCTATCACTAAAATGACTATGAAACACATTTCCCCCATATTTGGGCTCATATTCCTATTGAGCTCCTGCATTAAGAACAATCCTGATCCTGTTTGGATTAAGATCAACGAGTGGACTCTTGAAGCGAACCCGAATGCAACGACGCCTGCTGGTGAATTAACTGAAGACATCTCAGATGCTTGGGTATTTGTTGGAAATGAATTCATTGGCGTATTCGAATTACCGTGTGAAATTCCAGTGATTACAAACGGAACACAAGCAATTCGAGTGTACCCGACTGTTTTGAATAACGGAATTTCTGCCACGAAGAAAATTTATCCTTTTCTTGATTTTTATGAGGTCACAGCTGATTTGGTCGAAAACGAAACGGTCACGTTGGATCCTGTTACGCGTTATAAGTCAAATGTGAATTTCTGGATTGAGGATTTTGAGAACAGTACGGTCATCAAAATTGAGAACGATCCAACATCAGATGCGACAATTCAGGTGGTGGATGCGACTGCGTCTCCAATTGGACAGCCTTCCAACGGAAATGGCTTTGGATGCATCAATTTGAGTGAAACGGTGAACCGTTGGATCGCTTATTCTGATGACAGTGATGTATTGAATCTCACGCCAGGGCAGGACGCATACGTGGAAATCGATTACCACAATACAAATCGTATAACGTCTGGATTGCTGGCGGTGAGTCCTTCTGGAACGATTGATAACCCAAACATTCAAATGAATCCGCAATCGGAATCCGAAGTAGTGTGGAAGAAAATCTACATCGAACTGAAAGAGATTGTGGGTGGTTCTGATCCCGGTGCTTACTTCCAATTATCATTTCTAGCTGTGCTAGATGATGAGGATGCATCAGGGCAAATCAATATCGATAACATCAAAGTAGTTTATTACTAGATGAATGCACGCTTACTAACTTTCTTGTTGGTACTGGTAGATTGGATTTCGGCGGCTGTCGCTTGGGGATCGTTCTACTACGTTCGTAAAGTCAAACTCGAGTTGATGGAATTCGACGTCAACGAGTCTTTTTACTACGGAGTTTTGTTTATTCCAATTGCATGGGTTTTCCTGTATTTGCTTCAAGGAACGTATCACGATGTCCGACGTTTACATAGAATTAAAATCTTCAACCTCACCTTTGTTGGGACAGTGATTGGAGTAGTGATGCTCTTTTTTGTATTCCTTTTGGATGATGAAATTAACGGCTACAAGCAGTATTATTCTTCCGTATTCTTACTCTTCGCGATTCATTTTTCATTGACATTCATTCCTCGCTTACTGATTGTAAGTAACATCGTAGCTAGGATTCACAAGCGCAAAGCGGGATTCAGAACAATGATTATTGGAGGAAGCGAACGCGCGATTGATATTTACAACGAAATTGAGAGTTTGCCGAAAGGAACGGGAAACAAGTTTGTCGGATTCATTAATCTAAATGGTGTCGATCGGCAATTGGAACAGAAACTTACGTATCTCGGACATATTGACGATGTCGAAGCAATTCTCCGCTCCAATGAAATTGAGCAAGTGATTATCGCTGTGGAGAGTGTTGAGCACGATAAACTTCGAAATGTAATTTCGCGCTTGGAAGGTGGTGATGTGAAGATCAAGATTTTGCCTGACATGTACGATATTCTCTCGGGAACGGTGAAGATGAACAACATTTTTGGGGCGCTCCTTATCGAAGTGAACACGGACGTAATGCCCATTTGGCAGCGAATTACCAAGCGTATTTTTGATGTCGTGGCTTCCGCCATCGCATTGGTGTTATTGACACCAGTCTTCATTGTACTTGGCGTTTTGGTGAAATCGTCCTCTCCAGGACCCATCCTGTTCTTCCAGCAGCGAATTGGTAAGAATGGTGTAGCATTTAACATTATCAAATTCCGAACGATGGTTACGGACGCTGAGCGTGCAGGACCGCAGCTTTCCTCTTCGAATGATCCTAGAATAACTAAAGTCGGTCGATTTATGCGTAAGTCGCGTTTGGATGAATTCCCTCAGTTTTGGAATGTTTTGGTAGGAGATATGTCCTTGGTTGGGCCGCGTCCAGAGCGTCAGTTTTACATTGATCAAATCGCTGAGATTGAACCACAGTTTCACCAACTAACAAAAGTTCGTCCGGGAATCACCTCGTGGGGACAAGTGAAATACGGCTACGCCGAGAACGTTGAGCAAATGCTCTCTCGAATGAAATATGATTTGCTTTATCTAAAGAATCGCACGCTATCACTGGATTTCAAGATCATGTTGTACACGGTGTTGATTATTTTTAAGGGGTCGGGGAAGTGATTGGAGTCGGCTTAGTGTCTCATGGATTCGTTTCTCTTTTGGATTATTGGAGCACTCTGTGCTTGGAATAGTCCGGATTCTTAAATTTCATCTGACAATCTAACTAAAACGGAAGGCAGTCGCGCAGCGAATTCAAAAGTAACCTATGATCAACGTCAGTCTAAGAGCGCAGCGGTCTAAAGGCGATAGCCGTTTCCATAAATCCAACAGGCGAAGCCGAATCTACTTAACCAACACCCGAAACATCTCCTTCTCACCAATAAACCCTTTCAGTTCATCGCCGATAGCGATAGGACCAACACCAGCTGGAGTTCCTGTGTAAATCAAATCGCCTTTTTTGAGCGTCATGAATTTTGAAATGTACGAGATCAATTGATGAATCGTGAAAATCATGTCTGAAGTTTTCCCATTCTGAACTCCGTCGCCGTTCTGAGTCATGGAGAATTGTAGGTTTTCGACATCCAAGCCCTCAACAGGGATGAACTGCTTGCAAATGGCTGCGCTTCCTTCGAATGATTTGGCGATTTCCCATGGATGACCTTTCTTTTTGCATTGAGCTTGCAAATCACGTGCTGTAAAGTCAATTCCTAATCCAATTTCAGAATAATACTTGTGAGCAAAGCGCTCAGCGATGTTCTTTCCAACGCGATCAATCTTTACCACCACCTCACATTCGTAATGAATGTCGTTTGAAAAGCTAGGGTAGAAGAAGGGCGTTCCTGGTCTGAGCAGGGAAATGTCGGCTTTCATGAAGAACATAGGAACTTCTGGAACCGAAGAATTCATTTCTTTCGCGTGATCGGCGTAATTGCGACCAATACAAATTATTTTCATGTCTTTTAAATTTTTCGGCGGAGAACAATGCAGAATAATTTCAGCACCCCTGTAACCGCTTCGCTCTCGCTTGATATTTTTTAATCATGTTTTTATTTCAAAGTATGATTAATAAATATCACGCTCGTTTCATCTAATTGAATTTATTCTTTAAAGCATCCAGCTTTGATTGCATGCGCTGAGCTTCTTTTTCTTTATCTAATTCTTTCGCAGCTTCACGTTCTTTCTTGATTTTCGCCATTTCCTTTTTGAGGCACTGCTTCGTGTACAACGGGAAATCAGCATCAATCATCCAACCGTAGTATCCAGGTTCAGAATCGGCGACCGCTTTGATCGTTTTGCCTTTGTGCTTTCCGAAGTTGTAAACTGCTTCACCGTTTTTGTTGTAAGCCAAACGTCCTGCAAAGTCTAAACGAGTCGTGTCTCCGTAGCGCGAAAAATCCGCCAGAAAGTCTACATCACTCTTGACTTCATCGTAATGTCCAATTTGGGCATCCAAAACTTCCCATGTCGCTTTAGCATCAGCCATGGCGGTGTGAGCATTTTCCAAATTCTTATCGCAGTAGAATTTGTACGCTGCAATTAAGGTTCTTTGCTCCATTTTGTGGAAGATATTCTGAACATCCACGTGCTTTCGTGCCGATAAATCAATTGTGCTTTCTGCACGAAGCAATTCTTCAGCCAATAGAGGTAAGTCAAATTTGTTCGAATTGTAACCTGCAAAATCTGCATCTCCCAAAAATGCTTCCAGCTCTGGCAGAATTTCTTTAAACGTCGGTTCATACTTGATATCTTCATCAGAAATGCCGTGAATTGCCGTTACTTCAGCAGGAATTGGAATTTGAGGATTGACACGCTTAGTAAATTCTTCTTGCTCTCCAGTAGGCAAAACTTTGATGATAGCGATTTCAACAATTCGATCGCTGGTGATACTGAGTCCAGTTGCTTCAATATCAAGTATTGCGAGTGGGGTAAGAAGAGAAATATTCATGTCGTAGAGTTTTAGCTTGAATTCGATTCGAAATGAACTCAAGTATAACAAAGATAATCATCCAAATAGGGTGGCAAAATAAAAGTCCCTCGACTCCCGATTCCGATAACTGTCGGAATATTGGGATTGTCGAAGGACTTCAATGAATTCTCACTTATTACTAAAGCAGAAGTAGAGTAGTAGTGAATTCACTATTCAGTTTTCAAACCAACGTATTGGTATGGACCGTATTTCTTTTTATTCACAGCATCCTTGATGTATTCAGGACCTTGAACAATAGCGGTCACAATTACTACATTCACTTTGCCTTTGAATTTCTCGTCTTTTTCGAAATGCGATATGAGATCATACTTCATGTTCTCGGCTCGAATTCGCGTTAAGTTCTCGTTTGTAGAGTACGTTTTCGTTGGTACGTGAGAGGCAGAAGAGTAGACGTTGATTGTTACTTTTTCTCGACAATCTTCTTCCAATTGCTTTTCTACTTCCTTAACGAATTTCTTCAATTCTCCGCGCTTCACGCTCAGTTTGTTCTTGTTGTATTCGAAGTAGTGCATGAATTCGAGGTTTGGACAATCCGCAACAACAACGGTGTCTAACTCGATAATTGTATCTGGTGGCACAACAACGATACGCTTATCAACATCGATCAACAATTCTCTGAAAATCTCTTGGTAGTTCGTGTCACAGAAGATTGTGAATCCGTCTGTTCCCATAACTGCGTCGACACCGAGATCAGTGTACTCCAATCGATACGTTCTGCATGGAACCAATCCAGTCATGAATTTACCATCACGCAAACGCGGGTAGACCAAACGTGTATTCTCTTCAGGATCACAATCGATACACACCAATTTCACTTTGATCGTGAAATCTTCAGGAATTGGTTTATTATCTACTGTTTTAATCAACCCTTTCAATACAGCGATGTCTTTCAACCCGAGGTAATCGTTATGGATTTCGTAAATGTCCTTTTCACCTTTTCCATCTTTACGGAAAGAAGTCATGTATCCTTTGCTTCCGTCTAGGGTAGTGGTGTAGAAGATATCGTCGTTCGTTGAGTTAAATGGATATCCCAAGTTTTCGGCAGGCATCCACGAATCATCATCTTCCAATACTGTTCTCATGATATCGAACCCTCCGATACTTCGTCCGTCGTTCGTTGCAAAGTAGAGTGTGCGGTTATCGACAGAAATAAATGGCGCGTCTTCGTCTCCAGGCCCATTTACAGAAGGTCCAAGGTTGATTGGGTCTCCCCATTTGTCTTCTTTCCCTTTACGCTCTTTCAATTTCACCATGTAAATGTCACGACCTCCAAATCCTCCAGGACGATCTGAAACGAAGTAGAATGTTTCTTTGTCATGAGACATCATGGAGTGCGTTTCCCAGTATTTCGTGTTGATGTCCTTTACTTCCAGCTTCTGAATGTCTTGGAATGTTGCATTGTAGAAATCGGTGTAGTAGATGTCTCCATTACCCGTAGAATCCTCATAAATGTAGATTTTACGCTCATCTGAACTGATGGCAATTGTTGCCTCGTTTTGAACTGGGCTACAAAAGTCCAACTTGATCGGTTCAGACCATGTGGAATCGGCATCAACATAACTAACATAGACATCTTCAGGATACTGATTAATTCGAGGATCTTTGTATGGATCAGTTTCGTTGTTTTCCCAAGCTCGTCGAGAGGTAAAGTAGAGTGCCGATCCATCTAAGGAAATAACTGGGCTGTATTCTGGCATGTCGGAGTTAATCGGAGAATCAAGATTCTTTAAATAAACCTCTACAGGATCAGCCATCCTCTTCTTTGCTTCTATACATTGAACCAATCGCACTTTGGTAACCGGCAATAATTCCGACTTCTTCTTCGAAACTTCCAAGAACTTACCGTAGTACAATTCAGCTTTTTCGATCTCTTCGTTTAAGTGGTAGCAAGCTGCAAGATGGAATAGTGCATCGATTGCAGCGCTTTTCTCTTTGGGAGAATACATGTCATAGTTAGGATCTGTATAGACGACTGCTTTTTCCAAGTGTGGAATTGCCGTCATGTAATCCTTGCGAATGCTCAAACAGAGGAAACCTTTGCGATAATTGTAATTAGGACTTTCGGAATTGATTTCAAGAAGTCGATCAACCAATATTTCGGCGTAGTACAAAAAGCCTTCCTGCGTGAGGTTAGATGCTTGCATTACTAATTGATTTTCGTTGGCTGATTGCGCCATTTCGCGAACTTCGGGTTCGGTAATCTGACCTCTCTGTCCAAAACTTACGAACGACAAAAGCCATACCGAAATGGTAAGGAGTAGTTTTATAGATTGTAGCATAGTATTCAAATATCGCGAGTTTATTATGAACTTGTACGATTTGTATACTAATTTGTTTCACATATTAGATAAAACCACTAAAATGATCGCTAACTCAGCGCATTTATACGACTGATTTATATTTAGTTAGCCTATTATTTGACTATTCTGAATTCAGTACGTCTGTTCAATTGGTGTTCTTCGTCTGAACAATCAGATTTCACACTTCCTTCACACTCACATCCATTCAACAATTTCGTCTCACCGTAACCTTTACCGTAAATACGATCAGGGTTCGTGATTCTAGACTTGATATATTTAGCTGAAGAAACTGCTCTTCGACCAGAAAGTCTCATATTGTAAGATTTCGATGCTCTACAATCCGTATGTGATCCCAATTCGACTTTCATCTCTGGGTTATCGTTCATGATCTTCACAATTTTGTCTAGCTCAAGTGCAGCGTCAGGACGAATGTTCGATTTATCTAAATCAAAGTAAATAGGATTTAACGCAATCGGTAATTCCTCTCCAACCACTTTTTCTTTCAACAAGTGCTCAAGTTTCACTGTTCCGTCTTTTCCAAGGATAGTGTCTAGAACAAATGTCTGCGTGAAGAATCCTGGGTGAGAAGACACTTTGATCTCGTAATTCACTCTGTCGCCAGGTTGTTTGCCTTCCAGCAAGTCCTTAATAATAAATCGTTCTTTATCCGTTGTGTATGTTTTAATCACGGTTCCATCCTCTGGATTAATGATCTCAACTTTCGCATTTTCTACTGGAGTGAAGTCCTTTTCGTTCAACACCGCCATATCGATTGTGTAGTCTCCCATGCGGAAATCTTTTACTAGCTCCTCGTTTTCTTGATTACACAAGGTCGTGAATGATTCCGTGTTTAATAAGTTTCCGTCGCCATCGTAGTGCTCGAGTGTGTAATCTTTACAACGCTCAAGAACTGCGAAGTAACCACCATTTTTCATTCTCAAATCGGAACTTCTGTTTTTCTCCAATTCACAAGTTGGGCAAATAAGTTTAACCGACATATCATCAGTAACCTCTACGCTATTGTTGTTCGAGATAAACGATCCTTGCAACGTACTGTATGGGTAGTTTCCTAAGTAATCGTTTTGAATTTCATAGATATCTTTCTCACCGAAACCTCCTTTACGGAAAGACGTCAAGTAACCTCTCAATCCATCGATAGTCGTCGTATAGAACAAATCATCTCCAGTTGAGTTTACTGGTGTTCCCATGTTTACAGGATCAGACCAAACACCTTCCTCATCTTTAAACGATACGAAAATGTCAAATCCACCCATACTTCTAGGTCCATTACTACCAAAGTATAAGGTCTTGTTGTTGATGTCGATGTAAGGTGAATCTTCATCGTAAGGAGTATTGATTGTTGGCCCCATGTTTTGAGCTTTACTCCATTCTCCGTTCGGAAGACGAACAATTCGGTAGATATCACGACCTCCGTAACCTTCAGGACGTTCTGAAACGAAATACATCGTTTGTCCGTCTGGTGTCATTGTACAGTGTGTTTCCCAAAACTTCGTGTTTACATCTGTGTATTCTAATTCTTTTAGTTCGTCAAAACTGTTGTTTTTGAAGTCAGAGTAGTAGATGTCACCATTTCCAGTTTTATCCTCGTAAACGTAAATTTGTTTTTCATCGGAGCTAACTGCGATTGTTGCTTCGTTGAATTCATTTTGACAGAACGCTAATTTCTCAGGCGAAGTCCATTCACCATCGAAATCCAAGTAACTCACAAAGATATCTTCTGGGTATTGATTAAGCATTGGATCTCTGAATTCATCAGAGCTACCATCAACCCAAGCACGACGTGAAGTGAAGTAAAGCGAGTTACCATCCAAAGAAATAACTGGAGAATACTCAGCTGCCTCAGAATTTACGCCGTTTCCAATATTTTGGATAATAGCAGATTTTGGGTGTGTGATGTTGTATTCAGCAACGTCACATTGACGAAGACCTGTCTCTGCAACATCAACTAAACCTGATTTATTCGCAGATTCATCAATAAACAATTGATAATGCTCACGCGCTTTATCTATCTGCTCATCGAGGTGATAACATTTAGCAAGGTGGTAATACGCATCAACTGCTGCGCTTTCTTCTCTCGCCGAGTACATGTCGAAGTTCTTCTTCGTGTCACGAATTGCGAGTTGAAGGTGACGCATGGCTACCACAAAATCTTGACGAGACGCCAATACAAGGTATCCCTTACGGTAATTGTAGTTACAGCTTTCTGGTTTAATGGTCAATAACTTATCCACCACGATCTCCGCGTGAAATAAATAATTGGCCTGCGTCATTTGTGAACACTGAACGACTAGTTCTTGCTCTGAAGCAGTTTTGACCATTTGTCGCACTTCATATTCGGACATTTGTCCAAAAAGGGAGAGCGGCAGAAGAGTGAGTAGCAGGTTGATTAACGTTAATCGCATAGTTAATGTCTTTAATTAGATTTCTCGTTTCGGATCAAATTGTTCAAGGTAATCAGCAACTCGACGCACGAACATTCCTCCAAGTGCTCCATCAACCACACGGTGGTCGTAAGAGTGACTTAAGTACATTTTGTGTCGAATTCCAATGAAATCACCTTCGGGAGTTTCAATCACAGCAGGAACTTTACGAATTGCTCCCAATGCTAAAATGGCAACTTGAGGTTGATTGATAATTGGTGTTCCCATCACGTTTCCAAATGTTCCAACATTCGTAATTGTGTATGTTCCTCCTGAAATATCCTCTGGTTTCAAATTGTTATTTCGTGCATTGTTCGCTAACTCATTGACAGATTTTGCCAATCCAGTTAAGTTCAAACGGTCTGCTTGTTTTATTACTGGAACAATTAAGTTTCCAGATGGAAGAGCTGTCGCCATTCCAATATTTATGTCTTTACGCTTCACAATGTTCGTTCCAGAAACGGAAACGTTCACCATTGGGAAATCTTTAATTGCTTTTACAACTGCTTCCATGAAGATTGGAGTAAACGTGAGGTTTTCTCCCTCACGCTCCATAAATCCTTTCTTCATGCGTTTTCTCCATTCGAAGATTTCAGTTACATCTGCTTCAACGTAGCTTGTAACGTGCGGAGAAACATGTGTCGACATTACCATGTGATCGGCGATTAGTTTTCGCATGCGATCCATTTCAATGATTTCATCTCCAGGATTTGGAGTCACCGTCATTGGTTTAATGTTCGAAAGGAAACCTGCATCTCCTGATGGTTGATTCAGTGCAGGAGTCACAACTTTAGTTTCTGTTTTCGCTGCTGCAGCCGGAGCTGCAGTCTTAACTTCCGCCGCTGGAGACACTGCTGCGCGTCCACCATCGATGTAAGCTAAAATATCTTTTTTGGTTACACGACCAGATTGTCCCGAACCACTAATTGTTTCTAATTCGTCCATTGAAATTCCTTCCTTGCTCGCGATGCTGCGAACTAAAGGAGAGTAGAATTTACCTGAAGGTCCTGTTTTTTCAATCACAGCTGATGCTGTTCCATTTACAGTTTCTAATGCTGTTGAGATCGTCGAAGCAATTTCTTCCATGACTTTCGTCTCTGTTGGTGCAGAATCTTCTACAACTGGTGCAGGGGCTGAATCGCCATCTGTTGAGATCAAAGCAATTACATCACCAACTTGAGCTACTTGATCTTTTTCAAACAATTGTTGAACCAACACGCCTTCCGCTTCTGATGGAAGTTCGTTGTCAACTTTGTCCGTTGCCACTTCAACGAGTGGTTCATCCATGTTCACAGTATCACCAACATTCTTCAACCAATTCGTGATTGTTGCTTCTGTAACACTTTCTCCCATTTTCGGGAGTCTGATTTCAATTTGAGCCATAAAATTAAATGATCAAGTTCCTTGTTTAGTACGCCGACAAAAATAAGCTATTTTTCGGTTTTATCAAACCTTGGAAACGTCAAGTTTTCCCCATGATTTCAATAAAATGGAGAAGTCCTTTCGCATGGAGTAATCTCGTGCGTAAAGTAAGTTGAGTTTTTCGCGGATAGATTCGTTGGAAGAATCAATCACTTCACTAGGTGAAATCACGCCAACTTTGATTTTCGGTAATCGAACATCGGTTTTCATTTCGGTGTCTGTGTAGCCGATAAATGTGAGTTTCCCTGATAAAATTCGAAACAAATTTCGAACAAAGTTTCCTTTCTTTTCAAAGAAGAAAATGGTAATCGGAATGGATAGAATCAATGCGATGGAAAATGAAACATCAAAGAGGCGTTTCTTTCGCACGTTTTCAGTGCTGCTGAGTGCGTTTAGATTCAGAATGTATAAGTCTCCAGCGGTATCAATGGAATTACTTCCAATTAATACACTTCCTGCAGTTGGTGCGATCTTGAAATCATGATCGCTCGATTTCCAATCGCGCATACGTTGAATGATCTCTCCGTATGTGTTATCTGCTGCTGAAAAGATAATCTCACTCAATTGTGGAAGTTGCTCTTTTTGCGTTTCCACTTGATCAATTTCATCGATGTTCGAGTGGGTCTGAGAAATCAACACTTTTATGCGCTCGAATTCTTCATTTTTCGCCACAATTGCAAAGGAACGTTTTCCCGTTTTGAATAATCGGAATCGTTTTCCCACAGCGAAATGAAGGAAAAATCGCGAAACGAAGAAATAAACCAAAGTCCAACCAGCACCAGCGAAAATAAACAGACGCGAGAATTGGTAATCTTTTGGCAAAATCGCGTAAGCAACTAGAATAATCAAGGTGGCAATTAAGACACTTTTGACGTATTTGAACAGTTTTATGGGGAAATCATATCCGCCGTTAAAAAAGGATGTGATGATCCAAACGAAGGCGTAGATCGGAATCGAATATTTGATCAGTGCTTCGGGGAATTCAATGTTGGACATCTTCCAGTAGTTCGTCAAAGCGAAAAGTCCACCTGTCACATACAAGAAGTCAATAACTGGGAAGAAGAGGCGCTTTAGTATTCTGCTAACCACCGCAAGGAAAGCTCTAAGGTAAATCGCCGCGTTGATCAAAAATGAGAATAATCCCGCCTGTTTACCGGCGAAATGTTTGCGGGCAAAGATCACCATTGCCTTGTAAAAGACAAATACATAGTTCACAGAGCTCTTCTTCGTACTTTCTCCTTTATAGTGAATGATGCTCGTTTCTGGGAAGTAGTAATTATCGAATCCTCCTTTTTGAATGCGATAGGAGAGGTCGATATCTTCGCCGTACATGAAGTAATCTTCATCCAATAAGCCCACTTTGTCCAAAGCTGATTTTCGCATCAACATAAAAGCTCCACAGAGGACGTCGATTTTACTCGTTTCATCTTCTTTAATGTGTCCAAGGTGATACTGGCCGAATCGTTTTGAATTGGGAAATAACTTGGATAAACCAAAGATCTTGTAAAAAGCGACCATCGGTTTTGGCAGTCCGCGCTTTGATTCTGGAAGGAAATTCCCCTTTCCATCAATCATGTGAACGCCCAAACCACCTGCTTTGGGATGCTCATCCATAAACGTGATTACCTTCGAAAAGGAATCTTCCGCAACAACAGTGTCAGGATTTAAAAGAAGAACGTATTCTCCCTTCGCTATGCGCATTGCCTGATTATTGGCGCATGAAAAACCAACATTTTCCTTGTTCGCAATGACAGGGTATTCAGGGTATTTTTCAGCAAGCATTACTAATGATCCGTCAACAGAATTGTTGTCGACGATTAGAACTTCGAGTGAGCAATTGACACTCGCACGACGAACGGAGTCCAAGCATTGGTCCAAGAAATGCTCGACGTTGTAATTTACAATGACGACACTCAATTTATATGTGTAGTTCTCGGACAAGTAGAATTATTTTACGGCTACGCAGGAAATTTCGATGTCGACATCTTTGGGAAGTCGAGCCACCTGAACAGTTTCCCTCGCTGGAGGCAAAGAACGGAAGTAGGATGCATATATTTCGTTTACGCGATCAAAATTTCCGAGATCTTTCAAGAAAATACTGCATTTCACAATATTTTCGACAGTCATTCCTGCTTCGTTGACCAAAGCGAGTATATTTTTCATCACTTGATCTGTTGAAGCTTCGATGGTTTCATCGACCAACTGACCGCTCGCAGGATCAACGGGAATCTGCCCTGAGACATACAATGTGTCGTTGACCAAAATCGCTTGACTGTAGGGTCCGATTGGTGCTGGAGCTCCAGGAATTTGTATAACCTTTTTCAACTGTGTAATTTTGTGCAAGTTTAATAAATATTAAGTTCTTGCAGCAAATACTCCTTTTAGATAATTTCGATTCGTTCACCTACAATCTAGAACACTACTTGGTTAGGCTTGGAGCGCAAGTTCATGTTATTAGAAATAACAGCACCGTTCCGGATTTATCTCAATACGATAAAATCGTTCTTTCGCCAGGTCCAGGCTTGCCTGAGGATGCTGGGTATATGATGGAGTTGTTGAAGCGAGCAGAAGGTCAACTACCTGTTTTGGGGGTTTGCTTGGGTATGCAGGGGATAGCGTTGCATTTAGGCGGAGAGATCTACAATCAAGAAATTGTGAAGCACGGAGTGCAAGAGGAAATTGAATGCTACGATTCTGTTTTGTTCAAAGGAATAGACGAACGAATAGAGGTAGGGTTGTACCACAGTTGGGCCGTGAGGGAACACTCGGAATATCGAGTTACAGCAAAAT
Source organism: Crocinitomicaceae bacterium (assembly GCA_029252405.1). GTDB lineage: Bacteria > Bacteroidota > Bacteroidia > Flavobacteriales_D > Crocinitomicaceae > UBA4466. The sequence continues at coordinate 73,377 of JAQXBM010000074.1, forward strand.
CGGAATCTGGCGTACTAATGGGAATAGAAAATGCAGAACGCAAGCTCTATGGTGTACAATTCCATCCGGAATCAGTTATGACCCCGAATGGAATGAATATTTTGGAAAAATTTTTGAATTCTGAGTGATTTACTCAGTCATGCACTCATCGTACAATTTGTCCCAGTAAGCATCAACCTTTTCTTGATTTGATGATTCGTTCTCAAGCGTTTTATTATAGTCTTGAGCTTTTGGGAACTCACTGATCGTTGTTTCTAGAAAACAATCGCAATCAAAAACTTCTGAATCACATTTGTCTTTAACGATTTGTTTTTTCTCGTCATCCCAAGCATCTGGATCACTACATGATACTGCTAAAACTGCTACTGCGAGGAAGGAAAATAATTTATATTTCATATTGGTATGATTATTTCTTAGTACTTTGTGTTAACAAAAATAAAAAATTAATAATATGAAAAACTTAGGATTGCTGTTTATCTGTTTTATCGGATTCTCGTTCGCATCAGTACATGCTCAAAAGAGAACAACAGCGGGGGTTACATTCCCAGCGAAAGCAACGATTAATGGAAAGACGTTATTGTACAACGGATCCGGATTGCGTGAGAAATATTTCATTGATCTTTATGTATCAGCAATGTATTTGCGTCGACCTTCAATGGATGCGAATAAAATTATTAATGACGATGCAGAAATGGGAATTCACCTTGAACTAGTTTCAAATAAGGTGACGAAAGAAAAATTCGTTGAGACTGTAAAAGAAGGATTTGGAAAAGCAAGTCACGGTAAAGCAACTAAAGCCGAGATCGACAAATTCATGGGCTTCTTTAAATCTGCGTTTAAAGATGGAGATAAGATTCACATCGAATACACTCCAGGTAAAGGAACGACAGCGAAAAAGAACGGAAAAGTTCTCGGAACAGTTCCAGGTTTGTCTTTTAAGAAAGCGATCTTCTCAATTTGGTTGGGAACAAGCCCTGCTGATAAAGGATTGAAAAATGGAATGTTAGGAAAGGTTTAGATCTTCCCGAATAATTCACAAACAGAATATTGAAGGCTGTCTCGTCCGATATTCCGATAACCGTCGGAACCGGAAGAGACAGCCTTTCTGTTTTAAACGCAGTTTCGTATGTTTACATCATGAAGTTCATTTTAACAGGATTGATCATATTGCTCTCGATGGCGGCCTTTGGTCAATCGTGCATTGGAAAATGGATCACTATCGATGATGAAACTTTTAAAAAGAAATCTGTCGTTAAGCTATATAAAAAAGAAGGCATAATGTACGGTAGGATTGAAATGCTCTTTCCCGAGGTGGGAAGAGAGGACGATCCAAAATGCACAGAATGCGAGGGATCACTCAAAAATAAACCTGTCGTTGGGCTATTAATTATTCGCGGAATGAAGTGGAACGGTTCAGAATGGGCAGGAGGAACCATCGTTGACCCAGAGAATGGGGAGAAGTACAAATCCAAAATTTGGCTCGATCCTGACAATAGCGAGCGCCTGAAAGTCCGGGGATATATAGGTCTTTTCTACAGAACGCAAACTTGGGTTCGAGTTAAATAGCATCATTTGAAATCGAGTAAATGCAATAAAAGTTAAATTGTTTAACTTTTAGCCCTTGATGTTAAACAAAATTATTTACCTTCGCTGTATGAAAATAGGAATAGTACTGTTTATACTAGGATTGTCTACAGGTGTGTTCGCACAATCAGGTGTCGTTAAAGGGCGAGTTTTTAATAGCGCGAACAACGAACCAATCGAATTTGCCAAAGTCCAATTAGTCGGCTTGCAGAAAGGAGGCTTTTCTGATGATCTGGGTGAGTTCTTCATTGAAAATTTGGATCCAGGAGTTTACTCTTTTCAAGCCACAGTTGATGGTTTTGAGCCGCTGGTTATTAATGACATTACGGTAACGAATGCACGGTCAGTGGAATTGAATTTCGCTATGATTTCTACTATAGTTCAAGAGGAAGATAACGTCACTGTCGTCGCTAAGCCCTTTGTCGATAGTAAGGAATCGCCTGTTTCGTTGAAAACATTGAATGCGACGGAGATCGAGCGATTGCCAGGAGCAAATAGAGATGCGAGTAGAGTTCTTCAAGCCTTGCCAGGTGTAGCTTCTCCGGCTTCTTTTAGAAATGATATTATCATTCGTGGTGGTGCTCCAAGCGAAAACAAGTTCTATCTAGACGGAATTGAAGTTCCAAATATTAATCACTTTGCTACACAAGGAAGTAGTGGAGGTCCAGTTGGATTGCTAAACGTCAATTTTATACGTGAAGTAGACTTTTACTCGGGAGCATTTCCTGCTAATTATGCGAACGGATTGAGCTCAGTAATTTCCTTCAAACAAAAAGATGGGAACAAAGATGCGCTCTTAGCGAATGTCGCTGTTGGTTCCAGTGATATTGCTCTAACACTTGACGGCCCGCTGGGTAAAAAAGGAGATTTCATCTTTTCTGTGCGTCGATCATACCTGCAGTTATTGTTCGCCGCGTTGAAATTGCCATTTCTTCCGACTTACAACGATTCACAGTTCAAAGTAAACTACGAAATCAACAAAAAGAATAAGATAACCGTGATTGGGTTGGGTGCTTTGGATGATTTTGTACTGAATTCAAGCGTAAACGATGGTGTTGATGATCCAGAACAGCGCGAACTAAACGACTTTTTCTTAGGGAATATTCCTACTCAGGATCAGTGGAATTACACTATTGGAGTGAATTACCTGCATTATGGTAAAAGTGGTTTCCAGCGTATTGTTCTTAGCCGAAACATGCTAAAAAACAAATCTCAAAAGTTCTTTAACAACATTGAAACGGATGCAAATCGCTTATTGGATTACAGTTCATTCGAAGCGGAAAACAAATTACGTCTCGAAAATACATGGATCAAAAATGGATTCCGAGTGACTTCTGGCTTGGGATATGAATATGCACGCTATTATAATTCAACGTATAATAAGGTTGTGGTGAATGGAGCGCCTGTTGAAGTTGATTTCGAATCGAATTTATTCATTAGTAAGATCGCTGGTTTTGCACAGGTGAGTAAATCACTTTTCAAGAAGAAGTTGGATGTGAGTGCAGGACTTCGAACGGATATTTCAACGTATTCTGCGAGTCTCGCAAACCCATTGAATCAGTTGTCGCCAATGCTATCCTTGAGCTATAAAATCAACTCTCAGTGGGCTTTGAGCGCGAATGTTGCACGATTCCACCAGTTGCCATCTTACACGGTTCTAGGATTCCGTGATCAAGCTGGAAACTTGGTCAACAAAGACAATAACTTGAAATACATTCGAGCAGATCATTACGTTGCTGGAGCGTCTTTCTTGTCTGAGTTCAAAGCGAAATTCTCGATTGAAGGATTCTGGAAGAATTACAGTCAATATCCTTTCTCGATCAACGATTCTATTTCATTGGCGAACGTCGGATCAGATTTCGGAATCGTTGGTAATGAAGAGGTGACTTCAAGTTCAGAAGGAAGAGCGTATGGATTGGAGTTCTTGTATCAGCAAAAATTGGTGAAAGGGTTCTACGGAATTCTCGCTTATACCTTCGTTAATTCGGAGTTCTTGACAAAAGATGGTAATTATGCTCCGTCCTCATGGGATAGTAAGCACATCGTATCCTTGACCGCAGGAAAGCGCTTTAAGAAAGGGTGGGAGCTTGGTTTCAGATGGTTATTCTCGGGTGGAGCGCCATACACGCCTATTGATGTCGCTACCTCTTCGCTTCAACAGGTTTGGGATGTAAACGGACAGGGATTACCTGATTACGATCAATTAAATCAGGCCAGAGGAACAGATTATCACCAATTAAATATTCGACTTGACAAGCGTTTTGACTTGAAGAAAATGTCGCTTCAATTGTACCTTGATATTCAGAACGCGTATGCTTACCAAACTACATTGGCGCCAATTCTCTTGTTGGAAAGAGATGAAAATGGAAATCCACTGATCGACCCGAATGATCCGGCTCGTTATCAAACGAAGTTGATCGATAATACATCCGGTATTCTTCAACCTTCGATCGGAATCATCTTTGAATTCAAGGTGAAGTCGATGCAGAAAGAGGAGTAAAACTGTTTACTAGATGTAAAGAGTATTGATTGAAATATTGGATCAGCACTTAAAAGTACAAGACGTTAGAATTCTTAATTCAACGATCAGCCATTCTGAATTGATTAAATAAACTCGAAATCAACGCGTCTATTGCGCTGTTTCCCCTTCGGATTATTATTTGTGTCAGCTGGAGATCGTTCACCTTTAAAATCAATCTCAAGGCGATCTGCGTCCAATCCGCGCTTCACAAAGTACGTTGTAATCGCTTGAGCACGGTTGTATGAAAGTGTATCGTTGTATTGATCAGAACCATCAGAATCTGTATGTCCAGTCACTTTTACGCGTAAATCCGAATGTCCTTTAACAATCTTGATCATTGCGTCTAAAAAGGGATTGTGCTCTTCTCTAATGTCGAATTTATCGTAATCGAAAAAAATCGGTTCAAAGACAAAGTTGTCGCGTTCAATCTTTCTAATCTCGGGAGCACTTAATCCGTCAGCGTAATCTTTCACGAATTGTTCGAACCAAATCTGCGAACTTTCCATTTCTTCATCCTGGGATAGTTCAAAGTCAGCGCGGTAGAGGATGAAATCTCCAACAACATTTCGGCAATCGGTTGCAATGTACTGTCCGGTCAAATAACCAGTCACGGGATCGTAGTTCAAGCTAGCTGAAACACGACACCAGGTCGTTCTGGATGATTTATTGCTTTTCGTTTCAGCGATTTGTCGTAAATCAAGCTGACCGTCAGTCATGTCGCCATTGATCTTTTTGATAGAGTAGAACTCACTATTGTAAATTTCCTCACGGCTGTATCCAGTAACGTATCCGTCGTTGTTTTCGAAATCAACATAGATCAAACTCGCGTCTTTCATTTTGGTTCCCTTTCGAATCATTACGCCCTGCCATGTGCCCGCTGGATTGAAATCTGCGGCTAGCAAAGAAATGCTGAGTAATATCGAACCAAGAAATGTGAGAAACTTCATAAAACACCGACAATTTATATAGTCTATACTCATTTAGTCAAATAATGTTCCAAAGATGCCCGGAGGATTCAAAAATGAAAATATTGAATGATTGAAAGATTCGACGCGAAGTGTTACTTTAGTCAGTAATGGGTACGCTTCGAATATCTTTGCTGTTTATCATAATGTTGCCCGTTTCCTTTGGTTACTGAATTGACTTCAAAGTTCATTGAAGATCAAGATACCGAATTCATGCGCAAACGCGCTCAGAATTATTCTCTCGTTTTAATGATGGTCAGAAAACTAAAGAATCAATAAAACTTCAATCTTCAAATCTTTCAATTTGACATCATTCAATCTTTCAATTCCTACAACTAAATCGGTATAAATCGAGGCGAAATTCATCATCCATTCTCCATTTCAAAACCTATCAACAATTTCCAATGTTAAATGTTGATAACTCCATGCATTCAGGGCTTAAAATGGTCGGAATTTCACCCTTGATTCGTTATCTTTGCTCGTTACTGAATTGGGGCTACCCAACAACGAAATTAGACTATGAGCGAAGAGAATAAAAAGCAAGATTACGCAGCGGATAATATTCAGGTACTCGAAGGATTAGAAGCGGTAAGAAAAAGACCTGCCATGTACATCGGTGATGTAGGCATGAAGGGTTTACACCACTTGGTTTACGAGGTTGTCGATAACTCGATTGATGAGGCTTTAGCTGGACATTGTGACACGATTGATGTCATTATCCATAAAGGTGAATCAATCTCGGTTACAGATAACGGACGTGGTATTCCAACTGCAATGCACACCAAGGAGAAAAAGTCAGCTTTGGAGGTCGTAATGACGGTCCTTCACGCCGGTGGTAAATTTGATAAAGATACGTACAAGGTTTCCGGTGGACTTCACGGAGTTGGGGTTTCCTGTGTGAACGCACTTTCAAGTGATTTGAGAGCAACTGTACACAGAGACGGAAAGATCTTTGAACAAGAATATAAAATTGGTAAACCGCAATACGATGTCCGTGAAATCGGAACAACGGATATTACCGGAACAACCGTAACGTTTACTCCTGATGATACGATTTTCGAGGTTCTTACTTACAACTACGACACATTGGCTGCTCGTATGCGTGAGTTGGCTTTCTTGAATAAAGGAATCCGCATCACGTTAATGGATGAGCGTGAGACAGACGATGATGGAAATCACCCAAAAGAGTTGTTTTACTCTGAAGGAGGTTTGCGCGAATTTGCTGCTTACTTGGATCGTAACCGTGAAACGTTGATTGCTGATGTAATTTACTTTGAAGGGGAAAAAGATGGTATTCCTGTTGAGGTTGCTATGACCTACAATACGTCGTACACTGAGAACATTCAAGCGTATGTGAATAATATCAATACCCATGAGGGTGGAACACACCTTTCTGGTTTCCGTCGTGGTTTGACGAATACTTTGAAGAAGTACGCGACTGAATCCGGTATGTTGGCCAAAGAGAAGGTTGAGATTGAAGGAGATGATTTCCGTGAAGGTTTGACAGCTGTAGTTTCTGTAAAAGTAGCAGAGCCGCAATTCGAAGGTCAAACGAAAACGAAATTGGGTAACCGCGAGGTAACTGCTCCTGTAAGTCAAGGTGTTTCGCAAATGCTTTCCGATTATTTGGAGGAGAATCCGAATGATGCGAAAACGATCGTTCAAAAAGTGATTTTGGCAGCGAAAGCACGTCAAGCGGCTAAGAAAGCCCGTGAGATGGTTCAACGTAAGAATGTGATGACAGGTTCAGGTCTTCCTGGAAAACTGGCTGACTGTTCTTCTAAAGACCCTGCAGAGTGTGAAATCTACTTAGTTGAGGGAGACTCGGCGGGTGGAACGGCAAAACAAGGTCGTGACAGAATGTTCCAAGCAATCATGCCGCTTCGTGGTAAGATCTTGAACGTTGAGAAAGCAATGCAACACAAAATCTTCGAAAACGAAGAGATCAAAAATATCTACACTGCTCTTGGAGTTCGTGTTGGGACAGAAGAAGATCAACGAGCGTTGAATACAGAGAAACTTCGCTACCACAAGGTAATCATCATGTGTGATGCCGATGTCGATGGTTCTCACATTGAAACGTTGATTCTAACATTCTTCTTCCGTTACATGAAGGAATTGGTTGAGATGGGATACATCTACATTGCAACTCCACCATTGTACCAAGTGAAAAAAGGTGCGAAGTCTGAGTATGCGTGGGATGATAACCAACGTGATATCTTGATCCAACAAATGAAAGGATCAGGAACTGAGTCTTCTGTCGGTGTACAACGTTACAAAGGTCTTGGGGAGATGAACGCTGAGCAATTGTGGGAAACTACAATGAATCCTGAGTTCAGAACACTTCGTCAAGTAACAATTGAAAACGCTGCTGAGTGTGATCAAATCTTCTCTATGTTGATGGGAGATGAGGTTCCACCAAGACGTGAATTCATTGAGAAAAACGCAAAATACGCGAAAATCGACGTTTGATTCTTTTGCTAAGAAATAGGAGAGCCCCGACGATGAATGTCGGGGCTTTTTTTGTGAATCAAGTGTTGATATAACATCGAATTTCGGCTCCCATCTCGGCTCCGCTCGACGTCCGACTCGGTCCTCAATTCAAGGCGGAAATCTGAGGGTTGAGGCTCTCGAAACCCGACTCTGCCCTCAACGAAAGCGAGAAATCTGAGGGTTGAGGCTCTCGAAACCCGACTTCAACCACCAAAGCAAAAACAACTATCTTTACCCAACACTCTTTACCAAATGACCATGAAGGCACTCAAATTCTCACTTTTCAGCTTAGCAGTAATCAGCATTCTTTGTTCCAGTTCTTGCGATACGACTGAAGAAGTGGTAAACGGAACTATCGAATCACCAAAGCAGCTTGATATCAAGCAGATCAACCAAGGAGTTTTGACTGGAGCTAGGGAAGAGCCCGTTGGATTTGAAAAAGGATATGTGATTCAATCCGAGGAGGAATGGGAAGAACTTCGCGGAAACATGAATGCCATCAATAACGCACAAGGGAAGATTTCCATCAATTTCGAGAAATTAACGGTTCTGGCTTACTTCGATAAAGTTCGTCCAAATGGCGGCTATTCAATCGAAATTGTCGAGGCGATAGAATCTGATGATGAAATCAAAGCGATGATTAAATCAATTGCTCCAACTGGAATGGCCACCGACATCATGACGCAACCATTTCACATTGTGAAGATTCCAAAAACAGATAAACCCGTGAAATTCCTTCCTGTTACTGAATAACAAATCGAAGTTGCTGACTCACACCATCAACCTTGATGTTCAAGAAATACACTCCTGAAGACAGTTCGTTCACGTCAATAAAAGCAAGGTTATTACCTGCATTGGCTTCAACATGGAACGATTTCAATTGTTTTCCTGTGATATCCAATATCGATAATTCTGTTATTCCACCTGTGTTCAAGTTAAACTCAACATTGATTTCTCCATCCGTTGGATTTGGATACAAAAGCGTATTCGAAATTTCCAACTCATTCAATCCAGTTACATGATCATCCGAAGGTGCGCCTTGATACAAATTGATATCATCCAAGTATAAATTGTTTCCACCGTCACTTTCAAATTCAAATTTGAAGCGGAAATCGCCTGAATAGTAGTTGCTCGTGACATTCGTCATGTGCACAGTCGTCCAATCCGCAGCGGTGCTTGGGAACCATTCAGTCGTTAAATTCAGAGCGGACAGCTGAGGGCCTGACAAGGTTTTTCGCTGAACCCAAACGTCTTCGCAGCTCTTAGTGATGAACACTTTTAATACTTCGTAATTGTTATCACTTCGTCTTCGATACGAATAGCGGAATGACAACGTCATAATGTCTGTAGGAGATAGAACTGAAAGATCGACTGGTCCAGAAATCAACTCGTCCTCATAATTTCCAAACTGCGTAAAGTTTCGAATTTTGGCACTTTTCGTTCCTGAAAGCGCCGCATCCGTGGTAACATCAAAGGCTTGATTGTTATTCGGATTTGAAACTGACCATTGATCGTTGTTCAAGAAACTTGTTTGATTCTCGAAGCCTTCAAAATAGGGGAGTTGTGATGTGTATTGTACGTATACCGCATCTGTTGAATAGATTGAATCGATTCCCGCTCCGTTGTCAACAACAAGCGCTACATCGTATATTCCGGGTAAATCATAACAAACCACAGGATTCTGATCCGTTGAAGTGGCAGGTGTTCCTCCTGGGAAATACCACGAGTAGCTTGATCCCGCAATCGCATTGATCGTCAAATCGGAAACATCAAAACAGTGACCAGTTCCTGCGGCAGGACAGTCAATCTCGAAATTCGCCAGGGGTGGACTTGAGCTACAATTGAATTCATTCGTTCCTTTTTCAATAGCCACTGCGCGTTCTCCTCGAGCATTGTAAGGTCCAAGAGCTCTCACGCTAAACCATCCATTTGTTCCAGAAGGAATTTGAAAAGTGTAATTCGTTGCGCTCGTCGTTCCAATTGAATCCATGTATTTAACTCCCAACATGCTTACTTCATAAGCCGTAGCACCTGATACTGGGTTCCATTTGATATTCGCCGAATCTGGACAAATCCAATCGAACTCGAGATTCGCAGGAACATCAATCAATGTAAATGTTGTATCTGATTCATCAGAAATACCATTTCTGGTCACTCGCACTTTTGTCAAGCCAGAAACCACGTTTGGTGTTGCCCAATTGAAGTATCGCAAGCTTGGAGCAGCAGATCCTGCAAGTGTCCAGCTCAATCCGTTATCCAAAGAATACTCAATGTCGAAATCATCTGTGCCTTCTGGCGCATCCCATCTAACACTTGAACTAGATCCGCTGTCAATTCCTTCTCCACCAATCGGGTAGGTTACGGTAATTTCATCTCTCACGAAATAATAAACTACGTAATAATCCTGAGGTCCATCTGGAATCGCAAATCCGTTTAAATCGATGTTGTAAGTTCCCAAAGCTGGATTGACAAGCGTTACTTGCTCCATATTGTTCAGGTTATCGACTGTTCGAACAGCGTTCAAATTAACATTTGCTGGAGTGTGATCGAGCACCCATGGGTTGTAAGCATTCAACGCAGGATCAGTCACGACCATGTTGATGTCATTGACCAAAGCCGGATTCGCATTCGTCGATGCTTCTTTGTCCATCCAATAAACCATCACGCGCAACTCTGCAACTCCCGCTGGAATCGTAATTTGGTGATTGATGTTGTCTCCTTGAGCTATTGAGCCGTTTACGTATTGGTTGCCAGAGATGATGTCAAAAGCGCGTCCTGCGTTAATGCGTCCCCAACCAAATTTGAAATCTGGACCTGGATTACCCAAATCTTCTGCGGTGTTCAAAATACTCGCTTTAATCAATGCTGATTCTGGATTGTTTCCACCGTTTAAATCTTTGTATCCTTCGTAAAGTTGCGCTAAAACGCCTGCAACGCCAGGGCACGACATTGAAGTTCCAGTCGCTGAGAAATAACCATTATTCGGTCCTGTGGAAACCACTGAAGTTCCAACACCACAAATATCTGGTTTGATTCTACCATCCGTTGCAGGTCCGCGGCTACTCGAATTCGCTAGGAAATCGAATCGAGATAAATTACCTACGGTAACGACGTTTTTTCCCATTTTGTGACCACCAGTGATATTCCCCCAAGTGGCACCAGCTCCGTAATCGTTCGGACTGCAAGCAGAAGTTCCATTGTTTCCTGCTGAGAAAACATGAATCAAAGATGGTCGATCGTAAATTTGTCCGTCAAGTTGTCGTGCTAAAGATGTATAGCCGCTGTTGCAACCGTTACTGTAGCTTTTTGAAGTGATCACAACCTCTTCATTATCGTAAAGATTCGGAACATCATTGTAATTCCCGTTTCCTGAACCGTACACTAAGAGGTCAGCTCCGTGAGCCATTCCTCGATTCGATGGATCTAAATTTCCAGCTCCCATTATCGTTCCTGAAACGTGATCTCCGTGCGTATTTCCTGCTGCCGTAGAACAACCAGAGCAATTCGTTTGGTCGATTCGTCCTGTGTAATCAATGTGAGGACCAATTACTCCATCGTCCTGCATCATCACAGTCACTCCAGAACCGTTGTATTTTAGACCGTTTCCATTTTCGGTCCAAAGAACATTGCTTCGGTGGTTGGCGCGTGCGTTATCATTTTCCGGTGTCGCTTCTGGTTGAAGTGCCTCGAAATAATGAAATGAATTCAATCCATAAAGTGCATTGAGTTCATCCAACTTGATGCGAACATTCATTGTGTGCTGCGCTTCATTCGCACTGACAAGGCTTCCTCCAATGGAGAGCAATTGTTTTTCAGCATTAGCAACAGGAATTTCCTCAAAGTAAGAAGCAATGATTTCGATCTGATCTTCACCAAATAATGTCCAATGTGGATATTCCTTGAGAGAAAGTAGGCGAGATAATTTGTATTCTTTCAGAACAGGCAAAACAGTTGCGTCTTGCAGTGCTGACCAATCTACATTGATGGAAATTTCAGCGAAAAAGGCCGACTTTGGTAGGTAATCCAGTAATTGAATTCCATTTTGCGCAAGTTCCTTTTTTATTTTTTCTGATGGAATTTCGTTGAATGCTATGATTCTATAGAAATTATCATTGATTAATTCGTCTTGAGTCCACGTGAGATCTGATTGATTATCGAGGGTGTACGTTCCTGATTTTAAGAGTAATGTATGCTCCTGAGAAAAAGCAGTAAAACCAATAAAACCAAATAAAAACGCAAGGAATAAGTTGGGGAGAGATTTATTCATAATAGCTGTTTGTCTGAACCCTAAAGATACGCAAATAGCTACCAGAATGAAACGGAAGATTGAGTAATGTCTATGAATGCTAAATCCCGACGGCGAAATTCTTCGGTAATTCTTGTCCGCCCCATTCTACAATAGTAAATCCACTGCGGGTTTTCCTGAGAGAGCTTAAATCCTGCAGCGGAAAGTCAATCTCCTCATCCAAGCCTTGAAATACCATACAAATTCGAATTTCTGTGTCTGGAGTGGGTGAGATGCTCAATTTAGCTTGTTTCAGATAATCATCGCCTGCAAAGGAAATCAGATTGAACTTGTTCTTTTCTAGTACTGGTAGCCAAAAGATGATGAATTCATTCGCTTCTTTGGCATTCAATCCGAGAATTTCAAGTTTCTCTTCCAAGAATTCAATGGTTTTCTCCTGTGAGACTACAAATCCTTCAGTAATTCCGAGAGGTTCTCTAGGTTCGCCTTCCCAATACAGAGAATAGTATTCTCTTCCGTTTTTGTCTGTTAGAGTTCCATCTGGCTCAGCCTCAATATTCCAACCATTTTCAGGGTACTTTGGATAAGTAGTGGTGAGCTTTCCATCGTAAATCAATTCAATTTCGACCGTTTGTTCCTCTTCTGGATAGATGTAAATAATTGGTTTCAATAACTCAATTGACGAGTATCGAGCGATGGACGCGTTAAGGTTTACTTTATCTCCAGCTTCAAGGTTTAATTTCACAATACAATCTTCAATTCCAACTTCTCTAAATTTTAGCGTGCAAGCGCCCGGTTTAATTTGCGTCAGTTTGAATTTACCATCAAGGTCGCACATAACTCCCATCTGTGATTCTATGCTTTGAATGGTCATTCCAAACATCGGCTCACCATCCTCGTCCATTAGAATTCCTTGTATTGAGCAAAGTTGATCTTCTGATTTCTCTACTGAATACTTGGTGATTTCTATCGGGCCAGTTACTTCAATGTCTGAAGGTTTAATGGCTTTCGCGGGAGAAGTTTGACATCCTCCTAAAAATGAGATGGCAAAGAGTAGGGCAAGACTTACAAATAATTTCATGTCGATGATTTTCAATAAGATGATTTGAAGTACAACTTTCCACAAGTTGAGTTCAAAAAAAAGCCCAAACAATCCCGATAGGTATCGGAACGTTTGGGCTAAATTGAATTAGTTTAACTCTAGTTTTTCACGACACGAACAGTCATGTTGTAATCGTTAGTGCTTAATTGAATCATGTAAACTCCAGATTCGTACTTCTCTGTTGAAAGCGTCAACAAATCCGTTCCAGATCCTTCGTAAACCATTCTTCCTCGAGAATCGAATAAAGTAACGTCGAAGTCTCCTTCTAATTCAATGTTCAATTCTGTCGAAGTCGGGTTTGGATAAACATTCACGTGTTCGTTAATGAATTCCTCAACCGAAAGACAATCATCCACTTCAATGTCTTCAGATGCACTATTAGAACATCCGTTTCCATCTGTAAAGTCATACGTGATTGTGTGCGTTCCAATTCCCGCTGCCGCTGGATCGAATGTACCTCCTGAAACTCCCGTTCCTGAATACGTACCACCAGCAGGAGTAGCTCCTGTCAATGTAAATGCAGCATCGTAATCACATACTAAACCAAGTGGTGTTTGTGTTACTGTTGGCAATGGATTCACGGTTACTATTGTTCCCGCTGAAGTTGCTGAACAACCATTTGCGTCCGTGTAAGTTACTGTGTAACTTCCGTCAACCGTTGCAGCAATCGTTTGTGTCGTTTCAGATGAAGACCAAACGTTTCCTGTTCCTTGCGAAGAAGTTAAATCAACCGAACCACCATCACAGAACGTTGTCGATCCACCAGCAGTAATTGTTGGTGTTGATGGTAGTGGATTCACTGTAACCACAATTGGAGCTGAAGTAGCTGAACAACCAGCACCATCCGTATATGTTACAGATACTGTTGATGTTGTACTAATTGTAATCGCCGTTGTTGTTTCTGAAGTCGTCCAAGCGTTTCCAGAACCATATGAAGATGTCAATGTAACAGAACCACCATCACAGAACGTTGTCGCTCCACTTGGAGTAATCGTTGGTGTTGTTGGTGGGTTTGGATCGTTGATTCCTTGTGCCAAGACGTTGGAAACACAACCTGTCGTTCCATCCACAAATGTGAAGTTGTAAGATCCTGCTGCAAGTCCAGTAATCGTATATGGAAGTGCAACTCCATTCGCGCTTCCTGAAGCTGTTCCTGTCCAAGTTAAATCACCAGTACCTGAACCAGTAACTTGAATCGAACCTGTTGCCGAACCACATGAAACTGGGTCTGTTGTTGTACCTGAAGCAATTGTTGGTGTTGGAACTACTGTAACTGTTGTTGGAGTAGATGCAGATGTACAACCATTTCCATCTGTGTAAGTTACCGAGTAAGATCCCGTTGTTGAAACAGTAATCGTTGAACTCGTTTGAGCTGTTGACCAAACATTATTTGTTGGGTAAGATGACGTTAAGTCAACTGAAGTTCCAGCACAAATTGTTGTTGAACCACTTGATGTAATTACAGGTGCTGTTGCTGGTGTGAAAACCGAAACAGTTGTAAATACTGTTGATTGACATCCTGCTGCGTTCGTTACCAAACACGAGTATTGCGTTTGTGAACCAGGCGTTACTGAAATTGTAGCAGATGATCCTACTGGCGTTGAACCATCGAACCATTGGTAAGTAGTACCACCAGTAGCTGTTATTGATGCAGTTCCACCTGGACAAACAGATACATTCGGGCTAACTCCCGCTGTGAATCCAGTTGATGTACCAATTGTCACTGTGTACATTGCGTCACATGCATCTCCAATTGTAGAAACCCAAACATCGTAGGTTCCAGAAGGAAGCGTGCTGAAGGTTGGACTTGTTTGATAGTTGATTCCATCAAGACTGTAGAAATACGTTCCATTTCCACCTGCTTGTCCTGATACGGTAATTGAACCATCATTCAACCCACAAGTCGTTGGACTTGGAGTAACTGTTGCAGTAACTGGATCAGCTACCACTACGTCTAGAATGACAGCATCTGTCAGACAAGATCCATCTCCAAAGAGGTAAATAGAGTAGTCGCCAGCAGTTGCAGGTGAGTAATCATTCGTCGGAGCTCCTGAAGAGGAGATCACAGTAGTGAACGGATTATCGGTGAAAAACCAGAAGTAGTCCGTAACATTTGTTGATCCAGATCCATTCGCGGTGATTGTTCCACCTACACAAATTGAATCTCCCGTTGCAGTGAATGTAGCTGTTGGAGCTGGTCCGTTTGAAAGCATCACATCCATCACAATGGATTCAGTGATCCCGATAAGTCCTGAGTTGAGCCAACCATAGGTATCCATCTCCATAAAGAAGGACGCTGTGGAACCAACTGGCGTGTCAGTTAATCCCATGAGAACGGTATCTTGACCGGCACCATATTGCATTTCAAATCCAACGAAGAATGTTCCACTGACCGAAGCCGGTGTTGTAAAGTCAATTTCATTGTATGCTCCAGCATTTAAGTCAGAGAGCAGAACAGTTTCAGAGGCAAGAACGGTTCCTGGATCAGTACCGTTGTTGTCATCATATACTTTAAATGTAATAGAACCACCAGTCGGTGCTAAATCTTCAACAGTGAAAATTGGCAATTCAAGACGTCGTACTTGTGCAACTCCAGCATAGGAGAATTGTTCTGCAATTTGGAGAACATTTTCCACCGATGAACCGTCACCGTAAAGGTCGATAGATCCATGTCCCGGGATGTATCCCCACGCACCGTTTGTTGGATTGACATTGTAAAAAGAGAATCCATCAGTCGGATCCCAGTTTCTTAATGTATCACAAGCCGTACCTGCTGCTGGAGCAACTACTTGCACATAGTTATTTTCAATTGCTGGCGTCGCGTCTGCACCAAATCCATTGGAAGCAGTTAACGTGATATTGTAAAAACCAACTGTGTAAAACTCAACTTGAGGGTTTTGTGAGGTCGCTGTTGTTCCTCCAATGAAATCCCAATCAGTAACTGGTGTTCCAGAAATTGCCCAAGTCCAACCTGTAGGCACGTTTGTAGATTCATCTACGAAATTCACGGCTCCACCAACTGGAATAATAACAGGCGCTGGTCCTAAAGGAACAGATGAGAATGCCGAGTTGGGAGGTGTATTAGTTGGATCACATCCTGTAGAAATGAGAAGCGAACTTCGTATTCCTTGTAAGATTGATAACATGTAGTCTGCTTGGTTCTGCGTGAACATAACAGTGCAGTTGGCGTAATCCATGTAGTTTTCGTACTGCGTTTCTGTTGATCCACATGTTGTTTGTGAACCAGAACAAGAACCGGGGTAGTTGAAAGAAGGACCAGCCGTTTGTGGAGTATCTCCAAAGCCATCATCATTCGTACAACCTCCTGAACCACCCCAAGTGTGATCTAATCCTAAGTAGTGACCAACTTCGTGTGTTAGCACGTTTTCGTTGTTCATTCCTAAGTTGTAGTCCAATACGATTCCATCAATGTTTGGCGAAGGAAGTAAAGTTGGTGTAGGGCGGTAAGCGTATCCTGCTGTACCAGAACTCGCGCCATTTGAAATGTCACAAATCCAGATATTCAAATATTTGTTGCGGTCCCAAATTTGAGATCCACCTGTAGCGGAAGATTTCATTTTGTTTTCTTCACCGCCATCAGAATCGTACCACGCTTCAGTTGTAGCGACACGAACAACTCCTTGTTCGATAAGTGGAGTACCACTTTCATCTTGCGTAGCCAAACAAAAATTGATGTCTGCATCAGCAGGCACAAAGTTGAACGGAGGATTAGTTCTAGCATTCGAGGCGTTGGCATTTAACAGTTGGTAATCTTCAACCAAATCGTTGTAAACCTGCATGATCAATGTGTTCGATACATTCTCAGCTGGGTTGTTTGGATTGTGCACGACGTGGAAAATAACCGAAATGGTATTTACTCCAGGCGTTTCAGGGAATCCTTGAGACGAAATAGTTTGAGCTCCTGCCAAAGAACTTTGATTAAACTCATTCAGTAATCCACGATCTTGATAATGCTGCTGCGTTAAGTCATGTGCTTTACACGTGTGCTGACCTGTTGGAGTAGCTGTTGGCTGCAATGCGCCAAAATTTGAATTCGCGTTAATTAAAAGTCCATTAGTCTGTTGGAGAGTACTTTGCTGTATTGATGTCGAAGTACTTTGGACGTTGGTAACTGACGGCGCCATAATTGCCGTAGCACTGGGCGTTGTCTGGGAGTACCCTAAAGAAGAAATAAGGGTAGCCACCAGTAGGATTGGTAGTTTCATGCAATAGTATTAGTTTTCAACCCTCAAATTACAAATATTTCGGGCGGGATCAAATCCAAATTTTAGTTTTTAGCAAAAAAAAGCCCTTCAGAGCTTTTAGGTCGAAGGGTTTTGTAGAATTCATTGTTAAACAATTACTTGAAAACACGAATAACTGACCTACTCAAGTTGCTGTTAGCAACAAAGAAAAAATATTCGTGCTATAAAGTTGTAATGTCTATAGAAGATGCGGGCGCTCAATAAACCCTCGAGAAGGATGGAATCAAGTTTCTCTCTTCTTCTTTTTCGCGGCTGGGAAAAGAATGTTGTTCAGGATTAATCGGTATCCAGGTGAGTTAGGATGTAAATCTAAATCGGTTGGAGGATCTCCCACGATGTGTCGATAATCTTCAGGGTCGTGACCTCCATAAAACGTCCAAGTACCTTGTCCCATTTCACCATGGATATATCGAGCTGTTCCGTATTGCTTCGTTTCTCCTAAAATGAGCACATTCGGTTTGATGAAATCTTTTTTGAAGTCTGTTGTTTGTCCCATGAACCCATTAACTACGTCAGTGTGACATTGAGTAAGCATTGTTGGAACGATATCCCATTTTGCAGAAAAATCGAATAGTGAGAATTTATCCGTTTTGGCTGCGACTTGTTCAGGAACGTAAGGATTTCTCAGCTTCGTTCCATCAATATTTGAATACTCGTATACAAGTGGGTCGCGCTCCAAAGTAAACTCTCTAAAGGCAAAGGTGTTGGAGAAATCCAATTCCCCTTGGCAATTTCTATGCGCGGCGTCTCCATCAAACATGCTTTCGCAAATGTCTGTTTTATGTGCCGCAAGTCCAATGTCGAAGCTATCTGTACCACTGCACATGGTAAACAAGAAACCGCCTCCAATCACGAAGTTCTTGATATTCGTAGCAACAGACAATTTCATTTCAGAAACTTTATTGAAGCCTAGAGCTGCAGCTGATGCTTCCAAACTAGATACTTGATCTCTGTACCACGGAAAGTTTCTGTATCGAGCGTAGAATTTTCCGTACTGACCCGTGAAATCTTCGTGGTGCAAGTGCAGCCAATCGTATTCAGGAAGCAGTCCCATAACTACCGCTGAGTCGTAAATTTTGTCGTAAGGAATTTCGGCGTATTCTAGTACAAGTGTAACGGCATCATCCCAAGGCATTTTTCCACTCGGCGTGTAAACTGCGATTTTGGGTGCTTTCTCCAATTGAACCGTTTCCATGTTCTCCTCTGGATCGGCAATTTTATTTTTAATCGCATTCGCTTGTCCGTCGGCTACAATTTCGTAAGAAACTCCTCGGAGCAGCAATTCTTCCTCTATCCCAGTGGAATGTGGCGTCATAAAAGAACCACCGCGATAGTTCAAGAGCCAATCGATGACAATCTCGTTTTCTAACAAATAGAAAGCGACACCATAGGCCTTCAGGTGATTGGTTTGAGTCTCATCCATCGGGATAAGAATTCTCGAAGCTTGCGAATGAAATGCAAAGCTGAGGAGTGTAAAAAGAATTAAGATACCTTTCATATAGAACTTAAAGCTACAAAAATCCTACCTAAAATGGAACATCCTCTCCAGACGAATCAAGATCGATGTCGTCGTCGAAGGAATTCATCTTACTTGGAATCGTGATTGTGTTGCCAGCTTGTGAATCGAAATCATTGTTTGCGCCCAGTTGTGCAGGTGCTCCAGTGTCCGAATCATCGAAGCTTTCAATGTTGTCGAAACGAGCGTATTGTGCAATAAAACGAAGTCTCACAGAGTCCAAAGCACCATTTCTGTGTTTGGCAATAATGATTTCTCCGACTCCAGCATTTGAATTACCGTCCTCATCTTGCATGAAACCGTAATATTCCGGTCGATAAATAAAGGATACAATATCGGCATCTTGCTCAATCGCTCCAGATTCACGAAGATCGGAAAGAACCGGCTTTTTGTCACCACCACGCTGCTCAACAGAACGACTCAGCTGAGATAGTGCAATCATTGGAACGTTCAATTCCTTTGCGATTTCCTTAATCGATCGAGAGATAGATGAAATTTCCTGCTCACGATTCCCTTGTGATTTACCGCCTGCTGTCATTAGCTGCAAGTAATCAATAATGACCACTTGAATGTCGTATTGCATTTTCAGACGACGACATTTCGCACGTAAATCGAAAATGCTAATTCCAGGAGTGTCATCAATATAGAGTGGGGCAGTTGCCAATTTGCTAATTCGCGTATGGAGTTGTTGGAACTCATCATCACGTAAATCACCTTTACGAAGTTTTTCTGCGCTCAAGCGAGTTTCAGACGCAATCAAACGTTTAACCAATTGAACCGAGGACATCTCAAGTGAGAAAATCGCGACCCCTTGATTGTGATCAACTGCCGTATTTCTCGCCATGGAAAGTACGAAAGCCGTTTTTCCCATCGCTGGACGAGCGGCAATGACAATCATATCTGATCGTTGCCAACCAGAAGTCAATTTATCGAGTGCGTAGAATCCAGTAGGGATTCCCGAAATACCATCAGAGTTTTGTGCCGCGGCTTCAATTTCTTCAATAGCTTCACGAACGACATTTTGCATCACATCCACGGCTTTCCCCATGTTGTTTTCTGCAATTTTGAACAGATCTCCCTCAGCTTTATTCAAAACATCGAAGACATCATTCGTGTCGTCAAAAGCATCGCGCATCACTTCCGTACACATGCGAATCAACTCTCGCTTTATGTGTTTTTCAGAAATAATTCTGGCGTGAAACTCAACGTGTGCTGTCGAAGCAACGCGACTCGTCAGTTGAGAAACGTATGCAGCGCCACCAGCAGCTTCGAGCTCACCGTTTCGCTTTAGTTTATCGATTACCGTTAAAATATCGATAGGTTTAGAAGTTCCGAACAAATCCTTGATCACACCAAAAATGTACTGGTGCTTTGGATCGTAGAAACTTTCTTGGGAGAGAATATCAATCGTTTCGGTTACCGCATTTTTTTCAAGCATCATCGCTCCAAGAACCGCTTGTTCAAGATCCACAGCCTGTGGTGGGACTTTTCCTCCCAACTCTTGAGCAGCAGAGGCAGCTCTGTTTGTACGCTTAATTGGCGATCGCGAACGATCTTGATTGTTCTCCATACTTCAAAGATACGGAGAGTTTTTTGTGAAGTGAGAATTTTTGGAACAGGATTATGAAAAAGATGTTAAGGAAGGTTATTAACAATTGTTGATAGCTTCTACTTTGATTCTCAATTTCATTGGATCGAAGGCTAGTTGAACAGAAAGAAGTACTTACATTCACACCATGAAACGCGAATTCATTAAAACTGAGGATGGTTCAATGACCATTTATCTTCCTGAAATGGATGAGACTTATCATTCAACTCATGGAGCCATTCAAGAGGCAGAGCACGTTTTCATTAAACACGGATTGAATGCAGTCGACAGCTCTGAAAAATTAGATGTAAACGTTTTTGAAGTCGGCTTCGGTACTGGGTTGAATGCACTTTTGTCGATGAAACATAGTAGGCACCTTTATCTAAATTACGACACGATTGAGGCGTTTCCCGTTACTAAAGATGAAGCGGACAAAATGCGTTATTGCGAATTAGTTGGAGACGACTTTAAAGTATACTACGACAAAATGATTCGCTGTCCTTGGGGGAAAAAGGAATCGCTCAAGTTCGGAATGACTTTTTTCAAAATCCACGAGAAGCTTCAAAACTATTCTTTAACAAAAGGAAAGTACGATGTAATCTATTTTGATGCATTCGGTCCTCGCGCTCAATCCGAGATGTGGGAGATAGCAATTCTACAGAATATGTTCGATGGTTTGCAAGAAGGTGGAATGTTAGTGACATACTGTGCTAAAGGACAATTCAAGAGAGATTTAAAATCAATAGGATTTGAAGTTGAGTCGTTGCCCGGACCTCCTGGGAAGAGAGAAATGACGAGGGCTTGGAAGCCAGAAACTGAGGAAGAGGACTAATTAATTAGGCCTCGACATTCACGATGATGTCGCATAACATCATTCCATCAGCATCGATAGTGTTCAAATGAACGTACTGGAAAGTATTTCCCTTCGAAGCATCAAAAGGAGCTTTGACCTTCACATAGTTTTCAGTGAATCCATACATCCAGCCATTGTTGTTCTCAGTCTCAAACAAAACAGTTCCTGTTTTACCAACATTCGCATCATAAAATACGCGCTTTTTCTTGTCTGATAGAATGTGTAATTGCTTACTTCTTTGCTTTCTGATGTGCATTGGAACGGGGTCTCCTAATTTGACCGCAGTCGTATTTGCTCGTTCAGAATAAGTGAAGACGTGCAAGTAAGAAACCTCCAAATCTTTCAAGAAGTCAATTGTTTCCATGAATTCTTCATCGGTTTCTCCAGGGAAGCCAACAATTACATCAACACCGATACAAGTATCTGCATTCGCTTTCTTAATGGAGTGAATGCGGTCAGCAAACAGTGAACGTTCGTATTTTCTGCGCATGGCTTTCAACAAGCGATCACTTCCTGATTGAAGTGGGATGTGAAAGTGAGGAACAAATCGTTTTGAATCATTCAAGGTGAAATCAATGATCTCATCAGAGAGTAAATTGGGCTCAATAGACGAAATTCTGAAGCGATCAATGCCCTCAAGTTCATCCAATGCCTTTAGTAGTCCAAAGAAGTTTTCCTTTCCACCTTGACCAAAATCACCAATGTTTACACCAGTTAAAACGACTTCTTTAACATCAGTTTCAGCAATTTTCTTTGCTTCTTCAAGTGTTTGAGTAATGGTAGCGTTTCTGCTTTTCCCTCTAGCTAAAGGAATAGTACAGAATGTGCAGAAATAATCGCAGCCGTCTTGTACCTTCAAAAATGAGCGTGTTCGATCACCTATTGAGAATCCAGGAACGAATTCCTTTGTCTCTTTAATGCTTTCATTGTATACTATGGTGTCCTCAGAGATCTCGTTCTTCTCGATGTGTTCAGCAAGATTGAATTTCTCGTTGGCTCCCAAAACAATGTTCACTCCATCAATTGCTGCGATTTCTGTTGGTTTCAACTGAGCATAACAACCAATTACAGCAACGTAAGCATCTGGATTCACTTTTCGCGCTTTCTTGACCAATTGGCGACATTTTTTGTCAGCGTTTTCAGTAACAGAGCACGTATTAATCACAAATACATCAGGACTGTTGTCAAAATCAACACGCGCGTAGCCAGCATCCTCTAAAGATCTTGCAATCGTAGATGTTTCTGAAAAATTCAGTTTACATCCCAATGTGTAAAGCGCTACTTTCTTGTATTGGTTCATTCGTCGGCAAAAGTAGTGTCTTTAACGCTTTGAAACAAGTAAGTTGACATTCAAGGAGAAAATTCATTTCTTTGAGGAAGTGTAAGCATCAACCAATTACAAATACTATACAGATATGCCAATTAGAATGGTCGAGGATGATCCTCAAGGCGGAAAGAAGAAGAAAAGAGCAAGTAGAAGAACTACGGCAAGCGGAAATTCTTCATCAGGTGGTGGAATCGGAGGTGGACTTGGAAAAGCTGCAGGTGCCTTGTTACCAATGTTGCTGAAAAAGCCAAAGCTGCTGTTAATTCTTGCGGTCATTGGTGTTGTGCTGTTCTTTGTATTCAAAGGTTGCGATATGTCAGCTCTCACTGGCGATGAAGGTGGAGGAGGAATCTCCAACTTCTTCCGTGGGGGAGAATTAGACAAAGAGGTTTACGAACGAACGGAAATCTACGAACCGCTCGCCGACAATAAGAAAAACCCGCTTCCAGAAAAAGCTTCATTGTTGCAGTACGCTCCAAAGAGAAGGAATCAAGGAAAGCAAGGTTCTTGTGTCGCTTGGGCAAGTGCATACGCAGCGCGAACGATTTTAGAGTCTCGAAGAACTGGAAGAAAACCAGATCAAGTTGCATTTAGTGCTTCTTTCCAATACAATCAAATTAGTATTGATCACAATACATGTCAAGGATCATACATTAAATTGGCGATGGACAATATGTACGAGCAAGGTGCGGTTCCTTATAAAGACTTTGCATACGATCAGTCAAGTTGTACTAAAGAGCCTAGCTCGGCCTTAAAAAGAAAAGCGAGCAGCTATAAAATCAAAGGTTTTCAGCGATTAACAGAAGATAATCAATCGAACTCAGCAGAAATGTTGTCGATCAAACAAAACTTGGCGAAAGGTTCTCCAGTGGTAATTGGAATGATGGTCGGAGGATCTTTCATGCAAAACATGATGGGGAAAGATGTTTGGCTTCCAACACGCTCAGATTACAATAAAAGCGGTTTTGGAGGTCACGCGATGTGTGTAATCGGTTATGATGACTTCAAAGAAGGCGGCGCATTTCAAATCATGAACAGCTGGGGAGAGAAATGGGGCAAGAAAGGTGTATTCTGGATTCGTTACTCAGATTTCAAAGAATTCAATGTTGAATCCTACGGATTATATCCAATGGGAGATGCTAAGGCTAAAGTGGAAACACGCTTCAAAGGTAATTTTGGCCTCGAGCTGAACGCAGGGAAGAAGAGCATTGCTCTACGACAAATCAATGACTTCTATTTTGAGACAGTTTCAAAATTAACGAGCAAAGACAAATTCAAAGTTGAGTTTACGAACAACATCGAATGCTATACATACATATTTGGTCAAGAAACCGACGGATCGAGCTATGTGTTGTTTCCGTATACAGCGAAACATTCACCATACTGTGGAATTACAGGTACTCGTTTGTTCCCGAGAGATCATTCGATGCAACCAGATGCAGCAGGTAAGAAGGACAAAATTGCTGTGTTGATTACTAAGGAACCAATCGATTATTCTGTTGTGAACGCAAAGATTTCGAAAGCGCCAGGTTCTAGCTACGAAGAAAAGGTTAAAAACGCTTTGGCTGGGCAGTATGAAACAAATGTTCGTTTTACCGGTGGGACAGGAGTAGTAAAGTTCGAAACATCTACACAAAAAGGAAAAGGTGTAGCTTTTGTAATTGGAGTGAACAAATAATTGATTCGCCCGTATAGATAATTCAGGGATCAATTTTATCAAATGAAACAAGACGTAACAATTTCCTTCGAACGATTCAATCATTGGAATGAACTATCGAAGAACGATCAAGAGCTCGTTGAGCGCGCCAATGCTGTGAGTAAAACGGCTTACGCTCCGTATAGCAAGTTTCACGTTGGTGCTTCTTTGAGGTTGTCCAACGATGAAATCGTTACTGGAAGTAATCAGGAGAACATTGCGTATCCATCAGGATTGTGTGCCGAACGAGTGGCGCTTTTTTACACGGGAGCCAACTTTCCAGATGAGCAAATCGAAACACTTTGTGTGGTAGCCGAAGGCGACTTGTTGCCCGTGGATAAAATTCTTTCTCCGTGCGGGGCTTGCCGTCAAGTAATGCTGGAAACCGAAGTTCGACAAAAGAAATCGTATCGAATTATTCTGGTAAGTCAGAACGGAGTGACCATCGTTTTCAATTCAGCTGTGGACTTATTGCCGCTGGCATTCGGAATTACTGATTAATCTCAGCAAAATGAAATTTTTACTTCCAACAGCCTTTTTTGTATCAGCATTCTTACTCTCTTGCTCGTCCTCTAGACCGGTAATTGAAGAAGGGATAACTACAATTGAAGAAACGGAAATGTTTACTGGAGGTGAGGCAAGGTTGATGCTGTATTCGTCCGACAGAGCAGATTCATTAGAAAGCTCCATAGACTACATGTTCTACAGTGCACCTAATAAACCTTATCAGGACTCTGTCAATAAAATCGTTAAATCATTTGTTGCCGGAACAGTATCGAATGGTGAGGAAATTGCAGAATTGCAGGCTGAATTATCTAAGAAGTATTTTCAAAACGCAATAGACATTTTCGGAAACTGGTATAACACAGAATTGGCAGTTTACGATGATGAAGATGATTATTTCGGAGGAGTGTGGCAAACCCTAACATCTGCTAGCATTTATGAGGATAATCCAGAATTTGTAGAGGTGGGCCTAGGAAATTGGGAATATACAGGAGGTGCACATGGAAACGGATGGTCTGAACAACGAATTATTGAGATCGCAACTGGAAAGGAATTAATGTTACGAGATTTCTTCAAGGATATTGGTGATTTATGCCTTATTGCCGAGGATATATTTCGTGCAGATCAAGAAATACAACATGATCAAACGCTGAGCGATGCAGGCTTCTGGTTTGAAGATGACATTTTCGTGTTAAATGAGAATTTTGTGTTCAATGAGAACTCGGTCGATTTCTTATTCAATCAGTATGAAATTGCATCATACGCAGCTGGGGCGATTGTCCTCTCTATTCCAATGGATAAAGTGAAACATTTACTCAAGCGAAAAGTGAAGTTCTAGAGTTAATATTTAACGCCGATTTCCAATTTTCTGTGAAACTATTTTATCAACATTCTAAGGCTGATATTGTATTCAATACTTTATCCTTATTTGACGGTTTGTTACATGCAGAATTTTATATATTTGCTTTTCGATATTTAAAACAAGACCATGGCGGTGAAGGACAAAAAAGAACCTACAAAATCGACACGAAAATCAAAGGTTGCTGGGAAAGCAAAATTTTCGAAGGAAACATATATTAAGTGGTTTAAAGACATGCTACTCATTCGTAAGTTTGAGGAGAAAGCAGGACAACTCTACATTCAACAGAAATTTGGTGGATTTTGTCACCTTTATATTGGACAAGAAGCGATTGTTGCAGGAACTGCAAGTGCTTGCCAAAAAGGAGATAAACACATGACGGCTTACCGTGATCATGGTCATCCTATTGCATTGGGAACTGATCCGCGTGTTTTGATGGCTGAATTGTACGGCCGTACGACAGGTTGTTCAAAAGGTAAAGGCGGTTCAATGCACTTTTTCGATAAAGAAGTGAACTTCGCAGGAGGTCACGGAATTGTTGGAGCTCAAATTGCAATGGGTGCTGGATTGGCATTCGCTGAAAAATACAACGAAACGGATAATGTTGCTTTTGTCTCAATGGGAGATGGAGCGGTTCGTCAAGGAGCTTTGCACGAGACTTTCAACATGGCGATGAACTGGAAGTTACCGGTTGTATTCATCATTGAAAATAACAACTACGCGATGGGAACATCAGTAGAACGAACAACAAACGTTACTGATCTTTCCCAAATCGGAGCATCTTACGAAATGCCTTCAAAATCTGTTAATGGAATGTCTCCAGAAGCAGTGCACGAAGCAATTGAGGAAGCAGCTTCTCGCGGTCGTCGTGGAGATGGACCAACATTGTTGGACATCAGAACATACAGATATAAAGGACACTCAATGTCTGATCCTCAAAAATACCGTACGAAGGATGAGGTGGCTGAATGGATGGAACAAGATCCAATCGAGCACTGTAAATCAGTTGTTCTTGAGAATAAGTGGTTGGACGACAAAGGAATCAAAGAAATTGAGGATTGGGTGAAGAAAGAGGTGAAAGAATCAGTGGAATTCGCTGAAAACTCACCTTACCCAGAAGCAAAAGAGTTGTACGAAGACGTTTACGTTGAGGAGAACTATCCATTTATTGTTGAATACTAGAATATAAGACTTGAAATTATGGCGGAAGTAATCTACATGCCGAAGTTGAGTGACACCATGACAGAAGGTGTTGTTGCTGAATGGAATAAACAAATTGGAGACGAAGTTTCAGAGGGAGAAGTTCTTGCAGAGATTGAAACGGACAAGGCGACAATGGAATTTGAGTCTTTTTACGATGGTGTACTTTTACATATCGGCGTTGAAAAAGGACAAACGGCTCCTGTCAATTCTTTGCTTGCCGTAATTGGTGAGAAAGGTGAAGACGTAAAGAAGATTTTGGCTGAAGCTGAAAAAGCTGCTCCGAAAGAGGAGGAGGAAGCTCCTGCAAAAGAAGAGGTGAAAGCTGCGCCAACGCCAGCACCAGCTCCTAAACCTGCAGCAAGTACTCCACCGCCAGCACCGGCACCTGCGCCTGCAAAACCTTCAGTTCCCGATTCAAATGGACGCGTTTTCGCATCTCCATTGGCAAAGAAAATGGCTGATGAAAAAGGAATCGACTTGTCGAACGTTAATGGTACAGGAGAAAACGGACGAATTGTAAAACGAGATATCGATCATTACGTGCCATACGTTCCTGCAATGGGAGGTGGAAAAGCACCGCACGTTGGCGTCGAAACGTTTACGGATGAACCTGTTTCTCAAATGAGAAAAGTGATCGCGAAACGATTAGCTGAAAGTAAATTTACTGCTCCTCATTTCTATTTGACGATTTCCCTAGATATGGATCGAGCAATAGACTTGCGTTCTTCTTTGAAAGAAGTAGACGTGAAGGTTTCATACAATGACATGGTGATCAAGGCGTGTGCCTTGGCTTTGCGCGAGCATCCAACGGTAAACAGCGCTTGGTACGGTGATATTATCAGAAGAAACCAACACGTGCACATCGGTGTAGCGGTTGCTGTTGATGAAGGATTACTCGTTCCTGTTGTTCGATTCGCTGATGGTAAATCAATGCCAGAAATTGGTGGCGAAGTGCGCGAGTTAGCTACAAAAGCAAAAACGAAGAAATTACAACCAAGCGAGTGGGAAGGAAATACATTCACCATCTCAAACCTTGGAATGTTTGGAATTGAAGAATTCACGGCAATTGTGAATCCTCCAGATAGCTGTATTATGGCTGTTGGTGGAATTAGTCAAGTGCCAGTTGTGAAAAATGGAGAAATCGTTCCTGGAAATGTGATGAAAGTTACGTTGTCATGTGATCACAGAGTAGTGGACGGAGCTTCAGGCGCAGAATTCTTGAACACATTCAAACATTATATGGAGAATCCAGTGACGCTGGTTCTCTAATTATTAAGAATTAACTCAAACTTAATGCCCAGGTCACGATAACCATCGCGATACTGGGCATTTTTTTATGACCTTTGTACTGAAAAGATCAATAAAGAAGGTAATTGTATTTTGTACTATAAGTAAAATGTAGTACTTTTCGACAAAGAAATCCTGAACTCAGGTAGAATAGAAAAAGAAGAATCCAATATGGAGATAGCAATCATTGCCCACGACGGCAAAAAAGCAGAAATGGTGCAGTTTTTAAACGAACAGAAGGAAATTCTGCATAACAACGATATTAACTTAATATCAACGGGAACAACAGGGCAAAAAGTGGAAAAAGCAGGCTTCACAGTCACAAAATTATTATCTGGACCACTCGGGGGAGATGCTCAAATTGCGGCGAGAGTGGCAGAAGGGAAGTGCGATATGGTCATATTCTTTCGTGATCCATTGGAGAAGCATCCACACGAACCAGACATTTTCATGCTGATGCGAATGTGCGACGTTTACGACGTTCCTCTTGCCACAAATCCTTCAACTGCTGAACTATTATTTAACAACTTGGGTAGAGTACGAGAGTCAAATTAAGTAACTGCCTGATTGCGATTGATTTCGAGCTTCAATCTTGCGCACCAACCCTTGAATAATACCTTTAGCTGCAATCTTTTATTGATTGTCATTCAATAAGATAATTGTATATTAGCTAAGCGAAACGTATTTATATGAACTTCCTAGTCAGACTAAACCGAATTAGGAGTTTTGATGATACTGCTACTTATATAAACCAATAAACAACATATGCGAATGTTTCAAACGGTAAGCGTTTGGACGTTGACCATGCTAACTATTTTACTGTCTGGATACTCTTTAAGCCAGGCTACGGTCAACGTTCGTGTTATTTCTGTGCAGACTGGTGCTACAGTCGATTGCGATGGATTCTTAACTGGCGATAGTGATTTCGTCTGGGAATTTTTAGCCACAGATAACTCATTAGGTAATTCTAACAACAACCCAGTTCTTTTCGGTGTTTTAGGTGATTTCAATTTCGCCTACAGAAATGGCGATAATGGTCCTTATACTATGACGGCGCCAGGTGGTGGATTCTCACCAAATAGCGGGTTGTATTTCTCACATGATTACGTGTGTCCAACGGATGTTCCAACGAACATCACCATTGATTGGCGTGCATACGAGAACGATGATTTACTCTTTAACTATGCTCTCGGATTGGGTGGTTCAGAAGGAGAAACAGCCAACCAAACGGTGAACATGGCAGTTCCAGCAGGTGCAGGAACGAATCTTCAAACCTTTACCGCAAACAGTACTGATGGTGGTTGTAATCAAACCTATACGATTACGTTTGAGGTCGAAAGAGTGCCAATTGTTCTGACCTACTTAGAAGATAACATTTGTGATGCCGATGAAGTTGTACTGAATACCACGTACACATTAGGTTGGTGTCCATCAGCAACGTTGGAGCCAAATGAGCCACATACGGGCGATGTCACAGCAAACGGTTCAGTTTGGGTGAAATTCGTAGCTCCAGCAAGTGGCGAGGTAGAAGTAACAACAGATCTGAGCGGTACAGAGTTTGGAACATACTTCCAAATCTACCATGCAGCCGACGGTTTGAACTGTGGAAACGGTATCCAACCAATCACAGGGACATTAATCAAAGATAAATTCGAATACTTGTCCAATCACCAATTTTCTGATGGAATAGACCTATTAGGTGTAGATCCTGAAGCGGAGATTGATTTGGATGCGTGTAACCCAGTTCCGCTGTTTTCTTATCAGAAGGTGCAAGCTGGTGAAACATATTATGTTCAGATTACAGCCGACGCAGGTGGTGAACGCGGATATTACGAATTCAGGGTAAACGATTTAGGTGGTGGAAGTCCTCCAAATCAAGAAGATATTCCATGTAATTCACCGCTAACACCTTTCGGGACAACACCAATTAGTTCTGGAGCTGGATCACCTGCTTCAATGAACTTGAGCTTCGGTTGTGCATTCGATAGTGGAAATGATTTTGGTGAAGTAGGAGATGCGCACACATCATCAGATCCAGCTGAATACCATGCTTATGATTACGATCACAACGCAAATGGAAATTCTACGGTAAACGAATCGGTTTGGTTGAACCTAGTTGCTCCAAATAGCGGACGTATCGTTTATGAAGTTGATTATCAAAGTGGAGTGTTCTCAGAGGATGCTGCGTTCTTTGGGTATGACAAACGATTTGGACCAGGAGTTCCAGCTGATTACAATTGTGCCAACCTAGAGTTTATTGATGCTCAAGAAGGTGGTGTCAATGGGATTTTTGGTGGAGGATCAGAAAGTGCGATCATCACACAACAATGTTTAGAACCAGGATATACCTACTACGGTATGGTTGATCCAGCTAACAACTTAACACCCTTGAACGCTCAGGATATTGATACATGGATTTATGATCCAAGTGTGGACGATCCGATCAACAACCCTCCAGGGAATGATATTTTATGTTTGGCTTCAATCGATCCGCTATATGAAGTACCAGTAACACCGGCAGGGCTTACACCTCCATTCAATGCAGTTGCAGGATCTAACGAAAGAGCATGTCGCGAGTATTTGGCGGGTGAGCCAGCAGTTATGACTTTGCCTGCAGATAGAGCGGATCAAACAGTTTGGCATTACTTCACGGTTCCACCATCAGGCGCAATCGAAATGAATATTCGTGCGTACATAGGCATGGATACTTTACGCTATGCAATGTACACCTTCTTAAATGGTACGGATTGCTACGGGGGACTAAATCCAGCGACATTTACACAAGATGGAACGCAATTGACACCAATCATTACGCCTATTCTTAGTGGTTCTGCTGGATTTGACGGGACACAAGAGTCGGTGTGTTGTATGGCACCAGGTGCGATCATCGCTATTCAGTTAGATGGTGGTTCTCCAGGTGATGAAGGACAATATATCATTGAGTACATCCGAGAAGTAGAAAGCTATTCAGGAGATACCTACGTTGAACTAGCGAATACGACCATCGTCGATTTAACATCAACGGATACAGCATTCGTTTGTTTCGGAGATGATCTCACTCCAGGAAACTTGTTAGATGGAAACGGAGACCCAACATTGGATATCCCATCTTGTTTGACTCCAGGATTCGTAATGCACAGTACAGTGCCAGTTCCTGATCCAGTATTTGGGTCTGGATTTACGTACATTGATACAACATTTGGTTTGTCAAGTGTATTCACCAACAATACTGACGGATCTGGAGCCTTTGGAAACCCATTATTCAATACTGTTTATTATGTTTCGTCCATGGCGGATGATCCTGCAGCTTGGGGAGACTTCCTTTGCTCATCATCAACGGTAGATAACACTGTTCAGGTGGTCTATTTGGAGCCAGTCGTTCCAGTATCATCTTACGACAATACGTTATGTGAGATTTCATTTACTGCTTCTGGGGGGATGAGCGCATTTGATGGATCATTATTCTCATATACTATTCAGGATCCAACGATGACCGTTATTTCATCAGGAACGTTCGCGGCAGGTGCAAATATTACCTTCGCGGTTCCTGCAGCTGCTGTTTATACAGTAAATGTTGACGATGGAAGTTGTCCATATTCATTTACTATAGATGCAAGTGCATGTGGAAACCCTTGTATCGTCAATCCAAACATTAATTATGTAAACGCTACGATCTGTAATGGACAATCAATCTTCCTTGAAGGAGCGAATCAAACTACAGCAGGAGTTTACACAGATGTATTCATCGCAGCGAATGGATGTGATAGTACAATTTATACGACACTATCGGTAATTGAGCCTGTTGATGTTACGAACAACGTGACAATTTGTACAGGATCATCCTATTCAGTTGGAGCGAACACTTACACAACGGCTGGACAGTACATCGATGTGTACACTGCGGCAAATGGCTGTGATAGCACGATTACAACGAACCTCTTTGTTGAATCTCAAATCTCAACGAATTTCACTCAGACGATTTGTACAGGAACAACTTATCCTTTCGATGGGGCGAACCTGAATACTTCAGGAACTTACATTGATACGTTGGTTGCCGCGGCCGGTTGTGATTCAATAGTAACACTGTACTTAACAGTAACACCGTTGATCACGAACTCGATTACTCAGACAATTTGTCAAGGAACAAGCACAACGCATGGAACCCAGACCTTGTCTACTTCTGGTCAATACGATGAGATGTTTACAACCGCAGGCGGATGTGATTCACTCGTGACATTGTTCTTATTCGTATCACCAACTATTGAGAACCCGATCTCAGCGGTTATTTGCGAAGGTCAATCCTACACGTTAGGAGCACAGACACTGACAACGACTGGAACGTATACTGAAATGTTCACTACAGCATCAGGATGTGATTCACTTGTTGAATTATTCCTCACCGTTTCAGATGTTTTAGAGTCGACAATCTTCGATACAATATGTGAAGGCGAATCATATGCCTTCGGAACACAAACATTAACGGTTGCGGGTATTTACACAGAGAACTTCCCAACAGCAGGTGGATGTGATTCACTCGTAACGATTGAATTCACTGTTCTGGATTGTGAAGCACTGCTTGAGATCAGTAATATCTGTACACCGAATGATGATGGACGAAATGATACATGGCGCGTCAGCGACCTGAATCAAGTCGAAGGATGTACCGTAAAGATCTTTAATAGGTGGGGGGAACTCATGTATGAGACAACAGATTACCAGAATGACTGGAATGGTACCAAGGATGGTCAAATCTTACCTGATGGAGCGTATTACTACACCATCTCGTGTGACGAAGATCGAGAGTACCAAGGAGCTATTAACTTAATGCGATTTAAAAAGTAGAGCCATGAAAGGAATCAAAAAATATATCGCAGTAGGTGTTGTAGGAATGATGGTTTTCGGAGCTCAGGCTCAACAAACCAGACAAACGAATCTCTATAATTACAACAAGTTTTCGCTTAATCCAGCTTATGCAGGTGCTAGCGGATGCACTGAACTTAATTTCTCTCACGTCAATCAGTGGGTGAAAGTGGATGGAGCTCCAACGACAAGTTTCTTCAATGCAAATACGCGTTTAGGAAAGAATTGGGGGGTAGGAGCAGATGTTCTTATCGATCGACTCGGTTTGTTCCAGCAAGTTTCAGCGAATGGCGCTGTGTCTTATGGAGTCACAATTGCCAGAGATCACCATGTTCGATTAGGAATTAGCGCAGGGTACTTCCAAATGAGAATTGATCCAACGAACGCTATTGCCTTCGATCCAGGAGATCAAATTGTTGATGGAGGATTACAAACGGCAAGTTCATTCAATACATCGGCGGGAATTCTTTACCAATTCAAGGGACTGGAACTTTCTTTTGCATCCAAGCAATTGATTGAGTCTAGAACGGATTTCAATTTTACAGGATTGGAAGGGTATGGTTTGAAACGTCACTTCGTTGGATACGGAGCATATGATATTGGTTTGACAAAGAAACTGTCTTTGAAACCGAACGTTTTGTACCGAGGAGTTGGAAACGTATCACAATTCGATTTCAATGCTGATATCAACTACAACGACTTCATTTATGGAGGGATTGGTTGGAGAACACAAGTTGGGCTAGTGGCACGATTAGGAGTGAACATTAGAAAGTTGTTCTTCCTCGGATATGCGTACGAGACACCAATGCAGAATTTGGCTTCGTACGGATCAGGATCGCATGAAATTACCCTTGGATTGAAATTCTGTAAAAAGAAGAAAGAGGAAATCATCGACCCACTCGCGAAGAACATTGATCCAGTGATTGATACTGTGACGATTGTTGAACGTATCGTAGATACAGTTTACATTGCCAATGAAGTGGATACAGTGATTATTGAAAAGCCAGTTGCTGTTGATGATGTGAATCAAGCAATGTTGAATGCATCCGAGAACTTAGAGTTCATCTACGATAAATCAATCATTGTGGAAGAATCGTATGCACCACTTGAAGCATTGACAAACATTTTACTTGTCAAAAAAGATGTTAGAATTCAATTGGACGGTCACACAGATGGCGACGGAACAGAGGCATACAACTTGAAACTTTCGAAAAACCGTGTCGAAGCCGTGAAACGATTCTTAGTGGCAAACGGCGTTGATGAATCGCGCATCGAAATTGAATACTTCGGTGAGTCGAAACCAATTGCGGCAAACGACAACGAAAATGGCAAAGCTCGAAACCGTAGGGTGGAGATGAAGATCATTTCAGAATAGATTAAAAAATCATTAATACAAGGTTCGTTTCGAAAGGAGCGAACCTTTTTTTGTTTGGTAATCAGATAGATTAGTTTGAAAGACGAGTATTATACACGTTAATGATGTTTTTATTGGGTGAGTTTTTATACATTTAATGAAACTAATTAACCACTGTTTATGTTGCAAAATCTACACTACTATTCGAGATCGTTTTTTCTAATTCTCGCACTACTTTCATTCTCATCTTTTATGGGATTCTCACAAACGATTTCAATAGGTTCTCCAAATAACGCTACAGAAGGATCGGGCTTACCCGCGTCCTTTCTGATTTCATTGGATAATGGAGCAATTAATACAACCGGGGCCGATATTACTGGTACGATTACGTTAACGGGAACAGCTTCGCCGGGAGTAGATTATCTGGGGCCAGTGTCTTTTGCCATTGCGAATGGTTCAAATTCAATAGGGGTTCTAGTGCCTATTGTTGATGATGCCTTGTGTGAAGGAACAGAAACAATTATCGCGACGATTTCAAATCCTAATGTTGGGAGCATAAATCCAGCTAACAACCAGACAACTGTCCTAATTTTAGATGATGACTGTGCCACACTAGTCGTATCCATTGGCTCGCCGAATAATGGAGTGGAAGGTCCAATTGCAACAGATGTTACATTTTCTGTCTTCTTAGAAGGTGGTGCAATCAATTCTTCGGGTGGTCCCATTACTGGCTTCATCAATTATGCAGGAACTGCAACGGGTGCTACAGATTATGTTGAAGTGACAGCTTTTTCAATTCCAAATGGCTCCAATGCTACCACAATTACGCTTCCAGTAATTGATGATGTCATGGTCGAGTGTGATGAGACCGTCGTCGCCTTTATTGCAAATCCAAGCATCGGAACAATAGGTACGGCTTCGTCTTCAGCCTTAATAGTAGATGATGAATGCTTGCAATCCTCAATTTCAATCGGATCACCAACGAATGGAATAGAAGGGTCGACCTCAGTTTCGTATATAGTTTCTTTGGATAATGGATTGATCAATTCTACTGGTTCGGCAATCGATGGTTCGATATCATACGCAGGCACAGCAACTGATGGTACAGATTATACGAGTGTTGCTAGTTTCTCTATTCCTGATGGTGTCGGTTCTGCATTCGTAATTCTCACGGTCATTGATGATGCGCTAATTGAATGCAACGAATCCGTAATTGCTACGATTTTCAATCCAAGTATAGGAGTCATTAATCCAGCTGCGGGATCATCAACTGCCGACATAATTGACGATGAATGTGCATCCTTTGGTATTTCCATTGGGTCACCAACGGACGGTGAAGAAGGTGGCGCGGATATCACATATTCTGTATTAATCGAAGGAGGAGCAGTTAACAACACCGGTTTTAGTATCAATGGTACTATCAATTATAGCGGCACTGCAACTGGATTTGTAGACTATTCTGGTCCACTGAGTTTTTCAATTCCAAATGGAGCAAATTCTACTATCTTAACTTTAAATGTTGTTGATGATATTCTATTTGAATGTGACGAGGATGTGATCGCGACGATTTCAAATCCAAGCGCAGGAATAATAAATAACGCAACATCCACAGCAATTATCGTTGATGATGAATGTAGTGGTCAGGTAACTATCTCAATCGTTTCTCCGATGGATGGCGAAGAGGGTGGAGCAGATGTTTCTTTTGATATTACCTTGGATGGAGGCGTCGTGAATGGAACAGGAGTGCCAATTACCGGTGATGTTACATTCACTGGAACAGCAACAGCTGGAGCTGATTTTAGTGATATTACACTGTTTGCTATTCCGGATGGAGCATCTTTCGTAACGCATGTTCTTCCTGTGATCGAAGATCCGCTTGATGAGTGCGATGAAACAGTAATTGCAACAATTTCCAATCCATCATTTGCTACGATTAACATTGCGACTGATTCAGCGACCATTGTGGATAATGACTGCACCATGGGAGTTGATGTTCTAAGTAACAACGAACTGAAGATTTACCCGAATCCAGTTGGTTCTTCGGTGAATTTTGAATCAGAAATAAGAATGTCGACATACGCAATCATCGATTTGAATGGGCGTATTCTTTCCGAAGGTCAGATAAATGCTAAAGAGATGCAATTGAACACGGATTCCTTAGCAACTGGATCGTATATCGTGAATGTTTCATTCGAAGATGGCACAACATTAAACTCGAAAATTTTGAAGGAATAAAAATCTTGATTTTTATAGGAAGGGCGATTCTAAGTTGGATTGCCCTTTTTTGATGTTACCAGCGATCCATCAACAAATCGTCTTTCAAAGATTGCATCACAGTTTCGCTTCCTTCAAATCCTGTTTGGATGAGAAAAGCATTAATCGTTGACAAAAGCGTGTTTCCTTCCTGCGGAATGAACGCCCAACCTTTTATTGAATCTTTACTGATGATCAGGTTGTTCGCAATGACAATTGCATGGGAATATATTCTCCCTTGGAAACCAATTCTACGGCCGCGTTCGAAAATCACATTTGAGTCAAACTTTGCGGATGTTGCCATGCATTGATTTTCAGCGATCAATTCATCGATTTTTTCACGACTCAACTTCTCCTTCAAACCAATGTTAAAACGCACGGCGTGCATTAGTTGGCTTGGAGTGGTCACGTCTGATGAAGTCACGTTTGGAAGAATTTTCTTCGTTGAAAACAAATCAATCACATCGATCGAGTGGTGAGTTCCGATATCTTCGTTCAAATGCCTCGCAACGACATTCGCCGAAACCAAACGCTGATGATTTCCAATATCCTCAGATCTTCTTACAACAACGAAATCTGATTCGGTATGCCTTTCCAAGTGTTCTCCCGTAAAAGTTGTTAGAAGGCTCGATAATGAATGCGTATTGCACGAAACTACGTGCACGAACTTCTTATCTTTTATCGCTAGGTCATTCACTCCCGTCATATAAGAAACACCGAATTTCTTCTCGCTCCCCTGGGCACAGGCACCCTTCAAATTTGGCAAATCGACGTACCATTGTTTGTTCAGCATTCCGCCACCGTTATTGGTGCAGTCAAAAATGTAATCCACCTCGTCAATAATCGAATCGAGAAACTCGTATTCCGATTCTACAATTCTGGAACACACGCGAACGCCAATGGAACTTAGATAATTCAAATCGTCTTCTTGCCAAGGAAGTGGTTTGTTTTTGAGTGCAAAAACGGTATCAATCTTGAGTATTTCCTGATGCTCTATCAACAATGAAAGAAGCGTGGTTCCAATATTTCCAATGCCATTTACGAGGACTTTCATGAGGGAGAACTTTTATGGATGAATTGTTTCGTTTTTTGTTTTCCGATGATGGGAACCAAAAAGGATTTCCAAAGAATGCCGAGATCAGTTTTTACCGAGCGCGTTTTGATGTACTCCATATCACAAGCCCACGAAACTTGCGCGTCGCACACATTAACCAGTTGGGCTATTCCCGTTATTCCAGGGCGAACACTCCACCGCGTTTCGCACGACGGCCCGTCCCATTTCAATCGAACAATATCCGCATTCGTGAGTGGACGGGGTCCAACAAAGTTCATTTCTCCTTTCATGATATTGAAGAGCTGTGGAAGTTCATCTATTCCCGTTTTGCGCAACACACGACCAATTCCAGTAATCTTATTGTTCCGCATCGTCCGGATTTTGTAAACGAAAAATGATTCTTTATTCAGTCCAACGCGCTCCTGAATAAAAACAGGCACTTCACGATCCCAAAGCCAAACAGCTATGAGCGTCAGGAGTATCAGCGGGGAAAGAATCAATACGAAAAGAGTCGCGAAGAATCGTTGCATAGGCGAAAATACGAAAATCAACATCTGAAGAGAAGTAAAAGTTGATTGGATCTTAGGAAGAGGAAGAATTGATTGTAAATAACCTTAAAATAAAATAACCCGATCAGGAAGATCGAGCTATTAATTTTTTCAAGATACGGTATGTGGTGCGTATCTTTTTCAGTGAAAGCTTAGGTCCGTCATGAAGAACAGTACCTAACAAATCTAATTAATCGATTTATCAAAAAAAAGAACTTTAGATGCTAGGTACGATTAATATAGTCAATTAATTCCGTAATTCACTGTTTTACAGGGTTTGATTTAATTTTCCTAATGAATTTCACGTAGTTTCCGTCGTGTAAAGTGCGGAATCCCGCACATCTAAAATTTGTTAATAATTTGAATTGACGTTTTTATCTTTCTTCAAGTTTTTTGAACTTTGGGTGCAATTGAATTAATCCAAACATGAAGACAGCATTCGTTCTATTTTTTCTGAGTATTTCAACAGTTTTTGCTCAAGTTGATTGCGCCCAACAAGAGCACAATTTCTCTGGTAAGTGCGATTCGTACAATGAGTTCACAGGAGTTCGTTCAACCCATAGCTACAAAAAGGGTCAGCTTCACGGCAAGTTTGAAGAGTCTTTTAAAAACGGTCAGAAAAGGGCAGAGGGTTCTTACAAAAGTGGTTTGTTGCACGGCAAATTTTCATCATTTTACTTTACGGGTGAGCGAATGACGGTTGCCAAGTTCAAGTCTGGATCTGGAAGTTTCGAGATGTACCATGAGAACGGAGCACAGAAAACGATTGGTCAGTTTGAAACGGGAAAAGCCGCTGGAACCTGGAAATTTTTCAATCAAGATGGAGAATTGACCCGAGAAATGGACATTGAAAATGATAGAGTTGACGTGTACCCATTTTTGGTCGGTGAGCAGCCTATTCGAAACGAAATGGCCTTTGGTGACTTTTTCGATTCTTTTGATGGTTCAGGATTCTCTTTCTCATTTGGAGGTGATGAAGACTCAACGTTTGCGAGAATGCGCGAGCAAATGGATGAATCCATGAAGCAAATGCAGGCTCAAATGGAACAAATGATGCAAAATTTCGACGATAGTTCGTTCATGAACTCATTTCAGTTTGATACAACGATTACCTTTAATGGTTTCGATGATATGGATGGAAGTTTTGAATTCAAATCATTTGGAGATTCTTCCTTTTTCAAATCATTTCAGTTTGACACCATTTTTGGAGATATGACGGAGCGTTCAAATCCGTATTTCAATTCTCGCGAAAATGATTTAGTTGATTTTCCTGATACTGAACCAAGTTATGTCGGAGGAGAAGAAGCGATGAAGGCATACATCGAAACTGAATTGGTTGGAATTAACGAACGATTGGACAAGCGCGAAGATGGAACCGTGTTTATTGAAGCGATCGTTGAAAAGGATGGTTCGGTAAGTAGTCCAAGAATTGCACTCGGAGCGAGTTCGTCAATGGATGGCGAGGCACTTAGGATCGTACAAGAAATGCCATTATGGAAGCCTGCGACCCTTGACGGACAGCCGGTTAGAAGCCGTTGCATTATTCCCGTACGATTTTCTCAAAAATAGGAGGAAAAGCTCACTTTAACTCAAAATCGAGACTTTAATTAGTTGACTTTCAGTTAACTAAAAATATTCATTTTAATTAGAAAAATTTGTTTTATATTTGCTTGTGCGGAATCCCGCATAGCATTACTAAAGTATTCCACATTGTTTGTCTGGACGATTGAAGTTAGTTTTACCAAACTAACGTGGTCTAACCACAATTCACTCAAGAAATAGGAGGAGGCTAACCAGCTTCCTCTTGTTATTTTCACTGTGTTTTTTTGAATATTTCAGCGAGCATGCAGCGCACACTTCCACCACCAATTTTTTCAATTGTTGCAATGTCAATTGGGAGAAGATGAGCGTTGTGACCAGTAAGGAGCCGTTTTTGATATTCCGTCAAGTTTAAAAAGATTCGTTTTGATAGAACCAAAATTGATTCATCTAAGGTATTTTTTATTTGAAGCATATTTCCAGCGAAATCGGTGTAAATCTGATCATTCGAAAAGGTAATGACCTCCTTTCCTGCAGATTCAAACGAAGATATAACGCGATCGCGATCGGTAGATGCAATCGTATCGATGCCCACACAAACGAAGGTTTCGCCAACCGAAAGCATGACATTTGTATGATAGATCGCTTCACCATTTTTACCGAATGCTTCGAAAGCCACGACTTCATAGTTTAACAGTTCGCAAAATTCCTCGAGTGCCGATATATGCGCTCTAGGCGATAGTGCAGCATAACAAATTTGATTGACCCGATCGAAGATCATTCCGCCAGTTCCTTCCAAGTAGCGAGGAGGATTTTCATTTTCCCATGCGCTGAGATCTCTGTGCTGCAGATTGAATTCTGCGCATAAGTCCTGCATGATATCATTCCTGCGCTCAGCTCGTCTATTCGCGACGGCCATCGGGTAAGTAAATAGTTCACCTGATGCATGCGTGGAAATCCAGTTATTCGGAAAAATAGAATCAGGAGTAAAAGTATCCAGTGAATCTGCGTAGACTAGCACCTTAACTTTTAGTTCCCTCAATTGATCAACGAATCGCTTAAATTCTTTTAAGGCTTTGGTTTGGACATCTTGCGCTTCGAGACTCGACGGCTTATTCTGGAATGAATTCGTTTCAAAAGCCGCTTCATTGAATCCGAATTGAACCGGTTCTATCATCAGGACGGTATCCGTTAATTGACTTTTCGATTTTGGTATCATTTGTGCAATTGAAATTTAGAAATGTTATCTTGCATAAAATACTCAATTAGATGAAGACTTTTTTTACCCTGCTTACGACAGTACTCCTAATAAATTCGAGCTCTTTTGCTCAAAGTATCAACAAAACGGATCCCCAACAATTCTGGGACACGAATATTCAAGCAATTGTTAATGGCGATGTCGATGAAGTAGTGAGTCAATCTCATTTTCCAATGACAACATTTGAGGGCGAGTGGAGTAAAAAAGATTTCACAGACGCTTATGAGATCTTGTTTGATGAAACTGCCATTGCAGAGTTAAGTTCTCAAACGTACAGGAGCATTCAGCCTTTGGAGGATGGCCCAAACAATGTGATCTACGTGGTGGTAATCACAACGGTGACTGAATTCGACGGCGAAGTGTTCGAGAGTTCTACCATTCTTTCATTTCAGAAGTATGAAGGGGAATGGAAGCTCTACCAAATTGATATGGCCGGATAATTCCTGATGGAAAAAGTACTTCCAATAGCTAAAAAAACGCTTAGAGCGTGCCTAATCGCATTGGAATGCTTCCTAGGTTTCATTTGTTTTTACATAGTTTTTGCACTTTTCGGAATGATTTTTTCCTGCGGAGAGTTTGATGCTAAAGAGGAAGTGACGCTTTACATTCGATCCAACGGAGTTCACACTGATATTTGCATGCCGACATCAACGAATCAAAAAGATTGGTTGGAATCGATCAATTTATTGGCGTACGAGGATCAAAATCATTTGGAATATATCGCAATTGGCTGGGGAGATAAGGGCTTCTTTCTCGATACGCCTACTTGGGCGGAATTGAAGGCATCGACAGCTGTGAAGGCAGTTTTTCTTCCAAGTCCAACGGCTATGCACGTTGAGTTCTTAGCAGAGCCTCAAGTTTCTGGAACCATTCGAGAAGTGAAAGTATCAAAGCGATCGTATCGGAAATTGATTCGTTTCGTCGAGTCAAGTTTTTTGATGAAAGACAATCATCCTATTCTTATTCCAGGCCATGGATACGGACTTACCGACAACTTTTACGAAGCGCACGGAAACTACCACATGTTCAATACGTGCAATGTTTGGACCAATGACGCCATGAAATCAGCATCTATTCCAACTTCAATTTTCAGTATTTTTCCTGAAGGGAACTTAATGCATTTGTCAAAGTGAGCACTGAAGAGTTTCCTTTTCCCATTCGAAAAATTATTCATGTTGACATGGATGCTTTTTATGCTTCTGTGGAGCAATTGGACAATCCAGAGTACCGAAACAAACCAATAGCAGTGGGAGGTTCGAAAGAAAGAGGGGTTGTAGCTGCAGCGAGCTACGAGGCACGGAAATACGGAGTGCGTTCGGCAATGGCCAGCTCAATTGCGGCAAGAAGATGCCCTGACTTAATATTCGTCAAGCCAAGATTTGAGCGATACAAAGAAATCTCGAACAAGATTCGCGATGTCTTTTTCGAATTTACTGATTTGGTGGAACCATTATCACTGGACGAGGCATTTTTGGATGTCACGGAGAACAAATACCAGCATCAATCCGCAACGATTTTAGCGGAAGCAATCAGGTTTCGAATTAAAGAAGAAACGGGACTCAACGCATCGGCCGGGATTTCCATCAATAAATTTGTGGCGAAAATTGCATCAGATGTCAACAAGCCAAACGGTCAAAAAACAGTTCCACCCGAGGAGGTGTTAGAATTCATAAGTCGGTTGCCCATTGAGAAGTTTTTCGGAGTGGGAAAGGTGACTGCTGATAAAATGAAGTTGCACGGAATCTTTAATGGCAGCGACCTGCGCAGTAAATCCAAAAGCTATTTGGATCAGTACTTCGGGAAGTCGGGACGTCATTTCTACGATATCGTTCGAGGAATTCAGCACAGTGAAGTAAAGACTGATCGAATAAGAAAGTCGATAGCTGCTGAGCGAACATTTTCCAAGGATATCAGCACTGAAAATTCCGCGCTCGAATTGCTGTTGAAAATTGCCGAAGAATTGGAGCGGAGAACAGAGAAATCAGGAGTGAAAGGTAAAACAGTGACACTTAAACTCAAGTACAACGACTTTTCGGTTCAAACGCGTAGCAAAACGGTGGGTGAGTTTGTGTCTACTTCGGAACAAGTTTTCCCCATTATTCAAGCTTTGCTCAAGCAAGAAGAATTGAAAATGCCTGTTCGACTGTTGGGGATTTCCCTATCAAAATTAAATACGCAAGAAAAAGAAGATGAAGCTGTTTCCGTTCAGTTAGAAATGGCTTTTTAGCTATTTGAAGTAAGCTTGAATTTCATCGCTCATTGGATTCACTTTAGAACCAAAGACCGCTTCCAATTCACCATTTTCAGAAACAATGTACTTCTGGAAATTCCACTTAACGCTAGAGTCTTTCGATCCGTTTTTTGACTTATCTGTCAACCAAGAGTAGAGTGGATGTTGATTTTTCCCTTTCACTTCAACCTTTTCAGTGATTTGGAAAGTAACACCGTAGTTGCGCTCACAGAAAGTTGCGATTTTCTCAGCATCTCCAGGCTCTTGACCCAAAAATTGATTACACGGTACACCGATAATCGTCAAT
Organism: Crocinitomicaceae bacterium; assembly: GCA_029252405.1. Taxonomy (GTDB): domain Bacteria; phylum Bacteroidota; class Bacteroidia; order Flavobacteriales_D; family Crocinitomicaceae; genus UBA4466. The sequence continues at coordinate 116,789 of JAQXBM010000074.1, forward strand.
TTATCTCCGTAGAGCTCGTGAAGATCTTGTAAATCCTTGTATTGAGGCGTGAACCCACACTTAGAAGCAACATTTACAATCAGAAGCTTTTTCCCTTTGTAAGCGTTTAAATCCAAAGAGTCTCCTTCTAGTGCATTGATCTCAACATCATAAATTGAAGTCACTGGTGGATTCACTTCTGTAATTTGAGCATTCGATTTAAATGAAAATAAGCTAAAGAGTCCCATAACACTGAAAATTATAAAGTTGTTCATTTTGTTTAATTAATTTATAGCAAAGTTAAACAAAATAATAGAAACCCTGCCTTTTTAGGAAATAATTCAGTTAAATAAGACGTCTACTTGAAATCGGTACTTAAACGGACATAAACGAGTAGTTCGAGTTAATCACTGATAACTCAGCTGCATTAACCGTCAAAACAGGAATTTGCTGTTCGTTCTCAATCATCATTTGAATGAAGGAATTTGGTGATGGAAGAATTCCTTCTTTGTAGTATGCTGCAGCAATGATATCTGCATCAACTGATTGAGCATACTTCAACAATTCCGTCTCGTACGAGCCATTCACATCCATGTTCACTATTTCGTGATCTACAGCTGCATCCGTGAAGTGACGTCTTATCACAAGCATATTCGATTGCGTTTTGTGCTCCAGCCATTCATCAGAATCGTGGTAACCAACAAGGTGAATTTTCGCGTTGAATTTCTTTGCAATTGAGCTCGCGAAAGAAGCAATTTGTATTGATTCCTTGGCAAAACTATAAGGCATCACAATCGTATTGATCTTCTCAACCTTTTTCTTCCCCTGTGTAATCAGAAAGGGACTGCTTGCATTGCTAATCATTTTTACTGCGTGGCTTCCAAAGAACTTTTGCATTCCTCTAGCTCCGTGAGTTCCCATTACAATGAGGGAAGCTTTCAAAATATCTCCAGCCAAACCAACTCCTTCGTATAAATCACCAACAATCACTTTTGTCGTTACGCGGCCCTTGTCTGCATCGTCCATGTTCGAAACGATTTCATTAAATCGTTTACGTGCTTCTATTTTTTCAGATGCTTTTGAGCTTACATGCAGTAAATAAGTAGAACCATCATTCGCCTCTGCCAAATCGAGTGCTAAACGCGTTGCGCTTTCTGAAACTGTTGAAAAATCGTGAGGAACGAGATAAATGGGATGTTTGAACATAGTTTGTTTTTTTTAGCGCTTTAAAGTTAGCAATTTATCATTCAGTTCTTCTTTGATTTTGGGATAATTGTGATGCTTTGTCTATATTTAGATAAACACAATTTTCATTGATGAAAAAAATACTACTAGGACTTGTGCTGTTTTCAAGTTCAATATCAATCGCACAATCGATTTCTCCCGATGTAACAGCCACAGCAGGCGCACATTTCGCAATTCCTTCGATGCAAATTAGTTGGACGCTAGGTGAACCGATTACCCAGACTTTATCGAATTCTTCCGCAACTCTCACGCAGGGATTTCAGCAAAGCAGTATCTCTGTCATTGGAATTTCCGATTATGATTTCACTTACACAGTTGAAGCATTTCCGAATCCAACCATCGACGTGGTAAACATTGTGCTTTCTGAGAACGTCTCAGAAGGAAAGTTGACGATTGTTGGTCCTTCGGGAATAACAATTTTCACCAAAAACATTACAGAATCGGAATTTATGCTCGATTTCGCGCCTTATGCACAAGGAACGTATTTCTTAAACCTGAGCAATACCGAAGGAACATTACTCCATACTATTAGACTACAAAAACTCAATTAACATGAAGAAGCTTTTATTCATTTGTTCAATTTTAATAACATTGAACGCAACGGCTCAGTCCCCAGAAGGAATTAATTATCAGGCGGTTGTTCGCGATCCTGCTGGAGCAACAATTACGAATGCACCGGTTGGTTTAAAATTATCATTGCTCCAATCTTCCGCAACAGGAACGGTTGTTTACGAAGAATCGTTCGCACCATTTTCGAATGATTTCGGATTGGTAAATGTTGTTTTCGGTCAGGGAACTGTCATCAGTGGATCTTTCACGACTGTTGATTGGTCTGTAGGACCTTATTTCATCGAAGTCGCGGCGGATGTTACCGGTGGATCTAGTTACTCGGTGCTTGGAACACAACAATTGATGAGCGTGCCTTACGCACTTTATGCAAAATCAGCTGAAAATGCGTTTAGCGGAGATTACAACGATTTGACAAATCAGCCAGTGCTTCCAACACTGACTTCTGAGCTTACGAATGACTCAGGATTTATTACGAGTCCAGACGATGCTGATGCGGATCCAACGAACGAATTGCAGGACATCACGCTTTCAGGGAGCACGCTTACCATTACTGGCGGAAGTTCAGTAGATCTTTCAACAGTGAATCCTCCTTTGACGGAAGCTCAAGTAGACGCATATGTTGCAAATAATGGTTATCTCACTACTGAAGTTGATGGAAGCAATACGAATGAGCTCCAGACTTTATCAATTTCAGGTAACTCGATTACCTTGAGTAATGGAGGTGGTACAGTTGCTGTTCCCGATCCTGTTCAGCTTAGTGCGGGAGGAAGAGTTGGCATGTGTGCGGGAAGCACAGCGTCGGGTGCCGGATGGACATCATACAACTCCACAACGATTCAAATTAATGTTAGTACGGCAGGATGCGCATTTGCTTCCACACCTCAATACTTCACAAGCATTGGTGGACTTGGTTCTCACTTTGAGTTGGTTGGAGCCTCAGCAATTTACAGCCCAAGTTCGAATGGATTCACAGTTTATTTAAAGAAAAATGACGGATCAACAGTTTCTCCAGCGGACGCAGTTTCTGGTGGTTGGTACCTCAATTGGCAGGGGATAGGGAACTAATAACCCACTCTGAAATAATAGGAAACAAAGCCTGCGCAAAATGAGCGTGGGCTTTTTCATTGGGGTGTGAATCGTAGGGAAGTTGATTGTGTTTCTTCTGTTTTAAATCGAGAGAGATATCAACTGATTGAATTCCTGATTTCTCCAATGAACTGAGAAAGCTGCGTGTGGCTCTGTTTTTTGTGAGTCCTGTTACGATCAACTTGATTTCATGTTTGTCACAAAAGGACTTCATTTGAGAAAAAAGTGCCAAGCTGTTTTCCTCAAGGTTGATTTTCTCCGAACTGCGCTTGTCCTGAATGGATTGAAAATAATGGACGGCAGCAAAAGTTTCTCGACCAAGCCAATTCGAATACATGTCATCAAATGCAACAGTCGTGAGTTTACCATTCTTCATGAATGGGAATTTACTCTTTGCGAGCTCTTTTGAAACTTCCTTGTTTGAGCGCTGATAACCAAGAACTAGGCTATTTCTAAATGTCGGAGTTAGCGAATTACGTTCATGGTGGAAATCACAAAAATTGACTACCACCAACCCTGGTTTGTTCCCATTTTTCACTTCGCGTTTGAGTTGTAAGTAGGACTGAACATTGCCAAATCCTGGAACGCCGAAATTTTGTATATCAGCGAATCCTCCCAAGGTGTCTTGCAATTGATACGGAAACGAAACCGAATCTTCCACGCCCATTCCATACGTAAACGAACAACCCATAATGAAGATGTTCGTCCACTGGATCTTCTGTCGGTATTTTCGAGTGATGCGCCTTCCGTCGACATGCGTAGCTGTGTATTTAGGCGCACCGTTGACGCTCACCTGGAACGTTCCTTCACCGAGCGAAAAACCAAGTTGATCCGATGCTTTAAGGCACATGCTCGGTTTGCTCGAAATCGAATATTCAGTTTGTCTATAGGGGCCGTAGCCAAGAATTCGCAGCGCGATTTCAAAGCAGATAGGCGTAATCAATGTTAGGAAAAGATAATATCGAAATCGTTTACTCATAGTACGAATGTAGAAGCACAGTAAGAAACCGAGGCTTCAATTCTCGGACAAAATAACGATAAAATATTCAGAAGTACTTCCTACTTATTCAATCCTTTTGATACCAAATATGTACCAGATGAAATTCCCATGAGCGCGAAGACTTCAGCTTCAAAAACTGGGAGAGCTCCCAAATCGGCGCTAAAGAACGTCGATACATAGATCACGAGAAATGCGATCGTAAAAATCAATTGTTGCAAGCGTCCAAGTGATAGCTGTCCGCTGTCATCCGAAATTAAATCAATGAAGAATGACTTAGACACTTGGTGCATTTTTAACACTTTTGACGCCTGTGTAGGTGGAACCGTAGTCGTTCGTGGCGTCCCAGGGTCTGCGTTAGCAGCCTCAGCAATAGCCTCAGTATGCACTTGTGTCGTCGCCTTTTTTTGTTGAACAGCTACTTGAGCGTCCATGTGATCATTTTCGGACAATTCACCTGATTGGCTGCTACTAATAACATTCGATGTCACAGCAACGCCAGCGGGGATTCCTAGAAGTATGACGGCGGTGGTATTCAGATCTATGGCATGCCCAGCACTATATCCCCAAAAAAGAATAAATATGGGACAAACAACGAGTGTCCAAATCCAAAGTTGAAAACGTCCTAAACTGAACATTCTGTTTTTCATTTCGACATTCGGGATGCTTTCACGGAGGATATCCGTTTTCAATCCGAGGTAAAAAATAATTCCAAAAGTGATGACCGATAGGGAGATCGAGATAATTTCGTAAGCAATAGGCTTCATAATGATGTGGTTTTTCTGTTAGCGCAAACAAAATAACAAAAAAAACACACCTTCGTACGGAATCATTCGTTCGATTGAATCACTTCGTTAAAGGATTGAGAAGAAAATGAAACGGCGGATTAGCTATTTCCCTTTTCGTAATCAGCGAGAAATTTTGCCAACCCACTGTCAGTCAGCGGATGGTTTGCCAACGCCTTTATTGCTTTCAATGGACATGTTGCAACATCTGACCCTAATTCAGCACAATGAATAATGTGCATTGGATGACGCACGGACGCAGCTAAAATTTCAGTATCGAATGCATAGTTGTCATAAATTCCTCGAATCTGAGCAATCAAATCCAGTCCGTTTGAAGAAATATCGTCCAAACGACCCAAAAATGGAGAAATGAATGTCGCCCCAGCTTTTGCTGCAATTAAGGCTTGCCCTGCTGAAAAGATCAGTGTACAATTTGTCTTAATTCCTTTTGATGAGAAATGCTTGATGGCCTTTATTCCTTCTAAAATCATCGGAACTTTTACCACGATATTTTTGTGAAGAGCAGCAAGCGCTTCACCTTCGCGTACAATTCCTTCGAAATCAGTGGAAATTACTTCAGCACTAACAGGCCCGTCAACGATGTTGCAAATTGTCACGTAGTGATCGAGAATATTCTGAGCCCCCGTAATCCCTTCTTTCGCCATTAACGATGGATTCGTTGTTACACCATCTAAGATTCCAAGATCATTTGCTTCTTTAATTTCAGCGAGATTCGCTGTATCGATAAAAAATTTCATACGGGCTTTTTCTTGTAAAAATACGTAAGAATGAGAGTGGAATGTACCTGAGAGTTCGGGTTTTATCCACTTGTTTTGAACAACTAATTATCGAATGCTGCTTTCCCTAGTTTAAAGAAAGACTTCAACGCGAGCGAAAATGCAATCAGCGCTAGTAAGGCAATGAGATAGTATACTTTGAAACCGATAATTCCATAAAGTGTGGCCGCGAGAACAGGGAAAAGTGCCGTAGCGAGTGAGTTGATTGATTCGCTGACACCCAAAATTTCTCCTTGCTTTTCTGGATTCGCATGGATCGTGATCAGCGCATTGAAAGTAGGGAAGGTCAAAGACAAGCCTAGATTTAGAATGTAATAAAATGCGATGAAAAGGTACAGGTTCGAAGTAAATGTAATTGCAACAAGACCAATTGTGCTTAAGCCCAAACCAATAAGAAGTGTTTCAAACTCTCCTAATCGCTTAATAAATTGTTTTGAAATGAATGCCTGATTGAAAGCTAAGAAAGCCCCTGCGACAAGCAAGAACAAACCGAGTTCGCCCTCGTCAAATTTGAATAGATCAATCAAGAATAGCGACATTGTAGCAATGTAAAACGCCATCATTGATGAGAAAAACGCCTTCAGTACGAAAAGTGTTTTAATCGCTGGGTCTGGATCCAATTCTCGAACCCTCCGAACAATGAAAATGGTTTTCCAGAAAGATTGACGTTTGCGTGGAACTCGCTTCTCGACGGGATGTGATTCTTTCAGCCAGAAGATGATCGTGAGAAAGGTAATGAGCGATATAGACATGGAAAGCAATACCGTGCCCAAATAACCAATAGAGAAAGACGCTGAGTATCCTCCAAGTGCAGGTCCTACGATAAAGCCGAGTCCTGCAATACCTCCCAGGTATCCAAAAATATAGGATTTCTCTTCTCGGGTTGTTACATCGGATACATACGCGTTCGTTGTCGATACGTTTCCTCCGGTGATACCATCTAAAATTCGAGACAAACCAATTACGAGCAAGGGGAGTGCTAAACCGAAAATAGGGAAGTCAGGGAGGAGAAGTGCACATCCGAAAACGATCCAACTTAAGAGCGTTCCAGCTTGGGAAATGATGAGAATAGGCTTTCGTCCTCTCATATCGGATAAACTCCCGAGGATTGGCGCACCAATGAATTGAAAAGTTGAATATAAGGTAAGTAGTAATCCGAAAACCCACTTCGGCGCACCGTAGTCATCCACAATGAAGGGGAGTACAGGCATCAGAATACTGAATCCCAGCACATTCACGAATGTTAACAAGTAAGCGGGAATCAGTTTTTTTGACATCGGACAAATGTAGTGTAATTACCTAGGTAAATGAAACATTTCGAAAATTTAACCAAGAACGTTGTCTCATAATTAAGAATGAATCCAAATCACGTTTTTCGCAACAATATCTGGAAGGCCTAATCCTTTGATTGTCAATTATTCGTATTTTTAATTCAAACAATCTACTATGAAGAACAAATACCACATTCTACAAAAAATGAATTCTGCTGCCCTTAAGTTATCCTTGATTGCTGCAATTGGATTCTTTTCGGCATCTAACAGTTTCGCTCAAACCTATGCAACGGTGCCATTTAACGATGGTTTTGAAACAGCATCACTCGGACCTTCTTGGACGGAAACAAGTACTCTTGCAACAGGCGGAAATACTGTAATTCAAACAGGTACCTTGACTTGGTCGACGCAAACTGCCTACTCCCATACGGGTAATTATTTTCTCGGAATGCATTATCCAACAGGAGGTTCGTACAACACAAACCAAGTTAATCTGTACTTGAACTTGTCAGGGGAAAGTAACATTCGACTCAGCTTTTGGTGGGCAGAATGGAACGATGAATCGGAAGCTCAAGATGGCGTATTCGTTTCGGACGATAACGGTTTAACATTCACGAAAGTGCTCGATCTACCTGGAGCAGCATACACGGATTTAGTGTACACGCATTTCGATATGAGTATCGACAGCATCAACGCGGTTCATGGATTGACAATGAGTTCTCAGTACATCGTCCGTTTTCAGCAATACGATAATTACTATTTTGCAGGAGGAAACGATGGCCACCTTTACGATGATGTTTCAGTGTATCCAGTTTGTGGATCGAGTTCGTCAATTTCGGAGTCTGCATGTACTTCTTACACGACACCAAGTGGAGATGAAACGTACACAGCCAGCGGGATTTACATGGATACTATTCCAAATGCCGTTGGTTGCGATAGCTTGATTACAATCGACCTAACGATAAATGCATCTTCGGCTTCCATTGCTGAGCAATCTTGTGGGGCTTACACAGCACCAGATGGAATGACGTATTCTACAACAGGAATTTACACAGCAATTATTCCTAATTCACAAGGATGTGATTCTACAATCACGATTGATTTACAAGTCAATCAACCCAGTTCGAATTCAATTACCGAAAGTGTTTGTGATACTTACACAGCGCCAGACGGAATGACCTACACTGCTAGTGGGAACTACACGGCAATCATTCCAAATGGAGTAGGTTGCGATAGTACGATCACAATTGACTTAACAGTTAACACTGCCTCAACAACGAACATTACAGAGAACATTTGTTCAGGTTCGAGTTATACCGCTCCTGATGGTATGATTTACGACTCGACAGGAACCTACACCGCGCTCATTCAGAGTAGTGCTGGATGTGATAGCACAATCGTTATTGATCTATCAGTAAACACGGCGACAAGTTCAACGGTCTCGGAAACAGCTTTGGATAGTTATACTGTTCCAAGTGGAGATGAAACGTATACCCAAAGCGGGACTTACATGGACACGATTCTTAATTCAAACGGTTGTGACAGCATTATTACAATCAACTTAACGGTCGAGTACACAGATCTGGAAGAGTTGAACACTTCTAATATTTCAGTTTACCCGAATCCAACATCTGGAATGGTTCACCTCGAAGGAATCGACGAGTTGACAGGAGTTGCATCAATTCAAATTTTCGATAGTCGCGGTCGTTTAGTTGCAACGCTGGATGAAGTTACTGAAACATTGAATTTGCATGGAGTAGAGTCGGGAACCTACCTGGTTATGATCCATCACGAAAATGGAACGGAGAGAATTCCGGTAGTGAAGAAATAATCTCTTATCTGAGAATAATATCACATAAGCATGAACACCGTTGAAATCAAACTTCAGCGGTGTTTTTGTTTCTTAGAGTTGTATATTTTTCAATGTAATTTGTTTTTTTTTGAGCGTCTATTGCCATATTATTTTGATCTTAGAATGAAATAGCCACTCTATGAAATATTTGATCTTAATCAGTACATTATTTTTTTCTATTAGCGCCTTCGCTCAGCTTAATACGTATACAGGAAACGTTGGGTTCGTGATTAATCCTGGGTTTTTAGGGCCAAATTATCAGCTTTCAAATGTTCAATATACCGGGCATCCACAGGCGATTGGATCCTTTATTTGCGATTCGTGTAATCTGAATTTAGAAAAGGGAGTGATTCTCACGACGGGAGCGATTGAAACGGACAGCGGTCCGCAAGGCCCAAATGACAATCCAGCAGCAGCCATAGCCAACGGTTATGGAGGAACGAGTTTGATCAATGATTCATACAACGCTGCCGTTCTTGAATTCGACATTTATTCCTTCGTTGATACGATTCAATTTCGATACGTTTTCGGCTCTGACGAATATCCTGAATACGTTGGAAGTCAATTCAATGATCAGTTTAGAATCTTCATCGAAGGACCAGGAATAGTTGGAATTCAAGACCTAAATTATATTCCAAGCGGTATTTACGCAGGAATTAACACGATCAATGCACAAACAAATTCGGGCTATTTTGTTGATAATGGTGAAGGATCTACGGCACCAAACAATCAATCCGATTATTACATACAGTATGATGGGTTCACGATACCACTTATGGCGAAAGTTGCCGTGCAAGCAGGTCAAACTTATCATCTCACGATCGTTGTTGCAGATAAAGCTGACCAAATTTTCGATTCAGGCGTGTTTTTAGAACAATGCGAAGAATGCGACTATAACGCGAGTGTACCCAATGATATTTTGAATCAAATTTCTTGTTACCCGAATCCGAGTTCTGGAAATGTCACCCTTAAATTTCCTGAGTTGACAAGTTCAGGTGAATTACGCGTCTTGAATTATCTCGGACAGCTTGTTAGAACAATTGAGGTGTCAAGCGGAGCGACAGAACTCTTCTTGAATGAATTACCAGTAGGGAACTTTGTTCTGGAAATCTCTACAGAGGATGCTATTTGGAGAGGGAAGGTGAGCGTAGAGTGATACTCAGAGTGAGTGCGCCCAGTGTGTTCATCACTCGTTGTGCAAATAAAAAAAATGGGTATAAAAAGAAGGAAGAGCTAGCGCAGCAAGTGAAGACGAGCGACTTCTTCTTCAGAAGAATCAAGCAAGGTAGCTACTTATATCGTCGTACTACTGTTTAGAAAAGTTTAGGCAAAAAAAAGAGGGGCAAGCTACTCATATCGCACCGCTACAACCTCCTACCCTTGCTATGTTCCCATCCTGGGGGATTAAGAGGGAGCTGGTCGTATAAGACTTACCCCAGCTGCAAAAGTAGTACTTTAATCGAAATCAGAAAATAAATTCCAAAGGAAATCAATAAAAATATTCAAGCACTAAAAAAGAGCTCATTTCATCACACTCAATTGCTGAAAAATGCCCGCGTTTTCTTCCCATCTTTGGCAGCAGAGCAAGCGAAGACAGAGTTCGAGCCAGGAAGGTAAGAAGGCCATGGGTGCGAAGTCAGCGAAAACAGCATTTGTTCGATAATTCAAAACAGTAGGCAAAAAAAAGAGCGCCATTCCGATAGATATCTGAAGGCGCTCCTTAATGGTATCTTTTTACTTGATTTACAAGTGCATGAAATCTTTCTTTGCCAATAATTCATCATCCGATTCTCTGAAATCAGGATCATCAACACAACAATCTACAGGACATACAGCCGCGCATTGTGGTTCATCGTGGAACCCAAGACACTCTGTACACTTATCCGTGGCGATGAAGTAAACATCCATATCCACAGGTTCTTGTCCATCGTCAGCCATCAAATCCTTCCCATCTAGGGTCTGGATCATTCCGGTTAACGAAGTACCATCTGAATATTTCCATTCTGCACCTCCTTCATAAATTGCTGTGTTTGGGCATTCTGGCTCGCATGCTCCACAATTTATGCACTCGTCTGTGATAATAATTGCCATTTGTATTCTTTTATTTTGTGCAAATATACGAGCATTGTACTATTCTGAAGTCAATTAAATTTAAAAAATCGTTAAGTCATAGGAAAAATCATTCAAGCGGAATACTTTTGTACCGTGAAACAGAAGGAAATAGTAAGTGGATTCGCTCAATTGGGAAAGTTGATGCGGGCATTGGGGAACAACGAAGAGTGGGCAGACTTTACAGTGGGTGTTACGGAATCGGAATACGAATCCCTGATCGGAATAATTAACCGTCAATTTTCCTACAACGGCTGGTTTACAAAAGAAAATGTCCGTAAAGCATTGCTTAATTTAGGAGATCAACTCACCGAAGAAAACCTAACAAATTGGACTTCAAATTACAGTTTCTCGGAAAATCAGAAGCGCATTGGAATCATCATGGCGGGAAACATTCCTTTGGTTGGATTTCACGATTTTCTTTGTACACTCTGTTCTGGAAACAAAGCTGTTTGTAAACTCAGCTCAAATGACAAAACATTACTTCCAGCACTGGCGGCTCATTTAATTGAGTTTTGCCCCTCCTTAAAAGAACGCATTGAATTTAGTGGAGGTAAAATAGGGGAGATGGATGGTGTAATCGCCACTGGAAGTGATAATTCCATCAAATACTTCGAACAATATTTTGGGAAATATCCACACATTTTCCGAAAGAACAGAACATCAGTCGCTGTTTTGGATGGAACAGAATCGAAGGAAGATTTGAATCGTTTGGGAGAAGACATTTTCTCGTACTTCGGTTTGGGATGCCGTAACGTATCTCATTTGTTTGTACCTCAAGACTTTGAATTGAGTCATTTCTTCGAAGCAATTGTACCTTACGGAGATATCATTCACAACAACAAATACGGAAATAACTACGATTATCACCGTGCCGTATACCTGATGAATCAAATTCCTTTGCTCGATAACAACTTCGTGCTGCTTCGAGAATCAGAAGATTTGTTTTCTCCTTTGGCCATCATTCATTTTGAGCGATACCAAGACATGAATTCAGTAAAAGAGAAGTTGTCCGATAATGAAGAAAACATCCAAGTGATTGTTGGAAATGGTTTTGAGTCTTTTGGTTCATCTCAAATTCCAACGCTATCGGATTACGCGGACGGAGTAGACGTGATGAAATGGCTCGGGAGTATTTCGTGATAGTCTAATCATTTTCTTATATTAGTCGTAAACTCCTTAACACGACTCAACGTTATTTATGCCTACGCTGTCTCAAAATGCGGTACTCGCAGAATATTTAATCAAGAATTCACTGGACTTTATTGGCTCTGCTGATGCGGAAGAGAATATTATTGAATATAATCCTGCGGCACTTAGAGCATTCGGCTATACCTTGGAAGAAATGGTTCTGCTTGACGTGTGTGAGTTGTATATTACCAACGAAGAATACGAGCGCGTAGTTCAAGCCTTGGATGAAAAAGGAGAGTTTTCTGGTGAAGTGATCAATAAACGCAAGAACGGAGAACCATTTACGTGCTACCTCTCAGCGAATATACTTTACAACGACGATGGAGAATTGATTGGAAGTATGGGGGTGTCAAGAGACATTTCTTACGAAAAAGAACTAACCAAAAAACTTGAAGTCCAGAATGAAAAGAATGCGAAACTAATCGATGAGTTGGTCAGTTTGTCGCGCATTGCTACGAACGTTTCCAACGGCGTTGTGATTACAACTCCAGAAGGACGTATGAAATGGTGTAACGATAGTTTCTCTCGAATTACAGGCTATTCACATAACGAATTGATTGGGCATAAACCCAGCGAATTGTTTCGAGTTCCACATTTCTACATTGAAACGTTCAATGAACTTACCAAGGATGGACCGAATTCTGATGAACCCATTCAAGTTCCTCATTATCATAAGGAAGGGCACCTTTATTGGATGCTCGTGGAGTCAACACCAGTGTACGATGATGAAGGAAATCTGACAGAGATAATTGAGGTGTGTACCGAGATAACTGACCAGAAGAAGGCTGAAATGGCACTTGTTGAAAGTGAAGCAAACTTCCGCCAGATGTCCGAAACCATTGAGGATGTTTTCTTTTTGTACAATGTATTAGACAAACAATACGAATACGTGAGTCCAAATTCACAAGACATGCTTGGAGTAGATCCAGAGTTCTTCTACGCAGGAAAAGCGTATTTGAACAAGTTTGTTTTGGCTGATGATCGACACATTATTCGGCGAGGGCGTTTGGACATTATGAGCGGTAATTCATACGATATCGAATACAGGGTGTCTGTTGAAGGCCAGATTCGATGGTTGCGCGAACGAGCATTTCCCGTGAGAGCTGTCGATGGACAAATCATTAAGGGATCCGGCGTCGTTTCTGATATCACAATCTTGAAACGTGATCAAGAACTTTTGGATATTCAGAACAGAAATATTGCCGAGAGCATTACCTATGCGAAGCGCATCCAGAGTTCTACTTTGCAAAGTGAATCAGACATTCGAAAAATATTTAAGGATTCGTTCCTCTACTTTTTGCCTAAAGGCGAATTGAGTGGAGATTTTTACATCGCCGATTATGTAAATTCTAAGGATGATACACGACAACTGCCTGTCTTCTTTATTGGAGATTGCACAGGACACGGAGTACCTGGGGCGATTTTAAGTATTCTTTGTCTCAGTTTGGCGCGGCAGACAATGAGAAGTCGAAAGATTCATTCACCAGCCGGAGCGCTCGCTTTTATTCGAAGAAGACTCATTAAAATATTCCATTCAGACCAAGCAAGGCAGATTAATGATGGAATGGATGCAGGTTTTGGAATCGTTGATGAAGAGAACAAACGCGTTCTTTATTCTGGTGCGAATTTGAGTGTTTTGGTTTTGAGAAAGGGCAAATGGCTGGAGATCGAAGGTTCTAAGCAACACGTTGGATACGTAGCTGACCCAAGTCCGTTCAAAGACGTCAGCTTCGATTATGAGTCAGGAGATCAGTTGTACCTGTTTACAGATGGATTTGTTGATCAGTTCGGAGGAGAAAACAACAAAAAGTATTTGAAGCGTAGATTGAAGCAATTCATCTCATCAATTGCTGACGAACCAATGAAAAAACAACGAAAGTTGATCGAAAAAGAATTCCATTCATGGAAAGGAAGGGAAGAGCAGACAGATGATATCTGTTGTTTCGGTTTGAAACTCGATTAATTCTTGAATTCCAATAACAGTTCGTACGCCAACTGAATCTTGATAAAGCGTTCTTCTGCAATTTTCTGCTGACTTTCACTTTCTCCTGCAAATCGATCAGGATGATGCACCTTCGCCAAACTTCGGTATGCCTTTTTGATTTCATCAACGGATGCATTCACCGAAACGCCCAGTACTTTTGCCGCTTTTTCACGTTTATATTGACCTCTTGGCTTACTTGATGCCGCTCGCCTTCTGCTGTGTTGCTCCTGCTCTCGGTTGAACGCGTCCTCATACTTCGTATACATCGCCATGATGCTATCGAAATCTTTTCGAGTGACGTCCAACTGATCCGCCACTTGAAGTAGGTATTGCTTTTCCCTCGGATTGATGCTCCCGTCAACAGCGCTTAATCCTACCAGAAAATAGAGAAGTTGAGAGCGCTGCGAGTTGGAGCGCAGATTTTTTTTGAGCCAAGGTGTAATCGTACTCAGGTGAACAGGATGATGAAACGAACCGTTCAAAGCTTCGGTGATATCGACGTAGGCATTTTCGAAATGACGCTCAAAATACCGATGCAGGTAGGTTATTTTTCCTTTGAGGTCATCTGTGTCTTTGCGAAGCATCAGTCCTCCCAAACGTATGTATGCTTGCAATAAAGTGTCTTCATTAAATGCTTGCCTCCCATCAAAAACACCTGAATCCCATTTTGTCTTGGAATGCCTGTAGTTGAATTTTGAATGTATCACTAACAGGATAACGACTCCAATAAAACTTAAGAAGGTGGGAACTCCGTTGGCCTCGCGTAGTGTTTCGAGTTCCTTGCCAGGAGGGCTGCTGTGATAAATGACAAAGGCCGGCAAAAAAACGAGCGGAACTGCTAAGAGGTAAAGTATGAATTTTGGGAACTTCATTTATTCGTTAAAGTTAGCAATTCACTCAAGGTTGGAGTTCGTTAGTTTTTATACTCGAGCAGTTGTTCGTACGCTAACTGAATCTTAATGAAGCGTTCCTCCGCAATTTTTTGTTGACTTTCACTTTCTCCTGCAAATCGATCAGGATGATGCACTTTTGCTAAACTGCGATACGCCTTTTTGATTTCATCAATGGAAGCATTCACAGAGATGCCTAGTACTTTCGCCGCCTTTTCACGTTTATATTGACCTCGTGGTTTACTTGACGCGGTCCGCCTTCTGCTGTGCTGCTGTTGTTCCCTATTGAACGCGTCTTCATACTTCGTATACATCGCCATGATGCTATCATAGTCTTTTCTGGTGATGTCGAGTTGTTCAGCAACTTGCAACAAGAACCGCTTTTCTCGTGGGTTGATGCTTCCATCAACCGAGGCTAATCCTGCAAGAAAATAGAGGAGCTGTGAGCGTTGAGAATTGGAACGAAGATTTGTTCTGAGCCAGGGAGTGATGATTTTAAGATCAACTGGATTGTGAAATGCTCCGTTAAGAGAAGTCGACAAATCTTTAGCATAGGAATTCTCAAAATGACGCTCAAAATAGCGGTGCAAATAGCCCAATTTGCCTTTTAAATCAGAAGTATCTTGTCGCAGCATCAATGCACCTAGTCGAATGTAAGATTGAAGTAGGGAATCTTCCGAAAACCCTTGATCATTTCGAAATACACCCGAATTCCACTTCTCGTTTGATTTTTTGTAGGAAACATTCATGTAAATAAGCGCCCCGATAATAAGCAACGCAATGAAGAAAAAGGTGGGGAATCCCGGCGATGAGAACAAATCACCAAGTCCTCTGCCATCTTTGTCTTTGCCGCTAAACATCAAGATGGCAACTGGGATGAATACTCCGAGCAACACGAGATTGTAAATCCAATTGGATTCCTTCTTCGGTTTACCCATCGCTATTTCAGAATAAGTTCATCGACGAATAACCAAGTGTCGTTTCCGTTTCCTAAATGCCATTCTGGGCACTTGCCAACATTTTTTACTGTGATCCGAACTTTCGCGAACTTTGCAGGCGAACCAGGTTTCGCTGAGTAAACGACTTTGTGAGCGGCCATTGATTCTTCTGTTTCGCGTTCAATTTTACTCTTGCCAACTTCTACGAATGTCGTTCCGTCAGTGGAAACTTCGAAAACTACTTCTTTGGGAAGGAAAATCCATGATTTCATATCTGAAAGACAGCCAATCCCGATTTCAGAAAGGGAACGTCCACCTTCAAATTGAACTTCCAGGATGAGGTCTTGTGCCCAGTATCCTTGCCAATCGCCAGTTCTGAATTCGTTTCCTCCAGAAATCCCGTCAATGAGTGCGAGATCACCTCCAGCAGCATATTGATTAGCATATTCTGAAAACAACTGAAGTGAAATCGTTTTGTCGCGTTTCACAAAGTCGTTGCGCGTATTTGTGCTGAAATAACCGTCTTTCCAAGTTCTAGCCTGAACTTCAGTGTTATCTGTAATGGTAAAAGGCGCAGTATATTTTTTGGAGTGAATGTCAGGAATTGATCCGTCAAGCGTGTAGAAAATATCGTATTCATCTGCATTGACAACATTCAACGAAATTTGCATTTCTCTATCAAAAACACGTATCTCCTGTTCGATGAACGGAAGTGGCACGAAGGTTTCAGGCGTTTCTGAAAGAGTAGGGGCATGCTCAAATGAACTGCGATTAGTAGCAGGTTCGCTTCCCATTTTGATGATCAACTTTCCTCCTTTGAGAATATCTTCGTGAGAAATATAATGTTGATCCAATACTTTTCTATTCAGCTTAACGCTCTGAACGTATTTGTTAGATTTTGAATTGTTCTGAGTGCGAATTTCTAAGATTTTGCCATTTTCCAAATGGATAATCGCTTTGTCCATGATTGGACGTCCTATTTCATAGTAAGGATTTCCTGGGGCGATTTGATAGATTCCCATTGAACTCAGCACATACCAAGATGACATCTGACCGCAATCTTCATTTCCTGAAAGTCCATCAGGTTTCGTCGAGTACATTTCCTTCAAAATTCGATCGACGTATTCTTGGGTTTTGTGAGGTGCATTTGTGTAGTTGTACAAATACGCCATGTGATGCGAAGGCTCGTTTCCGTGTGCATACTGACCAATCAACCCAGTGATGTCTACTTGGTGCCTTCCAGATAAATTTGATTCCGTCGTAAACAAACGATCCAGCCAGATTTCCAAGGAGTCTTTTCCGCCCAACAAATCGGTGAGAACGCCAACAGCATGTGGTGCGTAAAGTGAGTATTGCCAGCTATTAGCTTCGGTATAGTTGAAGTTAACTTCGGCTGGATCAAATGGACTGAACCATTGACCACTTCGTCTTGCACGCATAAATTTCGTCTGAGGGTCAAAGGTATTGATGAAGTTGAAAGATGTCTTTTCCCATTGTTTCACGGAACCAAACTCACCTTCTATTCCATCTTTTGCAGCAGCTTTCGCAAATTGAGCAATGCAGTAATCATCGTAGGCGTATTCTAAGGTTTTCGATACTGATTCTGGTTCATCGGCAATATCAATGTAGCCGCGACGACCGAAACTTTCCTTTCCAAATTCATCAAACCTGGATGTCGCCGTCATCATATTCAAAAACTTGCTTGCGTTTATTTTTCGGTCAGAATTTCGTCCCAATCCCTTTATAAAAGCATCAGCAATGACTGAAACACTGTGATATCCAATCATGCATTCCGTTTCATTTCCAGCCAATTCCCATACGGGCAAATCTCCACCTTGATCAAATTGTCGCTCAAAAGTATTTAAGAAGTCTATCGTTCGATCTTGCTGAACAATCGTGTAAAGTGGGTGAGTTGCGCGATAGGTGTCCCACAAAGAGAAAACAGTATAATTCTCACCTTCAGATTCGCTGAGTTGATGGATTGCATTGTCACGTCCTCGGTATCTTCCGTCAACGTCGCTGAATAAGTTCGGTGCAAGGAATGAGTGGTAAAGCGCCGTGTAGAACGTCGTCATTGTTTCCTTGTCCTTCGAAGCAAAATCAATGCAGCTTAGTTCTTTCTCCCATTTCTGATTGACTTCAACTCTCAATCGGTTAAAATCCCAATGTGGAATTTCTTTCTCGAGATTCTGTCGTGCACCAATCTGATCCACCGCAGACATTCCGACTTTTACCGAGATCTCTTCAACTCCTTTCGGAAAGACTAAGAGCAATTTGTTTTTCCCTCTTTTCTGCAATCGACGTACTTTCTGGAATGGAACACTCGTTTCCAAATGAAAATAAAAATGCTGTTCATTTGCCCAAGCCTGAGAAGTACGGAATCCTTGAATGGTTTTTTTATTGATGACTTCGAAATCGCTGTCAAGTACCTTATCGCGATGATCAAGGTCAATTAATATGAATCGCTTACCATCAGGATCATTAAAGGTGTATTCGTGCAATCCGCTTCGATCGCCAACGGTTAAACGCACGTTTATATCTTCATCAATCAATTTTACGTCGTAATATCCGGGTCTTGCGTGTTCATCATCATGAGAAAATCGTGAACCGTACCCGCCTTCTGCAGAATAACCAGGCTCAACTTTTGGACTTCCCGATTGAGGAACAATCAATAAATCGCAATAATCTGGAACACCAGTTCCGCTTAAGTGAGTATGGCTGAAGCCGTAAATGATTGAATCAGAATAATGATATCCTGAACACCCATCCCAACCTTCGTAGCGCGTATCTGGACTGAGTTGCATCATTCCGAAAGGCGCTGTTGCTCCTGGGTAGGTATGTCCATGCCCACCAGTTCCGATGAACGGATTTACGTAAAATGTTTTTGATTTATTCGCGCCTTTTGTGTCTGTAGAAATGTATTTTTTTCGTTGATCTTGTGCACGACGGAGATCTTCAACTTGGGCGTGTGCAGTCAGGACAACCAAACATGCAATAAGAGATGCGAATTTATTCATATTTCTTTCGTTCATTCCAAACAAGAGAAGCTGCGCCGAGAACGGCTGCGTTAGAATCGTGCAGTGACGAAATTCTAATTTCTACTTTGTCCTGGAAAATAATCAACATGGACTCTTCCATGTATTTCTTCACTGTAGAGGCAAATTTGGGACCACTTTGGGCAATCCCACCAAACAAAACGAATGCTTTGGGACTCGAGAAGCATGCGAAATTTGCCAATGCTTGTCCAAGTACCTTTGCCGTATAGTCGATAATTTCTAATGCAAATAGATCACCTTCGTCTGCAGAATTAAAGACATCTCTGGCGGAAGGTGTTTCAATGTTGATCAGGTTTGAGGCGGCCTTGTTCGGTGAAGACAGCTCGCTGATTGATCGCACGACTCCTGTCGCTGATGCATAGGTTTCTAAACAACCGTTTCGTCCACATCCACATAAACGACCGTCTGGAATAACTTGAATATGACCGTATTCCCCGGCAAATCCATCGTGTCCGTAAACCAGGTTTCCATCGATGATGATTCCACTTCCAAGACCTGTTCCTAGGGTAATTGTTACAAAATGTGAGAGATCACGTGCGTTTCCGTAGACCATTTCACCAATAGCCGCAGCATTGGCGTCATTTGTCAATAACGCAGGGACATCAAAAGCTTGGTTGAATATTTGAGCGATGGGTGTAATTCCTTTCCAAGATAGGTTAGGGGCATACTCGATGTTTCCGGAATAGTAATTTCCATTTGGAGCACCAATTCCGACACCAAGAATGGAATCAGTTAGACCTCTTTCTTTAAGGTCGTCATGAATCGATTGAACCAAATCTTTGGCAGTTTCGAATTTCTTAGTGGGTAGAGAAGTTTCGTAGAGAATATTTCCTGTTTCATCACATAATCCAAAAACAGTATTCGTACCTCCAATATCAACACCCAACGCAATTCCCATTCTTAATTATCTCTTAGCCGGTTCAACTTAAATTTAGAAGCCTAAAAGTAACAATTTGAGAGGTAAAAACGGATGATTTACTCGAAGAGATTGAAGAGTTGAATTTTACCCTCTGTCGTGGTCGCAATCAAAAATTCGTCATTTGCTCCAAGCGAGAAAAACTTACCGTTCGCAAATCCAGTCCAATTGACACCTCCGTCTTTTGAAAAATCAATTCCATTGCGCCCGCAGCAGTAGAAAATGCCGTTTTTCTCGAAGACACATGAACGGTAACCTCGTGGAGCATTTTTCGGGTTGAACCAGCTTTCACCGCCGTCTTGAGTATAGAAACACGTATTTAGTCGCAATTCAGGACTTGTGTAATCACCACCGACAATCATACCAATGCTGTCATTCGAAAAATGGATGGAGAAAGCTCCGGATCCTTCGCCGGGGTAGTAGGGCAAAACAACATCAATCCATGTTTTCCCATTGTCCGTGCTTTTGATGTAGCGACTTTGCTGTCCGCCTGTAACGAAAATGTAGGTGCTGTCATTCAAGATTTGAACATTTGTTCCGCTTGCTGCAAATCCTGCTTCATCCTTAATTGCTTCGACTTCACCTTCGCATTTGGTCCAAGTCAAACCTTCATCGTTCGTATGAAATAAACTGAATATCCCATCGACAGGATCGCCCATTATGAAGCCGCGTTTGCCTTGAAAATCCATTCCATCTAGAAAAATACCCTTCCAAATGTCTGGTTGAATAATTTTTGTGACTCCTCCGTTGCTAATTCTGACGAGTTTTCCCGTTTCGCCGCTTTGAATTCCCATTACGTAGTCACCAGATCGCTCGACATCTCGCATTTCAACAAAATTATCCAATCCAAAAAGCATTTGGACCGATTCCTTCTCAGTATTGAAATAGTAAAGTGTTCCGTCAGAATTTCCAGTGAAAATTCGGTGATTCTCAACTAATAAACCCCTTGCGTAAACGGAGCGGTCGTTGCAAAACATCGTCGGTGCTTTCTTGTTTCTACGGATGTACTTTTTTGTACGATATTGACCGAAAGTCGACATCGAAATGATCAAAAAGAGCAGGCTAAGAACGATACTTGGTCGTAAATTTTTCAATTTGTTGTTGTTTGAGTTGATCTAAATCTTGAGGTACGTCGCGCTTCCAGCGTTTGTGAGACCACAACCAATGCTGCGGTTTTTTAAGGATCTCCTTCTCCAAAAGTCGAACATGTTTCTCGGTGATTTCGCCCCAAGATAGTGTTTTTGCATCGTCTGTGATGACTTCAAGCTCCATTTCGTAATACCCGCGTTTTGGCTGGTGCGTTGCGAAATAAACAACGGCATAGTCCAATTCGTTCGCCATCATTTCCGCTCCAAAAAGTACCGCAGTTGGCTGATTGAGGAATTCCATCCAATAGCTTCTTCGGGAATCTCCAGGCGATTGATCGGACAAGACCAATACGGCCTTCGGAAGCTTCGTTTCTTTTGCCAATGCCTCGCGGTAATTCCCAGCATGAATCACATTCATTCCGAAGCGAGAGCGGCGCTCGTTCACTTTCTTGTCCCAGAACTTTGAGCTCAGAGGCATTCCGATACCGTACGCTTCAAATGGGAAAAGTAAGGCTTGAGAGGTTATTAACCACTCCCAGTTATTGTAGTGTCCAGAGACGAGTAGCACGTTCTTTCCTTTCGCCGCAAGTTCTTCCATAAGCTCTGGATTTTGAACTTTGAATCGGCGCTGGAGGGAAGCTTTGGAAATAGTCAAATTCTTGATTCCTTCGGCTAAAATATTAGTGAAATGTCGGTAAAATTTCCGTTTGATTTTACTTCGCTCCTTGTCAGTTAAATCCGGGAAACTGCGCTTCAAATTTTGGTCAATTACTTTCTTGCGATAAGGAACTATGGTAATGATCAACAAATAGAAGAAATCCGTGAACAGATAAAGCACTGGCAGGGGCAGAAGTGATAAAGGAATCACAAGAACGTAATATGCGAATGCGGCAAAGATCATTTCTTGTATTTATTTCCCCATAAACGGTTGATGTTTTCTTCGACATCTTTCTCTTTTGAGTTGCTTCCAGCAGAGAAGAAGTTCGTCCCAGTAATTTCCTGAGGCAAAAATTCTTGTGCGGCAAAATTTCCAGGGTAATCATGAGAATACTTGTAGCCTTGTCCGTATCCTAACTCTTTCATCAACTTCGTTGGAGCATTTCGGAGTGGGAGGGGAACACCTAAATTCCCTGTTTCTTTTACCAATTGTTGCGCTCGATTGATAGCTTGATAAGCACCGTTTCCTTTGGGCGAGTTCGCCAAATAGATCGTGCATTGTGACAGAATAATTCGACTTTCTGGCCATCCAACGGATTGAACTGCTTGGAAACAGTTATTGGCAATCAACAGTGCATTTGGATTCGCTAATCCAATGTCTTCAGAAGCTGAAATGATCAATCTTCGTGCAATAAACTTTGGGTCCTCACCACCTTCAACCATTCGCGCAAGCCAGTAAACGGCTGCATTAGGATCACTGCCGCGAATGGATTTGATGAATGCTGAGATAATGTCATAATGCTGCTCGCCATCTTTGTCGTATGAAGCTACGCTTTGCTGCGCAGTTGCTTTTACCAAGGCATTATCAATCACAATTTCCGATTGATCTTTGAATGTCCCAATGATAATTTCGAAGACGTTTAGCAATTTGCGGGCATCGCCACCAGAAATGGCGAGAAGTGCCTCAATTTCTTTCAGTTCAATCTTTTTTGATTGAAGTTGTTCGTCCTGTGCAATCGCAGTGTGCAATATTTCCGTGAGTGAATCCTTCGTATGTCCTTTTAAGGTGTATACCTGACAGCGAGAAAGGAGCGCCGAAATTACCTCGAACGAAGGGTTTTCAGTCGTAGCTCCAATCAAGGTGATGGTGCCTTTCTCAACAGCTCCCAGCAGCGAATCCTGCTGTGCTTTGGAAAAACGGTGGATCTCATCAATGAATAAAATCGTTCCTGATTGCTGAAACATTCCCGCGGATTCAACCTTTTGAATGACCTCGCGCACATCTTTTACACCTGATGAAATGGCAGAAAGCGTGTGAAATGGCCGATTTAAATGTGAAGCAATGAGAAAAGCTAGCGTAGTTTTACCGACGCCTGGAGGTCCCCAGAAAATCATAGAGGGAATCAGCCCAGAATCTAAAGCGCGACGCAAAGATGCACCTTCTTTCAAAAGGTGATCTTGTCCTCTGTATTCATCCAAGGTTTTTGGACGCATACGTTCGGCTAATGGCGCTTGAATCTTCATTTACGGCTTTCTTGAGGAACAAAAATACGCATTAGAGATTGAATGATTGAAAGATTGAATGATTGAAAGGCGACGAAATTGAAGGATAAAGAGACCGCAATGACGAACATCATTAAATTCTTCAATTCAAGAATCTTTCAATTACACTAATTATCCGAAGGATTCTTCGGGAAGTTCGCCATCACTTGAAATTTCCCACCCATGCGAGCCATGACTTCTTTCCAGAGATCATCTTTCGTGTCGTTCAGAATTTGGGTGTCCGAAAAGTTCTTCAATACAACCCACGATTTCTCTTCGAGTTCGCTTTCAAGTTGACCTTTATCCCAGCCAGAGTAACCGATAAAGAATCGGAAAAACTTCGCGTTGGATTTATTCTTTTCCAGAATTTCCTTTACAGAATCGAAGTTTCCGCCGATGAAAAGATCACCAGCGATTTTTTGTGAATTTGGAATTTCATCTCCAAGGCAGTGAATGTAAAACAAATTGCTTTTATCAACAGGTCCGCCAATGCTAACGCGAACATCCACGTCTGGAAAATCAGGAATCAACTCTCGAATATCGACGTCCATGAAATTATTTAGGACAAATCCGAAGCTTCCGTCGGGTGAGTAGTCACAAAGGTAAACTACTGAACGCGTGAAGAATGAATCATTCAGGAATGGCTCTGAAACCAGAACGCGTCCTGGTTTTGGCTGGTTAGTATTTGTGAAATCAAAGTCTATCACTGTCAGAAAAATACAAATTTTATTACAATTTATGGATGGAAACGTTTTCCAACTTGGAATTGGCGATCACAAGAAAGAAGGCGGTCTTCTCACATCTATTTTCGCGTCCTTGAATAACATCGAGGTAGATCGGATGCTGAAGAGGAAGCTTTTGTTTAAACCAATCGGAGTGTAGTGGAAGGCTAGTGCCCAGCAATGCATATCGCGAGTAAGTGTGAAGCGTGAGTTAGTCACCCGTCCCGTTGCTAAATCTAAATTTGTTGTAGTCGCCAATTTCCAGCGCTTGGTGAAGCTGACATCACCAGTAACCATGAGCGTTTGGATATCAGTGTAACGATCGGTGGACGTAGTGCTGATATTTTGGTTCGCACTAATCTGATACACATGCGAAAGGGTCACTTTCCATGGGATATCGAAGTTGATGGCGTGTTCGGGGTGTAAGGCAAAGAACGCGTAATCCGAAGTCCAATTCTCTTCAATTCGCTTTTGTGTTTTCTCGATTTCCTTCCGGCTTTCTTGTGAGGTAAAAGTCACGGTTGTGGTTAAGTTGGTGTTGATGAATCGACCGAGGCGACCATTTGAATCCAAAGCCCAATCCTGCGTTGTTCTTCCCGTTGATTCGTCCCATGCGTATGCGCTGAAGGAAGAAGTAGAAACGAAATTTAACCACTTTACCGGGCTGATTCTTAAATTCAGTGAGATGTTAGATAAATTGTTCGAATCCTTGAGGATATCATAGTTACCAGTAATGGAGAAACCATCAATCAGTCGCGTTCGTTTGAAGCCATCCACCGTGTCTTTGTCACTTTTGCGTTTCAGTTCGAGGGTGTTGTTGAATCCGAAAGTTATCAACTGTTGATCTCGCGTATTTCCAACTGAATAAAGGCTTTGCTCAAAGGGAGAATAGACGATCGTATCTCGATCTGCTCCAAAACCATCGTAAACAATTTTGTTCGAGTTCAAATTTGGAACATATCGATATGAAACAGTAGGAGTCAACACGTGTCGAACAAGTGGTTTGTTCTTTCCTACAAAGCGATAGTACGAATAAAGAACAGTTGTAGCTTGAACGTTCAAGGATAAATCATCCGCTGTTCCAAATCTTGGTAGCTTATCGACAATCATGCTGTCATTTGCTGTATCATACCATCTATTAGTTTGCTGGAAATTCATCTTATTGCCATACTGGAGAGATGGGGTCACCTTTAAAGTGTTTTTGAAAAGACTAGCTGTTGTTTGAAGGTTAAATGTGTGACTAAATCCATTCAGAAATTCATCGTTGATTCCCGCTAAATCCCTCTTTGTAAGCAAAGAATCCGAGAATAGTGCACGATTTTGTCCTTCGAAGTTATACGTGACTCCAAATCGTGTAAGTAGCTGTCTCCAACCTTTCGATCCATTCACCAATTTCTTCAATGGGAAGAATCGTGTCACGTTGACATTCATAACAGGACTTGTCAAGGAGATGTTTTCTGAAACAGAGTTTTGTCGCATACGAATTTTCATTCCTGCAGATAAGATCGGGACATTCGGAAATCTTCTGGTGAGGTTGATGTCCGATGTAAGCGTATTATTGAAATACTGATCGTTGATTGGGTCGAGGTTGTTCTGTGTGTTGTTGTCAGAAATGTAGTTCACGTTCGCTCTAAATCCCCAATAAGGACTGGACTTCGCATCCTTCGAGTGAATCCACCCTAACGACAGTTTATTCTGATTGGAATTCGTTGGGAATCCCGATTTGAATTGCTGGAATCCAATGTTTGTACTTCCTTGGAAGCCATATTTTTTGGAGTAGTCGGTTACATTTCTCAATCCCCAACTTCCGCGACTGTATAGTGTTCCGTAAAATGTCGTCTGCAAAT
Organism: Crocinitomicaceae bacterium; assembly: GCA_029252405.1. Classification (GTDB taxonomy): domain Bacteria; phylum Bacteroidota; class Bacteroidia; order Flavobacteriales_D; family Crocinitomicaceae; genus UBA4466. The sequence continues at coordinate 142,311 of JAQXBM010000074.1, forward strand.
TATCGTTAATCGGCACGTAATAGCCCAAATCTTGAATTCCAAATCCGAAATTGGAGATTGGAACGAATTGTGGGAAAATCAACCCTTTTGATTTCTCTTCGGCCTGAGGGATAACACTAAACGGCAAACCAAGTGGAGTAGGGACGCCACCCACCCATAAGTTCATAGCACCCGTCACAATTCGCTTATTTGGAATCATGACTGCCTTCGACAGCTGAAAATGGTAATGTGGTTCTTCTAAATCACAGGTAGTAAATCGCCCTTTTTTGAAATGAATTTCTTCGTTCGCATGTCGTTTCGCGACTTCCATGTACAAATGCATCTCATCTTGCACAATGGCGACTTCTTCAATAAATCCTTTTTCCGTATTGAAATTATAGCGAATCGTGCTCGCCTTAATCTGATCACTTCCATCTGAGAACAAAGGGAATTCTACTTTGCTTGAATCTTTGTCGTAAGCGTAGGTTGCCAAGACTTCATTCTTATTCAAATCAATGAGAATGTATCCGGCACTCATGTTAATTTCGCCATTATCAACCTTTGCATCGCCATAAAGATGAACTTGTTTCTTCTTCAAATCACTGTAGATCGAATCGCGCGCACTGTAGAAAATGGGTGCGTCTAAGTCTGATTTCTCTATAACAAGCGTGTCGCGTGGCGCAGATTCTTGGGCGTAACTAACGTTGACCAAGGACATTATTAACAATGTACAGAGTATAAATAGGTATGTGGAACGCTTTTTGAACAAGAAATGCTTGTTACTTTGTTAGTTGACTGCTTTAACGAGGCAAAACTATTAAAATTACATTGAAATGGTGGAAAATATAAAGGTTAGTCGGTGCTTGGTCATGTTTTTAACAATGATTACCATCTTTAGCGCGCAAAATGGATTCGCTCAGAGCGACGAAGCGGCTTTTGCATCCTTGAAAACGGTGGTTATTGATGCCGGACATGGCGGGAAAGATCCTGGGTGTCACGGAGGGCATGCTCAAGAAAAGACAGTTTGTTTGACAATGGCCTTGATGCTTGGAGAGCAAATTAAGAAGGACTATCCACACATTAAGGTAATTTATACTAGAGATACAGACGTTTTCGTTGAATTAAACGAGCGCGCTAAAATCGCGAATCGAAATAACGCTGATTTATTCATTTGTATTCACGCGAATGCTGCGAGTGCGGCGGCGTATGGAACGGAAACCTACGTACTTGGATTGCACAGAACTGAATCTCAGCAAGCAGTAGCTGCTCGCGAAAACGCGACAATTCACCTCGAAGATGACGGAGGAAAGAAATACGAAGATTTTCAAATGACGCCTGACGCCATTATTGCGCGACAAATTCAATTGAGTGTCTTTTTGGATCAATCCATCAGTTTTGCCGATAAATTACAAGCTGAATTCAAATCAATAGGTCGATATGATCGCGGAGTAAAACAGGCTGGATTCTTGGTGCTTTACAAAACGACCATGCCCAGTGTATTGATTGAAACAGGCTTCCTCACGAATCCAAAAGAAGAAAAATTTCTATCCGATTCAACTACTCAGCGCCAAATGGCGAACGCGATGTTCACTGCTTTCAAAAAGTATAAAAATGAGCTCGAGGGTGTTGAAGGTCAAGTAGAAACAAGCGATGGAACAGTGAAGGAAGAGGTGGTTCCCGAACCAAAACCAACTGAAGGAGAAACCGTTTACACGACTTTCTCAGAGGATAAAAAAGACGTGGTCATTTTTAGAGTTCAGGTAGAGACAGCAACGTCGCCTATTCCTTTGACGGATAAGAAGTTTAAAGGCTATACTGTGTATGAATATTTACACGGTGGATTGTACAAGTATACCTACGGTACTTTCGAAAACGACGTCAAATCTGCCACAGATTATCAACGAAAATTACGCGAACAAGGTTATCCACATGCTTTTGTTGTCGCGTTTCTTAATGGAGAGCGAATTAATTTGCAAAAAGCTGTTAACTTAGCAGAAAAATAGATCCATGAAGTATTCAAAGGAGATTATTACGGGAATAGCCACTGTTGTAGCCATTGGTTTACTAGTTGTTGGTGTCAATTTTTTGAAAGGTGGAAGTTTCTTCGGAGGCGATGATATTTACTACGCTTATTTCCCGAGTTCAGGAGGTGTAACGCCTGCCACATCTGTGTATGTGAATCAAGTTGAGATTGGTAAAGTACTCGAAGTTGAGTACGTTGGAGGAAAGGATTCCCTGAAGATGGTGAAGATGAAATTCAACATCCAAAAAGAAGGATTTAAAATTCCAAAAGGATCAAGAGTTGAGGCAGGCGGAATCGATTTGTTCTCAAAAGGAATCATTTTGCACATCAGTGAGGATATTTCAATGGGGAATTACAAACCAGGTGAGGCAAGTGCCATTCAGGGTGAGGTTTCCGTAGATATGATCTCTCAGGTACAAGCATATGCAGATCCAATTACGCAGCAGCTTCAAACGATGATGGGTACCGTGGATAACATGGTGAAGGGAGTTTCCGCTTTCTGGGATGAAACAGCTACATCGGAGATTGAGGCAAGTATGCGTGAGGTGAAAATCGCGATTAAGAAATTTGGTTCGGCTGCGGAGCAAATTGAAGCTTTAGTTGGTGATGAGCGAGTGAAGATTTCTCGAATCATGAGCAATGTTCAATCAATCACAGAGACACTCAAAGAAAGTGACGATCAAGTAAAACACATTCTGGGTAACGTGAAAACGGTTACAGATGAAATGACAACCTTGGACTTCAAAAGTGTCATAGAAGATGCTCAGAAAACATTGGAATCAGTGAATGCCGTGCTGGAAGCAGCAACGAACGGTAACGGTACATTGGCGAAATTGGTCAATGACGAAGCACTCTACAACGAATTGGTCGAAACCAACGTTGATCTCCAACGACTCTTGAAAGATTTACAGCTACATCCTGAACGCTACATTCACTTCTCTGTCATTGGAGGAAAGGTCAAAGGCGCCGATTTTACCCCTGATGAAGAACAGGAGTTGAAAGATTTTGTAGACGAACGGAAGAAGGGAAACTAATAATTTATTGATTCATGGTATCTATTGCAGCATTTGCGATAATCTCACTGGCAGGATTCGGATTCTTTGCCTGGAATATGTTGAAAATTCGTCAAAACATTCGTTTAGGGCGAGATATTGACAGATCAGATAACAAAGGTGAGCGTTGGAAAACGATGACGCTCGTAGCGTTAGGACAAAAGAAAATGTTCACGCGACCAATCCCTGCACTTTTGCACTTTGCAATCTACGCAGCTTTCGTAATTACTCAAATTGAGTTGATTGAAATCGTAGTGGATGGATTATCTGGAAATCACCGCGTATTTAGAGAAGCCTTAGGTGGATTCTATACCTTCATGGTGAGTTTCATAGAGATTTTATCACTCCTTGCATTGATTGCAACAGTCATCTTCCTTGCTAGAAGAAATTTATTGAAACTTCCTCGTTTAAACATGAAGGAAATGAACGGTTGGCCGAAAATGGACGCCAATTTGATTCTGTTCATGGAAATCGTGCTTGTTTGCTGCATCTTCACAATGAATGGAGCAGACGAAGTATTATACAACCGAGGGATTTCTCATGCAGCTGATCTTGGAGAAGGATCGCTAGGATTCTCATTGAGTTCATACCTCGGACCATTCATCTTTGGTGACATGAACGATGGAACGCTGCATACATTGGAGCGAATTGGTTGGTGGGGACACATCGCAATGGTATTCGCATTCTTGAATTACTTGCCATATTCGAAGCACTTGCACATCTTGTTTGCTTTCCCGAATACCTATTACTCTAATTTAGAGGCAAAAGGTCGATTGACGAACATGGAATCTGTTACGACAGAGGTGAAATTGATGATGGATCCAACAGCCGATCCATTTGCCGCACCAGCAGAAGGAGCTGCAGAACCACAACGATTTGGAGCGAAAGATGCAACAGACTTGACATGGAAAAACCTCCTAGATAGTTATTCCTGTACAGAATGTGGTCGTTGTACTTCGTCTTGTCCTGCGAATGTTACTGGGAAATTGCTTTCTCCACGAAAAATCATGATGGATACGCGAGATCGTATCGAAGAGATTGGAAACAACGTCCGCAAGCACGGAAAAGATCACGATGATGGTAAAAGCTTGTTAGGCGATTACATCACACAAGAAGAAATTTGGGCATGTACGTCGTGTAACGCTTGTGTTCAGGAATGTCCAGTAAACATTGATCCACTTTCTATTATTGTTGATTTACGACGATACTTGGTGATGGAAGAGTCGAAAATGCCGACAGAATTGACGGGAATGCTCACAAATATTGAAAACAATGGAGCTCCGTGGCAATTTAGCCCAGCGGATCGATTAAACTGGAAAGACGAAGCATAATGGAAAATCAAGAAGATAAACTGATTGCTGCACAAGTAGATGGAGAAACAATTTCTCCTATTCTTCCTCCGAACATCAAGAACTATTTGATCGATATTGATGGCACGATTACCGAAGATGTTCCAAACGAAGAGCCAGAGCGAATGGCCACTTGCGAGCCTTTTCCAGACGCACTAAAAACATTGAACGAATGGTATGACGCAGGTCATTTCATTACGTTTTTCACCTCAAGAGTAGAAGAACACCGCGAAGTGACGGAAACATGGTTGAACAAGCATGGATTCAAGTACCACGGAATGGTGATGGGAAAACCAAGAGGAGGAAACTATCATTGGATTGATAACCACATGGTGAGAGCAACCCGCTACGATGGGAAATTCACACATTTGGTAGAGAAAGAAGTTAATATTCAAGTTTTTGAAGAATAAGATATGAGTTTGCACGTACCAACAATGGCCGAAAAAATGGCTGCAGGAGAATCACCAGAAATTTTGTTCTGGGTAGGATGTTCTGGAAGTTTTGATGATCGAGCGAAGAAGATTACAAAAGCATTGGTGAAGATTTTGAACGAATGCAAAGTAGATTTTGCGGTTCTCGGAACGGAGGAAAACTGTTCGGGTGATCCTGCAAAGCGCGCTGGTAATGAGTTTACCTTCCAAATGCAAGCAATGATGAACATTCAAGTGTTGGACGGCTACGAAGTAAAGAAGATCGTTACGGCTTGTCCTCACTGCTTTAATACATTGAAAAACGAATACCCTGAGTTGGGTGGAAATTACGAAGTGATTCACCACACACAATTGATCCAAGAATTGATCAACCAAGGTAAATTGGCCTTGAAAGGTGGAGGAACATTCAAAGGAAAGAAAATCACTTTCCACGATCCATGTTACTTGGGTCGAGCAAATGACGTTTACGATGCACCGCGAGCACTCATTGAGAAATTGGACGCTGAAATGGTGGAAATGAAGCGATGCAAAACGAAAGGATTGTGTTGTGGGGCTGGTGGAGCGCAAATGTTCAAAGAAGCTGAAAAAGGAAACAAGGAAATCAATGTTGAACGTACGGAAGATGCTCTGGAAACAAAGGCTAACGTAATCGCAACAGGCTGTCCTTTCTGTAATACGATGATGACGGATGGAGTGAAAAACTTCAACAAGGAAAACGAAATTGAAGTCCTCGACGTTGCTGAATTGATTGCAAACGCAGCAGATCTCTAGATGAGTCTTTCAAATCTATCTCCATCTTCGAAAGTTTGGGTGTACAAATCCAATCGTGAACTGACTTCGTCAGAACAGGAATTCATCCGCAAAGAATTAGATATTTTCATTCCTCAGTGGGCTTCGCACGGAAATCAATTATTTGGTGGAGCAGAGGTAGTGGAGAATTGGTTCGTAGTTTTGGCGGTTGATGAAACGCAATCTGCGGCTTCTGGCTGTTCGATTGATACTTCCGTTCAATTCATGAAGGCCTTAGGAAAAGAATTGAATGTAGATTTCTTCGATCGCATGCATGTGTTGATAGCGAAAGAGGACATGAAAGTTCAGGTTCATTTTTCTGAGCTAGGATCGCACTCTGACTGGGATGTATATAATCCGTTGGTTTCAAATTTAGAAGAATTTAGGTCTGCTTGGTTGACTCCAATCAAGGAAAGCCAGTTCGCCTAGTCATTCAACCATTCCGATTTTTTATCCGTAATTTGTAGTATGAAGCTATTTATACCACTATTCGTTGCATTTTTCGCAATTACGCCCGTTTTCGCACAAGAAACACCTGAAAAAACAGAAAAACACCTTGGTTTTGCACTAAATTCATCCTTGATTGCTTCATCAGGATTAGTTTTTATCTCTCCAACAGCGACGTATTATCAGAATAAACATCAGTTCGAATTGGGAGCTGGATTCGGTGTTTCTCGCAGTGACATTGACCGAGCGTTCACGACAAATTTCAACTATAAATATTTCCTAAACGGAATTGCCAAACGTATTAACCCATATGCGGCGGCAGATTTGGCTTACTATAACTTCTCAAGAACACAGGGGAGTGATTGGGTTGAAATCAGTGAAGTGAGCATGTTTGTTGGTTTTGGTGCCCAGATTCAATTCTTGGAGAAGGCATATTTCGGAATTGGTATCTACGGAGGTTTGCTAACTTCTCAAGCGAATGGTTTCGAAAGTTTTGAGCCTGATGGGACGCCCGGTTTGTTTAAAGAGTTTGAGTTTGACGGGGCTGTAAAATTCAGTCTTGGATACAGATTTTGATTTCGACCGAAACCTTAACCTAAGTGTAGGCTACAGCTTTTAAACTTGCTTTTTTTCAAGTATGACGTTTTGAGATTCGTCTTTGCATTAAACTCTGCTTATGAAATTTCTAATTCCACTACTTGTCCTTGGTTTATTGGTAGGCTCTTGTCCCTAATTACAGCATCTCAGTAGTACTGATCAAGTTTGTTACCGATTCTGGGCAAGTGAAAATGGGCTACATTAAGTTAAGGCCAATGATTTATACAGGTTTCATCATTGTTAGGGTAGATTGCTGGGCAATTCAGCGTTAGTTCATTCCAATTTCTGTCTTTAGATTATACTACTTCCCTGAAGATTTTCAGTTGAGCGTTTCTGAATTTGTTAAAATTTCTCCGTTCGACAATTAAATTCAATAAATTGATTTATATGGTGTTAGGGAATTATCAACCCCTAAAAATCGCTAGTATGAAAAATTCAATTTTAATCATTTGCCTGTTTTCAATTTCGCTCGTTTCGGCCCAAGAAGAATCCAAAGCCCAAGACAAACATTATGGATTTGCGATTAACTCAAGTTTGAGCGGGACACTGAATTCCCTTTCTGTCGCGCCCACTGGTTTTCTCTATGTCAACAAGCATCAATTGGAGCTCGGTTTGGCAATTCATCCTGGTCGTATCTCAAGTAACAATCGAAATTTAGGTGTCGAGTTTAATTACAAGTACTTCCCTAATGGAATTGCCAATCGATTCAATATGTACTTCACGACAAATTTGACACTCACGAATCAACACTATGAGCAGAACTATTCTGGCTATAGGTACGAACGGAGAACCAATTTTCTAAATCTCACTGGAGGATATGGGTTTCAGGTGAGCCTGTTTAAGAAAGCTTATGTTGGAACAAGTTTGAATGTAGGAGTTATGACGTGTCGGGATAATATCAAGAACTCATACGGGTATTCAAATTATGTCAGCCCAATGTTCAACGAATTTTATCTGGACGCCGCTGTTCGTTTGAATATTGGTTATAGATTTTAAGATAAAAAAAGCGCGGTATGAAGTAAATTCATGCCGCGCTTCACTTTTTGATTGCTTAATTAAATACCTTCTACCATCAAACGAGTATCTGGTAAGTTCTCCAAATACGGTATTTCCAAACTTGGTTGTGCCATTCGAGTTACAGCGTTAATTGCCGAAGCAATTGCTCCCTCTTGCCATCCAGGTAAAGATGATATTTGATCTCCAACGATGAAGAAATTCGCGTCTGAGTTATTCACTCCAGTTCCCTGAGCGATCGCATTGAATTGCTTCGTAGCATATTTTGCATCTCCCACAGCTTGCCAATAGGCCCAGCCTCCTTTAATGTGTGGCATGTTTTGCCAAGCAATGGCCAATCCATCGTGCAGTCCTTCAGCAAATTTCTCGCTAAACTTGCTAGCATCCTCACGCGCTGATTTCAAACGTCTTTTAACCGGCCATGTTCCCCATCTACGAGCTATGTCGCTAAAGTTATAGGCACCTGTCAATACACCTTTTTCATCTTGATACGCTGTTGATGGGTACCAGATCTGTTGAATTTCATTATCGGTCCAAGAAATTCCACCAAAAATTGGAACAACTCCTACCTCAGATTCATCTACGGTCTGCGTCTCCTGCTGAATTGGACTTCCTTGCCATAATCTTCTGTTAGCTTGCCAACCAACTTTGGTGGTATCGGCCAAGAATTTAGGAACATAAACTTCTTCACCTTCCTCAACTTCGGGTTCTTTGTATCCTGGAGCGCTAGTTGGATCGAATTGAGCAACATAGACTGCTTCAAGAGCTTCTCTAAATCTGCCTTCAAATCCAGAATTCATTAATTTATCAGAGAGGATTCTCTTTAAAAAGGGCATGGCGAGATTACAAACACAGTAATCCGCTTTGTAATGAATCAATTCTTCCGTTCCTACTTGGCTCACTGAAATAATGAACTTCTTTTCAGAATCATCCCAATCTATTCGTTTCACAGGGCTATTCAAATGAATGTTTCCGCCTAATGCTGATACTTGTTGAGCAAATGCGTGCTGAACTTGATCCATTCCACCTACTGGTTGGAATAGGGTAGGCTGCCAGAGGAAATCGGCTGGTTGGTAGAACTTCGTTCCTTCCCAAAATTTCGAATCCAAGAGGCTGTCAAAACTCAAGACATCCGCAACAATTCCCGCAGCAACACCAGGTAGAACCTTGTATCCTGTGCGCGTTCTTCCATTTTCAAACCCTGCAGTTCCTGCTGTGACGTGGTATTTCCCATTTTTATCAAGTTCACCAAAGCTGATCATCAAACTTTGGAGTTCGTCAACGCGAGCTGTCATTTCATCTTGATTGATGTCCATTTCTGGTTTTTCGAGCAATTCCTCAGCATGACCGTAAACCATTTGTGCCAGCCAACCGCGTGTGTTGTGGTCCAATCGTCTGTAAACCATTGGTGCCCCATCAAAACTATCATTCTTCTGAACCAAATTAGATTCGGAGTTCATAACATACACTTCGACTTCAACTGAGAACTTCTTCAGGTAATGAAGTAATCGTTTGTGACTACTTGGAATTCGACCTGGACCTGCGTTTAAGTATGGTTCTGCGTCTCCAACTGGTCGTTTGAATCGAACTACTTGCGTTTCTCCTGGTTCGGAGTCGAACAGTTTACTATTTACATCTTCCGTCAAAGTGTCTCCAGTTCGCAGACTCAAGCATCTTCCTCCTGTGCGATTCAACGCCTCTAAAACTGTAACGTTTGCTCCTGATCCATGCGATAGGATTTCATACGCCGTGGTTAGTCCGCCGACTCCGGAACCGATAACGACTACATCTTTCCCTTTCAATTGGTCAGTAGAGAGTCGTTCTGCTCCGCTAGTTACTTTTTTCTGTTGATTTGTTGCTTTTGCGAGCGCAGCGAAGGCCGCGGCTCTTGGGTGGTTAGTTAAGAAGTCTTTCCGACTTTTGTATTGTGCCATCTTTCAGTGTTTAGTGATTTAGTAACTAAAGCTAACAATACTATTTCAAAAATCGATAAGTAGTAATACCTGATTTCGTGAAAACTACACTTTTACAACCTTTTGAGAAGACTTCTTTTTCTTTTCGCGCTCTTTCAAACGAATTCCACCAACTACCTTTAATTGATAGAAGATTTGATTGTAACGCAATTCCCTGAATCGAATCGATTTTATATCGAAGTCAGTTACAAACCAAAGGAAATAATCGGGTTTTGAATAACCTGCGATAAAGCGCAGGTCCAAACGTGGGGCTAAACCAAGGACACCTCGTGTTGTACTTCCAAATTGGTAAATTTTTGATTGAATGACAGCGCCGATTCCTCCGAAGGCAGAAAATCTCCAGTTGTTTAAACGCCCGACGTAAGCGTATCCAGGAACGACTCCCAGATCTAAAGCCGACATGTTATTCGCATAAGATTTTGACTGTGTCATATCGATTAATTCGTTCGGCGCAAGCGATTGTCCCTCATTCGTAACTCCAAAATAATTCAGTGTTCCCTTGAGGTAAAACGTTCCTTCAGGCTTGTTGTAATGTCCAACTTTCCCAAAAACGGCCGCCATTTTGAAATCGTCGTTCCGGAAGAACCATCCATTAATAGATAAACTCTGAGCTCTTGTATTGGGACGAATTAAGTTCGGGCTGAGATTGTTCAAAGTGTCATTCCATTCATGGGCATCCACAATTACGTAGCCTCTGTTACTGCGGGCTTCGATATCCCAAAATGTTTTCTTGAAGCTGAACTTCAATCCTAAATCGAAGAGTTGAGATTTCCCAAAGCGACTTTTCGGTCGGAGCGTTCCAGGAATACCGAATCCGATGCGCAAGCCAAACCACTTGTACTTGATGCCGATTCCCATGGCCAATTGCAGGTTGTGTTTGAATCTTAACGTTCCAACACCTTCATTAAAATCGTCTTTTAAGGTAAATGGAGCGGAATTGAATCCTAAATCGCTGTACAGCACAACTCTGTTCTTGTAGAGAGCGTAGGGGAGGGAGTCCGATGTTTCTTGTGAATGCACTGCACTCACACCAATGATCAGAAAAAAGAAAAGAATCCACTTTTTCATCGGTTCAAAAATACGCAAAAGAGATATGGAACAATCAATACAGCGAATAATTTGATTACTCAGTGTTTAAAATGAAAAAACCGCTTATTTTTGTCTGACATTTATACGCATGAAGAAGCTCTACAAATTCCTACTGAACAAACTTCCACGACCTTTATTGATTCGTTTGAGTTATCCTTTCAAAAAGGTAGCGCCAATCGTGTACAAAGGTGATAATGTTGAATGTCCTGTTTGTGAGCGTTCTTTCCGTAAGTTCCTTTCTTATGGTTCTGATGTAGCGCACCGCGAGAATGTGCTTTGTCCTTACGATTTAACACTTGAGCGTCACCGTTTAATGTGGTTGTACCTCAAAAATCATTCAGATTTCTTTACGAAAGATAATTTGAAAGTGCTGCACATGGCACCAGAGCAGTGTTTTCATAAAACGTTCAAGAACCAAAAGAACTTGGATTACTTGACTGCTGATATTGTTTCGCCGATTGCCGATATTCACTTCGACTTGCACGACATTCCACTCGAAGACAATCAATTTGAAGTGATCTTCTGTAATCACGTTATGGAACACGTAGACGACGCAATTAAATGCATGAGCGAACTGTACCGCGTAATGAAGCCAGGAGGATGGGGGATCATGCAGGTGCCACAAGATCTCAATAGAGAAGAAACATACGAAGATTGGTCAATCACAAGTCCTGAAGAACGCGAAAAGCACTTTTGGCAGAAAGATCACGTTCGCCTGTTTGGAAGAGATTACCCGGATTGGCTGAGAAAAGCAGGTTTCACTGTGACTGAATTCGATAAGGACGCGCATTATCCAAAAGAAATCCAAGAGCGTTACCGTTTAGGTGAGAGTGAGATACTATATATTGTCTCAAAATAATATTTCTGAATTTTGTTTATAGTAATTGATGTTGGAGTTCGACTCCAATAATCCCGCGCGTTTTGCGTTTCTAATTCCCGTTTGTGAGAGGTCGCTGAGCGGAGTCGAAGTGCCGTTGTCACTTCCAAAACGCCCATTTTCCGCACCTTCAAAAGAAATCAATAAAACAGCATTTTATTCAATAAACCATATTAAATATTCGATGACAAGTCGATTTTGATAATCGTTAAATTTTCGTTATTTTCTGTGCACGCATACTAAAATGAAATTTTTGGCGTTTTTATTGTAACCAAGTCAACGAGGCTTAGTTATAGTACAAAGCCTGCAAGCTTTATAAGTCTGAAGAAAGTTAGTAAACGAGTAGTAGCGTACTAATCAGATTTAGGTTTAAACCAAACTAGAACAACAAATTAAAACCAGAAACATGGCAGTGAATCCCATTTACCACCAGACCAAATCTACGCTTCTGCAAGAGCGCGATTGGATCATGGAAGCGAAGAAGGATCCGGAGAGGTTCGGTCCACTGTACACGAAGTATCACGAACAGATATTTCGGTACGTCTATCAACGGATGGACGATCAAGAGCAAGCCTTCGATGTAACATCTCAAGTGTTCATCAAAGCGCTCAGTAACTTGCACAAGTATGAATACAGAGGTGTACCTTTTTCATCTTGGTTGTATCGAATTGCGAAGAGCGAACTTTACCAGAATTTTCGCGATCGCAAAGCAAAACGTACAGTCAATGTTGATACAGTTCATCTCGCAGATATTACTGAAGAATTCGATGACGATAATTTGGTAGCGGACAAAAACAGATTAATTCGGTGTTTAGCCGAGCTCCGCGAAGCAGATCTTCAACTGATTGAACTTCGGTACTTTGAAAAAAGAGCGTATCGTGAAATAGGAGAGATTTTAGATGTTACTGAAAACAACGCTAAAGTCAAAACCTTCAGAGCGCTAGAACGACTGAAAAAACAATTTTTGAAATAAACACGTGATGAGAAAACTAAACACCACTTTGGACCGTGAACCGATGACTTCCCAGGAGATTCGAGATAGGCAGGATTTCAATTATATTCTAAAAGAAACCGCCGTCGCGAAAGTTCCAATATGGAAATCCATCTGGTTCTACGGACCAGTTGGAATCGCAATGGTAACAATGGTCGTATCGGCCGTCAGAATTAACCCCCAAAATGAACAATTTGAAGATAAAACTACCTTAAGTCAATTTAACACAACGAACACAGAAGATTACCCAGCAAACACAATTGTTGTTGAGAAATCGGAAGAACTTACTGAAACCAAGTCCGATTCGAATAAAGAAAATGAAACAGCGATTGCTTCAACTGAACAAACGGTGGACCCCTCAAATACAGTTACTCCTAACGTTAAAGCTGATCCACAGCAGGTGGATCCAGCTTTTTTAGCGAATGAAAAATCCAATGAACAACCAGAAGTAATGCCCGAACCACCTATTGAAAGAGTCGTTAAGATAGCTTCGGCGAAAACAATGCCTAGTATTGCTGGAGTATTTAACGGAAGAGTGGCAATTGGTTCGATCTGTTCTACAGGTAAAATCGACTGTAACAATGGCTATGAAATCATTTCTTTTGATATCCAATACGACAATGGAATAGAAAGCACGGTAGATCGTGTTTCAGGAAGTCAAATTCCATCAACTATTTGTCGAAAATTGAGACGTTTCAACGTGGGAAGCCCGGTATTTATTACCAGAATTGTCGCAATGAATCAAAAAGGTGAAAGAAAGCAACTACTTTCAATGCAAATAGAGCCAACCTTCTAGCCAGATATTCTTTTATTAGTCAGACGTCATAGTATCTTCATTAACAGTTGTGTTTTAATAAAATGTGTCCAACAAGTTTGGTATACTCTTGAAACATTCATACTTTCGTAGATATTATACACTAGAATAATCGTATTAAAACGGAACGATGAAATTATTAACTGGTCTAGTACTACTCTTAGTCGCAGGATTTACCTACGGACAGCATACAAACTTCAACACTCAACGAAACTGGTCGTTGAACAAGAAGGAGATTATGTTCGGAGGTGGAGCTACGCAATTTCTTGGCGATTTAGGCGGTCGCGATCAAGTTGGAAAGGATTATAGCCTTGCCGATTTGGATTTACCTTCAACAAGCTGGAATGGAATGGTTGGATACCGTTTCCGTTTTCACCCATATTGGGCAACTTCGAGTGTTTTGAATGTTGGAATGGTTAGAGGGAACGACGCTCTTACAAATGAAGTTATTAGAGAATCGAGAAACTTACACTTCCGATCGCTAGTAGTTGAATTCGAACAAAGAATCGAGTGTATCATTGTTGCCAATGAAAAATTTGGAGCTCGATACAAAATCCCGGGAATGAAGGGATTCAAAAATCACAACGAACAAATTTACCTTTTCACAGGTGTTGGAGTAAGTTACTTCAATCCTAAAGCAATGTACAACGGAAGCTGGACAGCGCTTCGACCTCTTCGTACTGAAGGGCAAGGTTTGGCTGAAGGCCCAGATGAATACCTTCCTGTAACTGCAACGGTTCCTTTCGGAATTGGTTTTAGAATGGGAATGGGACGTATGTGGAGAATCGGAATTGAAGCAACGTACGTGAAAACATTCTCTGATTACATCGATGATGTGAGTGGAACTTACTACGATCCAAGTGCATTGGCATCGCAAGTAGGACCAGAAGCTGCTTACTTGTCAAACCCATCAGTGCAGAACTCAACTTGGTTTGCAGCAGGACAGCAACGTGGAGACATTCAAAAAGACGCATATTTCTACTTAAACTTAGTTTTTGCTAGAAACATTACATACAAGGACTACGCGAAAGCACGTCGAGCTCCAAAATGGAGAGGACGTTACAAGTTCTAATTGTTAATATGTTTTGAAATTTATTAATGGGGCAGCTTCGGTTGCCCCATTTTCGTTTTTACCTTTGCCAAAACCTTTGGTATGTTCAAACTTATTCGATCCTTTCTTTTCCTTTTCGATCCAGAAAAAGTGCATTACTCAACAATGAAAATGATTCGCATCACGCTCAGTATACCTGGGATGAAGGCGCTTTGGAAGAAGTTGTATGTGGTAGATCACCCCAAACTTAAAAGAGAACTTTTTGGATTAACATTCGACAATCCAGTAGGGTTGGCTGCCGGATTTGACAAAAACGCGAGTTTCTACAATGATTTGGCGTATTGCGGATTTGGTTTCATTGAAATTGGAACCGTAACTCCCGTAGGACAAGAAGGGAATCCTAAACCACGTTTGTTCCGTTTGAAAGAAGACAATGGAATCATTAACCGAATGGGATTCAACAATGCTGGAGTAGATGCCGCAGTTGAGCAATTGAAAAATCGAAAAACAGACTTGATTATTGGTGGTAACATCGGAAAGAACAAGGTGACACCAAACGAAGAGGCAACAAGCGATTATGTGAAGTCTTTTGAGAAACTTTTCGATTATGTTGAGTACTTTGTGGTGAATGTTTCTTCGCCAAACACTCCGAATCTGCGTTCACTGCAAGAAAAAGAACCTCTAACTGAGCTATTGCGCACTTTACAGGATCTCAACTCAAAGAAAGACAAACGAAAACCGATCTTATTAAAAATTGCCCCAGATTTAACCGACGAACAGTTAGATGATATCATCGAAATTGTGAACGACGTAAAATTGGATGGAGTGATTGCCGCCAATACTACAATCAGTCGTGAAGGTTTAAAAACGAGCGATGCGCGTATTGAGGAAATCGGAGCAGGAGGACTTTCTGGAAGACCGGTTAAGAACAGATCGACAGAGGTGATTCGCTATTTGGCGACAAAATCCAACAAGTCCTTTCCAATTATTGGAGTGGGTGGAATTCACTCTGCTGAGGATGCGCTTGAAAAATTGGATGCAGGTGCCGATTTAATTCAACTGTACACTGGATTTATCTACGAAGGTCCGCGTTTGCTGAAGCGAATCAATAAGGCGATTATCGCGCGAGCTTAATTTCAGAATAAAGCGTATTTTTAACTATGGCAAAAGTAACACTGATTGAATGTCCACGCGATGCAATGCAAGGACTTCATGATTTTATTCCAACTGAACAAAAAATAGATTACATCAACTCAGTATTGAAGTGCGGGTTTGATACGGTAGATTTCGGAAGTTTTGTCTCACCAAAGGCAATTCCGCAATTGCGCGATACATCGGAGGTTTTAGCTGGGTTGAACGACTCAGACAGTAAACTTTTAGCAATTGTAGCCAACGAACGTGGAGCAAATGACGCATCGAATTTCGAACGAATTGATTATCTCGGCTATCCTTTTTCTGTTTCAGAAGAATTTCAAAAACGAAATACAAACGCGACCATTGAGGAGTCATTTTCAAGAGTGGAGCGCATTCAAGAAATAGCGAAGAAGAACAACAAGGAATTGGTGTTGTATTTATCGATGGGATTTGGTAATCCTTACGGTGAAGATTGGCATCCGGACATAGTTACAGCGTGGTGCGAGAAATTGTACTCGAAATTGGATGTGAAAATCCAAGCGCTTTCCGATACCATCGGATCTGGTACTCCAGAAATAGTCGCTTCTTTGTTTGATACCTTGATTCCAAGTTTGAGTCAGGTTGAGTTTGGAGCACATTTGCACACGATTCCTGAAAATGCCAAATTCTTGGTCGATGCGGCTTTCAATGCAGGTTGCCGAAGATTTGACGGGGCAATCAAGGGCTTTGGAGGATGTCCAATGGCAGCAGATGACTTGACTGGGAATATGCCTACAGAACGCATGTTGGAATGGTTCATTGAGAATGAAATTGAAACGGGTGTCGATACGGATACGTTCAATACCGCAGTCAACAAAGCATTGACAGTATTCCCGTAACTTTTACGAATTTTTGAATTATACTTGACGTGAACAGCGCATTGTTTAAATAACGCATAGAATGAACTATTTTTTCCCGATACTATTACTTTTTGGAGTCCTTACGGCTTGCACAGCTGAAGTAGAAGATAAACCCGAAAAGGAGGAAAGTGAAGAGTATTTTGAAGGAATTGCCACGACATTTGAAGGCAAAAAATTCGAGAACACCATCTTTAACGACTTATTGGAAGAATTGGGCGTTTGTGAATTTGAATCTTCGGACTCAACGTATTACGCAACTTGTTCACCTGAGAATTTCAAAATTTCAAAGTTCAAAAATGAAGGAGGTCTCAAGGATGCATTCATACTTGAAATGAAGGCAGGAATTTTTCCAAAAAACGCTGAAGTGCCACTTCCACCAGTGAGACACGTGATTATTTTCGAACGGGAAGGAGGAAAATTGGTTCGCGTTGGTGGATTCCGAGGGAACTTGATAGGGAAGAGGCCGAATGCAAAATCTGGAGCCGACGATTTATTGCTCGCGCTATACGACACAGACGACGAAACCTTATTTCACTGCGTTTTCAAATGGAATGGTGGGAAATACGAGTTTCACTCAATCGAACGCTTGGATTACGGCGAAGGATTTAGAACAATCAAAGGTGAAGACAAGCTAGAAACGACACAGCAGATTTTCCAACAGCTCCGCGATAAATCCCTCATATTCTAGTGAAACAGCTTCTCTTTCTTCTTGCCCTTGGACTTTCTGCCTGCTCCTCGAACGCCGAAATGAAGAGCGTACAGTACGACTACCTCATAAATGATGGTAACAGTAAAGTGTGGATGATCGAGCAAATGATTGTTGGTAAATCGAACATTACGCCTCAGTTGGATCATGAAAAAGAAATCTTAATCTTTTACCAATCTGCGAGTTTTCAATACATCCCTGTCAAGCAGTTGGGGAACAAAGTGGGTAAAACGGGAGATTATTTCCTGGACTCAGATGAAAAGGCGCTGAAGTTGTATTTCGATGATGAAAGTATTTGGGAGTTCAACTTAACTGAAATCTCAGAAGACAGTATTTACCTCGTTCCAACTGCTCAATCAGATGTGGGCTTCTCCATGCAATTGGTGCCGTTGAAGGAGCTTTTTTAATCAAGTAAATTCGAAGAGAAAGTAATTGTTGGGCGTTCCTTCGGTCGGGCTATCCGCGAAAAGTCCAGTAGGGCTTTCTGCTATTATCCCTAACGCAGACAATCGTTTTTGGATTATCGGATTTATGGAGTGCTACCGCACTTGGATTGGCAGTGGTTTCCTACTTCATCCAACACCGCCGAAAGCAGTCACGCAGCGAATTCAACAACTGAAGCCGAGTCCAAAAAATCAAAAAGCATGAGAAAGTGTAACTTTCGAAAGACAGCGCCAGTTAAAGAACTGATCGGAAAATCAGAAAATCGATCTACATCTTCACAAACGATCTCACAACCATTCCTTGATCCGTCACAACCTTCACAAAGTAAGATCCACGCAACAAAGAAGAGACATTGATCTCATTCGAATCAGATGATTTCAGTACCGAACCATTCAAAGCAATCAATTCCAAGGATTGAACAATTGCCTCAGATTGCACTTTCATAACATCAGAAACCGGATTAGGATACACCTGCACGGCTACTTCAGCCAATTCGTTAATTCCAACTGGATCTTCAATTACCGCGCGAATATCATCTACGTATAAAGCAAATCCATCATTTGTAGTATTTACAAAAGCCACGTGAATTGTTTCGTTATCGTAACCAAGAGCACTTAGGTCAACTTCGCGTTGAAACCAAGAACCGAATTCCTCTTCAATTAAAGCAATCGTATCTGTAAAGCTCGCCAACTGAGTATCCGTTGTAGAAACAAGCACCTTGTAATCATCAGGGAAAGAAGGATCATGCGATCGTGCCTCCCAATAAAAGAAGTTTCCGAATGAGCTCAATGCAATTGCAGGAGTGATCAACCAGCGATCCGCAGTTCCAACTGGTTCAAAGTATGACGTCGATCCCATCACAGTATCAGCAGTATCCAATGGATCTGGTAATCGTGTCCATGCTTCTGTAAATTGCGCTGTGGCTGCATTTGGCGTAAACCCATCATTATCAACAATGGTAAATGCCGTTGGAGCGCCAGTTTGAAAATCTTCGTTGAAAATTTCAGTTTGCGAAGTCGCTGTAAATGAAACGAAAGCGAAAGCGCCGAAAATAAGTCCTTTAATCATGCCGTAAAAGTAGTGTTTTGCATATAAACGAATGGTGTAATCCGAGGATGAGATTTGATTTTTATCAAAGATTAGCAAATCGCCCTGAATTCCACAATTCTAACTGCTTTAATTAGAACGATTGAATGCTACAAAGCGTTGATTCGAAGAAAAAAAAGAGCGACTTCCGTTATCAATCGAAAGCCGCCCTAAAGTTGAGTAGTTATTTTCCTTTACTTATTTCCGCCTTCGTCATTGACAATGAACGGGGTTTTGCCATCCGTAATAATCACTTTCGTGTTGGGTGAGTTTGATAGTTCTTTCAAAACCTCCAAGCTTTTCCATTGAATGGTGCGTTCGTTCAATCCGTCAGACAGAATTTTCTGAGCATCTGCTGTACCTTGCGCCTCGATGATTTTACGTTGAGCTTCTTGTCGCTCTTTTTGCAAAATGAACTCCATACGCTGTGCTTCCTGCTCAGCTTCCAATTTATCTTCGATCGCCGTGTACAAACCAGGAGGGAGGCTAATGCTCTTAAGCAATACCGCCTCAATGATAAATCCGCGTTCGCCAACTAGGGTGGTCATTTTATCGACAATGGCTTTTTCTATTTCGCCTCGTTTACCAGAGTGCATATCTTTAGCGAAGAATTGAGCGCAAATATCCGCTGCTGCCGATCTAAACGTACTCAAAATGACAACTTCTTCGTAATTCCGACCAATTTCTTCAATGATTTGAACGGCATTGTCTGCCTCAATATGGTAAAGAATCGATATTTCAGCTTTTACATTCAAGCCTTCTTTTGAAGGTAGATTCAACTTGACCTCTTTGTTTACAGTTCGCGTTGGTACTTTGATCATTTGAGAATAAGGTCCGACTGGAACTTGCCCCGAAGTGTATATTTTTTTGTCTAAAACGCCACGTTTTACTTTTACCCCAACTTCTCCCGGGTTAATTGTTGCGCAGCTAGATACTAATAATGCGGCAGCCGCAACGGCCATGATTGATAATCGTGTTTTCATGATATTCATATAAAATGTTTGAGCGATTTCGCTCTTAATTGATTGACTTCTATTCCTGAATTCGGATTAAGCCTTTGGGGGAGGGGAACTTACTTTTTGACAGTTCGATTTAATCGCAAAATGGTAATTGACCAGTATGTTCGCGTTAGTTGTTTTTGCAAGATCCTCAGATGAATGATGATTGAAATCTTTTAGTTGGAATTGAATTTCCTCCGTTTCGCCCTGCTTGTCCTCAAGATCAATTTCCTCAATGGTTACTGATGCTTGTTCAAGAATTCCAGCATCTACTTTTAAGGCAATCAACGCTATGAAAGCTGAGAGCAAGGTTGCAGAAAAAAGTACGTAGAAACGCTGCATTTTTGGTGTTTGGATCAAATTCTGTTAACATAAAAATAACAAATTTCGTTCCAAAGAGCAAACTATTGATTGAGCCAAGCTCTGGGCAGGTCTTTACTCGGCTAGCGTGATTAAAATATCCTTGTATTCTTGATAAAAACCGTCGAAGGCAATCAACTTTTCTTTCAGGTAGGCTTCAATTTCGGGCAAATCCTTATCGTCGAAGAAATTCAAGTCTGTTCGTTCCCAGTATATACGTGAGACATTTCTTCCAGCGAAAACGCGATCAAACTCTGTCCAAATAGCGGGGGATCCCATTGCACTTTCCAGGACGACGCGCAGTTCGGTCATTTGCTCCCAAAGAATCGCGCGAACACCTTCATCCTTTGGTTGAATTTCCAATGCAAGATTGGTGAAACATCCTGTGGTATGCATCCGCAAGTACATGTCTTTAACGCCCAGAGGGTATTTAATCCAATTGATTCTTTTCCCATCAGACGAACGAACATTGCGCATTTCCTTCTGAAAACGCGTCCAAAATTCTCCATTTCGCTCCTTAAGTTCCTCTTTTGAAATCATTGATGCAAATGTGGTGAGTTTTTCTCAAACTAGAAGGGGAAATGGACTTTTTTGCAACTTACGTTGCGTTCATTTGTGCTCAAAGCAGTATTTTCGAAAGAAAAAAGTATGCGAATTTTATTGTTTGTTGGAGTGTTGTTGATGGCGTCTTGTTCGGAGTCGCAAGTGGATGAAGTGGTTGAAAAAGCAGGACATCAAGTCGTGAGTGCGGAAATGTTCAAGGAAATGCTAGCCGAAGAAGGGATCCAATTAGTCGATGTGCGAACATCAGCAGAATACGGCGGAGGAACAATCGGAGAAGCGCAGAATGTTGATGTTTTGGCTTCAGATTTCTCAACTCAAATAGCAAAATTAGACAAATCGAAAAAGACCTTAATCTTTTGTAAATCAGGTGGACGTAGCGGCAGAGCTGGAGTCATGATGGAAGAGATGGGCTTTGAAACCGTGATTGATTTATCAGGAGGGTACAGCTCTTGGCCTTACAAGTAGATGAGAATTGTTCTCACTTTCATTTTGTTCTTATTCGGGGATTTTCTTTACGCGTCGGTAGTAGATACAAGTACAATTGATTCGAATTACAGGTTGCATGATTTCTACCAAGAGAAAATGGTGGACACCTCGGTTCAACTTAAACTAGTGGAGGTTAAAAGAATGCTTGACGAAAGCGATGACGAGTGGGTCACTGGTCCGATGTCGGGAGGCAATTATTCCTTAGGAGAAAATTACGACAGTCAGCAAAACATTAACCCAAAAGTTGCCGGATTAATCACCGTTTCCTTCTTGGCGTTTATAATCTACATCATCTTTCGAGTAAGACGCAGCCTGAGAAAAGATGAACCGAGCAGACGAAGGTAGCGCTGTATCGTTATGCCGCCTTGATTCTAAAGAAGCGCGAGAATTGATTTCTTCTCTTGAACTCCAATCGGATTATTCAACCTATCTTTGCGCATGACATTTAAAGAATTAGATCTATTGCCAGAAATTTTAAGGGCGGTAGAAGAAATGGGATACGAAAAACCAACTCCCATACAAAAAAGAGCAATTCCTGAAGCCATCAAAGGCAGAGACGTATTGGGATGTGCTCAAACTGGGACAGGTAAAACCGCAGCGTTTTCCATTCCGATTCTCCAACAAATACACGAAAATAAAGCAACTCAAGGGCGAAAACCAATTCGTTCGTTGATACTCACACCAACTAGAGAGCTAGCCGCTCAAATTGGTGATAACATCAAAGCATACGGGAAATTTCTTCCATCGCAATACGCGGTTATTTTTGGAGGAGTAAATCAAAATCCTCAAGTCAGAAGATTGAAAGCTGGAGTGGACATTCTAGTCGCTACCCCAGGTCGATTATTGGATTTGATGAATCAAGGGTACATCAGCTTAAAGAATGTTGAATTCTTCGTTTTGGATGAGGCAGATCGCATGCTGGACATGGGATTCATTCACGATATCAATAAAATTCTTCCGAAGCTTCCGCCAAAGAAACAGACGATGTTTTTCTCTGCTACGATGCCACCTGCCATTGTGAAAATGACAAAAACCTTGCTGCACGATCCTGTCAGCATCACGGTTGATGTTGTTTCATCAGCAGCGACAACGGTTACCCAAGAGGCGTATCACGTGCTCAAGCCAGACAAGAAGAAATTGTTACTTCATTTATTGAAGAATCCAGAAATCGATCAGGCTCTTGTGTTCTCAAGAACCAAACGTGGCGCAGATAGATTATCAAAAATCTTAGCGAAAGCGAAAATAACCTCTGGTGCGATTCATGGAGATAAATCTCAAGGTCAGCGCGAACGCGCATTGAAAGGGTTTAAAGATGGAAACCTTCGCATTTTAGTCGCAACGGATATTGCAGCTCGCGGAATTGACATCGATTCACTTTCTTACGTGATCAACTACGACATTCCCAACGAGCCTGAAACCTATGTTCACAGAATTGGACGTACAGGTAGAGCAGGGGCGAACGGTAAATCGATTTCACTGTGCGATATTGATGAGCGTCCGTATGTCAAAAGCATCGAAAAGCTGACGGGGAAGAAAATCGAATTCATTTTGGACCATCCTTTCCAAATTACGGATGAGGGAGTCAAAGCATACAAGGAATTGCAAGCTTCCTACGCTAAACAGAACGAAATTCAGATGCAGAAGCGTCGTGAAGCGAAGAAACGTCGTCGTGAGCAAGGAAATACCGGTGGCGGATCAAGAAATTCGAATAAAAGAAGAAGATAGCAGATCAGATTCCTTATTTTTAGTTCTCTAAAAATAAGTGATGCCAATTTTATTTAGAGATCTACCTGGTCCGAAGGGAATTCCCTTTTTCGGAAGTGCGTTTGACATGGAATTGTCGAACATGCACAATCAATTTCAAGAGATGGCTGACGAATACGGTTCTGTCTACAAGATTAAGTTGGGGCCCGTCAAAATGGCGATCATTTCTGAGCCAAAAATCATTCAGTACATCCTGCGCGAGCGGCCTGAAGGCTTTATCCGAATGAAAAAGCTGGATACAATTCTTCGCGCTGAAGGTGTGCATGGTGTATTTAATGCTGAGGGCGACGATTGGAAAATGCACCGACGAATGGTCGCAAAAGGACTGGACGTCAAGCATCAAAAGGCATTTTTTGACAAGATGTTGATCTCTGTAGATCGACTCTACGCGAAATGGAAGAAAGCTGCCGATTCAGGCGAAGCCATCGATATTCAACAAGACTTTTTACGATTTACAGTCGACATTACCACGACTTTAGCCTTTGGATTCGAAATGAATACAATAGAAGAGAAGGGCGGTGTCGTTCAGGATCACATGGAGAAGATTTTTCCGATGATTTTCAAACGCATCAACGATCCAATTCAATGGCACAAACTGATTCGAAAGAAAGCGGATAGAGATTTTGACAAAGCACTCGACGCGATTGATTCTATGATCTACGGCTGGATTGTCGATGGTCGAAAGCGATTGGAAGATCACCCTGAGCTGAAAGAAAACCCAACGAATTTCCTAGAAGCGATTTTGGTTGAAGCTGAAAACGAAGAAGATTTCAGCGATACAGAAGTCAAAGGAAATTTGGTGACAGTGCTCATGGCAGGCGAGGATACAACGGCTCATACCTTGGCTTGGGCGATTTACTTGTTGACAAAACATCCGGATTATCAAGCTAAACTTCAGTCTGAAATTGATGGTGCTTTGGCTGGTACGAAAAGCATCACGGAATACGAACTGACTCAAGGATTCAAGTTTTTGGAGGCAATTGCGAACGAAACGATGCGCTTGAAGCCAGTTGCTCCGTTATTGTTATTCGAGCCACTCTCTGATGTCGAAATTGAAGGATATCTTTTCAAAAAAGGAACGAGAATGCTGGTTCATTCCAGACATGCTACCTTGCAAGAAGAAAATTTCACTAATGGGAAAGATTTCTTTCCCGAGCGTTGGATGAAAGAATCGCGCTGTCCTATGCATTCAATGGATGCGTATATCCCGTTTGGCGGTGGGCCGCGATTTTGTCCAGGGAAGAATTTGGCGTTACTCGAAATGAAATTGGTGCTCTCAATGCTCTTTAAAAACTTCGATGTCGAAATGATTACGCCTCATGAAGATATCAGTGAGATTATGGCATTTACGATGATGGCGAGTGATTACAAAGTTAGGCTGAAGCATCGGGGAGGTGCTTAGTGATCTCATGTCAGATGCAGTTATACGTTGATAAAATATCCGAATTAATCAGGTCGAATGAATTTCTGTATAAAATTCATTCGTTCGATTCTGGTGCATTTATGATTGATTTGTGGATAGATAAGGACTTTTATTGTATTCAACTTTTCGAAAACAAATTTGGAATCAGTCAAGTGATAGAGGAAGTTGATTTTAGCACAATCCCTGATAAGGTTTATGCTCAATGGGAAAGTTTCAAATCAGAATTGGAAAAAGTAATGCGGAATAGGAATTTCAGATGAAATATTGGATCGTGATATATATGGCAATTTCTCCTTTGTTCGGAATCACCCAACAACGAGATTCACTGGTTTATTGCGAGTATCCAGATACCGAAGCGCAGCCGCCATACCGAATTAATAAGCTGTTAAACATTGTTTTAGATAATCATCAAGTGGATACATCAGATTGCATTCGCGTGGATTCAAGATTCTATTACAATATTATCATTCTTGGAGATGGAAGTGTCTCATTGCTCAATTTGGAGTGCGTCAACGATAATCAAAGCTGTTTCATTTCCGTTGACGATCCTTCGAAACTAGAAAAATGGAAACCGGCAACGAAAAACGGAGAGAATTGTAATCAGAAAATGAGGATTCACGTATACATCCATTTGAACTGAGTTAAATTTGCTTTTTAGAGGCTGAAATTTGGCTGCCGATCCACTATTTCAATCCAATCTGTAATCCATCGCACATATTCACCGTCTATAATCCTACAGAACCGATTTCTAAATTCAATATCGGTTTGAGAACTAATTGATTATTTTTACTATTCAATGATAGAAGATCAAAAAACAGTTGTGAACATTGGAACCAATCGAAAGATTGTTGATTCCGTTCACGATATTCCAATGGAAGATTGGAATACTGTGGCTAAAAATCAAAACATATATTTGTCAATAGGGTATTTGTCCGCTTTGGAAGATGCCTTGGGCGACCAATTGCAGTACCGCTACGCTATTTCGTACACGGACAAAGGAGATCCCGCTCTCATTGCTGTATATCAATTGGTTGTTTTTGTTGATAAGCGACGACAATACTCGAAGGATCTGTGCAATTTATCGTACCACATTCACAAAAAGATCGCTGATGTTTTCACTATCAATGTGTTGGTATGTGGAAATGTCTTCTGTGATGGTGAAAACGGGTTTTTATCTCGCCTAGTTACAAACGATCAAGCAATGGATGAAGTGGCAGCAATCACGGAATCCCTGAAAACACAGCCTTCCATCAAGGAGAAAGCATCGATTACACTGTTTAAGGAGTTTTGGCCAGATTCAACCTCGTATTCAGATCGATTAAAACGATTGAGCTACCGCGATTTCATGGTTGATGTGAACATGGTGTTGAACTATCACGAGAGTTGGAAAACTATGGACGATTATCTCGCGAGCATGAAGACGAAATTCAGGACGCGAGCGAAGAGTGTTTATTCTAAATCAAAAGAGCTCGAATTGAAAGATTTTTCAGCGGAAGAAATTGAACAGAATTCCGAAAGAATAGAACAGCTTTTCTCAAATGTTTTGGAGAAATCAGACTTTAGCTTTGGTCGATTAAATGCAAAAGCTTTTGCCAACTTTAAACGCAATTTAGGAGATCAATTCTCGTTCAGAGGAGCTTGGCTAAATGACCAACTTGTAGGGTTCAGTACCGCGCTTTTCAATCGGAATGTCGTGGAGGCAAACTTCGTTGGTTTGGATTATGATTTTAACAAGGAGCATTCTGTATATCAACGATTTCTGTACGATTATGTAGAGCAGGGATTGAATGTTGGTTCTAAGGAATTACAGCTTGGACGAACAGCTGAGTTGGTTAAGAGCCAGATTGGTGCCTTGCCAACAAATATGAAGCTTTATGCGAAGCACAGGAAGAGTGTTTCGAACTTGTTGTTAAAACCAATTATCCAATCAATTTCACCGAGTGAGTTCGAAGTACGTGTACCATTCAAAGCAAACTTTAATAATTAATGGATTCATTAACGCAAATTGTGCTAGGCGCAGCTGTTGGAGAAGCAGTTTTAGGTAAGAAAATTGGATCTCGAGCGATGTTGTGGGGAGCAATTGCAGGAACAATTCCAGATTTGGATGTTCTATTTCGATTCGTAACGGATGACATTACAGCAACGGAAATGCACCGGGGTTTCTCGCATTCCATCCTTTTTAGTTTGCTTTTGGCCCCCGCGCTAGCTTGGGGCGCGCATCGGATTCATCAGAAGA
Organism: Crocinitomicaceae bacterium; assembly: GCA_029252405.1. Classification (GTDB taxonomy): domain Bacteria; phylum Bacteroidota; class Bacteroidia; order Flavobacteriales_D; family Crocinitomicaceae; genus UBA4466. The sequence goes on from JAQXBM010000074.1 coordinate 168,887, forward strand.
AGAGGCCTACTGTAACTCGAAGAGATTGGATTTTACTCTTTTTCCTTGCGTTGGTAACTCATCCTATGCTGGATATGCATACAACTTGGGGAACCCAGTTTTTCTGGCCGTTTGAAGTCCGAATTACCTACAACAACATTTTCGTAGTCGATCCGCTATACACGATCCCATTCTTGATTTGCTTGATGATTGCGATGTTCCACAAAAGGACGAATCCCCGTAGGCGAATATTTAACAATGCTGGACTCATCATCAGTACTTCGTACATGGCACTAACCTTCGTGTTTAAGGGCTTCAGCTACCATGCTGTAGATGAAAGTTTGGCGAAGCAAGGTGTTGATTTTGTTGAGATTGAAACGCTGCCTACACCGTTAAATACTGTGCTGTGGAATGCACATATTGAAACGAAGAATGGCTATCGATTTGGTCGTTATTCTTTGCTAGATGATGATCAACCAATTATTTTCTCAAAAGAATTCCCTAAAAATCATCACTTAATTGACTCTATTCGAGACGAAAAGGCAATTCAGCAGATTCTGAAGATTGCTAACGGTTGGTACACCATAGAAAAGGCGAAAGATAAATTGATTTTCAATGATTTGCGCTTTGGTCAATTTGGGATGAACCCGAATACGGCAAAAATCATGTGGAGATATGAAATATCTGCTGGCCCAAAGAATGAGGTGCGAGTAAAAAGACTCCAGCCGAATATGGATGAAATCAACTTGGGTGAAGTGTTTGGTCAGCTTTGGAGAAGGATTAAAGGGGATAAGTCTGTGGAGAGTGAGTGAGTATTGATATCTCATTTATCAGACAATCAGACAATCAGACAATCAGACAATCAGACAATCAGACAATCGAATCCACCTACCTGAACAAACAATCAATCGTCAAATCGTGATCCACAACAGCAGAACTATACTTATTCTCTTTCACGCCATGTGTGGTAACCATCGTTAAGAAAATACCTTTTCGCCCTGCTTTATCAGCTTTAAACTCTCGTTTTTTCGTCTCTAGGCGTTTTAAATAGCCCGCGTCAATCACAAATTCGTCGTTGTAGAATTTCATTTCACACAAATTCACCCAGTTGTCATCACGATCAATGACCATATCCACCTGAGCATTTGAATTGTCCCAAGCGTAGTTGGTTGAAGCGATTCCTTCAATTTTTAGTGCCTTTTTGATCTGATTGCTGTGCTTCAGACAAATCGTTTCAAAGGTAAATCCGCACCAAATAGAATATTCAGGTTTCTGATACAGACGTTGCCAACTGTTTCCTTTGTATGGCTGCATGAACTTCAAGTAAAACAAGCAATACTCATCGTAGATCCGATAAAGTGTTCCTTTCGCTTTTCCTGAGTATGAGTCGTATTGCAAGACGAATCCTGAAATTTCCAATTCCTTTAATGATCGAGAAAATCGGCCGCTTGATTGCACGCCACATTTCTTCAGTAGTTCGTTTCGACTTAGACCTTTCTTCTTTCCGTGTGCTAGGGCATCAATAATCATCTTGTGATAAGAGGAGGAGTCAAAGAGTGAATCAAAAACCTCATCAAACTCATTTTCTAAGTAAGCTCCAGGCTGAAAACATAGGCGGTCTATTGTGCTTACAGCAGATTCGCCCTTCTGAACTTGTTCCAAGTATTCGGGAATTCCCCCAAGCGACATGTAGATCTTCAATAACTCATATTCGAGCATGGGGTATTTTTTATGCTCGAAGAAATCTCTTACTTCCCCAAGAGTGAATGGTTTGAGGTTAATGCGTTGAGTGATGCGTTTGCTTAGTCCTTTGTGATTTTTAATCAGCTTTTTGACCATATATGAAGCGGAGGATCCACAAACAACAACCACCAAATCCGTTCTGCCAACGCAGTAGTCATTCCAGAAGTTTTCAAATGCAGCCAGAAACCCTGATTTGTTCGTAGCGATCCATGGAAATTCATCGATGAAAATGACTTTCTTTTTATTGCTTTTTCGAAGTTGAGAAATGTACTTTTTTAATAGGACAAAACAATCAATCCAATCTTCGGGTTTTTCATCTACAAATTTGTCGGTAATCTCATTCAGCTTTGTTTGAAAGTTCTTGATCTGAACATCTCGGGTTCCTTCACTGAATCCTGTCATTGAGAAAATCATATTTTTCTCGTAAAACTCCCTGATCAGGAATGTTTTACCGATTCTTCTGCGGCCGTAAATAGCAATTAATTCGGATCTCGAACTCTTCAAAGCATTACTAAGAACTTCCTTTTCTGTTGACCTTCCTACGATTGTTTTTGGCATGTGAAATAATTTATAGGTGTTCCAAAAGTAGTCATTTTTATCTGTTTTGGAACACCTATATTTAAATTTATCACTCAATAATACGAGTTATAAGTGTTCCAAATTAATCTTTTTACACCTGTTTTGGAACACTTATATCCCGAAAAGTGTGAGCGTAGTAAAGTGTAAATCAGGTAAAACTACCTAAGGAGACAACAGGAAATTATCCGTATTTTTAGGCAGCTTAACGAAGTTTCTATTCAGAAAACCAACTTTCACAATGCCGTTGGATGATTAGTTTCTCGTTGATAATATCTACACATCAAAATTCACTAACACTGAAAAACTATGAGTCAAAAACAAAACACAATCATCATTCACGATGGAGCTACGGACGAGCTAATGTCGATTCTTTTCGCTGCATCCATGTCCAATATCAGCATTAAAGGAATCATGGTGCTCAACGCCGATTGCCAAGGATATCCAACAGCCAACGTCAGTAGTAAATTACTCGATTTGATCAATTTGAAAGATATTCCTGTTACTGTTTCAGGCGCACGCGGGTGGAATCCATTTCCATGGGGCTATCGCCAATATTCACTCATGGTGAATCTTTTTCCTATTGTCAATCAATATAAAGAAGATGTGATCGTGCCAGAGCCCGAAATGGATTACCCCTTAACGAAAATGGTGGATAAAGTGTATACTGAAGGCGGAAACTCGCCCGTTAAAATTCTGTGTCTTTCACCAGTTACAGATATTGCAGAGGCGATAAAATCCGATTCCAGTTTTGCTTCTAAAATTTCCGACATCGTATGGATGGGAGGAGTGTACATTAACAATGAAACACAGTTTGGGAACATTGATACAGGAGTCGCGCCAGGAGCAAACCCAAATGCAGAATGGAATGTGTATTGGGATCCACAAGCGACGCAGGATGTGCTTAAATCTGGAATAAAAATCAAAATGTTTCCACTTAACGTAACGAACAGCGTCATTCTTACAGGTGAAATTATTCGACAGTACTTTATTCCAGACAGCAATAAATACCCAGCACTTGATCTTGCAGCGCAAATGTACGCGCTTGTTGCATTTCAGTACGGGTTTAGCTTCTGGGACACTGCAGCGACCGCATTTCTAGGAAAGCCAGATTTGTTCGAAATGAAGCCCGCATTTGTTGATGTTGATACATCACCAGTGCCTTCCAAGCAAGGAACAATGACGGTTGAGTTCATTTCCGAAACGCAGCCATTGAAATCGAATATAGAGATAGCAACTACTATTGATGTAGATGGATTCTACGATTACTACGTTGGGCAATTGAAGACTTTGCAGTTTAAATCATAATACAAGAAATACGAGCACAAAAAAGCCCTCGATTCCAAAGAATCGAGGGCTTTTCAATTAGTTAATCTTAGTGTCCTTGAGCGGACAACCAACGTTCAGCGTCCAACGCAGCCATACAACCTGTTCCGGCAGCAGTAACAGCCTGACGGTATGTCTTGTCAGCAGCATCACCAGCAACAAATACACCCGCTACATTCGTTTTAGATGTTCCTGGCTCTTCGTATTCGATGTAACCAGTTTCATCCATGTTGATGTAATCCTTGAAAATATCCGTATTGGGTTTGTGGCCAATCGCTACGAAGAAACCTGTACATGGGATATCATGCTCTTCTCCAGTAACGTTGTTTTTCACGCGAGTACCAGTCACACCCTGTCCATCTCCCAAAACTTCAACCGTTTCAGTATTGTAAAGGATTTCAATGTTCTCGGTATTCTTTACCCTTTCAGCCATGATTTTTGATGCTCTAAACTCATCTCTACGCACCAACATTGTCACTTTCGTACATAATTTCGATAGGTAGTGAGCTTCTTCACATGCCGAATCTCCAGCTCCCACGATTACTGTTTCCTGTCCGCGATAGAAGAATCCATCACAAACAGCACAAGCAGAAACTCCACCTCCTAATTCAAGGTATTTTTGTTCGCTTTCCAATCCTAAGTACTTAGCAGAAGCTCCAGTAGAAATAATTACTGTTCTTGCATGGATTTCTTTTCCATCATCCGCCCAACACTTATGAACATCACCTGAAAAGTCAACTTTATTGATAAATCCGAAACGAACATCCGTATCAAAACGTTTTGCTTGTGCTTCTAATTCTAGCATCATTGCTGGTCCAGTAACACCGTCAGGGTATCCTGGGAAGTTTTCAACTTCGTTTGTAGTTGTTAACTGACCGCCCGGCTGTAATCCTTGGTACATAACAGGTTTCATGTCAGCACGCGCTGCATAAATCGCTGCAGTGTATCCAGCAGGACCCGAACCAATAATCAGACAGTCTACTTTTTCTATATCACTCATTTCGATTGTGTATTTTCTTATTTGACGTAGCAACAAAAATAATATTTCATGGTAGATTGACGTTCTATTCAAAGCATGCTTTTAATATGCGTAGGATTTCAAGTATTCTAATTGCTACTTCCTTCGTTTTTATTTTGTATTTGACGAAAAAGACACTAGCTTTGTAGCCCTTAATTTCGTAGTAAAATTATGATCGATACCGAATTGTACCAGGCCAAAACCCTGTATCCTTTTCAAGAAAAAACCGTTCAATCTATCCTAAAGGAGTTAGCTGACAACGGTAAAGAGTTTAATCTGCTTTTCCAATTGCCTACTGGTGGAGGGAAAACTGTGATTTTTTCAGAAACGGCTCGACGTTACATTGAAACAGTAAAGGAAAAGGTATTGATCCTTACTCACCGTATTGAGCTTTCTGTTCAAACATCAAAGCAACTTTCTGCAATTGGTGTAAATAACAAAGTCATCAGCAGTGAAGTAAAAGAAATTCCAGACGAGAGCGAGTACCATTGTTTCATCGCAATGGTGGAAACACTCAACAATCGTTTGAATGATGACAAAAACTTCATCAAAGGAGTTGGATTGGTGATTGTCGATGAGGCACACTACAACAGCTTTAGAAAAATCTTCCAATTCTACGGGAACGCAAACATCCTTGGTGTTACAGCAACGCCACTGAGTAGCAACAAAGCACTCCCATTGAATGATAACTACCATAAGTTGTTGGTAGGGGAAAGCATTGCTTCATTAATTGAGTCTGGATATTTATCGAATGCTGAGTCGTACACTTACGATGTGAACCTTCACGGACTGAAAATTGGTTCGAATGGTGATTTCACGGTAAGCAGTTCAGACGTTGTCTATGGAAACTACTTCATGCAAGAGAAATTACTCTTTGCTTATGAAGAAGTGGCTGTTGGTACAAAGACGCTAATTTTCAATTCAGGGATTGATACGTCAATTCGAGTAGAGGAGACCTTCAAAAAACGCGGATACAAAATTCGTCACTTAGATTCTACCTTCAGCGACAAGGATAGAAAAGATGTATTGTCTTGGTTCAAAGAAACACCTGATGCAATTCTTACATCCGTAGGTATCTTGACAACTGGATTTGATGAGCCAACGGTTCAAACGATTATCCTAAACCGTGCTACGCGTTCATTGACTTTGTACCATCAAATGATTGGTCGTGGTTCAAGAAAGTTGCCTAACAAGGATATGTTTAAGGTCATTGATCTGGGTAATAATGTGCGTCGTTTCGGGATTTGGCAAGATTACTTGAATTGGCAAGATGCTTTCCGTTTTCCAGACCGTTTCCTCGAAGCACGCTTGAGTGAAGCAGAAGACCTAGAATTTGAAGTAGAGTTTGAATTCCATAGAAATGTGGAAGATTTGTTGGATACGAAACCACTTTACGAGTTCTCTATCAAGGATTATTACTACGACTGTATTGACAGTGGACGAAAAGGGAAAGATGCAGTTGATGCCTCTTTGGAAAATCACTTTGAAGCGATTCGAGATGCAGCGGAAGATTATTTCCACGGTTTAGAGATCATGGGATTGTTGACAGATCACATCGAATACAGGCTGAAGCATTACACGAAGTGCATTACGAAAAGTACCCCAAACTACTTGAAGTACATCACGGAAACGTACAACCGACAATTGCGCCAGAAGCTACGTGCCGTGCTCGATGACGAGTAATTATTCTCTCGCTTAAATTCTGATATTCAGACATTTTCTTAATACTTGCGTTACATCATTTAATTGAATTGTAACGCAAACGTGATATTTCAGGAACGTTTTTTGTGGAATAGTGAACGACCTTGCATCTTAATTGTACAGGTTAAAAACTTCCACCTATGAAAAACATTGATATCCCAGAACCGTGTTCCGAGAATTGGAATGAAATGTCACCAACTGAAAAAGGTGCATTTTGCCAGAAATGTGCGATTGATGTTTATGACTTCACCAATAAATCAGGGGACGAAATCCGCGATATTCTAACACTGAATATTGGAGGTCGTGTATGTGGACGAATTGAGCCGAAGCAATTGGAGGAGCTCAACGATGATTTTCATGCTTGGAAGATGAACAATAAACAGTCGTTTAACAGAGCGTGGGTATTTACTTTGCTGGTTGTTTTTGGAATGACATTGTTCAGTTGTGAAGAGGACGAGGTACCAGTAGTTCAGAAAATTCAGAAAACAGCTCAAGCCTTTTTGTCTGAAGTGCCGGAACTCACAGAAAGGGCGAATGCAGCAATTAATGTTGGGGAATCGAATTTTGATGAACAAGCTGTGACTACTGGACAGTTGCATGTCGCAACTGATCAATTAGTTCTTCCAGAACCCGAGATTTTTGAAGAATTAATATTGGGGGAAATGGAAATGGTTGAGGAGCATCGAGAGCCGATTTACGAGGAGGCGATACGAGGTCAAGTTAAGTCTGTTAGGCATATGCTAGGAGGTATGTCATGGTCTACTGAATATATTGAGTCCCTTCCTTTATCGAATGAACCAGTTGGCGAAGTAAAAATGTCTGGACTAGTTTATCCAAACCCTGCGAAGAACCAAACGACGTTAAAAGTCACGATGCCAAGCAAAGCCGATGCTGAAATTCAACTCTTTTCAATGAACGGTCAACACCTGCGTTCAATTCATTCGGGAAGAATGGAGGAGGGGGAAAGCGAGTTTCCAATAGATCTAATCGATTTGGATACAGGAATGTACCTAGTTGTTGTTCAATCTGGTAAAATGAAAGAAACAATTAAATTTTCGAAAATATAGACACCATATTGAAGCTTTCAAATCCTAAGCCCATGAAAAACATTACTATTCCTGAGCCGTGCTCAGAAGATTGGAACAAAATGTCGCGAACGGAGAAAGGTGCATTTTGCAAGAAGTGTGCGATTGACGTGTACGACTTTACTGGGAAATCATCGAATGAAATTAAAGAGATCCTAGCACTAAACATTGGTAATAGGGTTTGTGGACACATTGGAAAAAGTCAGTTAGAGCAATTGAATTACGACTTTTCCATATGGCAAATGAATGATAAACAATCATTTCAGCGAGCGTGGGTTTTCACCTTGTTCGTGGTATTCGGCCTGACGCTTTTTAGTTGTGAGTGTGATGAAGAGCCAATTGTAGGTGAATTGCAAAGAACAGGTCAAGAAATTCTCGAAAACACAGAAATACCTGATTCGTTGGAGATTGAAACAGTTAGCGATAAAGTTCACGACCAGCCAACCAACAATAGTAAGGAAGCGGAACTGAAAACAATAAATCGAGAGCTTGATTTCGTGCCAATGGTCAATGGACAGGTCTGTATCGAAGAAGAACCACAAGCGCTGCAGCTCATTGAAAAAGTAGAAGATTACGAGGTTTTGATTGATGGGGGAATGATGACCTCCTATGAGTTTGATGAATACATCGTTAATACAACGGATCATTTAGATGCCGTGGAATCTACTCCAGAACCTTCTATTACTGCCCTCGTTTACCCGAATCCTGCATCGAATCAAACAACCATTCAAGTGAACATGCCCAAACGAGCGAAAGCAGAAATAGAACTCTTCGCTTTAAATGGTCAGAAAATTCGCACAATACATTCAGGTAGAATCAAAAAAGGGGAGAGCGAATACCCGATTGATATTAGCGATTTACAAACTGGAATGTACCTTGTTGTGGTTTACTCTGATAAAATGAAAGAGACCATCAAATTCACAAAAATCTGAGTTTAATAGCTGATGTAGATGTCAACCGTATCGAATGGTGGTGTTTGAACCCAAACTGGACCTGAGCCGCCACTGCTGCCAGTAGCCCAATAATATCCTGAATAAGCCGCATTACCATCGTTTACGCAGTAAAACGTTGAATCGACCGCTCCATAGAAATAACGATATCCGCCAGGGCAGCACTCCGCACAATCGATTTTGCCTTCTTCTCGAATGTATTCCAAAACGTCACCTGGGACGCCTCCGGGATGTGATATGTTAAATCTCACCCATCCTTTGGCAGTAGTTGAAAAGTCGTACACGTTATCATCTTCAATTGTTAAATCTGAGAATGGAATCGTTTCATACAAATCGAAATAATTCTCTTTTACAACTTCTAAGTAGTAGGTCTCAACTTTCTCTCTTTCAAAGGTAAACTGATAATTCCCCTCTGAATCCAAAGTGGTAGAGGCAATTTCGTTGGTCACGGAAGATCCAGCGCCAGTTGCATATAGTTTTACCGTTGCATTCGTCAATGAAGCATTGAATGTTGCGTCCGTAATTGTTCCCTTCAAAACGAATTCCGCGGGTCCTTTTTTACAGGCGGTAATCAAAAACAGGCTTAAAACTGCCAGTAGAGCTACTTTTTTCATACAACCAAAATAAAACTTTTCAACCGAGTAACTACGATATGAACAACTGTTTTTTTTCAAGCGCTAAGATGTGGAATCCTCACTAAATCTAGAAAGTACGGGTGTTACAGGCTTGTTGGGGTGGCTAAAGAATGAATCGAACGGAGATGTGCAGATTATCAAACAAAATTTGTTAATAGTTTTTTTTACAACTTTTTGTGATTTCTGATTTTGGGATTTCAGATTTTTATATCTTAGTCCCCGTAACTTTTAAACACATATTATTATGACAGACGGAACAACAAAGAAAAATGGGATGGCAACCGCCGCGATGGTGCTTGGTATTATCTCACTAGCATTATTTTGGACAGGATGGATTGGACTACTCGTTGGTATTGTAGCGATTATTCTTGCTGTAGTAGCTAAGAACCAAATCAAAGCAGATCCAAGTATGGCTGGATCAGAAGGACAAGCAAAAGGTGGTTTGATCATGGGAATTATCGGAGTGGTTCTTGCTCTTGTTATGATCATTATTGCAGTGCTTTTCGTTAATGCAGTAGCAAATGAATTCGAAGATGCTGCTATGGACTACCAAGAGCAACTTGATGCATTAGACGATATGTAATTTTTCTTACTATCATATTGGCCTTGATTCGGTTTTTTCGGATCAAGGTCTTTTTTTTGTAGAAAATTGAATAAAAGTTACCATTTCCGCATGATTTATTGTAATTATGCACAACCCTAAACTCTCATACCATGGATGAATTAGATGACGATTTTACATTAACAGAAGATACTTCAATTATCGAAAAGAAAAGGCCAGCATTTTTGCTTGTACTTTGCATTTTGACGTTTATCGCTTCTGGATTTGGAATCATCATGGGACTCATAAATTTCTCTGGATTTAACGATATTGAATCTCAATTCAGAAATGCGAGTGTTGGCTCAGATCCATTTTCACAAGGAGTCTTCGGGTCGATTGATATCGAAGCAATGCAGAAAATCCAAGATTTTGCCAACTTATTGAGTATTTTCGCAAGCATCCTCTGCTTAGGTGGAGCGTTGATCATGTTCAAGATGAGAAAAATCGGTTTCCTTCCGTACGTTCTCGGTCAGGCCTTAGCAGTGTATGGATCATATGTTGCATTGAGTATTTTTAAAGAAATGGCAGATTTTATGCCAATGGGCATGGGAGACGTGCTAGAATTAACAGGAGCAATTTCAATGGTGGTAGTAGTAATATTTGCCATCGGATTTATAATAATGTACGGAGTAAACCTTAAACACCTAAAATAATGAGTGAATCAGATGACCTACTCGATCCAGGAGTAACAAACACAAATACAAACGCCGGATTTACAGGCGCTCAAAAAACTATCCCTAATGCGAATGCAGTATTGGTATTGGGAATCATTTCAATCGTTGGATGTTTCCTTTACGGAATCCCAGGATTGGTATGTGGTATCATTGCTTTGGTGATGTTTAAGAAGGTAAAAGCAACGTATATGACTGATAAAGCAGCGTACGATGCATCTTTCAAAAATGCGAAAGCAGGGTATATCTGTGCAATTATCGGAACAATCCTTTCTGCATTGTTCTTCTTGTACGTAATCTTTGTACTTGTAATCTTTGCTTCAGTTGCTACATCAGGTGGCGGTTTCGGTAGATTTTGATTGAATGTTCGTGGAAAGCTGAGTTTGGGGTCGATTGCTTGACCTGCGGCTTTCAACGCTCTTTTATTTCCCTAATCCACGGTGATTTCGTAGAGAGCTTTCTGCAATTTCCAGCGACGATTCCATTCATCGCCTGCGTATTTGTGCTCATTGCTCACCTTACTTTGAAAGTTAAGAACGGACACCGTTGGATCGTTGGACTTTTTAGTCTTACTGCATTGCTAATCGTCGTCAATTACTCCATCAAACTGATCTCTGGAGGAGCTTTTCATTAATCTTTTAGTTTGAAATCCATACCGATTTTGTCATTGGGAAGGACGCGCCTATTTTTTGAAATGAGGAAATGAATTGAAACGAGTTAATGTTTGAGGAAGCGCGCAATGAAAATGGAGCGATCACTGAAAACATCGCGTTTCAAGAAGTTGACGAAATGAAGAAAAATCAGTGCTAGACCTTTTTGTTACTTTTTTTGGCGAAGAAAAAAAGTAAAGAGTGGATACGATTATTCCTATTCACCAATGCTCAAACATTCTCCATTTTGACATTCTCCATTCTTAATTTGTTATTAACTTTGAAATAAACAGAACAACACTATGTCAGACGATAAAAAGATCATATTTTCAATGGTCGGCGTGTCAAAAGATACACCAGCAGGAAAGCAAATAATTAAAAATATATACCTCTCGTTTTATTACGGAGCGAAAATCGGAATCATTGGATTAAATGGTTCGGGTAAATCAACGGTAATGAAGATTATCGCAGGACTCGATCAAGCCTACAAAGGTGAAGTCGTGTTTTCAGACGGTTACACAGTGGGATACCTTCCGCAGGAGCCAGAACTCGATGAATCAAAAACGGTAAAGGATATTGTTCTCGAAGGAGCGCAAGAGACAGTTGATGTTTTGGCGGAATTTGAAGAGATCAATAACTCGTTCATGGATGAAGAAATCATGAATGATCCTGATAAAATGGATAAACTGATCGCTCGTCAAGGTGAAGTTCAAGATAAAATCGATGCACTAGATGCCTGGGAATTGGATACAAAGCTGGATATCGCCATGGATGCACTTCGTTGTCCACCGGATGATCAATTGATCGGAACACTTTCAGGAGGGGAGCGCCGTCGTGTAGCATTGTGCCGCTTGCTGTTGAAAAATCCAGACATCTTATTATTGGATGAGCCTACCAACCACTTGGATGCTGAATCAATTGATTGGTTGGAGCAACACTTGCAACAATACAAAGGAACTGTGATCGCCGTGACTCACGACCGTTATTTCTTGGATAACGTTGCCGGTTGGATTTTAGAATTGGATCGAGGAGAAGGAATTCCATGGAAAGGAAACTATTCATCTTGGTTGGAGCAAAAAGGAAAACGCTTGAAAGAAGAGGAGAAATCTGAATCGAAGCGACAAAAAATGCTTGCACGCGAGCTCGAGTGGGTTAAAATGAATCCAAAAGGGCGACACGCGAAGAACAAGGCACGTATTGCTAACTACGATAAAATGCTTTCCCAAGATGCTCGCGAAAAAGAAGCGACACTTCAAATGCCGATTCCAAATGGTCCGCGTTTAGGAACTAATGTGATCGATGCTGAGAGTGTTTCAAAAGCATTCGGAGAGAAATTGTTATACAACGATTTGAATTTCAAGTTGCCGCCAGCAGGAATTGTTGGAATTATTGGACCAAATGGTGCTGGTAAAACGACAATTTTCAAAATGATCATGGATGAACTTGAGCCAGATGGTGGTTCGTTCGCAGTTGGTGAAACGGTGAAGATTGGGTACGTAGATCAATCGCACGAAGATATTCACCCAGACAAAACAGTATTCGACGTCGTTTCGAACGGATTGGAATACGTGGAAGTGGGAGATCAAAAGATTAACTCACGCGCTTATTTATCGAAGTTCAACTTTGGTGGATCAGATCAAAACAAGAAAGTTGGAGTGTTATCCGGTGGTGAGCGAAATCGTTTGCACTTGGCCATGACATTGAAAACGGAAGCCAATGTTCTTCTACTTGATGAGCCAACCAATGATATCGACATCAATACCTTGAGAGCACTTGAGGAAGGAATTCAAAACTTTGCAGGTTGTGCCGTAGTAATTTCTCACGACCGTTGGTTCTTGGATAGAATTTGTACGCATATCTTAGCTTTTGAAGGTGATTCTGAGGTTTATTGGTTCGAAGGATCATATACTGAATACGAAGAAAACCGTAAGAAACGTCTTGGAGAAAGCGGACCAAAACGGATCCGTTACAAGAAATTGGTGAAGTAGATGAACGATCAACAACGACTGGCAATTTGCGAATTATGCTCGAACAAAGGGTTTTCACCGAAAAAAGGTGTGGTCTGCACACTAACTTCTGAGCGCCCGGCATTCGAAGATTCGTGCGCTGATTTCGAAGAAGATCCAAAAATGATGGCAAAAAAACGCCGTGAAGAGGAAGATCGTGAAAAGGCAATCCAAAATAACGCTGGGATAGGTCAAAGCCTAGAGGCAAGCCATGGAATGAACGGAAGAATTATATTCGGGATACTCTCGATTGTTGGTGCTGTGCTTTGGTTCGGACTAGGAATTGCACTGATGGACAGAATTTTCTTCTACCCGATATTCTTGGTTGGATTCGGAATCTACAAAATCATAGACGGAATCAACAACAAGAAAAGAGAAGTGGTTACGCGTAATCGCGATCTCCTCGACGATGACCTTTAGATATTAAATTGAATATGATTTGGATTGTCGGATAATCAGATAATCGAACAACAACTAAATAAATGAGTGTAAAAAACCTTGAGCCAAGAGCAATGTGGAGCCATTTTGCTGATTTAAACGCAGTTCCACGTCCATCTAAGAAAGAAGAAAGAGTCATTCAATTCATGATGGATTTTGGAAACTCCCTTGGATTGGAAACGATTAAAGACGCAATTGGGAATGTCGTGATCAAAAAAGCAGCCTCTCCAGGAATGGAAGATCGCAAAATTGTCATCATGCAGTCGCACCTTGATATGGTTCATCAGAAAAACTCAGACACAGTCTTTGATTTTGACAATCAGGGGATTGAAATGATTATCGATGGTGATTGGGTACGTGCAAACGGAACGACACTTGGCGCTGATAATGGAATCGGCGTGGCAACGATCATGGCAATTTTGACTTCAACAGATATTGCTCATCCTCCTATTGAGGCAATGTTCACCGTTGACGAAGAAACAGGAATGACTGGAGCCATGGAGCTCGATCCTTCCAATTTTGACGGTGAAATCTTGCTAAATCTCGATACAGAAGATGATGATGAGATTTCAATCGGCTGCGCTGGAGGAATTGATTCAAATACGAGCATGAAGTATACTGAAGTTGATCTTTGGGAAGATGCGGCAGTTTTTGAATTGAAAATCAGCGGTTTAATTGGAGGACATTCAGGAATGGATATCGACAAGGGAAGGGGGAACGCGAACAAGATGATGAACCGTATCCTTCAGAAATTGATGGTAACCAAAGGATTTCAATTGATTTCAATTGACGGCGGAAGCTTGAGAAATGCAATTCCAAGAGAGTCAGTAGCGGTTTTTGCTATCAATCACGATTTTGAAGGGATGCTCGATGTGGAGTTCAGTTCAATTGCGCTGACGTTGAAAACTGAATACGCTTCAATTGAAAAAGAAATGAATTTGGCTTTGAACCCAGTGGTTTCAAATACAGCGAAAGCAGTGGGTTCAGAAGATTTGCCAAAAATCATTCGTTCGATTTATGCTTGTCACAATGGCGTATTCAGAATGAGTTCAGACATTGAAGGATTGGTGGAAACTTCGTCGAGTTTAGCGCGAGTAATTGTTGGGCATGGTGATTTTACAACTCAATCGCTACAGAGAAGTAGTGTGGAAAGCACGAAAGATGATGTGGCCAATACGATTCGAGCGAGTTTCGAAGCTGTCGGTTGCGAAGTAGTTCAAAACGGCGATTACCCAGGGTGGCAGCCGAACAAGGATTCGGAAATCTTGACCATTTTGAGAGATCTGTACGTGAAGAAATTCAATGAAGAACCGCAAGTGAAGGCGTGTCACGCTGGATTAGAGTGTGGTATTCTTTCTCAGCACCTTCCAAAAGTGGATATGATTTCATTCGGGCCGAACATTCGCGCAGCTCACTCACCAGATGAAAAAGTGCAAATATCTTCCGTTCAGAAATTCTGGGATTACTTACTCGAGGTTCTTGTTTTGATTCCAAAGAAATCAGCTTAAATGTTGGATAAACCACATGAATTAGTGCAATTGGCGAACATGCGTATGCCTTACGGTAAGTACGAAGGCAAGCTGCTGATTCACATTCCTGAGGCGTATTTGGTCTGGTATAGAGGTAAGGGATTCCCGAAGGGAAAACTGGGTCGACAACTCGAGTTGATGCTGGAAATCAAGACAAATGGCTTGGAAGAGTTGATTTATCCTTTGGTGAAGAAATAATTTCTTCTTAGCTTTCGCTAATTCAATTTCAGAAGATTCAAACAGAATGCTCAGGAAATTTCACCTTCTTTTAATTTGCCTATCGCTTGTTGCACTTGGGAATGCGCAAGAAGACGTGTTTACTGAGAAGTATGGTCCAGACCAACTGAAAAGTGACCTCAATATCTTGGTTTCAGATATGAAATCGAGTCATCCAGGGCTTTACGAATACACAACACCAGCAATATTCGATTCTCTCGCAACTGTATTTGAGACAGGGTTGACGGATTCTCTGACGCAAGAGCAGTTTCATTTACGGGTACGGAAATTTATCAGGGTCGTTGGTTGCGGGCACACCTCGGCACAGCCATCGGATCCTTGGTACAAAGCGCTCAGGGGAAATGCCTCCACTGTACCGATGCATATTTTCTTGCAGGATGATCAAATGTACATCAGAAAGGCGTTTGACGAAAAACTTGATAGTTTAATTGGTGCAAGAGTCGTCTCGATTGATAATAGACCTGCTAATGAGGTGTTGGCTGAGTTAAAATCAATTGTGGGAAGGGATGGGTTCGGAGAGACCCGTGTTGAACGGAATGTTCAGCGGTTGTTTCAAACCTTCTATTTGTTTTGTTACGGACAACGGGAAACTTATCAATTAGAGTTGGAGAAGTCTACAGGAGAAATGGTGAATGTCACCGTAGAAGGAAAGAATCCTAAACGGTATTCCATTCAAAAAAGACATCAACTGACAAGAGTTATTTCGGCTAAACACGCAAAATTCGGGTTCATCGATTCTGCTCGCAAGACTGCTGTGATCGATTTGAATAGTTTTCCCACAGGCGGATACAAGAAATTTTATCGAAAATCCTTTAAACAACTCGCGGAAAACAATTCGGAAACGCTCATCATTGATTTGAGAGGGAATGGCGGTGGTTACATGCCTAACGGTAATCGACTACTGCGTTATTTGATGAAAGAGAAATTCACTTTGGATTTTAGTAAGCCTCGTAAGCAAGGAAAAAGAAGTAAGCACATCAAAGCGGGCCTTCCTGTGAGGATTACACGATTCATATTTGCTACTATTCCTGATAGAAACAAGGAAGATCCCGATCGCAATTATCAAATTCGCTACAAACCCATCAAGAAGAATGCGTTTAACGGAAAAGTATACGTCCTGACGGATGGTTGGACCTTTTCCACTGGAAGCTTCGTTACCTCGAAACTAAAGAATTCTGGTAATGCCATCGTCGTAGGCGAGGAAACAGGTGGAGGAGAGGTAGCATTCAATGCCGTTCTGACATGGAAATTATCCCTTCCGAGCAGCAACTTGATCGTTACGCTACCGATGTATCACATCGAAATTCAGTCTGAAATGGAAGATATCGGCCGAGGAGTGATGCCTGATATTCCTGTTGTGTACGACAATGTTCAGCAAAAACTGGACGGAATCGACCTTGAATTGGAGAAGATTCTACAATCTATTGAGACCAATTAACAGCTCGTTTCAATCGTCTTAATGTTTTTGTCAGTTGAATTTAGTAAATAATTTACTCTTGTTTAACTATCGCTTAATGTGATATATGTACTTTTATGTCAAGTATTTAGCGCTACCTATTTTATGATTGAAGTGAAGTAAAAACTGCTCATTAGAATTATTTTTTGAGTTTTTTTGTAACATTATCTGAAACGGTGGCGTACTACTATCCAAAACATTATAACATTTTAAGAATGCAGTTAATCAATACAAACCGTGTAAAGTCAGCTAAGTTTAAATTGTCTCAACACCGTGTTCAGGGAGAAAGAAGTTCTCTATCTATCCTTCAAGTAGCTCGTTTAATGGACGTAGTGAAGAATGGAGGGGATATGAACCAAGTACCAAGTCAATCTGTATTCTTTTCTTGGAACTAATATTTGAGTAGAAGCAAATAGGAGAGCTCTTCAATTTTGAGGGGCTTTTTTTATGAGTTTACTGATGTATTTTTGTAATTTCGATATACTATTGTAGTATTTAATACGTTTTACAAATGTTAATCAATGATCGCATTCGCCTAATTCTTAAAGCGAACAATTTAACTTCTTCAGAATTTGCAGACACAATTGGTGTGAAACGCTCCAATTTGAGTCATGTTTTGAGTGGTAGAAACAAACCAGGACTCGAGTTTCTCGCGAAGATCATTGAGGCCTTCCCAAATGTCAATGCATCGTGGTTATTAACTGGAACGCAGCGCACCGGTGACTTTCAAGAAGAAGTAGTTGATGTAAAGCCAAGTGAAAAAGTCAATGCACAAATAGGAGTGACCACTACTGATTCTGAAATCGAAAAGATTGTTGTGTTCTACAAGAACGGCACGTTTAGCTCACATCTTCCTAGTGCTCAATAACACCAGAAGCGATCAATTCATCGCCAATATAGATCGCAGCGAACTGTCCAGGAGTGATTCCACGTTGTTTCTGATCAAATAAAATATAGATTCCATTGTCATTAATCACTACGGTTCCGTCTTGGTGCGCTTGTCGGTATCGAATTCTTAACGAACATTTCAAGTTTTCAATATCCTTAAATGAATAGTTCGTGTTGACAAAGTTAAACTCTTCTTTTTGAACCTTTAACGCCCATCGGTTTAGCCCCCTATGTTCATCTGTTTGACCGGAGTAAACGAGGTTATTTTCGACGTCTAAACCAATCACGAAGGAAGGCTGCGGTCGTCCACCGATGTTCAGTCCCTTTCGTTGACCAATTGTGTAGAAATGTGCTCCTTGATGCTCCGCGACAACAATTCCTTGATCTTTCTGGTAGGTAAATGGCTCAGCAAGCTCCTTTACGTGATCTGTATCAACATGGATCTCATCATATGCGTCGAAAGCGGCTAAATCCTCAGGGATCTCAATGACATCGCCTTTCTTCGCTTTCAATTGTTGTTGTAGGAACTGCGGTAAGCTGATCTTCCCTACAAAGCACAATCCTTGTGAATCCTTTTTGTCGGCTGTGTGAAGTCCCATTTCTCTGGCTATTTCGCGTACCTCTGATTTCTGGAGTTCTCCAATTGGGAACAATGCTTTTGCGAGCTGCTTTTGTTTCAATTGGCACAGGAAGTACGATTGGTCTTTACCGGGATCAAGTCCTGAAAGAAGTCCAAAGGTTCCATTATCGTGCTCAACCTTGCGGCAATAGTGCCCTGTAGCAACGTAATCAGCGCCAAGTTCCATCGCTGCGTTCAAAAAGACATCAAATTTAATCTCACGGTTGCACAGTACATCAGGATTTGGTGTGCGACCAGATTCGTACTCTGCAAACATATAATCGACAATGCGTTCGCGGTATTCTTTGCTTAAATCAATCACTTGAAACGGTATTCCAAGCTCCTGAGCGATAAGTAACGCATCGTTGGAATCGTCTATCCATGGGCAATCATCGGAGATTGTAACACTTTCATCGTGCCAATTCCGCATGAACATACCGATCACTTCGTAACCTTGCTCAATGAGAAGATGTGCCGCCACACTGGAGTCAACTCCGCCCGATAATCCTACTACAACCCTTTTCATGTGTTTAATACTTTTCTGCGGGAAAAAATGCAGAAAAGTTTCTGCCCCCATGTTACCGCTTCGCTCTTGCATAATATTGTTTTAATCATAATTGTGTGATTAAAAAATATCATGCTCGTTTCATCCTGTAAAAGTACGACTATTTCTAATTTCTAGCGTCGATTTCATGGTTTACAAAAGTAACATTGACTTATGTTTCAAAACTAAACTCATCATTAACAATTCTTGACAAAATCGACCTGACAATCGCGGAACTATTTTTGTACATTCGCTTCGTATGAAACATATTCTTGTCGCCTTACTTGTTATTTCTCCTTTCGGATTTCTATCTGCGCAAAATTGCGAGCAAGTTTTGTTTACAGGGAAAGTTGAAGATACCCTTCGACCGAAGACCTTTTACAATTTAATGGTGATCAATAGAACGACCGGGCGGGGAGCTTTTGGGCAGCCAGATGGTACTTTTTCCGTTTATGCAAGTAATGGCGACAGTATTTCCTTGTCAATTACTGGTTATCCAGCGGTCCATACAAGCGTTGTCGCCGATTCTAATTGTCAATTCAAGCAATCATTCTTTATTGAAGGAGATCCGCAAGTATTTGATCCGGTAGTGGTCCGTCCGCTTAAGAGTTTGAAAGAAATCAAAGAAGAACGTCAAGCGCTTGCATTGCGTGAAACAAGAACGGTGACCGGTGTTGAGATGCTTCAAAGCCCAATTACGGCTCTATACCAGGCTTTTTCGAAGAAGGAGCGCACCAAACGTTGGATTGCGGAGCAAGAGCATCTGGATGATCAGTTTAACGTCATTCGCGATTTATTGTACACTTACGTGGCTTACGATGTCATTAAATTGAGCGATGAGGAGTTTGAAGAGTTCATCTACTTCCTCAACATGGACGAGCAATTCTTGAAAACAGCATCAGAAATGGAGCTGATCACGTTCATTCAGGATAAATTCCAGCATTACACCCTGATCAAGGAAAGTAAAGCTAATGGGAATGGAAGTACAACCGTTTTTGATCGCATTGAGACTAGAGATCAGAAGTAGTGTATCATTACAGTTTTTTCAATAGTCCCTGTTTAACGTCATAATGAATAGAAATAGTTGTTCGTTATATTGAAAGTTCTATTTTTACCTCTTTAACTTTGAATGACTGACGGCCAGCACAATACGACTGAGACAATCCGAAAAACCTTAATGGCTGAAACCAAGGTGTTTACGCTTTACAGCTTGGAAGAAGGGGTTTTGTTTTTTGATTATCACGATAACATCAACATTGAGTTGGACGATGTGAAAGAGGCTTTCAGTCTTTTCGTGAAGCATTCGAATAATTGTACTTTCAAGGTTTTATTGGCGTTCGGACAGTTCTCAACGATTGATGTTGAAGCGCGAAAGTATGCGGAAAATAAATCTATGCCAACGCCAGCTCAGGCCATCGTGATTCGAAATTTGTCTCAGAGAATGCTAGCAAGATTTTACCATCTCCTTAGAAAAGACAAGCATCTACTCAAATTTGTACGCTCGGTTGATGAGGGGCTTACTTGGTTGATGACGATAAGTCCCGATGGGAATTCTCAAGCTAGCGCAAATAAAGAACTCTTAAACTAAAAAAAAAAGCACCGCCAACTATGACGATGCTTTTGTTTTGCTATTAGTAGGGTATTAACCTATTTCTTAATCTTGATTTTCAATCTCTTTAACGTGTTTCTGACGTTGCATTGGGTTTTCACCAGAACGACGCTTCTTAAACAATTCAAAGCGAGTAGGCTCTGGTTGTTTTGGCCATGTGTTGTTGCTGAAGTCAGTATCAGCCGTTTCAAGGAAAGGGTCCATTCGAATTGAACTTACTTCTTTCTCAAAAATGAACACTTTGCTTACGTCTTCATTTGATCTTCTCCAAATTTCAGCAGGTATACGAACTACTTCGTTTGTTCCGTCTTTGAAATCGAAGCGAAGAATGATTGGCATTGGAATACCACCGATATCTGAGAATTTCAATTCGTAGAAGTTTTGTCCTGAGTTCAATAGCGCTAATTCTTCATCAGATAATTTCTCTTTGAAGTCCTCGTAGTCTTTCTTGTCTAATCCGTCAACCTTGTAAACATCACGCGTTCCGTAGAAATCATCGATGTTGTCATCGCGTTCATTCACCGTTTCTTTAATCGATTCTTTGTTGCGCGTATCTCCAATAAATTGATCTTTCTCTTCGTTGTTCTTTCTTCCCAATGCTTTTTCAATCTCTGGGTTTCGTGTATCCAATTGGAACCAGTTTACTTCGTCCAAGCTCAAATCTACGTGATCGTTTGTGTAGAACCAAGATCTCCAGAACCAATCCAAATCAACAGCAGATGCATCTTCCATAGTTCGGAAGAAGTCGGCTGGAGTAGGGTGTTTGAATTTCCAACGCTCACAGTAAATTTTGAATGAGTAGTCGAACAAATCACGTCCCATGATCGTTTCACGAAGGATGTTCAATGCTGTTGCAGGTTTACCGTACGCATTGTTTCCAAATTGCCAGATAGATTCAGAATTAGTCATAATCGGGGAGATGTGATCTTTATCTCCGCGCATGTAGTCAGCAATTAAGTAGGCTGGTCCTCGACGAGAAGGGTATCCGCGCTCCCATTCTTGCTCGGTCAAGTACTGAACGAAGGTGTTCAATCCTTCATCCATCCATGTCCATTGGCGCTCATCTGAGTTGATGATCATTGGGAAGAAGTTATGTCCTACCTCGTGGATAATTACTCCCCACATTCCGTATTTCGTTCTTTCCGAGTACGTTCCGTCAGCTTCCGGGCGCCCACCGTTGAAACAAATCATTGGGTATTCCATTCCGATCCACTTCGAGTGAACAGAAATCGCTACTGGATAAGGGTATTCTACCGTGTATTTCGAATAAGTTTTAACTGTGTGTGCTACTAATTTAGTTGAGTAACGCTCCCACAATGGATTTCCTTCTTTCGGATAGTAAGACATTGCTAACACGTTTTTACCGCTCTCCATTTGAACTCCTTGCGCATCCCACATGAATTTACGCGATGATGCGAACGCGAAATCTCTCACGTTTGTCGCTTTGAATTCCCATGTTTTCAGTCCTTTCTCCTTAGTTTTCTCTGCTTTTTCAGCTTCGTCTTGTGTAACAATCAGTACTGGAGTGTCTGATTTCGCTGCTTTTTTCAGTCTGCTGCGTTGTTCGCTTGACAATATTGACGATGCATTTTGAAGTTCACCGGTTGCTCCTACGATATGATCTGAAGGAACAGTAATTGAGACATTGTAATCTCCAAAAGGCAAAGCGAATTCACCTCGACCCAAGAATTGCTTGTTCTGCCATCCTTCGACATCGTTGTAAACACACATGCGCGGGAACCACTGTGCAATCGTGTACAAGTAGTTGTCTTCTTCTTCGAAATGCTCGTATCCAGAACGACCACCAATTTTCATTCGGTCGTTGATGTTGTACCACCATTTAATTGAAAAGCTAATGCTCGATTTTGGTCCCAATGGCTTCGCAAGGTTAATGCGCATCATTGTTTTGTTGATGTAGTACTTCATGTCTTTACCAGACGTAGTCGTTACTTCTTCAATTTTGAATCCTCCATCAAAGACGAACGATTTGTTCTTAAAATCGTCGATGCTTCTGAAATCTTCCATTCGCTCGATTCGAATCTTTTTTGAGTCAGAATCTGCAGCACGCACATTTTGGTCCAACTGAATCCATAAGTATTCAAGTGATTCAGGTGAGTTGTTTGTGTACGTAATTGTTTCCTCACCAGTAATTTTCTGATTGGCGTCGTCAATTGTTACGTCAATTTTGTAATCCGCTTTCTGCTGGTAGTAAGCGTGACCTGGTGCTCCGGCCGCGTTACGGTACTCATTTGGTGTAGGGATTTCTTGTCCGAGTTGAGCGAATTTGTTTTCCTGAGCGCTCAGTGACATCGGAAGGAGGAGAGAAATTAATAGAAGTTGTTTCATATTAGCTGTTTTCAAGTCTGATTTCTTGCACGTATGCAGTTTGTAAAAATGATTTCGTGATGGTTCGATCACGGTAGTAAAGTGTCAATTTGTTTTGTTGCTCCGGGAAGTCGCCCATCAATAGGTCAAACTTCACAGTAAGTGTCTCTAGGATTTCTATTGGAGCTGACTCCAAG
Organism: Crocinitomicaceae bacterium; assembly: GCA_029252405.1. Taxonomy (GTDB): domain Bacteria; phylum Bacteroidota; class Bacteroidia; order Flavobacteriales_D; family Crocinitomicaceae; genus UBA4466. Next base: position 191,670 of record JAQXBM010000074.1, read on the forward strand.
TAAAAACGAATCATTCCGCTCAATTCAACTTCGCAACCAATAACGGTGAAATTGGCTACGTTCTCGTTAGAGCTCAATCTAAACTGATTCAACATCCAGTTGGAAATTGCAGTAAAGTTTTCAGTGTTTTCTTCCGCTGTCTCTAAATCATCGATGGACCAGTTTTTTTCATCAAAAATACGCTCTAGGTCGTGTGATGAAACAGAAACCGTAGCTTCAAATTGCTGAGAAATATCGTTGTATGCAACTTCTGCAAATGCAAAGAAGTAATCGTGCCCAAAAGCAAGGGATTGCAGACTACAAAGAAGTATGAGAAGAGTAATTTTCATTTTCGCGAACTAAAGTAATCATTTCATCAGATTTGGCTCGCTTTCTAAACGGAACAATTCGCTGCTAACCGCCCAAAATATCGTCTAAATTGGATTCGAAACAAGGAGAAATTACCGACTCTTTTGTTTCGTGTTGATGTGTACTTGTGCTAAACGCCTGTTTGCTAACTGTTCAAAGATCCTAACCACTCACGCGCTTCATTGGGGCAAGTGAATAATTTGGTTCTTACCGATGGACGCTCGACGTTGATCATGAAGTTGAATACCATTTTTTGGGAAAGCGTTTTTACGACAATCGCCTCAGCCATTTTAAAACGACTGCCTTCCTGGGAAATGGAATAGGAGCGTGCTTCTTTCGTGGGGACTGATCGATTTCCGAAAATGGTCAACTGGTAGAATTTACGATTTCCACCGATTTCATAAATCTTGTCGTTGAGTTGAATCGCGTGCTCCAATTCAAACTCAATATCTTGATCGATATGAATTTCTATTGTCGAATTATCAATTAGCGTGACCGCCGTTATAGTTTCCAATACTTTGCTGTTATTGTTTCTCAAACCATAGTGATTTTTGATTCGGTACAAAGATACGGTAGGCGAATAGTTCTATGCAAGCATAGCAACTAACTATTCTTCCAATGGTAGGTTTTATCCGACGAAGTGCAGGTAAAATTGCTTGATTAACAGTTAATTAACTATTTTCAAGGAGCTTTTTGACGCGTTAAATTTGACGTGTTTTTGTTAAGAAATAGTGTGAAAGCTTCTGCAGACGTCTACTAAACCGTTAAATTAATGGTTTAAAGTACAATAAGTATTTCTTTGAAGAAATTCTATTGTTTGTGCAAAAAAAAAATCCCGCTTCGTTTTGGAAGCGGGATTCAATATTGATAGTAGAACTATTTCTTTTTGTTCTTCATTTGCTCACGTTGAGCTTCCTGCATTTTCTGAAGGCGTTCTTGGAATTTCGATTTTCCACCTTTCTTTGAACCTCCATTAGAAGCAGCTGCTTTGCGTTCTGCCATTTTCGCTTTGATCTTATCCTCATCAACGAAGAAACGCTTAATCAACAGCATGATCGTAATTGACATCAAGGTTGAGATAAAGTAATAGTAACTCAATCCTGAAGAGTAGTTGTTGAAGAAGAAGATCATCATAATAGGGAAGAAGTACATGATAATTTTCATGTTCGGCATTCCAGGCTGCGATTGCGCAGACATATTACTACTGTTGATGTGTGTGTAGATCAATGTCGTAACGGCCATCAACAAGGTAAACAAACTGATATGGTCTCCGTAGATTGGAATGTCCCATGGTAGCGTTGCGATTGAATCGTATGATGACAGGTCTTCTGCCCACAAGAATGATTTCTGACGAAGATCAAACGTAGCAGGGAAGAAGCGGAACACGGCCAGTAAGATTGGCATCTGAATCAGCATTGGGACACAACCCGCAAGTGGACTAGCGCCGGACTCTCGATAAAGTGCCATTGTCTCCATTTGTTTCTTCATTGCGTCGTCCTTGTTCGGGTACTTAGCAGTGATTTCCTCAATCTCTGGTTTCAGAATTCGCATTTTCGCAGAAGAAGTGTACATCTTCCATTGAATCGGCATCAACAATCCTTTAATTACTAATGTCAATAGGAAAATTGCCAATCCAATTGCCATTCCTGTAGAACCAAGAAGGTTAAACAATGGTTGAACTGCGTAGATGTTGATCCAACGGAAAATTCCCCAACCGTAGTTCAATACTTGGTCGTAGTCCTCATCGTAAGATGTCAACACTTTGTAATCATTCGGTCCAAAGAACCAATTCATGCTAACGTTTGCGTTGTCTACATTTTTAAGGTTCAAGTTCAACTCAGACGTGTATTTCTTCAAGTGAGTCGTGTCGCGATCATCACCTTCTTCGTAGGTTTTGACTTTGAACTTTGATCCTGATTTTGCAAATGGTTTGTCTGGACGAAGGAAAGAGGAGAAGTAGCTTTGTTTGTAGCAAACCCATTCAACATCATCTTCTGCATCTTCGCTATCTGATGACATTTCACTCAAATAAGAGAATCCTTCTTCTTCGTAGTTGTAACAAACTGTCGATACACGACGCTGCTCACTCATCAAACGCTCAGTTCTTCTGTAAGCAACTTCCCAGTTGTAGATTACGTTCTTAGGAGTTACTTGTCCTCCCAATCCTTTGATGTTGATATCGAAATCGAGATCGTACAATCCATCTTTCAATTGGTAAACGTATTCGATCGATCCTTTTTCGCCTTTTTTCAATTCAAAAACAATTCTGTTCTCGCTTTGATCCTTTACGGTAAAAATCTCTTTAGAAGTGTTGACGTTTCTTTCGCCCATCGGGAAAGTCAAGCCTTGAGAAGCATCTCCTTTTTTGAAAAGAACCAATGATTCTAATTTTCCGTCGTCTTTAACGTAATCGTCGAATGATTCGAACTCTTTCAGTTTAACTTGTTCAATTTGACCTCCTTTTGTGTTGAAGTCGACAATCAGCTTATCTGTTGATAAAGTGATGACATCACCTTCAACTGCTTTCTTTACTTCGCGAAGACTATCAGGGATCATTGAGCTTGTTGCAGCAACCAATGAATCTTTACCTAATGAATCAACGTATGGGTAAAATCCTGCTGAATCTTTAACGAACTCATTGTTCTCATCGAGCTTTGGTGTCCAGTTGACAGCCATTTCGATTGTATCGGAAGCAACTTCTTTCTTAGCGTCTGCCTTTTTCTTTTTCTCTTCTTCCTTCTTCTTGTCAGCCTTAAGCTGTTCTTGTTTTGCCTTTTCTTGGGCCTTCTTCATTTCTTCTTCAGAAGGCTGGTTGAACAATGCGAATGCTGTTAAAACCAATCCAATTAAAACCAATCCAACGATGGTATTTCTATCCATTTTTTGTTTTTCTATCTAATTTTCAATCCTTGCACTGATCTAAGCCGAAGTGAGTCGGAGTGCAATGTGTAATATTACTTCTTATTCTTTAACACTGCATCGACAAATGCGACGAACAGCGGATGTGGATTATCAACGGTGCTTTTGTATTCTGGATGGAATTGAGCTCCGACGAACCAAGGGTGATTCTCGATTTCTACCACTTCAACCAGTCCAGTTTCTGGATTTCGACCTGTTGCTTTCATTCCGTTTTCCTCGAATTGCTCCAAGTACTCGTTATTAAATTCATACCTGTGACGGTGACGCTCAGAAATCTTCTCCGTATTGTAGGCATCCGAAACATGTGAGCCAGGAGTGAGGTGACATTTGTAAGCTCCCAATCTCATCGTTCCACCTAAATTCGAAATGTTCTTTTGTTCTTCCATCATGCTGATGACCGGCGCTTTGCAATCGTCGACGATTTCAGTAGTGTGAGCATCTGACAATCCGAGAACGTTACGCGCAAATTCGATCACTGCACATTGCATTCCCAAACAGATTCCTAAGAATGGAACATTGTTTTCTCTTGCGTAGCGAACGGTTTCGATTTTTCCAGAAATTCCTCTTGATCCAAATCCAGGTGCAACAAGAATTCCATCCAGGTCTCCCAATTCAGCATCGAGATTACCTTTTACGACTTTCTCAGAGTGAATCCATTTAATATTCACTTTTGATTCATTTGAAACTCCAGCGTGAATAAATGCCTCACTAATAGACTTGTATGAATCTTTCAATTCTACGTACTTACCAACCAATCCAATTGTAACTTCAGATTTTGGTGCTTTTAATCGCTCCAAGAAGCTTTTCCAGTTGTCGAGTTTTGGAATTGACTTCGTCGGCAAGCTCAATTTCTCGAGAACGACTTTGTCCAATTCTTCCGCTTGCATCAACAAAGGAACATCATATATGGTATCAGCATCGCGCGACTCGATCACCGCGTTCATGCTCACATTACAGAATTGAGCGATTTTACGACGGAGTGTTAAGTCCAATTCGTGCTCAGTTCTACAACATAAAATATCTGGTTGAACTCCCAGCTCAAGCAATTGCTTCACCGAGTGTTGAGTAGGCTTTGTTTTTAATTCACCTGCAGCGCGCAAATAAGGCACAAGGGTCAAGTGAATTACGATACAATCATTTTCAAACTCCCACATCATCTGACGAACCGCCTCCACATACGGAAGTGATTCAATGTCACCAACTGTTCCACCAATCTCTGTAATAACGATATCGTACGTTCCTTTTTTACCAAGCAACTGAATACGTTCTTTGATTTCGTTGGTGATGTGCGGAATTACTTGAACCGTTTTTCCGAGAAATTCTCCGCGGCGTTCTTTGTCAATTACAGATTGGTAAATTCGACCTGTTGTGACGTTGTTTGCTTGCGAAGTAGGCGTGTTCAAAAATCGCTCGTAGTGTCCAAGGTCCAAATCGGTCTCTGCACCATCGTCCGTAACGAAACATTCCCCATGTTCATAAGGGTTGAGCGTTCCTGGATCAATGTTGATGTAAGGGTCGAGTTTTTGAATGGTTACCGAGTACCCACGTGCTTGTAACAGCTTTGCCAATGAGGCGGAGATGATTCCTTTACCGAGAGAAGATGTTACCCCTCCAGTTACGAAAACATATTTTGTAGAATTTGACATGTATCAATGATGTAACTTCGGGATGCAAAGTTAGGAGATTCCTCGTACCATCAATCTAAAAAAGGAGTTTTTTATTCACGGATTACCAACAATTTGGTCTTCATCTAATTGGACCAATTGTCGTTTGCGTTTAGTTGGAAGTAAAATTCGCTGTCTCTAGCTTTTTTTTGGTCGAAAACAGCACATCCTCCATTGTCCAACATCGGGTAATGTGGAGTGGACCTTTCTATTGATTTAGGCAGGAAAATCAGATCATGGAACATTCTGTTTTGCATGAAATGTCGCGCGCGCTCACTGTCAACACCTACACGCATGGTGACAGCCTGTCTAAAAGGCATGTGATACGTAGCTGATCCATAAACAAAACCGTGACTTGTCTTTCCGTAAGGTTGATCTTCCAAAATACAGAAGCCGTTCGGACATTTATCCATCGAGATCTTTTGCCAAGGTGCGTGGCGTGAATCACCTGTCCAGATGTTCAGGCCGAGCCCAAATTGCCAATCCTTGTAGCGATAGTTAGCGTAGGCGTGCCCTGTTCGAAAGCGATCTTCTCCCGTTCCGGCGAAGAAATCATTTTCGTGATACAAACTGAAGCTTTTTACGTGGAATCCCCATCCGCCAGAATTTTGAGAGGTTCTTGCATTGTCGAAATACCAGATGTAGTTGTATCCAATTCCGTAATTGTAAGCGGTTTGATGATTTAATCCATCCAGCATTTGATTGGGACGCTGTTCTTTTTTTCCAGCGAGTAGGACGGCACCAATGGCTGTTCTGCTTTCCCAAAAGTTCTTTCTTCCTCCGTAGCTTTTTGGGTGAAAGTAGAAGGCTGATCCAGCGTTAACCTGGAAAAAGTAATCGGTGTAATAAGCTTTTAAGTTGATTCCAACGGCATCTGAATGAGTCCCAAGATTAACCACCAGACCAATAGATCCTCCGAAATGCTCAGAAAAATAGTTTTGAGCGTTCGAAAAACTGCCAATAAAGAGAAAAACTAGGAGGATACTCCGCATACTACAAATATGTCAAAAAACATTCCAAATGTAAATCAGGTTTTTTTTCCGTGAAAGGAGATTATTTTCCAGTCATCCTAAAATAAAGTTCGAAGACACAATTAATTGTAGATTTGATTCAGATGAAAGCAAGAAACATTTATTGGATAGCACAACTTTCGGGATGGTCGGCATATGGCGCTTTGCTATTGTTCTCGGTAATTGGTCGAGGAGATGCAATTGATCTGGAAATATACGTCAGTATTGCTTCATGGGTAATCATCGGTATGGCGGTAACACACGTCCAACGATTCTTGTTTTTGCGTTTAGGATGGTTGGATAAGAAATTGCCTCAACTGATCCCGAGGCTGCTGTTTTCGAGTGCGATTTGCGCCTTTTTCCTGTACAGTGCACTTCTCAGTGTTGACTATATTATGAAGGACGGTGATCTCGATTGGGAACGACTAACGATTTCAACATTCATCGTAAGCGTTGCCTTTACTGCATTTATTGTGTTATTCTGGAATGCCATTTACTTCACGTTTCACTTCTTTCAGAAATCAAGGAAGCAGGAAGTGTCGAACCTTGAGTTGACAGCCAGTAACCGCGAAAGCGAGTTAAAAAACCTGCGTTCTCAATTGAACCCTCATTTTTTATTCAATTCATTGAACAGTATTCGTGCGTTGGTGGATATCGAACCGGCAAAGGCGAAAACTTCGATCACGACTTTATCGAATCTGTTGAGACAGTCATTGTTGGTTGGAAAGCAAAACATGGTTTCGATAGAGCAGGAGCTCGATATCGTCCGCAATTATCTCGACTTAGAAAAAATACGATTTGAAGAACGGTTAAACGTTCAATGGGAGATTGATGATTCGCTTCTAACGAAGGAAATTCCGCCGTTCTCCATCCAGATGATGGCGGAAAACGCCGTAAAGCATGGAATTTCCAATTTGAAAGAAGGAGGAATAATTGTGATTTCGATCATTCGAACGGATGTTGGATTTGCTTTGCAACTAAAAAACACTGGAGAACTAGGAACTACGGTTGATCTTGGAGTGGGGATTCAAAATATTAAACAACGATTAAAATTGCAATTTGGCTCGAATGCTTCTTACACCTTGGGTGGGGAAGATGGTCAGGTTGTGGCAAAAATAGAATTTAAGGATGAAGGAATTTAAGACGATCATTATTGACGACGAGCGATTGGCGCGTGAAGAATTGAAAAGTGTATTGAAGGACTTTTTGGAAATTAACATTGTTGATGAAGCGCAAAATGGCGACGAGGGGATTGAAAAAATCAAGCAACATAAACCTGATTTAATCTTTTTGGATGTTTCAATGCCTGGAATGACTGGTTTTGATATGCTGAAGAAGCTTGAGGATATTCCTCATGTCATTTTCGTCACTGCCTACGATGAATTCGCGCTAAAGGCCTTTGAGGTCAATGCGTTGGATTATTTGTTAAAGCCAATTGATATTGACCGTTTGACGGAAACGATTGAAAAACTCAAGCACATTGAAGAGTCCGATTTTGAATCGTATCAAGCGACCAAGCAGATCCGTGGAGATCGTCCCTTATCGCTTGAGGACAGTGTGTTCATAAAAGATGGAGAGAAATGTTACTTCGTAAAATTGAAGGAAGTTCGCATGTTGGAGTCTGACGGGAACTATGTGAAGGTGTACTTCGGTAAGAACCGCCCGCTCATCTTACGTTCTTTGAATAGTTTTGAGGAGAAATTGGATCCTGCGTTCTTTTTCCGGGCGAATCGAAAGTTTATCATCAACCTGGAATGGATCGATCACATTGAAAACTGGTTCAACGGTGGTTTGCAGGTAGAATTGAAAGGGGGTGATAAAATTGAAATCTCTCGACGTCAAGCCATTAGATTTAAGGATATGTTGTCGCTTTAATGTATATTTAAGTGAATCCTCAAAGAATAAAGTAAATGGGTGGTGGTGGTTTCATGCAGCATGCGTCGAGTACGAATCGAAAGGATCGTGCGCACAGAGAAGCACGTCGTGAGAGATTCAAGGGTAACTACAGCGAAGACACTCTGCTAAATGGCGCTCAATCAGAAAAGATCGAATTTCCCGAATTGCATGAAGAGCAGGTGACTCAGGAAAGAAAGAGAATTCGAATCCGTCATCTAAAAAGAAAGAGGAATCGTGTTTGGATCCTTTCTATAGCGCTCGTTATGACATTTATTGTTATTGGCGTCTTGTACGTGAAAACGCAAGGATTCGAATACTGGGATACTATTCTACCAAAGTAATTCCATCACTTCCAAGCGTAATTAGTCGCTCTTTGTACAACGAACCAACCGCCTGTTTAAAGGTCTTTTTACTCATTCCAACAACTTCACGCACATCTTCAGGAGCACTCTTGTCATGAACAGGTAAATGCTTTTTCACTTTCAGAATGGATAATAAGCGTTCTGCAGAATCAGAAATCTTCACTTTTCCAACAGGATCAAGGCGTACATCCAATTTTCCGTCTTCGCGAACATTGTACACATAACCTGTGGTTCTTTCGCCACGCTTTAAGTTTCTTGTAACGTCGTTGTGATAAATCAATCCAGAATAACGATTGTCGACAATCACTTTCACTCCGAGATCTGTTGTATCGCAAATCATGAGTTCTGCAGGAGCAGTTCTATCGAAAGGGTGATCACATTCGTGTAAATAACGATTGATTTTTGTTGAACCATAAACGCGATCCGTATCCGCATCAAGTTGTAGGGTAGTGAGGTACCATTGACCTTCTTCTAGCTTCTTTCCTTGCTCTTTGAACGGGATCATCAAGTCCTTTTCTAGGCCCCAATCAGCGAACGCACCATAGACGGTTACATCTTTGATAAACAGATAGCTAAACCCTCCTAATTCAATTAAAGGTTTCTCTGTTGTTGCCACGGCACGATCCTCTGAATCACGATAAACGAAAACGTCTAGCATGTCGTCGAGTTTCATGTCGTCAGTCAAGTATTTATTCGGAAGTAAGACGTCATTATCTTCTTCATCTCCAAGGTAAGCGCCAACTGATGTGAATCTTAAAACTTGAAGTTTATTGACTTCGCCAATATTCATATTGTCTAGAAATAGAGTGAGGACGCCAGTTTCGAATTGATAATCAAAATTGGTAATCCAGGCTTGTTAGTAAGTAAGCCTTGTGCAAAGTTATCAAATTGTGGGAAAAGTCTCTCAGAATGATACGCCAATGCAATCATATCGATCTTATTCTTCTTGGAGTAATTCATGATCTTTTTTCGATAGCTCCCGCTTTTCTTCACGAGGCCAATCTTCGGTTTCACACCCAGGTCTTCGTATTGCTGCGTTACAATTCCTAATCGGTTTTTGAGTCGAGTATGAAGAATTTCATCTGTTTGCTTCTCAGCTAGCACGTGTAGGTCTGCATTGAAGATTCGCGCCATTTCACCAGCTATCTTTGTAATCTGTAAGCTTTCTTTCGTTAAATCGATTGGAACAGCAACATTCTTAATTTCATTGAGTTCTGTGTTCTTTTGCACGATTAGGAATGGACAATCGGCGCTAATGATAATTTTCATCGCAAAACTTCCGAATAAACGCTGCATTCCACGTTTCCCATGTGTTCCCATGATAATGAGCTGTGCATGTTCCTGCTTGGCGATCTTGCCAATATCGGTGAAGATATTACCGACTTTCACGAGAGTCGTAATTTGTACTCGAGCTGGAACTTTTGTTGATTTGGCAACTTCTTCCAGTTTGTTTCGCATCGCCAAGCCTTTCGGTTTGTCTTTCGCGAGATGAAGAAGTTTAATCTCTGTATCCACATTCTTTCCAATATGAAGCGCGTATTCTAAGGCTTTCTGGCTGGCAGGTGTGAAGTCATAGGGCACCATGTAAAGATTCTTACTCATAAGCGTGTCGATTCGTGATTTACATAAAAATACATAAAAAGAAGAAGCGATTCAACAGTAGTTTTTCATTGTTACTAACACATCATTGTGCAAGTATACGCCTAATTTTTGCGCTTGCGTCTACGTCGTTTTTTCTTCTTTTTGTTCATATCTCCAAAAATAGATGATTCCGATGGATCGCGCTTATCACGCTTGTCCACTTTGGGTTCATTAGAATTGGATTCTTTCGATTCTTCGTCCTTTTTCTGCGTCTCAGGTGTGATTGCCACGTGTTCGTTCCCTCCAGCAGGAGCCCCTGGGTTGCTCGGGTCTTGCCACGTATTATCAATCTTTCGCTTCACGAGTTTTCCCGTTTTTGGGTCCTTTGTGAGTACTTCGATTTTTTCATCTCTCGGACGATTATTCACACCGATTACATCTTCTTTTAATACCCATTTCTTGTCTTCAAATACGAAAGCATCGTAGGACAAATCAGGAACGTAAAAAGAGTAGTATCCTTTCATTGTTGGCGTTTCAGGCGACAGGTGGTCCATCATTATGCGATCACGACCTGACTCGTATTGAAGCGTCATAGTCACTTTTTCAGAGTGCTCATAGAACATGCGTTTCTTCGTTTCTTTTCCAACTTTGAAGATCGGAGAGCCAAATTTTACAGAACGACCATTGATGTACATCGCATCAATAAGCTTGATGTTACTCAAGGTTGTATTTCCATCCCATCCTAAAACAGTGTAAATCGTCTTACTTCCTTTTTTTACCGGGATGATCTTGTAATACAACGCGCCATACCACTGATCAGCGGTTACCACTTCATCGGGTTGCTTGATTCCCCAAACATCTTCTTTTAATTCAGTAACGGATAATTCTTTTTTGCGCTTATCAAAATGTTGCACAAATGCGTAGTAACGTTGTGTTTTGTCATCTTGCTCAACATTCCAGTTGATGATGCGGACCATTTTGTCCTTGCTGTCGATAAATCCAACTGTGCTTAAAAGCGAGAAGGGATGATCAAAGGATTCTTTGTGCTCCAGAACGGCAGCAAGGTCAGACTTAAACTCTTTGTTTGCTAGTTCTTTGGCTTCGTTGTTTTCTGCACTGCGAAGCTCTTCAAGTTTAGTGAATAGACGATCTTCGGCACGATTTACATCATAGTCCTGAGCGAATGCGCCGGCACTCAAAAAGAGAAAACTAAAAACAAGGAATCTTTTCATATTCATATAAACGTTAATACACCTAATTTGTTACTTACGTTCAAATACCTTACCAATTAATACAATTAATGATACGCAATAAAATTAAAAGAAGGAGGGGTGATGTCCAATTTTCTTAATTCCATGGCAATCTGTGCTCTGTGATAATTGCTATGATTCAAAATGTGATAAAGAATATCTACCGAGCTCTTGGACAGTTTCACACCTTCTTCTGAGTGATAGTCAACTTTCTCTGAATGATCAACATGTTCGAGATATTCAATGGTTTGACACAAATTGTCGTGCATGAGCTGATCCCAAAAATCAATAGGAAGAACATCCCACGTATGAGATTCTGCTTTCTTGTCTAAAATTCGAGAAATCCAGATGTGATGCACATTTATCACATGGGACATTGACTTTCGAACGAAATCGGATAACTGATCTTCATTCTTTTGGAGGACTTCAACCCACTTTTGGTTCGATCGGAAGTCGTATTCGAATTTATCAATGAAGAAATCTTTCATTCTACATGGATTTCAAATCGGAGATCGTTGTCGTTGGATTGTCAGATTTGAATACGAAACTTCCTGCTACAAGTACATCTGCACCCGCATCAATCAAGCGTTTTCCCGTGTCAAGATTTACGCCTCCGTCAACTTCGATTTTCGCTGGAGATCCAGATTTTTCAATCAATGCTTTGGCTTGCGTCACTTTCTTGCAGGCATTTTCAATGAAGGATTGACCTCCAAATCCTGGGTTGACTGACATAATCAATACCAAATCCAATTCTTCAATCACATCTTCCAACAAAGCAACAGGCGTATGCGGATTCAAGGCGACACCCGCTTTCATTCCAGCTGCTTTAATCGCTTGAATAGTTCTGTGGAGGTGAGGGCATGCTTCGTAATGCACAGTTAGCACATCAGCACCTGCTTTTGCAAAATCCTCAATGTATTTGTCTGGCTCAACGATCATCAAATGAACGTCCAAAGGCTTCGTCGCATGTTTGTTGATTGCTCTAATCACAGGGAAACCGAAAGAAATGTTTGGAACGAATACTCCGTCCATAACGTCTACGTGAAACCAATCTGCGTTGGAAGCATTGATCATTTCTACATCGCGTTGAACATTCGCGAAATCACATGAAAGTACTGAGGGAGCAATTAAGTGAGCCATTGTGTGTTTTTATTTGCAAAACTACCCAATTAATCGATTTACTCGGTCAAAATTTTCAGATACTCTTCATCCCGACCGTAGATGTCAATGTGTGTGATCATTTGCTCACCAACTCGCGCCACTGATACATATTCGACGTAAACTGGTATCGGATCGATTAACTTGATGGTGTAGTTTTCTCCACGCGCCATGATGCTATCAAGTGAATCGGGAATCATAACATCATTCTCTCTTCGCCCAACAACATCTCGTTCCAAGATTCGCGAAGCCAAATCAACAGGGTTTTGCGTTCTCATACATCCGTGAGAATAGGCGCGAACATCTGTACTAAATAGACTCTTGCTTGGCGTGTCGTGGAAATACACACTGTGTGAATTAGGGAAATTAAATTTGATGATCCCCAAACTGTTTGATCTTCCAGGATCTTGCACAACTTTGTAGGGGAAGGCGGTTTGACGTATACTTTTCCAATCAACCGTTAGGGGATCGATGGTATCGCCGTTCTTGTATATTTTGTAGTTGTGACGCTCAAAATAATTCGGATTCATCTTCGCCGCAGGCAGAATTTCTTTGCTTGAAATCGAGTAGGGCACGTTCCAATATGGATAGACAATAATACGATTCAACTTCGAAGTCAACTCAGGCGTTTCATTCTCATTTCTTCCAACAACAATGTTGTGGTCACTTTTCAAGCTATCGTTGATGTAAAAGCGGAGCTTGTATTCAGGAATATTGATGCGGATGTATTTCTCTGGATATGGAGCTTTCGAGCGCATTTTATCCATGGCAAGGATAATTCGATCTCTTCGATGTGCAGAACTTTCGTTCAAAGCAATGGAGGTATATTTCCCAATAACGCCGTCAGGTTTTAATCCGTTTTGAACTTGAAATTCTTTGAGTGCCAAAAACATCGCAGCGGTGTCATTGTCAACAGTCAAATATCCTTTTGAAATAAGCGATTGTGTCGCTAGTTTGATGGTTTCAGCCGTATCAATCTTAATGCTTCGAACTTTGAAGGTTTTTTCATCCATTGGATACTTGTCCATCCAATTGATCAACCCTTTTCCGAGCACCGCGTAGTTTGAATCCTGAACCGAGAATTTGAGAAATTGAGGGCGCACATCGCTTGAAGCGTCAAATTCAATCAGAGAACTCAGTTTTGTAGCGGAAACAGTGGTTACAGGATTTTTCTTCTTTGTTTCGTAATTGAGAACACCCTTTTTCAAATCATTCACCACTTGGGCAAACACCAAAGTGTTAGCGATTTCATCTTGCACGAAATTCTTTGATTTGGGATAGGCATGTCTTTTGGCAGGAACACCTAATTGCTCAGGTTTCTCGAAAGTCGTTTTTAACTTCTCGCCTAAATCTGTCAACATCGAATCGTTGATCCAAAACGGCTTGTAGTTTCGCGAGGAGTAAACTTCACTCAAATAGGCCTGATTCTCAGCAGAAATCCCCAATTTCCCCAAATATTCTGGTGCCAAAGCAAGCTTGATTTTCTCTTCAGCAGAGATGGCTTGTTCTTCGAAGGTCTTTTCATCCAGCGAGTTATCTGAATCGCCGCAGCCGATAAGAATTAACGAGAAAAAAATGATCCCCATTAGAGGAGTAAAGTAGGTCTTCATATACTGCTGATAATTCATTACATTCGTATACACTCAAATGCAAAGTCAGTTCAAATAATGGAGTTCAATATACTAATTCTTTTCCTTATAATAATCGCCGGAGTTTCGATAAGAGCATTTAGCGATTCGGCGTTATTGGAGAGGTTAATGTTTATTCCATATTTGGTCAAACGTGACAAACAATATTATCGAATTGGGAGTCATATTCTAATTCATGGAGATTGGGGACACCTCATTTTCAATGGTATCGCCTTGTACTATTTAGGAGATGCTTTATTGAACTTAAGCACAGGTGTTTATTACATGACGAATGACCTCAGAGACACCTTTTATCTCGATGGTGGATTGATTGAGTATTATGGCGCCGTTATGGGCCAAATTCATTTTGGACTGATCTTCATTCTTGGAGGTCTGTTCGCTAGTATTATTCCTTACATTCGAAACGCAGACAACCCATCTTATCGATCGCTGGGAGCTTCAGGTGCGGTTTCAGCGGTAATTTTCGCCGCCATTCTGTGGAATCCAGAGTTGAAATTGAACTTGTTATTCATTCCAATAGATATTCCTGCGTACATTTTTGGACCACTTTATTTGCTCTTTGAATTCTTCATGGACAAACGTGGGAATTCTGGAATTGCCCATGATGCTCACATTGGTGGAGCCATTTTTGGCGTTTTGTATGTATTGGTTCTTAATTTTGATAAAGGTAAAGACTTCATAAATCTGTTTTTCGGATGATGACGAGCTATGTAAATAACAATGGAGAGATTTTGTCCAACGAATCGTATGTTCTTGGAGCAGGAAATCGTGCGCACTTGTATGGAGATGGAATTTTCGAATCCATTCGGATCATCAACGGAAAAGCAATCAACTTGGCGAACCACATCGATCGCATAATGGAAGGAGCGAAGAAATTGAAAATGCGCGTTCCAAGTTTTTACGATCAGGCATTTTTTGAAGATAAAATCAACGAATTGATTGAGAAGTCAGGCATCACGCATGGCGGCAAATGCAGAATCTCATTGGATCGAGCAACAGGAGGAACGTATCTCCCGGAATCAAACGAAGTGGAGTACCTCATTGAAGTGATGCCGCTTGAGAACTATGGATTCGTACTCAATAAGAAAGGAAAGGAAGTTGACATCTTCACAGAGTACAAAAAGCAAAACGATTCCATTGCCAATTTCAAAACCAAGAACGGATTGATATACGTTTTGGCGGCAATCGCAGCCAAGGAAAAGGGATTGGATGATTACCTCATTACGAACACACGAAACGGAATCATTGAGGCGACATCTTCGAATTTATTTGTTGTGAGCAATGGTGTTTTGTACACTCCAGGACTCGAGGAAGGGTGTCTAGCAGGTACAATGCGCATGCAAATCATCAATCTCGCATTGGAGAATAATATCAAAGTATACGAAAGCAATATCTTGCCTCAGAATTTGCTGATCGCAGATGAAATTTTCTTGACAAACGCTATTTCAGGTCTTACTTGGGTTAGCGGGTATCGAACGAAACGGTACTTCAACAATGTGGCTCGAAAATTGGTGGATTTATTGAATGAAAAATGGTCGGCGTAGCGTTACTTTATTGCTCCGAAGACATTACATAGAAAATACCTTACCATGAAAAATGTATTCGTCCTTGCGGCATGTTTAACATTGATTCTTAGCTCTTGTGGAGAAGAAAAACGAAAAGTTGCTTCTTCAAATCCAGATGATCCTTCTGGAACTCGAAATATCATCGCTTCAACAACTGTTGCTCCGGTAATTGTATCGAATCCCGAAGAATTTCAGTTGCGTGGCAATCACGCTCGATTGATTAGAACGGAACAAGGAACGCGCATTCATGTTCCATCAAACGCTTTTGTAAACAAGGCGACAGGTGATCCAATTGACGGAAATGTTGTCCTGACTTTCAATGAGTATCACACGCAAGGTGAAATTTTAGCGAGTGGAATCCCGATGAACTATGTTTCTCCAGATGGTGACACTGTAAATTTTGAAAGCGCAGGAATGTTTGATATTAGGGCTTTTCAAGGTGATGCTGAGTTGGAATTGGCGCAGGACAAAGAAATTGAAGTAGAACTGGCGACCAATGCTGGAGGAACATTCGAGTTTTACGCGTTTAATGAAGGTCAAGAAAACTGGGAATTGAAAGACACTGAGTGCAATCCCATTCCGAACCCATACATTCCGAAACAGAAAATGGAATTGGAGAAACTGGAAGAAGAAACGCCAGAAACGCCAAAAAAGTTGATTGAATACAAGTTGGGGGATCCATTGTTTGACGTAAAACGCTATGGAGCTCATGATAAAGTGCTAGACGCACTTAACGGTGTATTCTGGAAATTTACAGGTGATTCAACACAAATTGATCCATCCAAGGACAACGCGACTTTCAATAAAAATTACGATTTCGTGGAATTGAAATCAGTAGATAGTTCAAATGTCCGCGAATACGACATGGTCTTTCGAGATGGAACAGAAGAGGTGATAGTTCGAGCGGCCCCCATCTTTCAAGGCAAACTCTTAACGCGTGAAAATGATCGAATGGCGCGAATTCTTGATCAAATCGATTACGCACTACGCTCGAAAGCGCAAATAGAAGAGGAGTTGGCGCAGGAAAAGGCACTTATGCGAATGATGAACATTGATGGAATGGGAATCTACAATTACGACCGTCAATGGAAAGACGATGGAGCGATTCCATTTATTGCTGATTTCACATTTGAAGGGGAGCGCTTGGATCGAGGAGTAGCTGTCTATCTTCTTCCGAAAGAAAAACGAGTAGTGATTAAATACGTTCCTAGCGATTACGAAAAATTTGCGATTAACCCGAACGAATCCAACAGTTTGCTGGCAATTTCGCCCAAAGAAAAGGTGGTATACGTTCTTTCTGCAGAAGACATCAGGAGAATGAATATTTCGAATAAAAATGCGGGTGGTACGCTCGTTTTCGATTTAAAAAAGCACGGGGATTTAATTGAAGATAGCACCAAGGTTGATGAATTGATCGCGACGCTATGATGCGAATCGCACTGATTCTGCTTTGCTTGATTCCACTGTTTTCATGGAGTCAGGATGATTCCACTTCGGTTGAAGCTGGTTCAATTGTACTCGATCCAGATTTTGTTCCTCTCAAGCAGGATGGGCGCTGGGTGTGGTACGATATCGTCAATGAAAAAGCATCAGATTCCATTTATATTTCCGATTTCGCTGAACAGGAATCTGGGGTACATTGGTCCTACGTACTTAAAGATAGTTCTCATTGGGGAGCGCTCAACTACCGCGGAGATACCGTATGCGCTTTCGCCTATGACTCTCTTATTTTTGTCGATAATAAACGCTTAACGAAGTTCAATGATCAGTGGAGCTACCATTATTACGGCGAATTCGCATTTGATTCATTGATTCCTATTTCCTTCGATTCGCTCTTTTTTGATGGAGCTGACATCTATCTTTTTGATCAGGGCAAAACAGGAATGATATTGAGTAATGGAACTGTCATTGAAGCAAAATACGACGGAATTCATGAGTTTAGTTGTGATTATGGATACCGTTATGAGCGCTTTTTCATGTCATTGAATGGGGTAGACTACAATTTGTTGAATGAACAAGGGGAAGAATTGCTGCCAAGCGGAGTTTGGGACTTGAGGTGCACTGAGGATGGCGTTTTTGAGTTCAGACGAGGAAATAATCCCGAATTCTACATTCCTGACTGGTACGAATTCATAAAGCCAAATGGTCGCGATATTGTCTTTTATGGTTCTGATGGATATAAAATTTACAATGACGAGAAGACAAAAAGTGAACTCCACTTAAGGAACGGGCGAGTGCTGAAGGATCAATATGACGATTATTTCCCTCTCCTTTGGGACTTTATAGTGATAAGAAAAAATGGAAAAGTAGGTCTGACGGGAGGTGGTAAGCAAGTACTTGGAGAAATTGCCTACGACCAAATAAGTTCTGTATTATCGAGGGGTGATTGGATCGAGCATAGCAAGGACTACTTCAAGTTCTATATCGGCGATTCCTGTGGTTTGATGGACAAAAACGGGAATGTACTTTTTGACGCAGCTTACGCAAATATTCTATGTACGGCGGATGATAATCGCTTCATTGTACTCGACAACAATTTATCTGGAATTGTCGATCGAAAAGGAAAAACCATTATTCCTGTCGAATATGAACTTGTCGAATACGAGAAAGGAGCAAATCTTTTCGTTGTGGAACATCTGGAACGAATTGGACTTTTCAACTACAACGGAAAGCAGCGCACACCAATTGAATATGAAGGGTACGGAACATTGCAAAACTTCCAAGTTGGCAATTACAGAGATGGGCTACTTGTGCTCAGGAAGGGTGAAAAATATTACTTCGCCAACAGCAAAGGATTCATTGATGAAAATGGATTCGACCATTACAATTACAGTCAAGAAGTTCTGAAAACTTACGATTCAAAGGCAATCTCAGTCTTTCTATTTGATCAAAAAGGTCAAATTGAAGATCGTTCCAATTATCCCATCTTCAGAAATGCCATTGTGCGTAAGAATTATTCCAAGAGCTTGGGAGGAATTTCGCCCTGGGACATATCAACATTGGAAGAGAATCAAGCTGAGGGATATTTTGGGTTAAGATGGGTCAGGCAGCGTGGATTTGGCGTTGAGCCGCAATATCGAACCGTTCGAGCAGTTGGTTTTAGCGATTATTTTGGATATCTGCCGGCGAGCGGAGATAATTATGCACTCACAAACAGTACTTCAGCGGAAATAGTGTCTGCCGCAAATCATTTGCAATTGGGGTCTGGTAAAACGGATAGTAGAAAGTATTTCTCCACAGATATGCCCATAATTCGAACTGGTTCTGGCGATCGGTTTATCAATAGATCTGTCGATGGCTGGCAACACCGTTCTTATTCGTACAGTATTCGGAAGGCTAGTATAGGTTTGGCAGATAAAGTTCAATACTCAGACCTTGTCGATCCGGGTGACAATTATAGAAGATACTTCAAAGGTGGAGAGGTGGAAATATGTCCCATCGAGTCTGCAGATGTCTCGTTCTACAAATACTTCAGTTATTTCAACGCCACGGACGGTTTGCGGGTTTCTCCCTCCGATATGAAATTGATCCTCAACCCCAAGTTGGGAGTGAAATTCAAAAATTCTGAAAGCGATATTATCAATGCTTCAGCGTTTGATTTTTTCAAGAAAGTAAGAACCTATCTATCGGTGAAAACGTTCGAAGAGTTTTACTATTTGAACGCGTCCGTTTTTTACGAAAGGCCTCTAGAAACAGAGTGTGGGTCGCTCAGGTTGAAACGAATTCCAAATATCTACGATGGTGAGTCTATGGTTGAGAATGTGCTAGAGGCGTCGTTGACCAAGTCCAATTTTGTAAGTGGAAGAGGTGAGACCGTTCTCGCGAAGGTGAAAACAAATGAACTGGCGAAAATCCATGTCGATTATCCGAATTATTTCTTTCAGCAAGATTCGATTAATTTGAGTTATGAAGCAGGAAGAATCACACGAAGAATGGATTCTAACACGGTTCAACTTGTTCTACCAGATGGAAAAATTGTAGCGGACAGTTGCATCATGATTCGTTATTTGAATGAGGAGTGCTTCGCTCTTTATCGCAGTTCTGGCTGGGGATTAGTCGACAAAGATGGAAATCAATTAAGCGATGTTTTGTTTGGTAGCGTTTCAGAATTCAAAGAGAATAGAGCCGACTTTAAACTGAAGGATGGAACGGCCTTGGAGATCAACTCCAAAGGGGAAAAGCTCATGGCACTGCCCGCACCGCGCATGTATTTGGATGAAGATCATTATTATTTTGCTGCCGAACCGAATACCTTGATTAACAGGTTCTCAGAGCAGAGAGATGAAATTCTAGATGGTGAAAAATATCAGGGAAAAGGCTTTTTCACCTCAAAAGAAGATGGAAAAACAATGGTGCGACGATTTGGATCTTCGAAAACGGTAAAATTGAAATCTACACCTTCCTTGAAATCATTCGGGTCGTGTATATACTTCAAAAATGGGAAACACATTTTCGCAATTGATTCGAATTTGCAGATCAAAAAGTTCAAGAAATCAGATCAATTCAGAGTGGTTACACCGGAAATCGGCTGGTTAGAGGGGAAGACGGATCAACTGTTAGACACTGACTGGAATTACATCTGTAAAATGAATAAAGATCAAAGCTTTGAGTTGCGCGATGGAGATTTGGTCGTGCTTGAAGGTGATTCCATCGTTCAAAATTATGGATCGTTAAAACCAATCTCGGAGGATCAGGAAATGGCGGATTTGGAACCTGAAGTTAAGGTGTTTTCGGAGGATGGGAAGTATGGCATAATGCGAGGCGAGGAGGAGATCCTTCCGTTAAATTATCCGTGGCTATCGAAAATCAACGACCGGGAATTCATGACGCGAACGACCTCAGAAAATCGTCTCTATGACGGAGGATTGAAGCGAATTGGGGATCGACCATTTGATGGATACATTGAAACCTCGAAAGGGAACTTTGTATTTTTCTACAATGATCAAGTGTATGTTTTCTCAGTGACAGATGAGATCAAAATGATTCGATGAGAGTTCAGGTAGAAATACCTAATTGTAGGTTGGCGTTTTAGAGTACCTTGCAACGATAAATCAATACTGTTACTCCCATCAAAAACGACCATTATGATCGCAAAAGACAAATACAAAGACATCACCATAAACGGAAGTACCTTTCCAGATTCTCCAATTAGAACAACATTGAAGATTGATCTCAACTCAACGATGAAAAATGAGTACATCCCCGCGATTGACGATGTAATGGCGAATGAACACGTAGGGTTTCGTTACTTGTTAATTGCGATGACGCACCAAGAAGGATTTCGTGAGGGAACACGTTCGTATCGAAACAACAATCCAGGAAACATAGGCAATACAGATTCAGGAGCAAACAAAGGTTTCGACACCTTGGCAGACGGGATTTTGGCTCAAAAACATTAAATGCTAGAAATTGTGAATGACAAAAGTTCTGCTTTTCCTTTAGGCAAGAAGAAAGTCATCAAGCCCTACTACTCGCCGGAAATAGCTCGAAATCCGCAATATGGTTTGCCTCCGTATCTTCCAGGCTATTCCTTCACTTTTTCGGGGCAACTGGATCAATTTGTGAAGATTTACTCAACGGGAGCAAGGGCAGGAAATTCATACCTCTCGACAATCATTTCTTATTTCAAGCAGAATGGATTAGATATCACAGCAGAGAGCAAATTGCAAGACGTGATCAAGATGGGAACCTACGGTTAATCGATGTTCGGAAGCCCCGCATACTGAAAATCAAGTGAAAGTATGCTTAATTGACCTGCTCATTTCTAGCATCATTTTATCGATAAACCAAGCGTGGTTTAACATGATCCATTTGCGTAGCAGCTTTACTTGTAATGTTGATTCCAAGATGTTATTTTTGTTTGGAACCTAATAATTATCAAAACGTAATTTTAAACCACATTTACCTGATTAATAATATTCAGTAACGCCAGACTATATTTATCACCTTAGAGTAATTTCAGCCGCTCAGGTGTGTGTCTATTATCAAACCGGTAGTGTATTGTTTCCATTTATCTTGCTTCGAATTGAATTTGGAACAGCATAAATCATAAAGAAAAAGAGGATGAGTTCAAATACCGTAGAGCATTACTTCAGATTATCAAAATTGGACCGTCAGCGTCTTAAAGAACATGGCTCCTTTCTGATTTGGTTCACTGGACTTTCGGGTTCGGGTAAGTCAACACTCTCTGAAGCGGTTGAGCGCGAATTGTTTGACATGAAGATCCACACCTATCCACTCGATGGAGATAATATCCGCAATGGGATTAACAAAGGATTGGGTTTTTCAGAAGTGGATCGTGAGGAAAATATACGCCGAGTTGCAGAAATAGCGAATTTGTTTGTCAATTCTGGAACTGTTGTGCTTGGCTCATTCATTTCTCCGTATCAAAAGAATCGGGATGAAATTCGTTCTATTGTTGGCAAGGATCATTTTATAGAGGTCTATTTGAGTACTTCCGTTGAAGAATGCGAACGCCGCGATGTGAAAGGGTTATACAAAAGGGCGCGAAGTGGCGAAATTCCTTTATTCACCGGAGTTTCTGCACCATATGAAGCTCCTGATTCTCCAGATCTTGAAATAAATACAGAATATGTGACTGTTGAAGAGGCGGTGGCAAAAGTGCTCGAATTGATCAAACCAAAATTGAAACAGGAATGAACAAGTATTACCTTAATTATATTGATGAGCTGGAATCAGAGGCCATTTTTGTGTTGCGAGAAGTGGTGGCCAAATTTCAGAACCCAGTAATTCTCTTTTCTGGTGGGAAGGATTCAATTGTTGTCTCGCACCTCGCGCAAAAGGCGTTTTATCCTGGGAAAATTCCCTTTTCATTCTTGCATGTTGATACTGGACATAATTTTCCCGAGACAATCGAATTTCGGGATCGATTAATCAAAAAGTACGACGCCCGCTTAATTGTAGGGGCTGTGCAGGAGTCCATAGATCAAGGACGTGTCTTTGAAGAAAAAGGGAGGAACGCAACACGAAATTCACTTCAGATCACCACTTTATTGGATACCATTGAAGCGCATGCTATTGATTCTGCCATCGGCGGAGCCAGAAGAGATGAGGAAAAATCTCGTGCAAAGGAAAGGTTCTTCTCGCACCGTGATGACTTTGGACAGTGGGATCCTAAGAATCAGCGACCTGAATTGTGGAATTTGTTCAACGGGAAATATTCTCAGGGCGAGCATTTTAGGGTGTTTCCGATCAGTAATTGGACAGAATTGGACATCTGGAATTATATTCATCGAGAGAAAATTGAAATTCCTTCGCTTTACTTTGCACATCAGCGGGAAGTCCTTTGGAGAAACAATACGTGGATTCCAAAATCTGATTTCTTAATTATTGATGAAAGTGAAGACATCGAAATGAAAAAAGTACGATTTAGAACGCTCGGCGATATCACGATTACCGGTGGTATTGAATCGGACGCCGATAATCTGGATAAAATAGTCGCAGAAGTCGCAATGATGCGTGAAACAGAACGCGGAAATCGAGCAGACGATAAACGCTCGGAAACGGCCATGGAAGATCGAAAGAGGCAAGGATATTTTTAACTGAAGGAATGAAAAAAAATACCAATCAATTATTACGATTTACAACCGCTGGAAGTGTCGATGATGGAAAAAGTACACTGATTGGACGTTTGTTATACGATTCAAAATCTATTTTTGAAGATCAACTTCAAGCGATCCAAAAAACCAGTGAGCGTAAAGGGATGGAAAGTCTCGACTTGGCCTTGTTTACCGATGGATTGAGAGACGAGCGCGAGCAAGGGATTACCATTGATGTTGCTTACCGTTACTTTGCCACACCAAAACGAAAATTCATTATTGCGGATACGCCAGGGCATATTCAGTACACCAGAAATATGGTTACCGGAGCATCAACGGCAAATGTGGCCATCATTCTAGTCGATGCTAGAAATGGGATTGTGGAGCAAACAAAACGGCATACGTTCATCGCATCCTTGCTGCAAATTTCGCATATCATTGTGTGCGTGAATAAAATGGATCTCGTCGATTGGAGTGAGGATAAATTCACCAAGATATTATCCGATTACGAAACGATTTCATCAAAAATGCTGATTAAAGACATACAATACATTCCAATCAGCGCGCTGAAAGGAGATAATGTGGTCAATCGCTCTGAAAACATGCCATGGTTCTTAGGTGCACCCTTGCTCCATACACTGGAGAATATGCACATCAGCAGTGATACAAATAAAGTGGATGCGCGTTTTCCAGTGCAAACCGTGATTCGCCCTCAAAGTGAAAAACATTCGGAATACAGAGGCTATGCAGGGAAAATTGCTGGAGGAATCTTCCGAACCGGTGATGATGTTGTTGTTTTGCCTTCTGGATTTTCTTCTCGAATTGAATCCATTCATTTACACAAGGAAAACCTTGATGAAGCCTTTGTGCCGCAATCGGTATCAATTACCTTGGAGGATGACATTGATGTGAGCAGGGGAGATATGATCGTGAAGGTTAATAACAGGCCTACATGTACACAAGATTTGGACATGATTATTTGCTGGTTAAATAACAATCCTGCAAAACCAAGGGCGAAATACACCATCATGCATACCACTAACGAACAAAAAGCGATCATTAAGGAAGTTCTTTACAAAATTGATATTAATAAAATCGAGCGCGATACCGAGGACAAAACCATAAACATGAATGATATCTGTCGGGTAAAATTGAGAACTACTCAACCTTTAATGGTCGATTCCTATAATGAAAACAGAATTACGGGTAGTGTTATTCTAGTGGATGATGCTACAAATGAAACAGTTGCAGCAGGAATGATCGTTTAATTCTAGACTGCTGTCTCTCAAGCAACCCAAGTTTAGACCAGGTATTGTTCTAAATCTGTTCCCTTCATTGCGCTTGTTAGTTCATCATAGTTGCTAATAATCTCCTCAAGCTTGCGCTTACTTACCTTAACGCTGTTAGTCGTTAAATTTTCATTTGGCAGATCTTGATCCAGGAAATTAAGCAGTTGAAGCTGAGTTGCGGATTCCTTTAGTGATTCATAAAAAACAGAATGGTAGATTTGATTCGTTTTCTTTAAAGTAGTTTCGATGTTCAAGTAATACTCATCGTCATATTCAATTCGATTTTTCAGGTCTTCGAAATCTATATTTACGCGCACCTTATCTGGCAATTTTTCTCCTTGATACACTTCCCATCTTCCTGTTTGTTCTGCAACTAATTTAGATACAAATATTGTCACAATATTTGAGTTCCCGACAATTGAACTTTTGGCGGAAAGGTGTAAAAACGATGTTAACGAACATACAATTCAAGTCCCAATAAATAGTTCTGGCGGATCGACAAAAATGTTCTTAATCCCTGGAATAGACGGGAACGTAATGTCGTTCAGAAAACTTGGTGAGTATTATACCGATAATCAGATCGTTTCCTTCTTACCAATTGATTCAGAGGGGAGTGTCATTCAAGTTGATTCAATTCAGGAATTAGCTAGAATATACGTGGATGATGTGGTGAGGTCTTTGGATGGATCAAAAATTATCATTGGAGGTTATTCTTTTGGTGTGCTCGTAGCTTATGAAATGATCATGTTATTACAAAAAATGGAAATAAATGTTGAGCATTTTGTCATCCTGGAAAGAGACGCTCCAGAGACGTCAATCGATCCGAACGAAAAAACATATTCCCGAACGGAAAAGTTGTCCAATATCGTTAGTATATTCGGCAATTATATTGGAAAGAGCTTAAATGTAGAACCCGCTTACTTTGCTGAAAGAACTGAAAAGGAACAAATTCAACTAGTCCAAGAAATACTAATTCAAAACGAATTAGAAATTGAATTGAACCAACT
>JAQXBM010000094.1 GCA_029252405.1 Crocinitomicaceae bacterium
AAATAAGTGAATTTAAGCGCGTAGAGTATTCAGAAAGCTTGGTAAATCTGACTTCTGCGTAAGGTTTTATTCCTCTGATTGTTCCTCCAATTGCTTGCGGTACATTTCAGCATAGGCTCCGTTGGCAGCAATCAATTCCTTGTGAGTTCCTTCTTCCGTTTTTGTGCCTTGATCAATGTTGATGATGTAATTGGCATTTCGAATGGAGGAGATTCTATGACTCACAACCACTGAGGTTTTGATGTTCTCATCGCGCAGATTCTCCAGAATAATCTCTTCTGTTTTCGTATCAACTGCCGATAAACAATCGTCGAGAATAAGCAATTTCGGATTTCGAATGAGTGCACGAGCAATACTTACACGTTGTTTCTGTCCACCACTTAAATTCACGCCTCTCTCTCCAAGGAGTGTCTCGAACTTATTAGGGAATTCATCAATGTTGTGATAAACGTAGGCTTTCTGCGTTACTTCGACCAGTCGTTCATGGTCAACTTCAATCAATGATCCAAATCGCAGGTTGTTCGCAATCGTGTCTGAGAATAAGAATACATCTTGCGGAACTATTCCCATATCGGCTCTAAAAGCGTCTAGGTTGATGTCTTTCAGAGATATACCGTCAATCAAAATTTCACCTTCACTTGGATCAATTTGACGCGTCAGTAACTTCAAGATGGTTGATTTTCCGCTCCCAGTTCGACCGACAATTCCAAAAGTATCGCCAGCATTCAGTGTAAAACTCAAATTGTTGATCGCTGGAATTTCGGCTTCAGGATAAGTGAAACTCACATTTTTGAATTCAATTTTACCGTCAAAACTAAAGGGCTGTTCGTTCGTGTTTACGATCTCTGGTTTCACATCCAAAAACTCGTTGATTCGCTCTTGACTCGCCGCCGCTCGTTGAACCAGTGAGGTTACCCAACCGATCGAAGCGAAAGGCCACGTCAGCATATTTACAAACATGATGTACTTGATGATATCTCCATTGGTCAGTCCTTCTGGATCGGAAAAGTGAAAAATTCCTCCTAAGTAGATCACCAAAAGTGTACTCAAACCAATCAATACGAAGATCGTGGGAAGGAAAAGCGCATTCACCATCACCAGACGCATGTTTTTGTTCAAATAGGAATCTGATGATTCATCGAACTTTTCTTTGACGATTTTCTGTCCTCCGTATGCTTTCAGCACTCGAATCCCCGAGAAATACTCTTGCACAAGCGTTGACATATTCGATTGCTCGCTTTGAACAACTCGGCTCAAGTAATTCATTTTTGAAGACACCTTATATACAAGGAAAGACATTAATGGCAGGGGCAGCAGGACAAAAAGCGTTAAGGTTCCATCAATTTGAACCATTTCCACGATTGCGAAAATGAACAGGATAACAAGACTAATTGAGTACATCGCCGCCGGACCTAAATACATGCGCGTGTAGGTGACGTCCTCAGAAATACGGTTCATTAAATCACCTGTAGATTGCTTCGTTCGAAACGTGTAATCCAAACGTTGGTATTGCAGATAGATTTCGTTCTTAAGATCATATTCGATCAAGCGAGACATAATAATGATGGTCTGACGCGTCAAAAACAAGAATACTCCAGAAATCAATGCAAGGGCGACGTAGCCTAACCCAATGAACAATGCTTCCTCGAGAATCGTGTCGTCCGATTTTCCAGCAAGGTCCTTGATTCCGTCATACCTATCACCAACGTAAACAGGTATTTTGACTTTGAAAAAATTGGTGCCCGCAAGGAATATGATTCCGAGCAAAAGTCGCCATTTATACTTTAAGAAATATTTATTGAGATAGCTCAGAGACTTCATCGATAATTTCCTATTTTTGCCACGCGATTTTACATGACGTTGTAAAAGTAATTAATACACTTGAGATAAACTTTGCTTTCTTATGTTTGAAGTGAAAAATATCGAGGATACGGACCTCGGAAAGAATCCAGTAATTGCTCAGATGAGCAAATACAATCACGAACAACTGTTGTTCTGTAATGATAACGCTACTGGATTGAAAGCAATCATAGCCGTTCATAATACTATACTAGGACCTGCACTTGGAGGAACACGCATGTGGACTTACAAAGATGAGATGGAAGCATTAAATGATGTGCTTCGCCTGTCTCGTGGTATGACGTATAAAAACTCCATTTCAGGATTGAATTTGGGTGGAGGTAAAGCTGTGATTATTGGCGATTCACGCACGATGAAATCAGAAGCGCTATTTCGTCGTTTCGGAAAATTCGTGAATAGTCTTGCAGGAAAATACATCACTGCAGAAGATGTTGGAATTTCTCCAATCGACATGAAGTGGGTGAGCATGGAAACTGATCACGTGGTTGGTCTGCCAGGAAAAAGTGGAGATCCTTCTCCAGTTACAGCTCGCGGAACGTACGTTGGAATGAAAGCTTGCGCAAAAGTTCAATTCGGAACAGATTCGTTGGAAGGAAAAAAAGTAGCTGTTCAAGGTGTAGGTCATGTTGGAGAATACTTGGTTGAGTTCTTATCGAAAGAAGGCGCTGATATCTTTATTTCTGATATCCATGAGCCAGCATTAAAACGTGTTTCTGAAAAATACGGAGCAACAGTGGTAGGTTTGGATGAAATCTACGACATTGATATGGATATTTACGCTCCATGTGCTTTAGGTGCAACAGTAAACGATGATACTTTATCGCGTTTGAAGTGCTCGATCATTGCTGGTGCAGCCAACAATCAATTGAAAAAAGAAAGTATTCACGGTCAAGCCGTAATGGATAAAGGAATTATTTACGCTCCAGACTTCACGTTGAATGCGGGAGGAGTGATCAATTGTTATGCTGAAGTAAAAGGTCTTTCATCAGAATGGGCATTGAACAAAGCAGACGATATTTATACAACGATTCACGATATTGTGAAACGATCTCAATCTGAGGGAGTTCCTTCTTACCAAATTGCGAGCAAAATGGCTGAAGAAAGAATTGAATCAATCGGTAAGGTAAAACTTCCATTATAAGGGCCAATGTTAAATAGAAGACATCTTCGAATCAAGGTTTTACAGTCGCTTTACGCTTATTTTCAATCGAAAGATGAAGAATATGGTAAAGCGGAAAAGGAAATGATGAGTTCTATTGAGCGCATCTATGACCTGTATATTTACCTATTGCTTACATTTTCGGAATTGAAGACGGTTGCTGAGGCAAAAATGGCTGATGGATCGAAAAAGAATTTCCCTACGGATGAAGATTTAAATCCAAATCGAAAACTGGTTGATAATCCAATAATTGCGGCACTTGAAGGCTCTCCAGAGCTACGAGCGCAGTCAGAATTGCGAAAAGTGAATTGGTTGGGAGTTGAAGAGCAAGAGATGTTCAAGAAAATGCTCAAAGCCATTCGTGAAAGCGAAACGTACTTTGAATTCATGAACAATGATCAATCCGGTTATGAAGAGGACAGAGCCTTTTTGTTGGCGTTGTTCAAAACTGAGATTGCGAACTTTCCTTTATTGTACAATTACTTTGAGGAGAAGAGCATTCACTGGATGGATGATATCGATCTAGCATGCTCAATGGTGCTCAAAACGATCAAAGGATTCAATGAAGACGATGAAGTGTGTAGTATTCTTCCTCTTTACAAAGATGAAGCTGACGAGAAGGAGTTTGTGAAGCTTTTGTTGAGAAAGTCCATCATAATGGAGAAAGAAAATGAAGTCATTATTGATGAATTGACACAAAACTGGGAATTGGATAGAATTGCTAAAATGGACGTGTTTTTGATGGGAATGGCCATTACAGAAATGCAGGAGTTTAGTAATATTCCAACCAAAGTTACATTGAACGAGTACATCGAAATTTCGAAGTTCTACAGTACACCAAAAAGTAATGGATTTATTAACGGTGTTTTGGATAAAGCGATTTCTCGTTTGGAAAAAGAAGGTAAGATCAACAAAGTTGGTCGTGGACTAAAAAAATAAAAGATGAAGTACGTATTATTTTTAGGAGTAAGTTTTTTGTTCACAGCTATGAGCTGCACATCGGAAACTGATTTATCTCCAGGGAATCGCACAACAATGGAAGTGGCAGAAGAATTTGATGCTGGTGAAGTTGTAAAAGGTGAATTCATTACAGCGAAATTTAAAATAACGAACACTGGAGATTATCCTTTATTCATTTCTGATGTCAAAGCAGGGTGCACTTGCACGGTTGCAAAGAAGCCAGAGGAGCCAATAGCACCAGGAGAATCAGGAGAAATTGTGGCTCAAGTAGATACGGATAAAACAGGAGTGGGTGGTGTTTCAAAAAGCCTAAGAATCGTATCAAATACAGATATTCCTTCAAGAGTTGTTAAAATCAAGGCGACAGTCCTTAAGAATTAATAATTAGAGAATAATAAACAGAAAATAAAAGAGATATGCAGCAGATATTTATGCTAGTGATCATCATCGTGATATTTTACTTCTTCATGATCAGACCACAACAAAAGAAACAAAAGGAGTTGAAGAAATTCCGTGAATCAATGGCAGTTGGCGATAAAGTCGTGACGATTGGTGGAATCCACGGTAAAATTCTCTCTGTAGATGAGTCAACAGTGCTTATTGGAACGGAAAGTGGAAAAATGCGATTGGATAAATCAGCGATCTCTAACGGTGCTGATGGTCAGCAATTAGGAGGTAGATAAGCCACTCAAACCTATTTATTAAGCCTCTCGCTTCAATTGAAAAATTGGGACGAGAGGCTTTTTTATTTTCAAAGTTCTAGATTTTGGTGCGATTTGTTATTAAATATTAGATAAATCACCATTCTTGTTCAATCTTGGATACTACTTGTTTTTCTTATGCTGAGATTTGCAAATTTCTTTGTAATATTGAGGTAACGATTGAGACAAGTAATTGTATCTATGAATAAACTCCTTTACGTACTGTGCTTTTTTGTGCTCTTCTCTTGTGGGGAAGATCCTGTAACGGATATAGCGGACAAGGTTGATGTTGAGAGTGATACGCTAGACGTTGATATTATTGACGGTTCTGATACCATTCAAATAGAGTCAGATTACAAAATGGATGACGTTGATCCCAAGGAACGTCAAGAATTCAAAGAGAATTTAGCGCAGATTGAGAAGAAGCATGGAGTCCAGTGGGATTTCTGTACGTGTGTGGTCGCAAACGACTCACTCGACAAAGCGGTGAAGAACCCAAATGTCACGGATCTTGAGATGGATCAAATCTTCAATCGATTGGATGTTATTGCGGAGAAATGCAAAGCATTCCAAATTCAAAACCCGAATCAAACGCCGGAGGAGCGCGCTCGACACGAGAAAAAAGTGAGGGATTGCCTGAAGGCATCAAAGTAGGTTTCTATGAATTTTAATGAAGTAATGAGCTACCTTGAAAGCAAGGGAAGCGAACAGACGAGGAAAATTTTCAAGAATCACGGCGCACCCGATAATTTCTTTGGTGTGAAAGTGGGGGATTTGAAACCCATTCAGAAAAAAATCAAGACCAATCATTCCTTGGCGATGCAGCTTTTCGATAGCGGAAATAGTGATGCTCAGTATTTGGCAGGATTGATAGCCGATCCAAAAGAATTTTCTAAAGCTGATTTCGAGAAATGGGCAAAAGCAGCTGGTTGGTACATGATTTCAGAATACGCTATCGCTTGGAATTTGGCAGAAAGTCAGCTGTGCATGGAAATTTGCTCAGAATGGATCAACTCTTCGGATGAAAAACTGCAAGAATGTGCTTGGGCAGCAATGGCAGCTCACTTGGGAGTTACTCCCGATGAAAACATCGACAAATCGTACCATAAATCCTTGATCGATCAGGTGGAAAAGAACATTCATTCCTCTGGAAACCGCATAAAATACTGCATGAATGGCTACGTCATTGCACTAGGTGGAGCAGTGGTAGAATTAACTGAGCGTTGTAAAGAAGCTGGTGAGGCGATTGGTAAGGTAGATGTGTTTATGGGCAAAACTTCCTGCAAAGTTCCAGATATCAGCACCTACATTGCCAAAATGGAGGACAAAAATCGAATTGGAAAAAAGAAGAAGACAGCGAAGTGCTAATGGCCGTCAAACGATGTCGATTACATTTTGATCAAGCGTCTTTCAGACCACTTCCCGCCAGAAAGAACCCGAACAAGATACATTCCAGAATTGAAATCGGAGAGGTCAATGAATTCATCTTTCGTAGTGATTAGTAAGCGACCTTGGAAATCAATGATGCGAATTTCTTCAGCATGACCGTTTTGCAGATCTATTTTGACGAATTCATCCGCTGGATTCGGTGAGATTGTAAAAGAATTCCAATCGTTTTCTGGAAGGTCATTGTAGATTTCAAAGAATTCACACGAATCCGCAATTCCCGATTCATAAAATCCAATTATTGAATCTTCATAACATCGCAAACCAGTGCTCCAGTTTGCATCGCAGAATTCATTCGGGAAACTCGAAAAGTTAAATAGGTATCGTACATCACCCAAGGTTTCAATAATCGATGAAGAAGAAAACACCATAGGACAACCTTCATGGACCTGAGTATATGTAACAAATAAGCGCTTTAATGAGGTAGAATTTATCGAGACGAAATCTGTTGAATCGACATCTACAAATACGGTATCGTATCCAAATCCGTCGAAAGATGGCAAAGGAATTTCCCATGAATCACCCGCTAAGGCATTGAAATCATATAAAATATGAAAGTCATCCTGAATCGAATCGTAGAAGAAAACGGTGTCGTTAGCCGTATACACAAATTCGTTCCAGTTTCTTCCGTTGCAAAACATTTTCCTCTCCTTGTGAATTTTGGAGCAATTGATTCCATTTATGATTGAATCACCTACAACCTCAAATTTCATAAAATAGGTGAGATATGGACTTGGATAGAAGAATGCTTCCGAATAATGCCACGTCGCTTCCTGTGGAGCAAATGATTGAGCATTAGCATTTGAAAATGAGAGGAGAAAGAATAGAATTATTAGGTGTCTCATGCCATTAATATACGATAATAGCTTAACTAATAAACGGTTTCTTCGATTGAGAATGATGCCCTTTTAAAGCTACACAATCGAAGAAACCGTTGCAGTTCGTCTAGAAATTGATCTATTCGCGCTTAAACTTCAAAGGGTTCATTTTACTTTCCTCTTCCCAAGATTGTACTTCCCATTGAGCGCGTTTCATACGTGTAATACCATCTTCACCTAAAACTTTCACCGTAAATAGTAGAGTAGTCCCACTTTCAATCTTCTTTAGGAATTCTTCTGCAGAAGATATATTATTTCCATCTCCTTCTATTATAGCATCCGGTGAAATGATTTTCCACGATTTTACCTCAAAATTGTTTTCCAGTTGAACTTCTTCGGGATAACCAATGGATAGCTCTTTGGCTGTAATATTCCCTATTCCGCCACTTCTCAATCCGCCCCAATAGACATAGGGAGCGGGTAAATTAGCCACCTGGTAATTAATCGATTCCACAGTGTCAGCATTCGCTCCATCATACAACACAACGTGGAGCGTTTCGATCTTCTCTCTGGTCTTAATTTTGACAATGTACGATTCTTCACCCTTCACTTTTTCTACTGTTGAATTGGTTCCAATCAAACGTACTTCCTGACCGTCATTGTTCGTTACTGCGGGAGAAATTTTGTTCGTGAATCCTCGATATAGAATGTTGTGTTCAGGCAGTTCCACTGCTGCTACTTCATTTTGAGCCAGACTTGTGACTCCAATCATTAAACCTGCAATCGTCGCTAAATACTTCATAACCTTACTTTTTTGAATGTTTTTTACTTGCCTTCGCCATCGGGTTAAATTCCAAGCATTTGTCTATCCAGTAGGATAAATCGTCTTCAGAATCGAATCCTTCAGGAGTTACAAATATGTAACCTTTCATTGGCCTTCCTGTAAAATCCATAGGTAAGCAGCATTCACGTTCTAGCTCTCTCTCGTAGACTTCCTCGCCAATTCGAGCCATGAGCAAACTGTCGCCATATTTTTTGTCGATGTGAATTCCGCAGAGCATTTTTTCGTTAACCTTGAAAAGTAATCCTCCCATCATTTTCATCTCGTCAAATCTTGTGTGCTTTTCAGCTATCGTCCTGCGCACTCGATCTGCTAAATATTCGTCGTAAGCCATACTATCAGTGTTGATCAATTAATACTGCGTTACTCTGGATTTGTCAAGGTAATGCTTGCCGTTCCAGAAGTAACATCATTCCTTAGTGATTTCGTTTATTTCGGTTCGATCAAATCCCACAAGTTGCCATATAGGTCAGCAAACACTACAACTGTCCCATATTCTTCTTCGCGAGGTTCACCTTTGAATTTAACATCGTGTTTTGAAAGATGTTGGTAATCACGCCAAAAATCGTCTGTATGAAGAAACACAAATACGCGATTCCCTGTTTGATTTCCGACTCTCGACAGTTGTTCCTCGTTCTTCGCTTTGGCAAGTAGCACCGTGCATCCATTTCCATCTGGAGGAGCCACAACTACCCAACGTTTGTCTTCTGATCGCTTGGTATCTTCGATGAGATCAAACTTCATTACTTCCGTGTAAAATGCAATGGCTTCATCGTAATCTCGCACGATGACAGATATCTGAACAATTTGTTGTTTCATTCGTTAATCGTTAAAATAGTCACCCATTGGTGCAAAATAGTGCTCTTTCCAACCATTTTCATACTGCGTTTGCCCTTCAGGAATGTTCGTGTGAATTAGTGTGACTTCAGTACCACTTGCGTGTTCCTTTAGTTGAACGATTAGATGTGAATCTTCATCATCTTCAGAAAACTCGCTGGTTCTCCATGTTTGCTCAATTGTTGAGTGAGGTGTTAGTTTGGTGTTCGTCCCGGTGATATAACCATCCCAAGCAGAGTAGGAGTCACCAACTTCGTTTGTACATTCCGCTTCACCGCCTGTCATTGCAGTGTGACCTTCACTTGATAACCAGGCATTGTAAATCGTTTCAGGAGTTGCGTGGATAATTGTTGATAATTCAAGGGTTTCTTTCATAGTAGTACAATCTTTTGAAAGTTAAAATACACAATTATTCACTGCTTGCCGTACGATTTACCCCAAAAAGGAAAGTGCAGAGCTTGGGGCCCTACACTTTGAACTACTCGTGATTTATAGAGTTTCCTCTAAATGCATACCTAACCAGAACTTGCATGAGACAAATGTATGGAACTCGAAGAGTAGGCTTGCACGTATAAATACCTGTTTTGAATGAGAAGATGTTTTCTGGATTAATCTTCAAACGCCGCTCGAATGAGGTCCAAATCACTCATAATTCGCTTCTGCTCCGCATCTCGGTATTCCTGATTAAATGGCGAACCACAATCTTGATTGTTTATTGACCGAATGAGAGTACCATTTTCAAAGAAACTTTTGTTTTTGAATAGTAGAAGTCCATCATCTCCCAACTCCTCCATAGATTGTTCAGAAACGTAAACAATTTCATTGTTTTTAAAATAGTAATACGATTCACCGTTGGCGGTGGCCTCGTTGTTTACAACTCTGATCTTTATTAGTACGTTGTTCCAGACATAAATGGTTGCTGTGACATCCTGTGAGTCAAGTTCGAGCGACTTGTTCATCACCAACGACCAATCACCAGAGAATATTAAATCCACTTCGGCGACAAATTTTCGAATTGGGTCCAATTTCTCTCCCAAATATTCTTGATAAACTTCGGTAGAATCATCAAGTTGTTCAAACTCCTGATTGGAAGGCGTTATCAATGATTCAGCTGCATGAATTTTACTGGCAAAACAGCTTAGGAGCATAACGCTAGAAAAAACGATGGTGTATGGGATTTTCTTCATACTTCTTGATAATTTTCTGCAAATCGTTTGAACTGTTCC
The DNA here is from genome assembly GCA_029252405.1 of Crocinitomicaceae bacterium. Taxonomy (GTDB): domain Bacteria; phylum Bacteroidota; class Bacteroidia; order Flavobacteriales_D; family Crocinitomicaceae; genus UBA4466. Next base: position 9,849 of record JAQXBM010000094.1, read on the forward strand.
ATCCAACGCTCGCTTTGTTTTTTAAAGACCTTCGGAAATAATTTGGCAAATATCCGAATCATCAATTTATTGAATTGCGTGTACTCCACAGTTGAAGTAAACAATGTCGTATTGGGATTGATCACTTTGAATTCCGTATGCTGGGTATTGGACATGTGGATGTGTTCATACGATGCTTTTTTCTCGTTGGGAAGTTTAGAAATGAGCACCGTTTCGATCAATTCCATTCTTTGTTTTCCGTCGAAGAGTATGCGCGATTTTGCTCCAACAGCATCTTTGGTTCCACTGATTAATTCAATGCTCTGAAAACCGTCTTGCCATTCTGAAAAGTGCGTTTCATCATTCCAAAGCTGCGCTGTTTTTCTCAGGGAAAGATTAATTTCTAAGGAGCAGGTGTATTTCATCTTCAACGAAAATTAATAGCGGGAAGGATACCATTTAACATCCTTCATGCCTTCCTCCGTTAATGTAAATGCTGAAGCAGAGGAGCAAAGTTTCATTCGATCATCAGAAATTAGTGTACCAGCAACGTAAGCCGCGATGTTTGAGAATGAGTCATCCAGTTGTACTTCAAAAAAGTCATTTTCAAAGCGAATAATTCCAGTTCCTTCAATGTGAAATTTCTCACCAGAATCCGAGTCAATTCCTGCAAGTCTCACATACATGTTTTCATTTTCACCTTCGCCTTTACGAATCGTTACAGTATGAACCCCGTTGAAGAGCAGCAATCCTCGCTCAGTTGGATGCCATGTGTGCGCTGAGAAAACTGCTTCAAAACGCTCTTCAGTTAGTTGTGCGCTTGACAAGATTGGAATTAGAACAAAAAAGGTGAGGAGTATACGCATGATTATTTTCAATATGGGGGAGAAACAGTCTCTATTTCGCCCGAGTCATAGGAATCGTCTTTGGATTTTTGTCCAAGTTCCAAGTGAATTCAACTGTAGCATCCGTAAGATTCGTCACTTTCCATTTCTGCCCTTCGGCTTTCGTGTTTGGAGTCGTAACATTGATGTGCTCGTCGTCTATTTTCGTCCATGTTCCTTCTGCTTGAACAGGTCCCATCGATTGATTGAACGAACCGTCATCTCCAAAAGTCAAGCTCATATCCACTCCAGCTACTGCAGCGCTTACTGTCCATTCACCAACTAGCTCAGCCAGATCTCCGAAAGGAGATTCTACAATCTCTTCTTGTTCTGGTTCCGTGATTTCTTGCGATGTTTCGTCTGATTCTTGATTTGAATCGGAGTTTTACGTGTTTTCTGAACATGCTGTGAATGCTGCAAATACACAAATTGCTAAGCCCATTTTTAAGGTTGATCTAGTCATTGTAAGTATAGTTTAAAGCGCAAAAAGCGCTCATTTGGTTTCACCTTAAAAATACTATTTGTCTAGCACTTTTCCGAGCAATTTTGACAATAAAAAGCAGGGTGCTTAGTTATACTTTTATGCTTAACTTTCGCCTTCAAATACCACAGAAACTATGAAGTACGCTCTACTATCGCTTTTATTTGTTTTCAGTAATTTCTTTTCTTTTTCTCAGTCTTTTAGTTCTCAGTTCATTACTATGCCTGATGGTGTCAATCTTGCCGCAGACATTTATCTACCAGAGGGATATACGAACGAGAAATTACCTGTACTTGTAATGTTTGAGCGGTATTGGAGATCATCTGTGAATCGAAAAAACAAGGATGAACAACCGACACTATATGGACGAGGTAAACTGTTTAGTGATAATGGTTATGCCATTGTTGTGGTAGACACACGTGGTTCAGGAGCATCATTTGGAACGAGGTTATCAGAGTATTCTCCTGAGGAAGTGATGGACGCAAAAAGTGTTGTTGATTGGATCATTAGTCAGACTTGGTCGAATGGGAATGTAGGATCTTATGGAACGTCATACACGGGGACAACAGCCGAATTATTGTGTGCGACGAAGCATCCAGCCGTCAAGGCGGTGATCCCTGGTTGGTCGGATTTTGATTTGTACAGAAGTCCAGTTCGACCATATGGATTGATTGCGAGTAAGTTCGTTCGAAAATGGGGGGTGTATGTTCGCTTGTTGGATCGAAATAGATCGATGCTGATCGGGAGCAAAATTCGACCAGTCATCAAGGATTCATTGAAACCAGCTTTGAAAGATCACAAGGAGAACATGAAGGTGTTCAAGAGTGTCGAGGCAGGGCACTACCGCAATGGTGGTTTTGAAAACTTTGATTACGAGAGCTGCTCTGTTGTAAGATGGAAAAAGGAAATAGAAGAATCGAATGTGCCGATGTTGGTGTTGACAAGTTGGATGGACGCAGGAACGTCAGAAGGAACGATTCAACGATTGGAGCATTTCAGCAATCCTCAGAAGGTGATTTTGATGTCCACGGCACATGGAGGTTGGTGCAACGCGAGTCCGTTTTCCGTTGGCGACAGTTTGCTTGGTCCAATACCGCCAATGCAAATGCAGAATCAACAGCAATTGGATTTTTTCGATCATTACTTGAAAGGAATCGACAAGGGAGTGGAAGAGTGGCCTTTGGTTCGATACTTCAACATGGGAGAGGAGAAATTCAAAAAATCCGATCAATGGCCCATTGCAGGGACATCTGAAACGAAGTATTTCTTTAATGCGGATGGTGGATTGAGTCAAACAGCACCAGTAGAAACTGACGCAAGTGATTCATACAAAGTGGATTTCGGCGTTTCAACTAGCAAGAACAATCGATGGACGACTCAAATGGAAGGTCCAGTGAAGAACTTGAACAATCGCAACGAAATGGATGAGCGCATGCTCGTTTATACTTCGCAACCAGCAACTGAAGACATTCAAATAACCGGGACTCCAGTTGTTCGCTTGAAAATGACGTCCAGCCATGAAGATGGAGCGGTATTGGTTTATTTGGAAGACGTTGACGAAAATGGTAAAAGTACATATATCACAGAAGGTGGATTACGCCTCATTCACAGAAAAGAAGCCGTCCAAGATGAAGAGAATTTCAATATGCACAGTTTTAATGAGGAGGATGTAATGCCTATGGTAGAGGGAGAAGTCGCTGAAGTGGCGTTCAAATTATGGCCGACATCTGTATTGATCAAAAAAGGTCACTCCATTCGAATTGCGATTGCCGGAGCTGACAAAAGTATCTTTGATAAGTTTCCCAAAAATGGAAAACCAACATATGAGATCATGCGTAATGTCTCGAATATGTCGTTTGTTGAGTTGCCGATTGTTTTGGAAGAGTAGGGTCAACTATTTCTTTCGTGCGATCAACAAAATTGAGTCACTCTCATCGAATTCAGCATATTCTTCCAGCAAAAGAAGTTCAAATGTTGATTCGAAAAGAGACCTTATTTCATCTTGTGTATGATAATTGACGAACATTCCTTTAAAGATTTCGTCGCCTGTTCCTTTCCAAAATGAATGGCAAACAACTCCAGAAGGGTCAAGAATTTCGTGTTGGCGTTGAATGGATGTTTTTAAGTCCTCATCGTTCAAGTGATGAAGCACCTTGTTCGAGTAGATTCCATCAAAGGATTGGTTTACATCAAGATTAACGGCATCCAATAGAATAAACTCGCCTTGAGGAATTTTCTTTTTTTAATGAGCTAAAAACTCAGCGGAATTGTCCGAACCTACTACAGAATGCTTATCGCTTAGCAATTTCCAGTCTGTACCAGGACCTGATCCAATTTCCAGTAGAGCTGAATCATCCTCCAAATAGTCGTTCAACTTATCGATTAACTGCTTACCCGATACGTCTTTGGCTAAATTCACATATTCCTCTACTGACTCCTTTGTATGGTAGTATTCTCCTTCCATATTACGTATTGGTTTTTTGCATATTCATCGCGAAATTCAACCCAACTATCCAAAACAGCACGACAATAAACATCACTTTTTGAATGATAGGCAAATACTCAATATAAACTTCGCTATAATAAATGTAATTGTTGATGCCCAAAAGAAGAATACAAGCGACTCCGGTAATTTTGAATCCCGTCAATCGACTTTTGTAGATCTCCCAAATGATTCCGATCACGACCAAAACCCCAAATATGCTTGAAAGAGTGGTCATCAAATCATGAAATTCCGAGAACATAAACGCAGCAAAGATCATGGACAGCATTCCGCCCCATTTGATCGCGTTTCGCCAAAAGGTATTCCTTGCTATTTTGATTGAAAACTGAATAAAGAACAGCATCAAACTGGAACAGAGCAGAATCATTGCCGTTATAGCAAATGAACGTGCGGGATTTAATTCCTCATTCATGGCATATTCATTCATCAGATTACACCAATAGTTGTTCATCCAATCGTAGCCAACGGAATTCACATCGGCTTGTGAACCTCCAGGGTACAAAGTTGAAGAGTAGGCGAAAAGCGCAAAGAAGAGCAAGATCCCCATGGTTGGGAAATAAGAGATGTATCCAGAGATTTTCTTCACACTCAAATATACCAATCTTGATTTAGAGGAGTCTCCAATAGAAGAATCCAATAATTACGCCGACCAAACCAACTGCGTTCATAAATAGCAAGCCTTTAGAAAGGAAGTTCCAATTGTTAAAAGCAGCTTTCTTCCAGAACATGTATCCAATGATGAGTATTAAAAAGAGAATGACATAGGGGAAATATCCACCGACGGTAATTGTTGTGGTTTGTCCTACGTATGGAGCGGGGAGATAGAACACTCCGATTGTTGTAGTGAGAACGAACATGTAACAGAAGGATATAAAGAGAAGAATGAACAGCAGTGCCAGGCTCGATACGTGTCGTTTTTTGCTCTTTGCGGTAAATAACCCGATCATGAAAATGAAACTCGAGATACAGAAGAAACCTCCTAGTTCTGCAAGTGTAACGCGCAACCATGTTGTGTTGAAGGGGGTGATATAACGCTCCAAATGAGCAAATTCCTCATTTTCTGGGAAGATCGATTTGAGCTCAATCTGATGATCACCTTTTGCGAGTTCCTCCATTAAATCGAAGGAAATCCCGGTGTCAAAATCATGATAAAAAAACAATTTGAATTGTAAATCCGTTGTATTCCAAATGGTCGTTAAAAGTGTTCCATCCCCAATTTTATCTCTGCATACATGCATTTCCTTGGAAACATTCGTACAAAATTCCCAGCTTGTGTCAATTCGTTTGTCTAGGAAATCGTACCCTTTTCGATAACGCTCGAGCTTTCTTCGGTCATTTTCAGAAGTAATCGATGGACAAAAATTGGCTTGAACATAAGAAGGATCTGAGCCTGAAATTAGCTCGTACGGTTCTACAACCAAATACCTTCCTGAAGGCTCCACATAAACGAATACATCTTCGATGAAGCAACTTCTGTCGTATTGATCCAGCATCGCGAAGACTTCATCAATGTTCTTACAGGCATGCATCACATCCATCAAAAATTGATCGGGATTTTCAATCGACTTAAGTGATGACCTGCCTGTGCTATCGAGAGTAGGGTGGTAAGAGGTTAATCGTGAAAAAGTCAAGCCGTGAACATTCATTCCCGATTGAGCTGCGAATTTATTTTGTCCAATTTCTCGAGATCCTGTAAATGCACAACCGTAGCTTCCGTTTTGTCCATTTTCAACCCACAAATGTGGAGTTGTTCGCCACGCATCTTCGTTATTACCAATGATGGTTGTTCCATCAACAGAAACTTTGTACATGCTGCATGCATCCGAACGATAAGCGAAACCAAGGAACAAAATGAAGAGTATAGCTTGGACGTTTCTCATAGCGATCAATCAAATTAGTTTACTTATTAAAGCAAATGTGATCTAGCATGAAAGTAACAAAATCTTCGATTCAATTTTAGGCAGGTAATCAGCTCAGAAGTAGTCAAAAAAGAAAATCACCCCTGAAAGCTCAGGGATGATTTTTGATTGGTTCAGTTGTTAGGAGGCGAAAACGGTATTGCTATTTTTTTACCAGCCTTTGAGTAAATATTCCTTGTTGAGAATGGATAGTTACTAAATAAACTCCATCATGAAGATCATCCAGTTCAACGGCATTCTGAGTCACTGAATTCAGCTCTTTTTCTAGTACAGCAGTTCCTTGTAGATCTTGAACGATCAATTGAGAAAACTCATATTTCGAAGTGACAAGCACATTCTTTTCTGCCGGATTAGGGTAGAGCATCAGTTCTTCATTGCTTTTAGCCATCACGCCGATTACATCCGAAACTGAAATCTTTCCATCGAAATCAAATTGTCGTAGTCTGTAATAATTAACACCATCTTTCGGGTTATTGTCTCTCGTAGCGTAATGTAAAGTTCATTGCTTGTTCCGGCACCGTCTACAACATCAAACACAGTCCAATTGAAACCATCAGCGGAACGCTCGACAGCGAAGTAGTCATTGTTCAACTCACTTAATGTTGTCCAGTTCAGGAGGACGTCACCAACATTCATTTCACCACTGAAGTCAGAAAGTTCAATGGGAAGAATGGTACAATCTGTTTGAGCCGTGTTCGAAGGAGCATCTGTAACAGTAATTGTCTGAACAACAGCGGCGTAATTCGTTACCAATAGAATGTAGACTTCTCCTACAGCTGCTCCAGCAACGTTTGCCTGCTCAACGGCTGATGTCGAATAACTACAATCCAATGGAGTAGCATGTGAATCACATTGTCCGATTGCCGTTGTCAAATCTGCATATGGTCCCCAAATTGCAAAGTCAACATCCGATCCCGCAGTAATGTCAATTGCCAGATTACCAGCACCAGATATTTCAAGGTAGTACCATGAAGGATTTGGTGAAGTCAAAAGGCAGTCATAATCGTTACCTGGATTAACCACTGAAGCTTCAGTTCCATTGGCCTGAGCAGTAAATACGATCGGCGTTCCTGAACAAATTGGATCTGGAACGTCACATGTTACGTTCGTTGGCTGAGTTGTTTCTGTTGCACAGATGTCGAAATCACCACTTGATCCTCCGCCAAATTCCCATATACGAATCCATAAAGTAGCTCCTGGTGTTTGTCCGACCAGTGTGATTGCTTCTATTGTTCCAACGCCTCCATCGTCATCACATACAACTAGGTTCAGTGAAGCACACGTTCCAGAATAGACGACCATTCCGCCATCAGTAATTCCTCCTGCAGTGCTTGTTTCAATGAGTACATTTCCACTAGGGGGTACAGTAATGGTGTACCATACGTCACCTCCAGAATATGCCGTACAACCTGGAGCAGGCACACCTACTGAAGAAGTAGCACCTAAATTCGTTCCAAGTGTATTTGTACATGTCGCGTTTACTGGGAGGGGTGTCGCCGAGCACGGATCATCATTTGCTGGACCAGAAATCGTCGAGGTAGCGCAAATGTCTCCATTTAGATTATTGTTGTTGTTTCCAGAACGACGTTGAATTTGAATGAAGTACGTCGTTGCTAAAGTTGAAGGGAATACAATTGATCCTGTGGTACCATTATCAATAGTGGCACATGCCAACTCTCCAGCACCACAGCTTGTAAAAGCGGCAAGAACAGCATCTCTATTTCCACCACTAAAAGTAATCGTAATCGGATTTCCAGTTCCTGTTACAGTATACCATGCGTCTTGGTAAGCAGTTCCATAGCCACCAGCACAGCTAGCGTTAACAGTTTGCCCAGTTCCATTTTGATTATTAGTAAAGGTTTGAGTAACACAAGAAGCATTGACAGGTAGATTAGGAGGAGATCCTCCACATCCATTGCTTTGGGACCTAATTGCTTGAGAAATAAGTAGTGTTATAGAAAGTAGATATAGGTTCATCGTTTTCATAGGTGATGGTTTTTTTTAGTGCATGATTCAAAGGTTTTTTTGTGCTTGGCGATTACTAGTTCGTTTCGCTTTGCGTGTTCTGAAAGTTTTCGATGTCTCTATAAGTAATAAACTCACCTTCAATAATCATGATGCTTCCAGACTGATAGATGCTCTGCCTTCGCTATCCAAACTGTCGTAATAACTTCTGCGAATGATTTTTGTAGTTGAATGTTGAGATATCCAAGTTTTTAGAAATTCTACTTCCTCTTGAGTAGGGTCGATGAGTTCGGCTAAACCTGAAACAGATTGTTTGCGATGGTAATTTTCAATGTCTTCCATCAATAGCTCATCTGCATAGATGATGTACTTTGCTGAAGACTGATCGAGTCGATCTAGTAATTCGTCTGATGCATCTTGAGATTCAATTAAGAGAACTTCTGGATGCTGAGTTGACCATTCTGTAACACTTTGAGAATGGGCTGAGCTACTGATTATTAGTGCTAAAACGAGGGTTTTTACAGATGCTTGCATAGGTCGTATAGTGTAAAATGAGTAATAGGTACTTCTATCTATAAGGCGTTGGAGTTTTCGCTAACGTCAGTAATTTTGCCCGTCAAGGTTAGAAGTGACCTCAATTTCCGCATGCGAATACTCGAACTTCATCATTGAAGAAAATCGCTCTACATTTTTCAAAATGCACACAGAAAAAGCGCCCAAAAACAGTTCGGATGGGTTCGGCAATGTATTGGCTGTTTCTGGTGTAATCCCAAAACCAATATTGGATTCCTTGACGTTGATTAAGGCCTCGTTTTTTGCCTTTGACTCTGCTTTTACAGAATATTTCATAGTTGTTCATTTTGCTAGGGTCGATTTCTAAAGTTACGAAGTAAATCCTTGATAACTCGACCGCGATTAATATTCATTTCCACCAAAAAAAACAAAGGGGGTGAACTAATTAAGTTCACTTCATCCGACAAAGAAATCATTCGAAAATTTAGTGTCATCAAAGTAAACTAGTAGAAGCACAATAGATGACGGCCACGCTCAAACCTAATTTAGGTGAGGGCGTGGTTTTTTTTATTCAAGTTAATAACCCGTTAAACATTGTGCACGAAAAAGCCATGCTCTTGGTTTGAACATGGCTTCGTTAACCTTCATAAGGTCGAGTAAATAATTCACTCGATTTTGGTTGGTTAATCCAAGAAGTGCAGCATGTCCTGAGAATTGCTCATCATCACGATTTTTTCACCTTTCATCACGATTGGCGCTCGTAAAATATCTGGGTTGTGAACAAATAATTTGAGCCAATCATCTTCAGACAATTCACTAACGTCTCCAAATTTCTGAACGAAGTCTGGATCATCGGTGTTGACCAAATTCTTTACTTCAATATTCAATCTCTTTGCCAGCCCAACCCAATGCGTAGGCGTGAGTTTTTGGTGCACTAAATCAACATCGTGAATTGGAAGGTTTTCCGTTTGAGCATAAGCCAAAATTTGACGGCCAATGTGCTCATTTGAATCATAAATTACGGTAATCTCTTTGTCTGTGTTTGCGAAAATCATATCCTTTGTTTTCTACTAATTTAGAGACAGTTTGGAGTAAAAAATATGAGCGTCGTCAGTTTCCGAAAAATAACTTATTTCGAATTAAATGCTCTGAGACAGATAGTTAAATTCAGCTGATTGATATGGTGCGGATAAATCCTATTTCACCTGGCGAAACTTCAATCCCAAGGTACGTTCGTAATTCCTCAAGGTCTTAATCTCTGAAGTACTCACGAAACACATGGAAACACCTTCTTTTCCAGCTCTTGCTGTTCTACCACTTCGATGTGTGTAATATTCATCGCTTTCAGGCAGTTGGTAATGAGCCACAAAACTCAAATCTGAGATGTCAATTCCGCGGGCAGCAACATCCGTTGCGACTAGAATACGCAGTGTTTCATTCTTGAATGCACGCATGACTTTATCGCGTTCTTTCTGTAGCAGATCACCGTGAATGGCATCCGTAGCAATATTCCGAGCGATCAATTGCTTGGCCAATTTCTGAGTTGCGGCCTTCGTTCTGCAGAAAATCACACCTCGGTTTTTGTGTTGTGATTTTAGGAATTGGAGTAGTGCGTGCATTTTTTCAGAATCGTCGCAAACAACGTATTCATGTGAAATCTTCTTGTTGACAATATTTCCGCGACTAACCGAAATTCGCTCAGCATCTCCCGATAAGTGCTTCGAAATGATTTCTTGAATGCCATTTGGAATCGTTGCAGAGAAGAGCCAGTTGTTTTCAATTGCGGGAAGAGAACTCAATATTTCATCCAATTCCTTTTTGAATCCCATGCTCAACATTTCATCGGCTTCGTCGAGTACAACGGTGTGAACTGAACTCAGGTCAACGGCTTTTCGCTTAAGCAGATCGATTAATCTTCCCGGTGTTGCTACAACGATTTGCGTAGGTCGTTGCAAAGAAGCAATCTGACGATCAATCTTTTCTCCACCGTACACGGCTTCCGTAAACACTTTAGTAGAATACTTCGTGAATTTGAACAATTGCTTGGCAACTTGCTGCGCTAATTCTCTCGTAGGGCAAAGGATTAAGCCTTGAATTGCGCGATTTTGGGAATCCATTTTTTCCAACAATGGAAGACCATACGCTGCCGTTTTTCCCGTTCCTGTTTGTGCTTGCGCCACAAGATCAGTGTCCTCTGAAAGTAGCAGAGGAATCACTTTTTGTTGAATATCTGTTGGTTCAACGATGTTCAATTCCATCAGACCTTTTACCAATCCTGCACTGATTCCTAATTCTTCGAAGTTTTTCAAAACGCGCGTGTTTATTTTCGGTGCAAAGGTACACCAAAGTTGGTCTTTGAATCCAATTGAGTGGTTTTTATCTCAGTTTTATCCTTATCTCTAACCACGATGGATCAATACTGCTCCATCAATAATTAACAATAAACACATCCTAACCATGTTGAATTCAAAGAAAAAAATTAAAAGTTTGCTGAAGCAATCATTTGTCCTTTCATTATCGGCGCTATTATTTATTAGCTGTGAAGTTGAGACAAATATTGATGAGAATACTGATGAAGTATCAGAGACACTGGACATTGAAGGTGAATACGAATGCTCAGGGGAATGCATAATAACAAAAGACGGCGAGAGAAGCGTGATCACCGTGTCTTCAGAAACAGACGTTGTTGAGAGTTATCCTGAAGCAAAAGAGCCGCTTTATCAAGTAAAGATCAGTGGTGCAGATAATTTCCATGAACTTGAAATTGGAGCATTGAGTGGAGCTGAACTGCATACAGCCACAGCTGAAGTATCAGATTCAACTTACCCCGTTTTGGAGAAATACATCTTCGATACAGACGATTCAGGGAACGTTATTGGATTTACTAAGATAGTTCGAAACCCGACCAATGAGAATTTTAAATCTTGTGTGATTTACGGAAAGAAAGTCACCAAATAATCTACTTGTTTTTGTCGGGATTTTGATTCTTCGGGCGCTTGTCTTCACGAGGTCCACGCTTGTAAATAATCAATCCATTTAAAAAATTGCGGAGAACCTGATCTTTCAATTTTACGAATTTCGGGTGATCTTCACTTCTGCAAAAATTCCCAATTTCTCCTTTGGAGATTCGAAAATCAACCAAGGCCAAAACCTCTACAATATCGTCGTCCCGCATTTTCAGTGCTACGCGCAGTTTTTTTAGAATGTCATTGTTATTGAGGGCCATGTGTGTTTTTTGACGAAGATACTATTTTCAGCGATCCGTTAAGAACATCCTGGATCAATTGATTTGTGCTGCGCAATCATCGCACAGTAACAAATGAACGTTGTCAACCGTTTTGATGGATTCCGCCGCATCTTTCATCACACATTTATCGGAACTCTCGCAATGGGGAAGCCCGAGGTTGTGACCAATTTCGTGATTGCACACTTTCTTCAATCGTTCCATGAAAAGCTGCTGATCGGCTGTTTTTAAACGAAAAGTCGAAATGACACAGCTAGCGCCAGGTCTAAATCCTAGCCCAAAAATTCCCCAATCCTCATACTTGTATTGAGGCTTAAGCGTATTCCCATTGTCTTCGGTTTTCGTAGTTGAAATATCCAATGACGTGAGTCCAACAATGTGATCGTATTCTTCAGGCATTTCTCTCCGAAGAATGTGTATGATAGTGTCGGCGCGGTATCGTGGCGATTTAATATTGACAAATGCACTCTTCGGAATTTCCTTGTAGGGAAGGGCAGTTACTTCGAATCCATAGGTTTTCTCAATAGAAGTAATCACAGAATCTTTAAGCGTTTCATCGAAATTCCCGTAGGGCTGAATGGCAATTTTCTTCGGACGGTTTTCGGAACATGAAAATAGAATCAGTGCTCCAATTGAAGCTACGAGGAAAATTTTCATCTTAGAAACTTACGAATGCAATGACATTCACCTGATCTCTGTTGGCGCTTCCAAAGAATTGATTCATGTAGCCGAGTTCAAATCTCACAAGGGAGTTGAGTTTGTATCCCACGCCACCGTACAATCGATTTCGGTCAAAAAGGCTGTTTTGATGGTTGATGAAAAGTTCGTTGTACGCAGATAGATACACCGTGTTGTCAATCATATCATTGTGATTCAATGCGACGTTTAAGGCTAAAAAGTAGCGGAAACGAAGCTTGAAGTCACTATCATCTACCCATCTTTCTTCCAATCTATAACGATGCTGAACTTTCACTCGACCAAAACTTTGTTTCGTGATGAATTGTTGATAAACCCTGTGCTCGTTCACAATGGCTTTGTCTTCAGCCAATGGAATGTAGTTCTCACTTCTGATAAATCCGTAACCTAAGAGGAGGTTGTTGTTCTTCTCGGTAAGATTGTATCCGATTCCTGTTCTGAGCAGCAGTTGTTCCAAATCGCCGATAGCGTTGTAATTTCTGTATTGAACTTCATGATGCCAATTGAATTTGGAGTTGATTTTTTTGTTTCCGAAATAGATGATCCAATTTCCCAAGTCTGATTCTTGAGAGAATCCAAAAGTAGAAACGATACAAAAGGCAAAAGCCACGATGATTTTATTCATAAGTGTGATGTCTGAACGACCAAATTAGTAAATTATTCAAAACCAAAATGTCAGTTGTGAAGCAACATGTACACATCATGAATCTTGAACAAAATCTGGCCATCGACGCATGTATTTTACGAAAGTCTCGCTTAATCCTTCTTTTTTCAAGTATTTCGCCGAAACTGGTGTTTCTGTTGGTTCGAAATCTGGGTTCTGCATTACTTGTTGAGGGAAGTCATGATGGAGAATACCTGAACGTCCGATGGTGACGAAATCTACTCCAGCGTCCAAAATTGACCGTACGTCCTTGCCGGATAGAATTTTTCCAGCAACTGTGAGTTTCACATTGTTCAAATCTAAGGAGGTGAAATGGTCCAAAAGTGGCAATTCCTGGTAGCTCTCTTCTTCAGGCATTTTAAAGCAATCCCAGAGGGAAATATCCAAAAAGTCGATCAAATCCTCCTCGCATAGTTGCTCACTGATCGTCTTGACTTCTTGAAGATCCATTCCAAACTTTTCAGGTGACAGCCGAACGCCCAGCAAGAAATTTTCACCACACTTTTCTCGAATTCCTCGAACAATTTCAAACAAAATACGCGAGCGATTTTCCAGCGAACCTCCGTATTCATCTGTTCTATGATTGATTTCTGAACTTAAAAATTGCGTTAATATATAGCCATGAGCACCATGAACTTCGACTCCGTCGTAGCCACATTTTTGAGCACGAATTGCCGCTTCAATGAAATCTTCGCGAAGTTGAATTACTTCTGCCAATGTCAATGCTCGTGCTCCAGTTTTTTCATTTTCTGAAGGACAAACGGGTTGCTGACCAATTACCTCTTGCGGAGATCGCATACCTGCGTGATGAAGTTGAATAACAGCAAGACTTCCGTGAGATTGAATTTCCTTGGCTAATTTCTGATGTCCGTCCATTAGTTGATCTCCGAAAATTCCCAGTTGTCCCGGGAATCCTTTTCCAATTTCTTGAACGTGCGAAGCACACGTCATGACAAGTCCAAACTGTCCTTTTGCTCGCATGGTTAGCCAATGAGACTCTGCATCAGATAGTTGACCATTTTCATGACTTTGTTGATTGGTCATTGGGGCCAGCATGAATCTGTTTTTTATGGAAATGCCACAAGGAAATAGGAGAGGAGTGTTTGGTTTACTTTGCATTCGATCGATCTTATGTTTCGCTCTAAAATATCAACTTTACACGTATTGCTGCCGCTATTTATAGCTAAAACTCTAATTTCGCATTGTGTTGATTGTCCTGTTTGCTATAATTGTCGCCATTTCGGCTGGAATTGCGATTTATTTTCGTCAAAAACACAATCATGCGGTCTATTCAATAGTGAAGCCTCTCACTACGATTCTTATCATTACACTATCTATTATTCTTACAACTCAACAGAAATCTGAATACGGATACCTTGTTATTCTGGGATTGACGTTTTCGTTAATTGGTGATGTGTTTTTGCTGAAAAAGAAGTGGTTTGTTCATGGCTTGCTTTCGTTTCTGCTGGCGCATCTCGTGTTCATCTTCGCATTTTCATCACTCTTCGGATTTCAAGATAACTTGATCTTATTGGCCATCCTGTTGATAGCTGGATTCATCTATTTTAGATTTTTGCTGCCCCATTTGAAATCTTTTGCAATTCCTGTGGCGATTTACTTTTTGGCGATTATCGCAATGGATTGGCAGGCGATAGGTCTAGCGTTGTCGGACGGAGGATTGATCTATATTCTCCTCGGAGTGAGTTCGCTCTTGTTTTCCTTTTCAGATGCTGTTATCGCCTACAACAAGTTCGTGAGAGAATTCAAACTTGCTGAGTTCCTCATACTTTCAACTTATTGGATAGCGATCTTCATCATTGGCGCTTCAATTGCCTTCGTTTAATTTCGATATACCATTCTTTACACTGTTTTACATTGATTAACGGGCACCTTGCAATTCAATTCATATCTTGGTTGGAGAAACAAAATGTGAGTTATGAAAAAGATCAATGTATTCCTGATGTCAGCAATTGCTTTAGTGGCAATTATCGTTTTTAGTGCCTTCGCCAATAGAAACACAGTTGAGCCAGAAACGAAAAAAATGGATGAAATAATTACAGCAAGTGATGACCAGCTAATGGCGAATCTATTCGTCACGCATGGACATTGCAGCAGTCCTTTCACTGGTAAAGTTGAGAATTTGAGTGTTACAGTTCCAATGCGCATAGATGGTGGTAATCCGCTAGAGGAACTACAGTTGTCTTTTGAAATCAACCCCGAATCGTTTAGAACGTGCAGAGATGAAGTGATCACGGGACGTGTGAAAACGGAAGGAGTATTCATCAATAAAAACAAGGATAACATCACGTTTAAGTCGACTGATGTGTATACGATGGGGCTGGATTGGTATCAAATAAACGGAAAATTATCCATCAAAGGAGAGGAGAGCGATGTGAAGTTTTCCGTTTCAGGGATTCGTGATCCAAAGGAGTCGGCGCCGACGATGCTCGTATTGGAAGGTCAACTTGATCTTACGGATTGGGGAATCGATTATGACTTAATCGTCAATGGAGAATCGAATGAACACCCAACAAAATGGATGCACATCAACATGAAAATCGACTTTCCTCAGGGTTGCTAGAAGCCTTATTCGTAATAGAAGGTGTCAATCAAACTTCGTAGGGGTATGCTGATGATCTGCCCTCTATTATCCCTGAAAACTACACGTTCATCCAGAAGTTCTTCCGGTGAAAGTTGACTTTCTGAATTTTGCAGTTCATTTATTTTAGATGCAATTATCGCGGAGGATGCATTCAACTTACTCACCTGTTCGCGATTAATTTGATACACCAAGCTCAGGCTGTCATCCGATGTGTTTTCAATCAGGGAATCTTCTTCTTGAACGTTTTCCTGAAGTACCGTATCGGCTCCCTCTTTATTTTCTATTGTTGAACCGCATCCGTAAATAGAAAGTATGAAGCAGGCTATGAGCAGTGTTCTTAAACGAGAAAAGTTATTTCGCCAGCAATCCATCCGCCTGATATAATTCAACAGACTTCTTCACCAAATCTTTGAAGTTACTTTCCAAATCATCGTCCATATACTTGACGTGAAAACACGATTTTCCTTTGAGCGCCTTTTTCAAGTTTTCTGGGAGCTCCCCCAATTGATCTTTGTGCGTATAAGTAGGGAAGAAGTAAAAACGTACATCCTTTGGCTTGGGCATAATCGTGGAGAAATAGATTCCATCTACTTTCTTTTTACCCTGCATGGCCTCGACTGTTCCAGAGACTTCAAACTTGTCCTTGGTGTCGGCTGTTACTTTCAAAATACTCGAATGCTCTTTTAAGATTGATGTTAGCGTCTCTCTGATTTCGTTTAAATCTTTCGTCATAGGATTTGTTCTTAATGTTGGTCGATTAAAATAGGATTTCCATGTGTATAAACAAAAAAATCCCGCTTCTCAAACTAGAAAAGCGGGATTCAATATCAGAATAAGTTGTGTACTATTCAATAACGATCTCTTTGACAATCTGACCGTAAGCCGTTGTCAATCGAACGAAGTAAATTCCAGTATTCACATCAGAAACATCAATTGACATTCCATTTGCATTTGCTTCAGATATGTTAAATACACGAACTATTTTACCGTCAAGACCTACCAATTGAAGTCCAGTGATATAAGTATTTGTGAAAGAATTGAAATCAATGCTCACAAACTCAGACGCTGGGTTCGGGTAAATGTCAAATGACAATCCGTTCAATTCAAATAAGTTGTTGTTACATGTATCAACTAACACTGTCGCTACAGTTGACGAATCTGAACAACCGTTCATGTTCGTTTTTTCCAAGTTGTAAGAACCTTCTGCAGTAGCAAAGTAAGTTGGGTTTGTAGCACCTGAGACAGCTGTACCATCCATGAACCATTGGAATGTTCCTCCACCGGCACCTTGCGTTATTGTAATCTCCACAGAGTCACCTGCACAGAAATTTACCGTTCCTGAAGGAGAAAGTGAAACAGGAGGCAGTGGATTAACAGTTACATCAGTTCCTGTCGCTGTTGTCGCTGAACATCCGCTCATATTTGTTTTGGAAACTGTATATGTCCCAGCAGCAGTTGCGAAATAAGAAGTTCCAGTTGCTCCAGCAATATCAGTTCCGTTCAAAGCCCATTGTGGTGTTCCACCTCCAGATGGTGTTACTAATTCAATACTGTCTCCATCACAAATAGATGCAACAGGAGAAGGAGTGATGTTAACATTCGGTAAACTGCTTACTGTTATTACAGTTGCAACTGCTGATGAATCCGAACATCCATTTTGATTCGTTTTCATCGCGTTGTATGATCCTGCGGTAGATGCGAAATAAGAACTGTTTGTAGCTCCAGAGATTGCGGCACCATCCAAATACCATTGGAAAGCTGCTGGTCCACCTCCAGTGTTCAAAGTAAGTTCTATTGAGTCTCCAGGACAAATTGTCGCACTTGGAGAAGGAGTAATGTTTGTTGTTGGGAGGTTAGAAACAGTCAAGTTGATTGTATCAGAGACAAGAGTACAAGCACCATTGTCAAATTCACAAACGTACGCTCCAGTTACTGTAGCGTTCAATGTACTTGTTGTATTTCCTGTAGACAATCCATCCAAGAACCATTCGTAAGTTCCACCGATGTCGTTACACACCAAAATAGCTGTGTCTCCAGCACAAATTGAATCATTTGCGGCTGTAGTATTCGTAACACTTGCACTTCCTCCTCCAAAGGCCATTCCTTTAAACTGGAAAGTCGTATTAGAGGTTGCGGTTACGAAACCGCCAGTTGTAATGTATTTTATTCCATTTGTATTAATGTCAGAAATCAGGAAATTTCCATTTCCAACATATGCCGCAGAACCAACGTTTGCAAGAGTGGCTCCGCTCAATGTAATTGGAGTAATAGCAAAAGTTACTGGGTTAATCGATTCCATGATGACACTCGTTGTTCCCCAACCACTCCAGTGGTACAATTGTCCATCGTCTGGGTTGAATTGAATAGCCTCACCATCGGCACCATTTCCAAGAGCAGTAACTAGCGTCATGGCACCTGTCAATATATTCACAGAAAACAATGTTTCAGAAGTAGAAGCTCCATCTCCAGTAACAGCCAAAAGTGCACCGTTAACAAAAGCGATATTGGCAACATTATCACCAAGGTCACCGATTTCCGTAATTACCCCCGTAGCTGGGTCAATCGTACCAAGGTAACGAGAGCCTGCAGCTTTGTATACAATGTATAGAACGCCACACGGGTCGGCAGCTAATCCATTTCCACCACTTACAGCACCTGTTGAAGATGTCATAGGGATAGAAGCAGTAGATGTCATCGTTGTAGAATCCATTACCTCTAGGTTGCTCCCAAAAGGAGATACCCCGTAAAACGTGGATTGAGCATTTAAATCGGTTGTTCCTAATAGTAGTAGGGTGAAAACCGAGAGAAGTAATTTTAGTTTCATAAAGTTTAATATTAGATGTGCCACGAAATTACAATAAACTATGCGATTAAACAAAGCACAAAGCACAAAGCTAAAGCTGGGTGATTTATTTTTTCGGTTTGGGAAAGGGCATGTAGGTAGCGTCATTGGGTACTTTCGGGAAGTTTTTATTCTCCCAGTCTTCCTTTGCTTGTTTCAATCGTTCTTTGCTGTGCGACACGAAGTTCCATAACAGAAAACGTTCTTCAGGAAGTGGTTTTCCTCCGAACAACAATATTTGGGAGTCCTTTTCGATGCAAATTTCACATTCGTGATCAGTTTTGCTGATGAGCATTTGTCCTGCTTCGACCTTCTGTCCATCACTTTTGATAGATCCTTTAACAATAACAAATGCAACTTCTCCTTCAATTTGATCGCGAACATCAAGGGTTGTTTCCTCATTGGCGAAAATATCAACCATGAAAAGGGGAGAGTAACCTTTCAAAGGAGCAGACTTTCCGAATGCCTCTCCAGCAACTAACTTAATATCTAAATCATCGATTTTCCAATTGGGGATTTCAGCTTTTGGATAGAAATCGAAGCGCGGATCCATATCTTCATCTTGGATTGGGAGTGCTACCCAAATTTGATAACCGTGCATGGTGTATTCCTTTCCATCACGCATTGTCTGAGGAATGCGTTCGGTGTGCGTGACTCCTTTACCTGCTGTCATGAAGCCAACATCTCCTGCGCTGATCAATTGGAAGCTCCCAGTGCTATCGCGGTGTTCGATTTCACCTTGAAATAAGTAAGTGAGTGTGCTTAATCCAATATGCGGGTGTTGATCCACGTCAAGGTAATTTCCATTCCCAATTGTAGACGGCCCCATGTGATCGATAAATGTGAACGGTCCAACCTGACGTTTCTTTCTAAAAGGAAGTAAGCGTCCGACCATAAAATTACCGAGATCCGTTTGTCGTTCGTCAACGAGAAGTTTATTGTTTGCCATGGAAAATGATGTTTTGGTCAATAAAGATAGTATGAACTGATTTAAATGTAACCCTATCTTGTTAATCGATGAAGCGATTGTCAGCACCCACCGAAAGGCGATAGCTGCGAACCAAAAAAAGTGTGTAGTGATGTGCTTGCCCTGATCCCGATTTTCGGGGAAGGCAAGTAGCTGAATCACCGGTTTTTTTGACAAGCACTAAAGCCTGCAGTTGGTTAGTGCTCCAAACAAAAAAATCCCTTCCAACGCTTTGTTGAAAGGGATTCTCTGTAACTTTTAACGTCTAGTAGTAGATAGCGCGACGTACTTTAGTAATGTATTTAGCCATTCGGATTACTTGTTTCGTGTAACCGAACTCGTTGTCGTACCATGCGTACAATACAACGCTGTTTCCATCTTTTGATACAATTGTTGCGTTCGAATCGAATACTGAACAGCAGTTATTTCCAATAATGTCGTTTGATACCATTTCAGGATCTGTTGCGAAGTAAATTTGGTTCACTAATTCACCGCTTAAAGCTGCTGTGCGCATTGCTTCATTCAAATCTTCAACAGTTGTTCCTTTGGCTAATTCAAGTTTTAAAATTGCCAATGATCCATTGGGAGTAGGAACACGTACTGCATTTGCAGTCAATTTATCCTTCAAGTCTGGAATTACTTTTGTTACTGCAGCTCCAGCTCCAGTTGATGTAATGACCATGTTGATTGCAGCTGAACGACCACGACGTGGTTTCTTGTGCATATTGTCTAATAAGTTTTGATCGTTGGTGTAGGCGTGAATCGTTTCGATGTGTCCCTTCACAACACCATAATTATCGTTGATCACTTTCAAAACAGGAGAAATAGCGTTCGTTGTACACGAAGCAGCAGAGTAGATGTTCTCAGCATCCAAATCCAATTCTCCTTGGTTGATTCCGTATACAATGTTTGGAATCTCTTTACCTGGAGCCGTTAATAAAACACGAGAAGTTCCTTTTGCTTGCAAGTGTCTTGACAACGCCTCACGGTTGGTGAAAACTCCTGTGTTGTCAATTACCAAAGCATTATTGATTCCGTATTTCGTGTAATCAATGTCTTCAGGGTTGGAAGCAGCGATCATTTTAACGATCTGACCGTTGATGATCATGGCTGCATTTTCAGTATCAACGCTCACTGTTCCGTCGAACGCTCCGTGAACGGAATCATTCTTCAATAGAGCGGCACGTTTTTGCAATTGCTCTGGAGAATCTCCACGCGTAACGATTGCACGCAAACGCAATTGTTGTCCTTTTCCAGCTTGTTTGATTAACTCACGAGCTGCCAAACGTCCAATTCGTCCAAATCCGTATAGTACCACATCGCGTGGCTCAAACGGTTGCGCGTTGTCTTTTCCGAATCCAGCGAGCTTGTCGTCCAAGAATTCTCTCTTCGATGCGTAATTCGCTTGTTCGTTCAACCATTCACTGGCTAACTTACCAATATCGAGTTTTGCTGGAGCTAAGTCCATGCTCAACAACTCTTGCGATAATTCGGCACTTGTGAAAATATCAACGGGTTTGTTCACCACTTTGGTTGAGTACACGTGTAATTTTAATACTTGTGCTACTGTGATGTCATTTAAATGATTTCGGAAGAAAACCAATTCTACTCCTTTATCATAAAGTAATTCTCCTACGTTACTGGAAAGTTTTACTGCTGCACGTTCTTGTTCGATGTGCGATTTCAGTTCTTTTTCGTAGCCTAGCGCTGTCTCCATGTGTTAGTTATTGTATTGAAATTAAAGTATATGTAAATAAAAAAAGCTGCCCACAATTGGGCAGCTTTCAAATGTTATCCTAGATAAGCTTTCAGTAATTTGTTTCGAGACGTATGTCTGAGTCGTCGAATCGCCTTTTCTTTAATTTGACGCACACGCTCGCGGGTCAAGTTAAATTTAGCGCCGATCTCTTCTAGCGTCAATCCGTGATTCATTCCTATTCCAAAGAACAATCGAATAATTTCACGTTCCTTATCAGTCAGTGTGCTCAATGAGCGTTCGATTTCTTTTTGAAGCGATTCAGACATTAATGCGTGATCCGCTTTCGGTGAATCATTATTTGCCATTACATCCATCAATGTTCCTCCATCTTCCGAAGTCGATAGGGGAGCATCCATTGATACGTGACGTCCTGAAACATTCAGGCTTTCTTTGATTTTGTCTTCAGGAACTTCCAACGCTTCTGCTAATTCCTCAGCAGATGGTGGACGTTCAAATTCTTGTTCAAGTCGTGAAAACGCCTTGTTGATTTTGTTCAATGAACCAACTTGGTTCAATGGAAGACGGACAATACGCGCTTGCTCAGCCAAAGCTTGCAAGATCGATTGACGAATCCACCATACAGCGTACGAGATAAATTTGAATCCACGTGTTTCATCAAATTTCTGTGCTGCTTTAATCAAACCTAAATTTCCTTCATTAATAAGGTCGGGTAAGGTTAAACCCTGATTTTGGTACTGTTTTGCTACCGATACTACGAATCGAAGATTGGCTCTAGTGAGTTTTTCAAGGGCTCGTTGGTCTCCTTGCTTGATTTTTCTGGCCAATTCTACTTCTTCCTCCGCGGTGATCAACTCTTCTTTACCAATGTCTTGTAAGTACTTGTCTAGTGACTGACTCTCGCGATTGGTAATCGACTTTGTAATTTTTAGTTGTCTCATAGTTGTTTTATCCTCCTACTTTTTTGCAAAATAAATGCATAAACGCAAAGATACGACGAAATGCAAACGTTATCCAAAAAAATCATGGACTAATTTTAACATTTTCTTGATTGGGAGTTAATCATTTAGCAATAGACGATCAAAGTCCAATTGCTACGTAATCTTTCATCCCTGATCGCGTCATAACTTCAAGTAACACACCTCCGTTGCTTCCTCTCAATTTATTCGTTAATTCCTCAGCACTTGCAACGGGCTTGTTGTTGACTTTCGTAATGATCATGCCTTTTTGCAGACCAGCAGATTTTAGCTTCCCAGCAGTCAACGATTCTATTTCTACTCCGCTTCGTATGTTAAGTTCTTGTTTTTGTTTACTTGATAATGTCCCGAAAGTTGCGCCAAGCACGGTATTTTTTTCAATTTCCTTTTTAGAAATTATGCTTGTCTCACCATTCTTGTTGCGCAAGACAATCTCTTTCGTTTCAATGCTTCCGCTTTTGCGTCGAACTGTTACTGCGACTCTATCACCTGGTTGTCGACTTCCAATTTTCTCTTGCAAAGATGTAGCTGAAGTAACGGGCTCGCTTCCAACTTTAAGGATCACATCGCCAGGAACAATGCCTGCTTTTTTCGCTCCACTATTATCGAGAACGTTCGCAACGTAAACACCATCAAGGTTTTTCAAGTTTTTCGCTTCTTTGAGTTCTTGTGTGATGTCATTCATTTGAATTCCCAAGTATCCGCGTTGAACAACTCCGTAGCTGATCAAATCTTTCATCACTTTCTTCACCAAATTCACTGGTACTGCAAAAGAGTAACCTGAGTAGCTTCCTGTTTGTGAGGCAATTGCTGTATTAATTCCAATCAGCTCACCTTTAGTATTTACCAACGCACCACCACTGTTGCCAGGGTTTACCGCAGCATCAGTCTGAATGAAGGACTCAATTGGAACCATTCCATTACTGGATTTCCCTCCATTGAGCATGTTCAAGTTTCGTGCTTTTGCTGAAACAATTCCAGCTGTTACAGTTGATGTTAAGTTGAACGGATTTCCAACGGCTAATACCCATTCGCCGATATCCAAATTGTCGCTGTTACCCAAAGGCAATGCATTTAGATTCTTCGCTTCGATTTTCAATACTGCAATGTCCGTTGAAGGATCAGTACCAACAATTGTTGCTTTGTACTTGCTGTTATCGTTTAAGGTAACTTCAATTTCCTTTGCATCAGCAATCACGTGATTATTCGTTACAATGTATCCATCGTTGGCAATGATTACACCGGATCCTGAACCTTCACCGTATTGTTTCAGTTCGCGGCCGCCAGCACCCGGTCCATAAAAGAACTCAGAAAACATATCGCGCTGGAAATGTGTTTTTTCAACTTTCGTCGTTACGTGCACAACTGAGTTCAAGCTACTTTCTGAGGCCATCACGAAATCTTCCGATGGAACGGCGTTCGTCCAATTGAAGCTTGTTTGTTGTGCGTATCTATTCGATTGAGAATCTGAAACAGTATCGGCCTGTGGTGATGTCGTTTCGCTATTTCCATTTAACATTACAAATGCTGCAAGCGGTAACATTCCACCCAGCAATCCTAATCCAAAAATTTTCAATTTATCGTTCATATTTATCTGGTTGTTATTAAAATCTAGTTTCGTATATCAAGTATAACGCCATTCTTCGATTTGATACAAGCTTAACCGTGTTAAAGATTGTTAAGCCAGTGAGATAAAGGGATAATCGAATCTTGATGTTCACTATTTAAACCGAAAGTCTGTCGCAGATTTAGAGCGGTTCAATCAATTGTTTGCTTAACTTTGCGGTGCATGAAGATCGATTTTGTAAAATATCAAGGAACTGGAAATGACTTTGTGATGTTGGACAATATGTCAGGAAAATATGACAGTTTAAACATCAGTCAAATTCAGTTTTTGTGCGACCGTAAATTGGGAATTGGCGCCGATGGGCTCATCAAAATCTCGAAAGACGATTCGGCAGATTTCTACGTAGATTATTTTAACGCCGATGGTACTCAAAGTTTCTGCGGAAATGGAGCACGTTGCAGTACAGCATTTGCAAAGAAGATCGGTATAATAGATTCATCAACTCGATTCAACGCTATTGATGGGTTTCACAAAGCAGAAATTTCTAACGGAATTGTTCGATTAGAAATGCTTGACGTTGATAAAATAGACAGAATAAATAATGACTATTTTGTTGATACAGGATCACCGCATTATGTTCATTTGAGTTCAAATAATGATATGGATATCGTTACCTACGGTAAGATGATTCGTTATTCGGAAGATTATGTGAAAGAAGGAGTTAACGTCAATTACTTGATTGAAAAGTTGAATATTTCAATTCGAGTTGAAACGTACGAGCGAGGAGTGGAAGATGAGACGCTTTCTTGTGGAACTGGAGTAACGGCATGCGGCTTGATTCAAATGGCGAATAACGCTGGAATCAATCGCGTGGAAGTAGAAACAAAAGGAGGACATCTTTCCGTTGAAGCACAAGCTGATGGGAATGGTGGATTTAGCGATATTTGGTTAAGTGGACCAGCAACAGAAGTTTTTCATGGAGCTATTGAAATCTAAGACAATATTGAATCATATTTCGGCATTTCGCAAAGAAGATTTTGCGATGAACTCACCGTATCTGTGGATTTGGAATCCTCGCGCTGTTCCGCCACACATGGGATTATCGATTGATGGGTGCTATTTTAGCCTGAAAGCGAATGGTCTCGATTTCAATTCCGATTTACAAGATCTAATTGGAGTTATTTCAAGAAAACGCTTGCCTGTTTTGGCGGTAGAATTGAATCTTGAGTTGACAAAGGACAATTTCAAGTCCGAATTCTCAAAGTTCGAGCGAACGATTGCCAACGAAGTAACGTGCTTGAACCCAATCAAAAATGTGCTAAACTTTTCTGAAGTGAGAAAACTGTCTGAACTTTTGACGAATTTGGATGAAAACGACCTTCTTGGAAAAATCACTTCATGGAATATTGAGGATAGTACCATCGAATTGGCTGACTACTCAACAGAAGATATCCACAAGCACCTCGTTTCTCTCACAAAATAAATCGAATGGATATTGCTCTTCGTTTACCTCAAATTAGCGATGCAGCAGCCATTCTTTCATGGGAAAACAATCCTGATAACTGGGACGTTAGCGACAATGATAGTCCATACAGCTTGGAAGATATCATCCGATTGATTGAATCTTTTCAAAGTACAGAACGACCGCAACAACTGCGTTTCATAATCCATTCAAAAGATATCCTGCTTGGCGCTGTTGATATATTTGACATTAATTATGAAAATAAATCAGGGGCAATTGGTATTTTGATCGCTGAAGAAGAATTTCGCAAACAAGGGTATGCCTCTAAGGCCCTCGAATTGATTGAAGCTGAAGCGAGAAAGCTGGGTATTCATCGATTAACTGCGTTAATTCATAGTGATAACGTGAAAAGCCAAAAGCTTTTTGAAAAAATGGGATATCTTATCGATTCAAAATGCAAAAGCGGTGATCAAACCAACACAATTGTAGTTGAAAAATGGGTAGAAAAGGAATAATCATCATACTAATCGGATTACTAGGGGCTGGAGCTTATTTGGGTCGACATCGAATCAAGGCTTTTTTCTCTGATAATACGCGAACGATCAATGGAACGGAAGTAAAACTATTGTTCAGAGAAGATCCTTCTGTAGCTGAACTAGCTACTACACTTGTTGAGAAGGGGATTTTATCCTCTAAAAAGGAATTCTTTGACGCAGTTACTGAAAATACAATTGATACGAACTCCTTCGCTGCTGGGAAATACATCATTCTCACTGGAACGACGCATTTCAATTTGGTTGATGGATTCGTAAAGGCTGAAAATGGCCATGGCAAAGCAGAGAAGAAGGTGCGTGTATTGTTTAATCGTTGTGAAGTCATCGCTGACATTGGGTCGAATATCAGTAAATGCATTCTAGCGGACAGTGCTTCAATTGTTGATTACATCTTGGATGAAAACACACTCAACAAGTACAATTTCACGGCGGAACAGGTTCCAGCGCTGTTCATTCCAAAGGAATACCAAATGTATTTCGATACAGATGCTGAGGAATTTGTTGCTCAAATGGCGGCCGAATTCAAGGCTTATTGGACGGCAGAACGCATGCAGAAGTTAAAGAACGTTGGTTTGAATTCACCGTCTCAAGCGGTTACACTGGCCAGTATCGTCTATTCAGAACAATCGCGTGTGTCGGAAGAATGGCCGATTATCGCAAAGCTGTATTTGAACAGAATTGAACAGGGAATTCCACTCCAAGCTGATCCAACGTTTAAGTTTTGCTGGCCTGATCGTTTGAAGGGAGTTGAACGTTTATTGGATGTGCATCGCGATAAAGACTGCCCATACAATACATATATCTACAAGGGAATTCCGCCTGGTCCGATTTGCTTGCCGCCTTACAAAGTGGTGGATGCAGTATTGAATCCGGCGGATGTAAGCTATATTTTCCTCTGTGGAGATGGAACGGGACATCACAATTTCGCGACGACCAACGCAGAACACAACAAGAACGTAGCGGCCTATCGAATTTGGCTGAAAGAATATTTAAAAAATAAAAGCCGATAAGTCAGTTGACTTATCAAGATATTGAAACGGTAGTTTCAATTTTAGATTGATTGAAAATAGATACAGAATGAATAGAAAAACCTTCTTCAAGCTCGGATTAGTCGGTGCAGCAATGAGCTTCATCAAACCATCAAAGGCTGCCGAATTGATTGAGCAATCAACGGAAAGCAAGTTTCGAATTGCGAGAAAAACCATTGTTATTTCTACATGGAATCATGGAATAGCAGCAAATGCTGAAGCCTGGAAGGAAATTAATAACAACGGAACCGCTCTAGACGCGGTGGAAAAAGGAGTAATGGTGACCGAAGCTGATCTCACGAATCGAAGTGTGGGAGTAGGAGGTCGACCAGATCGTGACGGACATGTGACCTTGGATGCGTGTATCATGGATCATAAGTCACGATGCGGAGCAGTTGGCTGTTTGGAGGGAATTGCGCACCCGATTTCAGTTGCTCGTCAGGTAATGGACAGCACACCGCATGTTATGCTAGTAGGGGAAGGGGCGAGAGAGTTCGCTCTGGATTACGGTCACGAGAAAGCCAAAATGCCCATCAAAGAAGTAAAGAAAGATTGGAAGAAGTGGAAAAAGGAAAACAAAGAGGTTTTCAAGAAACCTGAAATCAACCATGAAAATCACGATACGATAGGAATGCTTGCTTTGGATGCTCACGGAAACTTGAGCGGAGCTTGCACAACGAGCGGTTGGGCATATAAATTGCATGGTCGTATAGGCGATTCCCCTATTATTGGAGCTGGACTCTTTGTAGATAACGAAATTGGTGCTGCATGTGCTACTGGAATGGGGGAAGCTGTAATTAGAATTGCTGGAAGTCATACGGTAGTTGAATTGATGCGACAAGGTCATCATCCGCAGCAGGCATGCGAAATGGCCGTGGAAAGAATCATTCGTAAACACGAAGATTTAACGGGGCTTCAAGTAGGTTTCTTGGCTTTGGATAAATACGGGAATCACGGTGCATATTCTGTATACGAAGGATTCAACTTTGCCTTGAAAACAGTGAGAAAGGATGAAATGGTCGATGCTGCATTCGACCGAAAGTGGTAGAAAATGAAAATTTGGCTTTTAATAGTGTCTTTGGTTATGGGGGTTGAAGCGAACAGTCAGGATGTGAACGTACAGTCTGCACCAATTGAATGGTCTTTTTTGCACCCATTGAAGAAATCGTGGCATGAATTGGGTTCCAAAGGTTCAGTTCAGGAAGCTTTGATCGCAACGGGTGAAATGCCTGATCCATTCTATGGAATGAACGAACTGAAATTTGGTTGGTTCGAGGAGCATGTGTGGGAATTCAAAGCCATAGTGTTTCTGACTGAAGAACAATTATCGAAAGAATACCTCGAATTGGAGTTTCCATCCATTGATACTTATGGAAAGGTTTATATCAACGATCAGTTGGTTCTGGAAACAGCGAATGCGTTTATTCCTCACCGAACTCAAATAAAGGAGCACGCGAAAGTCGGGATGAATGAAATCCATGTGTTTATCACGCCACCAGTTCTTTATCACGAAAAAACGTACGATGAAATGGGCTACAAATTGCCCGCTCCGAATGACGTTCATAAAAATGCAGTAGCGCCGCTCACGCGCAAGCCTCAGTATCAATTCGGGTGGGATTGGTCACTTAGATTAAACACGATCGGATTCAACAAAGTCGCTCAAATTTATGCTTACGATGAAAATCGCATCATCAATTCTTCCATAAACACGGCGAGTGTTGGTGAAGAAGGTGCCGAAATGGAGATGTTCGTGGAGTTTGCGGTCAAAAAGGACGATACGGTTGTTTGGGAAACGAATCACTTCGGAAAACAGGAATTGGTCATTGAAAATGGAATCGGTCGCCGCACTTCTCAATTGATTGATCCGCTTCTCTGGTGGCCTCGAGGACATGGAAAGCAAAATTTATACAATGAAGAATGGTCGTTTACTTTGAACGATAAAATCATCGACCAGAAGCAATTTCAATTTGGTGTAAAAACCTCAGAATTGATAATGGAAGAGGACGAATGGGGGACAAGCTACTACTTCAAAATTAACGGGCGAAAGCTGTTTTGTAAAGGCGCCGATTACATTCCACAAGACATTTTCCCTGCTCGCGTAAAGGATTCAGACATTAAAGAAATGGTTGAAATCATGGCGGAAAGCAACTTCAACATGGTACGCGTTTGGGGTGGAGGATATTATCCAGACGAAATCTTTTTTGAAACGTGCGATCGTCGTGGAATAATGGTCTGGGAGGACTTTATGTTTGCTTGCGCGATGTATCCGGGAGATGATAAATTCATTGCGAACATCACTGACGAATTTCGCTACCAAGTACCAAGAATCGCAGCTCACGCGAGTGTCGTTCAGTTCAACGGTAACAACGAAGTTGAGGTCGCTTGGGGCAATTGGGGATTCCAAATCAAGTACGGGCTCTTCGGAAAGAGTGCAAAAGACATTGAGGCCGCGTATGATCGTGTTTTCAAAGAGACAGCGCCAAATATTGTCAAAGAATTTACATCCATTCCTTACATCCACACTTCGCCATTGAGCAACTGGGGAAAAATGGAATTGTACAACCATGGTTCTCAGCATTACTGGGGAGTGTGGCACGGAAAAGATCCTATCGAAGACTTCGGGAAGAAGATTGGCCGATTCAATGCTGAATACGGATTCCAGAGCTTCCCTGAATTCAATACGATCAATACCTTTTCAGAACCAAGCGATTGTGATTTGAAATCGGATGTAATGAAGCATCACCAAAAGAGCTACGTTGGAAACAACATGATCCTAAAACACGCCAAAAAACTCTACGGAGAACCGGCCAATTTTGAGGAATTCATTTACTTCTCTCAGTTAACACAGTCGAAAGCTGTGAGTATGGCAATTGCCGGGCATCGCATTGATTACCCACGTTGTGGAGGAACGCTTGTTTGGCAATTGAACGATTGCTGGCAAGTATCGTCGTGGTCCAGTGTCGATTATTTCGGGAATTGGAAAGCACTCCAATACGAAATGAAGAAGGATTACGAAGATGTTTCCGTCGTTGCGAAATACAACAGCTTGGAAGATGTCGATTTCTACCTCGTTTCAGATGTGGTTGATACCTTTATGTGTGAGGTTCAATGTGATGTTTTCGATCTCTTCGGGAATAAGAAGGCGACAATAGAGCTTTCGCAGAACGTGAATGGGCAGGGATCTCAGAAATTGTGCATGAAAACGGTTAAAGAAGATTTAGAGAAGATGAATGCGCATTTGTTGTTTTCTTGGACGGATCAATCAGGTACGAGAAACTGTCGATCATACGATAACATCAAGCTGGACAGAGGGAAAGCACCTGAGTCAGCGGTGAAAATCACGTATTCCCCCTCAGCGGCAATGGGGAGAGGTACGATCAGAATTGAAACGACTAAATTCCTCAAAGATTTCTGGCTCAGTTCGGAGAAGTTTGGGGTGAAATTCGATAAAAACTTCCAAAGTCTACTTCCAGGAGAACATACTTTTCAAATCACCTATGATGAAGTGCCGAAACTGGAGGACTTTAAAATGATGTGGTTGTAATCTACTGAACCGAAATTTTCCAATTTGAATCAAATTCTTCGACAATACTTTCAATAGTATCGACATCACCAACAATCTCCTCAAGGATTTGAATCGAATCCAATCGACCTGCGGGAAATGAGAACAACCCATTGGGATTTTTAATCGCGACGAACAGTTTGTTGTTTTTGAAAGATAACATGATGTCACGTCCAAAGCGTTCTCTCAATTCTAGCATCTTTTCCATCATTTTTGACGATAGAATACGTTTCGTTTCAGCTTGATCTGTTCCATACGCAACGTAGTGTTCCGAGAAACGGGCATCTTCCAACTGCACTTTTTCTTCTTGCTTGAATTTGAAACTTGCAATGCGGTCTGTTTTTGAGGTAAAAGTAGTCGGAACGATCACTGTGCGGCCCTTCAAAGATTTGTTGAATGAGGTCCAGCCGTATAATCCACGAAACGTATAGTACATATTTTCTGCACTCTTTGAGCCGAAGATATTCTTTGAAACATACTGATAAAGCATCACGAACATATTCAAAAACGGAATGTTCAGCAGAAAATTGATGACCTTATTTTCAGTAGTTCTTTCCGTAAAGCCAATATCCGCGACTTGAACGTTTGTTCTGTTGACTTTCGAGCGCATTTGTCCAAAAGTGTGAGCGTGTGTTCCCTTTTTTATCCAAGGAAACAAATGACTTTCTCGTACATGATTCGTGTCAAGTTGGGAGATTTGCGTGAACTCAGACTGAGGAAACAAACCTTTGGTCATTTTAACGAATGTCGCTGCTTCCAATTCTTTGAATTTGCGGAAGAGATAAGTGAATACTGAGCTAGAGATAAACTGAAGGATGAGCAATCCTGCCAACGGGTAAAGATGCTGATACGGATTTTCAGGATTGTCTCCAATGGGATTGACGTACTTTGAAAGTGCACCGAAATCAACTTTCAAAAAATAGCTGAACATAAAGAGAATGACTGCAACGAAGTACAGTCCCAAAATGAGCCACATCAACTTCTGAAGAATACCAGTAACGCGTTGTTTCCTGTAAATGGAATCGAGGTCCTGACGCGTTTCCTCATATACCTGTTGTATTCTTTCACTGCTCGTCATTTCACCATGAAATTGTGTTCCAAGGACTCTTTGCATCGGAAACCGTTCCCTTGCAGTACCTCAAATAATCTTTAAAATAATCCTCACCGTACATCGGGTGCTTGTACATATCCAGTGCAAATCCAATACTTAGGCTTCTTCCGAAATCTTCCCAAGAGTTGAAATTCTCTTTTGCCATGGCTGTTGCTTTTCCGATAACGTCCCAAGCTTCCTTTTCAGAAATCAATTCAGCAGTGAACGCACGTCGAGCCTGTCCAACAAGGTTGCAAATGTCCCAAGCCATCGTTCCGATTTCCATGTCCGAATCAAACTCTATGATTTTATGGCTTTTGAGAATGTCGATGATTTTATGCTCGTCCAATGCTGTCAAAATTCTCTGAGCCCGCTCATTTTTACCAAAATTCTCTTGCATTTTTATGTTCCATTCTTCCTTTGGAACCGAGGTGTACATGGGGTAAATGACGTCAAAGTAAGCCCGTCGACCTTCAGATAAATAATAGTTTGTCAGATCGAGGTAACTTTCCCGCTTTTCGATTCCCCAGCCTTGCAAGTAAGGATGAAGTCGTTTGGAAATTTTGCCATTCTTTGACCATTCGAGTATGTTCAAATCCATCCCGTTGTAAGCTGCGAGTACTCCGTGAAGGGCAATTCCGAACTTCTGCTGTTCTGATAAGCTACTGTTTCCAGCGTAGTTGAATTTCACCGGTGAATTATCGGCTTCTCTGTATCCTTGAAAGAGATAGCGAACGACGAATGCGGCGATAAAAAAACCAATGACTCCGTATTTAAACCAAGGTTGTGAAAAAAGTTCTTGCATAGAATG
Source organism: Crocinitomicaceae bacterium (assembly GCA_029252405.1). Taxonomy (GTDB): domain Bacteria; phylum Bacteroidota; class Bacteroidia; order Flavobacteriales_D; family Crocinitomicaceae; genus UBA4466. The sequence continues at coordinate 41,876 of JAQXBM010000094.1, forward strand.
AGTGGGGTTTAGAAATCGATACGAATTATTTCAAAATTGAACTGGCGATAAATGCTTTCAAATCCGCTAAACTTCCATTGAAACAATCGAAATCGTTCTTAATGTTATCAACCATGTATTGATCTGTCTTTTGCCAAAGTACCCATTTCGTTCCTTTCCAAGCGCCGGGCATTCTTGGTTCCGTCCCAGGGTTGTAATCTGCGACCCACAGCGGATATTTCGCGAACTTCTCATCTGTCAAATAAGAACTCCCGATATTGATGTCAGTGTAAATTATTGGTGTTCGGCCTGTTTTAGTTTCCACCATTTGAATGAAGGTCATTAAATCTGCTAACACTTTTTCTTTGTCGCTTCCAGGGATGATACTTTTTTCCTCGAAATCAACGATAGGCGAGAGGTCATTGTCGTCCATTTCCTTAATAGCGTTGACAAAATTTGCAGATTGTGGGCCTGGAGCATCATCTGACATATAGAAATGGTAAGCTCCACGAATGAATCCTTTTTCTTTGCTCAATTTCCAGTTGTTTTTGAAGTCAGGATCTGTGTACGTAATTCCCAATGTGCTTCTTGAAATCACAAAGCTCAAACTGTCGTTTTCTTTTTTGAGGAGTTCCATTTCGTCTCCTTGCCACTTGGAAATATCTATTCCATAAGTAAGCGATGGTTCGACAACTTCGTTTTCATCTGAATTTGAAGAGTCAGTTTCACTCAAAGTGTCCTTGTCAGTGTCGGTGTTGGATTGTTCGCTGTCCGAACTTGTTTCATTCGTGCAAGCTGCAAACGCGATGAATAATAATGTGAATAGGGGATAGAATAAAGTGTTCATATGATAAGTTGTGTTAGGCTTACAAAGTACAAAATTTTAGTACTCTATTTTCTTTGGGATTGGACGAATGTATTGTTCGTTACGCACATATTTTCGGAAATATAATCCTTGCAGAGAAAGTAAGATATTCGCTCGATAGAATGGATGCTCGAAATCGTCTGCGCTTAGGAAATGAAGGTGAGCTTTAGCGACAGTGCCAGAAGAAATCTGACCACTAGAGCGGGGCATGGTGTCGATCATGTGTGATATTTTGGCGAATTTACTTTGGTCATAGGTTTCACCGTCATATTTCCGAAGTGCCGCCCGTTCAAGCAAGTCGAGGCTTAATTCCACTTCTCCATAGATAGTTCGCAAATGTGGGTTCTGAAGTGGAATCAACTGTCCTTGATCAATGTTGTTTTGGTAATAATTCCGATAATCTTCTGGTGAGGCAGACTGGAGAAGTCCTTCATCAAGAAACAATACTTCCAATGTGTCGAGTTCACCTTCTAAATTGCGCGAACTTTTTGCAAATTCATTTTCTAGGTATGAGTACAATTCATCCTCAACAGCGTATTCTCCTGAGCAACTGAAAAGAATAGCACTCAAAATGAAAAACAGAACGGAAATTTTCATAGTCTATTTTACATGAACGACATAAGGTTGCATGTCATTCAAGGTGTCACTGCAATCTACACTCTGAGCATGTACACAGCCGAGAATAGTATCGGAACCAATGCTTTTTGCTTTGAAAAGAAGAGCTTTTGTTCTATCGCAACCATCGCAATCGTCTGGGTAAGGAATAACCGTTTCCTCCCCAAGGTACTCCAAATGATTCAAGTCATCTTTATTCGGGGAGCAGTAACCGCAGCAAGAATTAGTGGTGTAGTAAATCTTAACGATATCATCTATTTGAACTGAATATACCTCCTTGTTTTTGTAATCATCCGGGTTCTTCGTTTCTGTGCATGAATATAACGCACTCGAGAGCACAGCAATCAATCCAACTAGAAGAAAGGTATTCCGTTTCATTCGATCCTATTTCTTGTAAAACTTCGCCATTCCTTTCGCTGTTCCAAGGTAGTAAGTTCCAGAACTCAACGCTGAAATATTTAAATGAACAAGGTTACCATTGGTTGATTGAACGCTCGTCAGGTCATTTACTTCTTTGCCAAGGAGATCGACAATTGAATAAGCACCTAGATCATTTTGCATCAATTGGAAAGAGATCAAATTCTCTGCAGGGTTCGGGTAGACTTGAATCGCTTCGTCTATATCAATTTCATCTGTGGAAACAAGTCCCGTTACACTGATATTATCAATAAAAGTTGCCGATCCATTGCCCGTTCCGTTGCGGTCTTTGTCGTATTTATGTGATCCTGCAAATTCAATAGTGAAGACGGTTCCATCATACGCAGACAAGTCATATGTGAGGGTAGTGAAACCAGTATCGTCGTCTCCTGTAGACTCCACTTGGATGACTGAACCTTCTTGCTGCCCGTTTATCAGTACGACCAAATTGGTATAGTTGTCGTTACTCGTGCGCAATTGCATTTTGTCAAATTCCAATTGAAGATCAGTGGTATACGTCGCGTCAACACACATACTGAAGGAAGTCTTGAAATATGGATTCCATAAATCTTGAAACGCCTCGGTCGTATTTGGAGTTTGGAAACTAGGACTGGTTGAGCTTTGCTCGGTTCCATCAATCAGCAATCCAAACGAACCAGATTCCGCAGCACTTGGATCAACGGTCATTTCATTTTTCATCGATTCATACACTTCAAACTGGTCAAGCGCATCTGCTCCAGCTTCAAAATCATTTAAGTATGGGATAGAAATTCCACCAACAACCACTTTCTTGCTGTACGTATCTGATGAGATTCCATCGCTCACTGTCAGGGTAACGTTGTAAATTCCATCTACCCAATAAGTGTATTCAGGAGATTCGGCAGTTGATGTTCCGCTGCCATCTCCAAAATCCCAGCTGTACGAGGAAATCCCCCCCTCTGATACATTGTAGAATCTAAATTCTTTGTTAATCAGGCATGTTTCATCTGCTCTCACATAAAACTCTGCATCAAGCGGAGGAATAGCACACAATAAATAGGCACGCTCATTTTGAAGCGTCCACAATGCTTTTTCCAATTGTCCTTCAGTAATATCAATACGGCATTCTTTCGAAGCATAAGAGAGTATGTTGGTCACTTGGGGCAGGTAGGCTTGTCCATTTTCGTCCGTGTCTGTTCCTTCATAAATACAACCATCGTTATCAATTTCTCCACTCAAATTTGGGTCTGCAGGGGTATCGCAAATCAAATCACCCTGCGTTGCGCAATCAGAACCATCAACAGCCTCATCGCCAAAAGTAGTTGAATGCGTATGGTACAATCCTAGGTAATGTCCCATTTCATGTGCGAGCGTGCTTCCGTTATTCATGCATGACGTTGCTTGCATGATGAAATCAAGTCCTCCTGGAAATTGAGCATGACCGCAAATTGATGACGATCCGCTAGTTGCTGAGTTCGCAACGTAGATGTTAACTACGTTATCTTGGCTGTAGGCTGCATCTAAATCCGCCATTTGCGTTTTATTGTAATCGAAATAGGTTGAGTTATTGATGATGTCAATTCCACCGCACTGATAGAAATGGATACTGGCATCAATGTAAAAATCATTCATTCTATCCAAAGCGAGTAATGCTTCAGCCTCAGAAATACCTCCAAGTCCATTATCATCATTGATAAGGTGTAATTGAACGGGAACATAAATCGTTGATCCACCATACGCCTTTACCTCTGCAGGAGCCTCCGATCTGTTGATCCAATGTTCATTGAATTCTTGCAGTCGTTCTATATTAGAAGCATCAATGGTCGTTCCGCAATATTTGTCAACTTCTTGGGAGAATCCTGAGAATGACAATGCTACAAATAGCGCAACACAAGCAGAAAAGTAGATGTTTTTTGAGCGTGGGGAAAAGTGAATCATCTTGTTCAGTATTAGCGTTTTCATAAGTGATACTGTGAAAATAGAGAATTCTAGCTTAACAATTTGGTTTTTTAGAGAATTGATCTTTTTTCAGGATAAGTGTTAAATCTCTTGTAGATATTACCTAGGTAATTAAATTTGTAGTATGAAAATAGATGATGTAATTCAAAGCAAGTTTCAATCTTCGGCTCAAAGAGCCATGGTTAACGTTAGGTATACGTCGAACTTTTTTGCAACAAAGCAGAATAAATTCATGGCTGAATTTGGGCTGAGTATGCCGCAATACAACATTTTGAGAATCTTACGAGGAGCGAAGAAATCTATTTCTGTCAATGATGTAAAGAGTAGAATGGTGGAGAGATCTCCGAATACTACGCGCTTAATGGACAAGTTATTCGACAAGGATTTAATCGAGCGCGTGCGTTGTGAAGACGATCGTCGTGTTGTTTTCGTGAAAATTTCGGAGGCGGGATTAGAGCTACTTCTTAAAATTGACAAAGAATTTGAAAGCGATCGTTCCAACATGTTTGCTTCCCACCTGACTGATGAAGAGGCTGATACCTTGAGCGATTTGTTAGACAAATTGCGCGGTTAATCAATGAAAATCGTTCTACTTATTGCAATGACCTGGTGTTTGCAATCGGGGCTTGCTCAAACAGGTAATCTTCAAGGGGTAATTCTCGATGCGAAAGAGAATCCTTTGGATTTTGCGGAGGTACTAGTTCTCAATTCGACAGATTCATCTGTTTATTCCGGAGCCATCACCTTGGCTGATGGAACGTTCAACATTCAAAATATTCCAGCTGGAGAAACGATCGTGAAAACAATTCATGCGGATCATCTCATCAAGTATCAAAATATTTCGGTTCGAGCCAACGAGACCATTCAACTTGAGCCGATTCTATTATCAAAAGATATGTCCATCGATTTGGAAGAGGTCATTGCAGCGGGATCTTTGGATGATTTAAAAGCGGGAATTGACAAGAAAGTGTATTCTGTCGAGCAGGATATCTCTGTTCGGGGAGGTTCAGCCAACGACATCTTGAACAATATTCCTTCCATTGACGTCGACCAAGATGGAAATGTGAGTTTGCGTGGAGATGGGAACGTGACAATTTTAATCAATGGTCGACCAAGTGCGCTGACTTCTGGTAACGGACAAAGTTTATTGGACGCTTTGCCAGCGAATTCGATAGAGAGAATAGAAGTTGTCACCAATCCTTCGGCTAAGTACGATCCTGATGGGACATCGGGAATCATCAACATTGTTCTCAAAAAGAACCGAAAACGCGGAATCAATGGGATTGTCTCTGGTACAGCTGCAACAGGGCATGTTTACGACGGAACCTTAGGATTAAGTTACCGCGACAGAGGTACCAATTTTTATTTGAATTACACCTTCAATTATTACGAAGGTTATAGAAATTACTTCAGCGATTTACGCCAGCAATTCGGCACGGATTCTTCCAACTATTTGGATCAAGATAGGGAAGGGACACACTTGAAAATTACGAATGCTTTGGTGCTCGGAGCTGATTTTGAACTCGATTCCAACAACACGCTAGGTTTTTCGGTGACTGGATCGATTGGAGACAGAGAACGAACTGGATTACTTGTCAACCGCTTGTATGACCAAGAGGAAGAGTTGTTCCGCTACTGGACGCGTAACTCCTTTGATCCAGTAAGAAATAGAAATGGTGATTTCAATATAAATCACACTTTCAGACTTCGAAAAGGAGATGGAAAATGGACGTCAAATGCTACGCAATCGTTCAGTGATCGTGACATAAAAGGCTTTTACGATGAGCGCAATTATGGCTTGGATGGATCTTCTTACGAATTGGGAGTAGATCAGCAATTGTTTAACGCGACGAAACAGCGTATTACGACTATCCAATCGGATTTCGAATACATTTTTGAAAAGATAAGGGGGCGAATGGAAGCAGGAGCGAAAGCAATCCTCCGAAACGTGGGTATTTCGACGTATTCCAATCAATACGACTCCATTTCAAATGCCTACATCCCTGATACACTATCCGATTTCGATTATATCTACGATGAGCAGGTCTACAGCGTTTATGGGATTTTTGGTCAGCAATTGGGTAAATTCAGCTATCAAGGAGGAGTCCGAGGAGAGTTCGCACGGCAAATTCCCAACCTCGTTTCAACAGGTGAGAAATACGACAATAACTACGTGAATTTGTTCCCGTCAGCTCATGTGAAGTACAAGCCGAAAAAGGGAATTGAGTATAGTTTGAGCTACAGCCGAAGAATTAACCGTGCCCGATCGCATCAGTTGAATCCTTTTGCGAGTTATGCCGATCCATTTAACATCCGAAGAGGAAATCCCGCTTTGCAGCCGGAATACATTAATTCGTTTGATTTAGGTTACTCGCTCACTAAGAAGAAAGTGATTTTCTCCGCTAGCATCTTCCACAGAAGAACCGTAGATGTTATTAATCGTGTGAAGCTCTATTTCCCGAACAATACTGCCGTTGTGACTTATGATAATATTGACAAAAGTGAGAGCACGGGACTGGAAACAATTTTCATATACAAGCCAGTCAACTGGTTCAAAAGCACGCTATCGTTTAACGGGAATTACATCGATTATACAAATACTGACACAACCGTCAATTGGAACAACAGTGGTTTCAATTGGAGAGCGAAATTGATGATTAGCGTTGATTTTTGGAAGCGCACAGCGACACTTCAGATCAATGGAAATTACAACGCTCCAAGAGTGACACCTCAAGGAATTGTGTATCCTGGTCCAGCATTGGATATTTCGTTTGAGAAGCAATTGTTGAATCGCAAACTGTCTGTCGGAGCGCGCGTTACGGATGTGTTTGATACGCGTGGATTCTCGATTGATTTGGAGCAAGAGCGAATTTCTCAGCAATCAGAGTACAAATGGCTGACGCGAAGGTTTTACCTTACTGTGAGTTACCGCTTCGGAAAACAAGATGTAAAATTGAAGAAAAGACCTTCTAGTGGAGGTGATGGAGGAGGGATGTAGTATCGAATTCAATCATGTGTCGCCAGAAAATCTTTCAATCTTTCAATTCTTAACTCTTTCAATCTAACACTCTAATCTTTCTTCCTTTTTTTCTTCTTCTTCTTCGGCTTGCCAAGCTTAAACTTATAGCCGTTCTCATCACCCGTAATCTTCACATTCACGTAGCGCTGTTTCTCCTTTCCATACTGAATGGCATCCGTTTGATCTTCCGGAACTTCGTCCTTCTTCTTGCCAAATAGCTTCGAGGACGCGGCTTTTGTCACCATTTTCCAAGGTATGCTCAAATAATACTCCATGTTTCCATTCAGGTCCTGTTTTCCAGAAATTTCCATGTGGCCTAACGACGAATTGATCGACATTGTTGGAATGGTCATCACGCCATCAACCAAGTCTAAGTGATTGTTAAGCGTGTCGAACATCACTTTTGAGAGGTTTTTATCACTGAAATAATCGGACATGTACGAAAGCATCGCGAAGTTTTCAAGACGCCCATGAGTGACATCCAAATCTACGTGGATTTCGGAATCGTCTATTTTCGGTGTCATGTCCGTATGCATGTGAATTTTACCAGTGATCGTTCCTGTGAATCTACCATGAAGATTCTCTGCCACAATGTAATCTTGACCAAAATTCTCAAACTTGAACAATAGCTTGTCCAGGTCCACATTCTTTGCCTTGATTACAGGATTGAAATAAATTTCCTTAGGGTTTGATCCATTGAAATAACCATCAATATCGAAATGACCGCCTGCAGCGTCTAGATTCAAGTGTTCGACATGTAAGTAATGATCCGGCGTAGTTCTCAAATTCCCTTTCAAATTATGAATCAAGTAGCGATGATAATTTAAGTGATCAATGTCCAAATGGTACGTCATATCCGTAAACGGAAGTTCATAAATATTGAAGCCAGCATCGTGATCTACTGCAGGTTTCCCTGAGTTTACCGCTTTGTTTTTCTTGATCGCCGGAGCAGGATTGTACTTAATCAATTGATCAATGTCTAATCGCGAAGCAGTAATGGAGAAATGGTTATCTCTTTTCTTGACCTTTTCGTCATCTCCAAGATAGTAGTGTAGCGTTGTCTTAAATTTCGATTTCCCTAATTTCCCATGAAAATCTTCGACTACCAAATGCTCATTTTCGTAATGCACGCGACCATTGAAATTCTCAAAACGCAAAGGATGAACTTTCATTTTTCCGTCAAACTTATCTAAGTTCAAATCCATTGATTTCAATCCGTCATCGTAGTGTAGGTAGGTGAACCCATGAATTTTTAAGAC
>JAQXBM010000098.1 GCA_029252405.1 Crocinitomicaceae bacterium
CCGAAGGAGAAGAATCCAACTTACGACGGGCTAAGCACGAAATTTTTCAACCTTGATTCTAAAGGAAAGAAGCATTTTGTACAAAAAGGAACAGGCAACAACATGAACGTTCCCATCCACGATCCACATGAAGAATTTAGTCACATAACGCAACAGGTTTTTGGGAGTAACATGATTCCACTTCCTAAAACACCAGCCACAATGGACGGTTTTTACAAAGATTTTGAGAGCTTCAATTATTTTCCGGAGCAAATCATGCAATCCTATACTCCTGAGGAGCTTCCCGTTTTGAATGGATTGGCGAAAAACTTTGCTGTTTCAGATAGATATTTTAGTTCGATCCCGACGCAAACAAATTGCAATAGAGCATTTGCGGCAAGTGGGAACTCACTCGGCTTAAACTCAACAACGAAAAAGCTCGAGGCATGGGTAAATAACCGAAACACGAATTATTCATGGCCAGGTTTAAGTCAACCGATAGGTCAACAATTCAACCAAAAAACTATTTGGAATGTCCTGTCTGAGAACGGATTGGGATCAACATCGGATTGGATGCATTATTACAGCGACGGAACACTGTTTGAAGACATACTTGGACTCGATGGTTATTCGTATACCAGGGATCTAATGGAACAAATTCAAGGTACAGAGTTCGATGCTCATTTCGATAACATGGATTCGTTTCTCGCCAGTGCAAAAGCAGGAACACTTCCCAAGTTTAGTTTCTTGGAACCATCTTGGGGTCTGGAAATTCCACTTTTACTTTGGGATGTTGGATTTCAGGGGACAGATTATCACCCACCTACGAATTTAGCGCCAGGAGAGAAGTTTGTGAAGAGTATTTATGACGCCTTAACTTCGAATGCCGATGCGTGGGCGGAAACCTTGTTCATTATCAACTTTGACGAGCACGGAGGAACATATGATCATACGAAAACTCCTTGGGGAGCAAAAGCACCGTGGGCAGATCCAACAGATGGAAATAACGCACCCGCTTCGAGTGAGGGGAATTTTGAGTTCGATCGATTTGGCGTACGCGTGCCACTGATATTGGTTTCTCCTCAAATTGAAGCATCGACAGTTTTTAGAGCGGAGGGAGACACTCCTTATGATCACACTTCTGTAATTGCTACAATTTTGAATCTTCTCGGAGTACCAAAGGCTGAATGGAAATTGGGTAGTCGAACGGCAAACGCACCAACATTTGAAAATGTATTAACACTGAAGACTCCAAGAACTGACGTTCCCGTTATTAATGCGAATAGTCTGGGAGATGAATCGAGTGTTGACCGATCGAAAGTTGCGCCAAATGATATTCAACTTCGGATGGTGACAAGTTTAATTTCACAATTGATTGAAAGGCACAACCTGAATGAAAATGACATAGCCGATTTGGATCTCGCGTCCTTGGAGAAGGTAGATACGCTTTCAGAATTGTCGCAATTTTTGATTAAGACATTTGAAAAGACACGTTAATTCATTTAGATAATTGGAATCTCCGATGTATCAACGAGTTGTTGCTGGATGGCGTAAATAACCAATCCAGCAACATTTTTCGCTCCAGTTTTTGCGAATAAATTGTTCTTATGTCCATCAACAGTTCTGGCGGCAATGAAGAGAACTTCCGCGATCTCTTTGGATGTTTTTTGTTGGCAAATTAGTTTGAGTATTTCAACTTCCCTTTCTGAAAGAGTGTTCTTTTCGTGCAAAACTGGTTGCGGTGATTTGGATGAGATTTGATTTCGTAGAATTGTCAATTGTTCAGGCAAAAAGAAGAATCCTTTTTCAGCAACTTCCACGACAATAGAAAGTAATTTGTCTGGGGAAATACCTTTTGGGATAAAGGCGGAAACTCCCGATTTAAGCATGAAGCCCATAAAGGATAGTTTGTAGTGCGATGACATTACAATTACACTAATACTCGGGTAGTTCACCTTCAGAATATTTGTCACTTCAACACCGTCCATTTCCTTCATTTTTAAATCGAGTAGGAGGACCTGAGGTAATTGATCTTGTTTTTCCAGAAGAGCAATGAGTTCTTCACCACTATTCGCTGTAAGGATTACGTCAATTTGACCCTGACGATCGAAATGGGATTTAAGCAGTTCAACAATCAAGAAATCGTCATCAGTTATGGCAATTGGAATTGGATTCATTCGACTAAGGATTTGGTATTAAAGATAAAGAGACTTGAGGTACCTTCGTTTAATCTTGAATTAATTCGGAATCTTCCATTCAAAAATTGCACCCGCGTCTCGATGTTCTGGAGTCCTAATCCTTTCTTCTTTGTCGTCATGTCAAAACCGACACCGTTGTCCTTGATGAGTAAAATGAGTTTGTCGGCGCTCTGTCGGATATGGACATTGATTTGAGATGCTTTAGCGTATTTTGACATATTCGTCATCACCTCCTGGAAAATACGAATGAACTGAATTTTAAATTCATTGCTATGTTCGCGATCGAATCGAAGATCTTCCCGATAGTCGATTTTCATTAATTCCTGCCAAGGATTTAGGAGGTCTTTGATCAACTCATCTAATGACATGAACTCGAGCAGTGGGGGACTCAAGTCGTGCGATATTCTTCGCGCAATTGAAATACAATCATTGACAAGATTAGCCGACACACCATTTTCGTTCTTAACCTGTTCTTGCATTTTTAGGACGGTCAACTTTGAGATTAGCTCATCGTGTAAATCTGAAGCAATTCGTTTGCGTTCTTTCTCCTGAGTTTTGATCGTTGCATCGAGTAGGTTTTGCTGATACTCCAATTTCGCTTTAGATTCAGCTATTTTCGTTCTAACAATTTTTTGAAACATTGCACGGACAAGCAGCACGATAAAACCGAGCAGGATCAGTAAAAAAACAACTGCGATAATTACCCAGAGGGTAATCGTTTCTGGGTTTTGCCATTCTTCCATATGAAATAGCTTAGGTATGAGTAAAACACTATTGTTGCTCCAAAATAAGCATACCAAATGTAAATGATGGAGGTCGCAATCTGATTAATCAGAAGGTTAATAGGGAGCAGTAATATCAAATTCAGTGCAAAGTAAACTAATATGGCTATGTTCAGCTGTTGAATATCCTTTGAGATTTCTTTGTCCATTTTCAATTTCTGAATAAAAAACTGAAGTGCAAGAATAACTAACACAAACGATGAAGCGATTTTTGCGTAGGACTGAAACGACCGAACGTTGTAGGAATCAATGTAGATAAGTTCCCCGATTATATAGATGAGTCCTAAGGAAACAAGTGGGACAAGAAGCATACTTTTTGTCCCTAATTGGTGGAAAATGCTGGCTATGATCATCAGTTCGAGAGCGCTATAGAGAGGCAGGAAAATTAGATTGTTTCCTGTCTGAATCAAAACAACTCTCGATGAAAGATCAACCGCCAAACTGACCATTAGATATACCAAAACTCTCTTCCTCGTTTTATCAACTGACCGAAAGAAGAAAAATCCAAAGAGTACTCCGATTGTTAAAACAAGCGGTGAACCATGTGAGAGTACGTAATCAAATAGATTCACTCTATTCCCATTGTCTTGAGAAGCCCAAAGTCTTTTGTTCGAATTTTCTTAAAAGGTGGTCCAAGATGAACAACGTCCTCAAGGACACCAGTTAATTCACCATTGGAGATTACAGGTCTTGGTTGAACTATTTCATGCGTAGAAGTATTCACAATGATCAAATCACCTTTATACCCTCCAGTAGCATCTGCATCCTCATCCAGTGCTAAGTAACAAGTGTGTTCATCTCCATGGACCATATCCAAGGTGCGAATTACAAAGATTTGTCCCATCAAATGCCCTCTAGAGCTGTCGCAGTTCGCTGCGATCCAGTTATTTCTAATAGTGTCGTTCTTCCATGCGTTGATACGTTTATTTGCATCAGCGAGAGTAATATGATCTTCTCTTGTAGAATCTTTCACAACAGTGACGGGTAAATCTTTCATCTTTCCTTTGATCAACTCTCTTGGAGATAGACTTTCAAGATTTCCTTTTTTGTCTTTGCTGGCGGGAATTGGGAAAAGATTAATCGTACCGTGCTCGCTATCATAACCAATGTAAACATAGATAGAATCATAGCCCTCATCAGGGCGATATAAACAAAAGCGGTTCTTTAAAGTACCTACTAAGTTCTGAATTTTAGCAGAATCACCTCGCATATTATTCCATGCGCGTACTTGAGAAGTGTCGATTGTTACCCAAGAGTCCACATGCTCAGCTTCATTTGGGGCTTCAATGGGACTAGCATCATCTAAGGGCAATTCTTCAGATGATTCTGAACAGGAACTTAAAATTGCACCAATAACGATTAGTAGAGATATTCTTTTTTTCAGTGAGAGTGATAGCTTTTTCATAATGGTAAGAGTTCGAATATTTAGCACAAAATACTCAGAAAAATTAGAAAATCACGTCCAAGTAGTGTCAGTTCTGGAGTAGTAAGAGGTACGAATTGAAGTTCAGTTAACTTAACGCCAAATCTCCATTTTTTATCATACGTTGATTTGAATTCTGTCTTTCGTTTGACTTTTATCCATTTTTTAGAAAGATTTCCAAAATTTCATTTGTAACGTAAATAGATGACAATCAAACACAAAACCGACAACAAACGCGTACAAACGATAAACAAACGACTGTAAATAATTAATAACCGTTTTTAGTTTTTAAGTCGCCCCACCTTTGCAGTGTCGGTATCGGAAAGACCGTGTATCGGCAACAAGTTTAAGTTTCATTTAAAGAAAAGTACGTATGAACACGTTGAGAAACAAAGTGAGTTTGATTGGGCGATTAGGCGCTCAACCTGAAGTAGTAAAGTTCGAATCTGGTGCAGCGCTGACGCGTTTCAGAATTGCGACGAACGAGCCTTATAAAAATAAAGCGGGTGAGTGGCAAGATCAAACACAATGGCACGAAGTTAAAGCCTGGGGGAAGTTGGGAGAGATTGTTTCCAAATTATTGAATAAAGGTCAAGAGGTGGCCATTGACGGACGTATCGTGAATAGCGAATACGAGTCAAAAACAGGTGAGAAGCGCTTTGCGACAAGCATCGAATTGAAAGAATTTTTACTCTTAAATGCGGTGGGTGATGCAAAGAAGTAATCAAACCTTGAATGGTGGAGTTGGCACAGGTGTCAACTCCATCTTCTTCGACAAGCGTGAAATGTCAACGAACCATGTGAATTTAATTGGAAGAATCACATCTGAACTAAGATACTACGAACACCCAAGTGGAAGACGAGTGGCGCAATTTACCTTATCAACGAGAGAAAGCTACCTGGATGAAAACGGAGGCACGAAGGTGAAACGTCACTGGCATAGAATTGCCGCTTGGGGCAGATGGGTGAAAGTCCTTGAGGAATTCGGAAAAGTAAATCTTCAAGTTGCACTTGAGGGAAAGCTGATCACTCGCTTTTATTTTCGAGACGGCGTAAAACATTTCATCTCTGAAGTGGAAGTAAACGACCTCGTAATTATGTCGTAAAACTGAACATTGCTTTACAAAAGGCTCTGGGGAGGGCTTTAACACTAACCACTAATAATCACACAATGCAAACATTAAGAAACAACATTACACTTGTTGGGAACATGGGTTCCGCAGCAACGATAACAAACTTCGAAAACGGTGGGAAAGTCGCGAGATTCCAGCTTGCTATCGATCGACAGGGAAAGAAGGAAAGTACACCCGACTGGCACCGAGTATTCGCTTGGGGAAACATGGCTGGATTCATTGAGAATTATGGAGCCAAGGGTAAACAACTCGCAATCCATGGTCGATTAGTCAACCGAACCTACACTAACAAAGCTGGAGAAACGCGAAAGATCACCGAGGTAGAAGTGAAACATGTTATAGGGCTCTAAAAAAGAGGAGTGGTTAAAATCAACCTAACCTACCACAACACCTGTAACATGATGGCACTCTTGATACTGGAATTCAACACGATTGAAGGAAAGTTCAGGAGTGCCTTTTTTAGTTTTCGAGTGAATTATGATCAAAAGTACAGCACAGAACCACTTGCACGGATTACCAATATTTGGTATTTTTAGGTAAAAAATAGCATGGGAAAGAATACGTCAATATCACTTGGGGATCATTTTGAGCAATTTATTAGTGAAAAGGTGAGGTCTGGTCGATATGGTTCTGCTAGCGAAGTGGTACGATCTGCTCTGAGATTATTGGAAAGAGAAGAAAAGAAAGAAAAGGCATTGATTAATGCGTTAGAGTCTGGCGAACGAAGTGGTTTCGTTGAGAATTTTGATCCTGATCAGCATTTAAAGGAGATTCATCGCAAGCACGAGTAAATATAATGGGCTACCGTATAAGTAAACTGGCGATTAAGGATTTAGAGGAAATTTGGTTGTATACTCGCAGCAAATGGTCTACTGAGCAAGCGGATGAATATCACTCACAGATCATTCTTAAGATTGAATTCATTGCCAATAATTTCCTGATGGGTAGGCCTATTGAAGAGACAAGAAGAAACTATCGAGTCATGCAAGTTAAATCACACTTGATTTTCTACCGAAAAGTCGACGGAGACCTTGTAGAAATAGTCCGAATTTTACATCATCGAATGGACATAAAAAGGAGAATCAAATAACGAGTAACAGGCTGAATCGAGCCCATCTAATAATTTCGATAATCATTCCACAACTGACTGCGAATTCCAACCACCAACATGTAATTCATCGAAAGCTGATTGGTGGCGAATCGGAAGTGATTCTCCATGAAAACATGCAAGTTTCCATGCTCTGTGATTTGATAAGACCCCGTCAAAATCGCATTGAAACGATTGACTTGTGCTCCCTGACCAGTGTAATGCCCATATTCAAACGGTCGATTCACATAGGACTGATAAATATCAGCACCATAACTGAATCCGTCTTGATCATCGCCCTTCACCGAATAATTCATGAACAACTTCGCATTCCACTTATTAAGATTCCATTTCAACTCTCCAAGGATTTCCATAAAGTTCGATCCATACGGATGCGCCAAGCTATACCCTTGATTTCCATGATTCAGTTCCTCTGAAATGTGAGAATAGGTGTAGGGACGAACGTAGTTGTATTCTCCGCGATAGAAGAAACGATGTTTTCCAATATCAAAACGTCCTTTGACACCCAATTGCGCTCCAAACTTGTTCGCCCACCATCCCGTTTTTGCGCGAAGCTCAGCAAGGTAGAACTCATCCAAAATTACTTGCGAATAAATCGTGTGACGATCATTGATATAACCAGAGATTTCAATCCCGAGTAACACATTGTCTGATGATCCTAACGAATACTCCTGAGGCCGGTAAAACACCAATGGATTCAAATATTCGACATCGAAACCACGTTGCAGTAGCGTGTCTTTTGGTTGAAAAATCACAGATTCAAAAATTCCAATGTTCAGCCATTTGGTGGGGTTGAATGAAATATGATGACTTGAGGCGAACTTACCCTCCCAACGATTTTGATCGCGCTCCTTCATGAATTGATAAAGTACACTGTACTCGAATCGCCAAAATTTCGCACGAATCAAGCCAAAAGGATAGGGTTTTCCATAATCACTCAAGAACAAAGATCGACTTCCTTCCCCAATGAAATTGTGATCCAACCCAACCTGAAAGTTGAAAATATGATTGGGCGTGTAGGAAATCCGACTTCTTAGATCAGTGTATAAATCGAAATCGTTTTGTGATGATGTGATGTGCGATTTCGGTTCGAAAATAGAATCCAAATTGCTGACTCCCTGAATTGCTGCCGCCTGGAAATACCATTTATCATTCAAAACAGCTGTGACTTCACCTCCCAAACCGAGTTTATAGCCTGGTTGATCTTGCTGAATAAAGTTCAAATCACCAAGTGCAGACACACGCAAATAGTTGTTGTTAAAGTTCGTTTGTCGGATCGCAGGTCTTAAGCTCGTGTGCGTTTGAGCAGTCCGCATCACTGCAGAGTCCGAAGGTAATTCTTCGAATAAGCGACCGATTTCGGCTTGTCCAAAACTGAATCCTGAGATTAGAAGCGCTATGTAAATTAGGTACTTCATCAGAAATCGTCGTAATGGTTCGTGAGCGCCGTGCGCATTCCAATTTGAATGGTATTAGCTATAGGAATTCCAGCTTGTGAAGTGGTTCGCCATCTCCATCGACCAAAAATGGATAAATTCATTTTACGGTTAAAGCGATAACCCATTTCAAGACTTTGGTAGAAAATAGCCCCATCAATTGAAGGCTCCGCTTCATAAACGGGCAAATGGGCATCTTGAGAGAAGTCGTTTAGGATATAAAACACGGATTTTAAATCAACGAACCAATGCTTATACTCATAATTTGACCTGAGGAGAATTTCCCTAAACCCACTTCCCTTGGCATGCGCAAGCGGTAAATTGTAATGAGAATAGTTCAACCGCGGATTTTCGGATTCATACATGCCTGAAGGGACGTGATTGAATTCCATTTGAAGCATGAAATCGTTCAGTCCAAATAAGTTGTAACCGCGATATCCAAGTTGATATCCGAACTTCTCCGTGTTCCAATCGTTCATTGCGAGTTGAGCGTATACTCTGTGATTGTCACCCACCTGATAATTTGCGTTGATTCCCAACAGCGAAACAACCTCGTTTTCCCCGTCTAAAATCAAACTAGAAACAAACGGAACGGGATTGTAATAAAGCGGATGCGACATCTTACTTGTCAAAGAATCACCGCGATTCCAAATCGATCCTTCGAATAAACTAACACTTATTTTTTCCGTCGGTTTGTAGGTGAAATAATTGACGGAATGACCTTTGGTTTCGTAATAAACCTCTGCCGCACTGCTCACGCTTCTGCGAAGCAAGTTGATCAATCGAGAGCGATAGTAGGTAAAATTGAATTTTCGGTTGATCTTCCAATCGAGTCGTAAATATGGGGCGGAGTATGAGTTGTCAGATAGAACTAGTGATCGATATCCATCACCGATAAACTGAGGGTTATTTCCAGCAGTAATTCTAAGCTGCTTGATTGGGGCATACGAAAAATAGCCAGTGGCAAATGCATAATCGTAGCCATCTCCTTTAAAATCTTTCGTTCTACCGGCCCCAGGAATCACAGCGTTTTGAGTAAAGTACTCGCCCGAAGCATTTTGATATTGCTCACCAACGCTCGAATAATAATTGTCCTCGTATGGTGTAAATCGCGCTTGGTTCTCATAAAACGACGTAGCAAAGGAGAATTTTTTGAAGAGATCGCCCTCCACAAAAACGCCGCGTGTATTTTGCATGAGTGTTCGATCGCTTGTATCAGAAAAGTCGATTCCCGTTGAGATATTCGCAGCGGGACTGATCGTTATGTAGCAATCTTTGCTTGTGATTTCAATGAGATGTTTGCGATACAGAATATCCGTTACTGTGTAGTACCTTGGAGTCGAATCAAGAATTGCTGGAACGAGATCGTAATCGCCTTCACTCGCAGGCAGGAATGACCCCTCATTGTACGGTTTTGATAATTTGTTTGCGAACAGTTGATCTTTGTAAAAGGAATGAAGAGGTAAAAGGTTCTGCTGGCCAAAAGAAAATGTCGCGCAGGCGAAGCAGAGCAATATGAGCAAGCCCCTGATCATACTTGAATGGCCTTCGTTTTGGCGATAAAGTGGGGATTGTACAGACTTTCTTTATTGTAAGTCAGTGGTTCATTTGAATATGCGTCGATAATGGTCCCTCCAAGGGCATTCAAGATCGCGTGACCTGCTGCAATGTCCCATTCCATCGTTGGGGCAAAACGAGGATAAATGTCTGCTGATCCAAGTGCGAGATTGAAAAACTTAATTGCACTTCCTCTTCGGATATATTCGTGCGCTCGATTTTCGGTGTAAGATTCGAAATCAGTACCGCCGTTTGAAGCCTGATAGCTATGAGAGCAAATGATTCTCAGGGGATCATTCGGAGTTGAATGCGGATTAACTGACTTCCATTTTTCAGGAGAATCTACATCTTCAAACTGAATAAGAAAACAACCGTAATCGGCCCCGCCAACAATTACTTCTTTGTGGACTGGGCTCGCAATGATTCCAAATGCTGGTTGGTGGTTCACAATATGAGCAATGTTCACTGAGAATTCACCGTTACGTTTGAGGAACATGCGCGTCCCGTCGAGTGGATCAACACACCAGTTCTCAGTCCATTGAGAACGCGTTTCGAAGTCTCGTTTTTCACGTTCTTCTCCTGTAATTGGAATGTCTGTTTTCAGAAGATGATCGGCAATAACTTTTGAAGATGCTAAATCCGCTTTCGTTACTGGAGAGCCGTCCTCCTTCATCCTTGCCGTGACGGGTTCTCGATAAATTTCGGAAATAACTCTGGACGCACTAATTGCTGCTTGAATTGCTTGTCGGTAAATTGAAGGTAATTGGTGCATGCTCATGATGTTCAAAGATACAAAATCGCGAGCACAAAAAAAGCGAAAGCGAAAGCTTCGCTTTATATTGAGTAATAAACTTTTTTAATGTCTTACAATCACTTTTCGATTGATTGGTCGTTGGTTGTCTGCACTCACTCGCACAAAGTAAACTCCGTTTCTAAAGCTTTCTGTGTTGATCGTTTTAGAAGATCCCATTACTGTTTCTTTCAAAACCACATTTCCAAGCACGTCTACTACCTGAACTGTTGCTCCGGTAACGTCGTTCGTTTTTACTTTGAAATACGAATTCGCTGGGTTTGGCGCTACTGAGATTGAGAGCGCAGGCGCTAACTCCTCAGCAGAAGCCGTTTTACAAACGGTAACATCGATTGAATCTAACATAATTGAACCGTCCTGAATGAAGTAGTAACGGTAATCGCTACAACCGTAATCTGGATCTTTAGGTTTGATCGTTCCTTTAAACACACCATTGTCTCCCGGATTGATTACGAAAGAATCAGGTGAAAGGTATGGGTTTGATGCTTGAATTCCATTGTAACACTGACCTGTTAAACCACCGTCAGATGAGGTAGCCCAGCACATGTCATCAACCCAACTTGAAACTGGACTAAGAATAACACGTTCAACGGATACGGTAATTGGACTTGCTGTGGTATTCTCTACCAGGCCGTTAACGTCAATTTTATTCGTGTCGGATGCGAAAGTATAAGATGTTCCACTTGAATGCGCAGCGCCATTTACGGTAATGCTTACTTGCCCGAAGGAGAAGCTGGAAATTACGCCTGCGAGGGCTATTAGTAATACTTTTTTCATAGAGTCTAGCGTTATGATGCTTGAATATACGCTAAAATTCTTTGATGGCGGGCCTGTTAGAGAAAATTGGGAAATTCGAAAAAGCAAGAGTGTTTGCTCCTAACGCCTTTAAAAACAAGGTTTTCCACTTGTATATGGATGCTAGGAAATCAAGTCTTGATTGAAAACACGAGAGTTTGAGCATAAAAAAAGCGTCCAGATTGGTATCTGAACGCCTTTTGAATATTGAATGCGACTCTACTCTTAGTGTCGAACGATTACTTTACGATTGATTGGTTTCGCTCCTTCAGCTTCAACAACTACGAAGTAGATTCCGTTACGGAAGCTCTCTGTGTTGATCGTTTTAGAAGACCCCATTACTGTTTCCTTCAAAACAACGTTTCCAAGAACGTCAACCATTTTTACTGTTGCTCCATCAACCCCATTAGTTTTAACTTTCACAAACGACTTAGCCGGGTTTGGCGCTACTGTAACTGTTAGGGGACTAATTTCCTCAATAGAAGCGCTTTTACAAACACCGATATCTAAGTAATCCAATTCAGTTGAACCATCCATTACATAGTAACGGTAAACAGTACATCCGTTGTCACCAACTGGACTGATATGAACTGAAATTGTTCCACCTTCATCTGCAGGAACTGTTACTGCTTGTCCAGTTGTCCAAGGATTCTGTGTACTCGCTGGATAACAAACTCCTCCGAATTGATCAGACTCGTGTCCCCAACAAATGTAATCCGTCCAACCTGGTGTTTCATTAATACGCTCACGCTTGATAGTTAAATCTGCTGTTGAACCAGATGCGTTTTCTACGTGTACATCAACAACAACTTCGGCACCAGCTGAAGTGTAGTCAATTTGAGTTCCAGAAATATCTCCAGATGCTCCAACGCTTATTTCAATCTGTCCAAAAGATAGACCAGCGAAACCAGCGACTGTTAATATAGCGAGTAATGTTCTTTTCATACTAAATCGTTTTGTTCATAACAAATATAGGACTTTCATCCGTACGTTTCCAAATTGTGCAAGGATCGATCCAAAGCTTGAAAATAAAAGGACGAAAACTCATAAATCCTAGTTAAAATAAAGATTTTGCAATTCAAACAAGTGAAAAAAGCGCAATAGGAATTCAAGAGTTAAAAAGAACTTCTAAGATTCCGAACGATAAAATTCATGTACATTTGAATTCGGCAGGGTTTTTGAATTATTCGAAACCAAACCAAAACATAAAAACAACATGAAGAAAATTGCACTACTTTTTATCGGACTATCAATGGTGATGGGTTCATTTGCTCAGGAAGAATCTCATACTGAGGAGAACGAAGGAAAGAAAATTCCATCGGTTCAATTGAAAGACATGGAAGGTAACGCTGTCAATACAGCGGATCTTGGATTTGACGGTCCAATTATCATAAGTTTTTGGGCAACATGGTGTTCTCCATGTAAAGCGGAGTTGAATACAATCAAAGATTTGTATGATGAGTGGCAGGATGAAACTGATGTTACATTGGTTGCTGTTTCTGTTGATGATGAAAAGACGAAAAAATCTGTTCCAATGTACGCGAACGGAAAGAACTGGGAATATGTTGTTTTGATGGATCCAAACGGAGACTTCAAACGCGCAATGGGTGTAAACAACGTTCCTCATACATTTATTATCGATACTGACGGTACAATCCGATACTCACATAACAATTACTCGCCAGGCGATGAGTATGAATTGTACGATGCGCTGCTTGAAGTAGCGGGTATTGAATAAACTTGCATGAAAATTTGAGCCTAGGCTCTACTTTATTAACTTCTATGATGAAAATATCGCTCTGCATTGCGGCAGCGGCTGTGTCCTTGGTAGGATATAGTCAAAATCAAAACAACGGTGCATCTATTACAGGGAACATTGAAAGCACATTTCAATTCCTCAATAATGACACGCTTATTGGAGCAAATCAACCTGCAGAGAAAGGCTTGTTGAATACATATATGAATGTGTTCTATACGCAAGGAAACTTCAAAGCGGGTATGCGAGTTGAGTCTTATTTGCCAAGAATTCAGGGATACCCAAACCGTTTTGATGGAACTGGAATCGGAATGCGATACATCGGTTATTCCAATGATTTTGTTGATGTAACACTCGGATCTTTTTACGAGCAGTTTGGTTCTGGAATGATTTTCAGAGCTTACGAAGATCGTGCCTTAGGTTACGACAACCTCATGGATGGGGCACGCTTGATTTTGCGCCCTTACGATGGAGTTACCGTTAAAGGTGTTTACGGTTACCAACGACTTTCTTTCCAAGAGGGAAGAATCGTTCATAGCGACGGAATTGTTCGTGGCTTTGATGCAGAGATGAACTTGAACACAACATTCAAGAAGTTGAAAGACAAAAAACTGGACATCACAGTCGGTGGTTCGTTCATGAGTAAATACCAAAAAGACGATCGTGAGGATTTAATTCTTCCTGAGAATGTTGGATCATACGGAGGTCGCGCTGAGCTTCGCTATGGGAAATTCACATTGGACGGGGAATACATCATCAAGGAACAAGATCCTTCAATCGATAATAATTTCATTTACAATTATGGGCACGCAGCCTTATTCAACTTTGGATATTCACGAAAAGGATTGGGAATTATCCTAGCAGCGAAGTCAGTTGATAACATGAGTTACCGATCAGATCGAAACAAAGAGTTACAAGATTTGTTCATCAACTTCTTGCCAGCGATGAATAAAACGCATACCTACAACTTGGTCGCGTCACTCTACCCTTACGCAACACAACCAGTAGGTGAGACGGCATTTCAAGGTGAGGTTCTTTACACGATCAAGAAAGGTTCGAAATTGGGAGGGAAGTATGGTACTTCGATCAATGCGAACTTCTCAACCGCATACAGACCGAACCAACGAACAGAAGGTGTCAATCCACTTGACTCAACAGGAGTTACTTACTCAAGCGGTTTATTCGACATGAGTGATAGCCTCTACTGGAGAGATTTCAACATCAACATTGAGCGCAAATTCACGAAAAAGTTCAAATTAAAGGTGAGCTACTTCAATATTGTACTGAACAACGACGTTGCTAAAGTAACCGGAGGTGCTACAGGAAATATTTACACGAATATTGGCGTTATTGAAGGACAATACAAAATCAACAGAAAGCATTCAGTAAGATGGGAATTGCAAGCTCTGTTTATCAAAGACAAAGAAAACGGAGACATCAATGACCAAGGGAACTGGGCAACGGCGATTATCGAGTACAACGTTTCACCGCACTGGTTCTTTAGTGTGATGGATCAGTACAATTACGGTAATCCAAATCCAGAGCTTCGTGTACATTACTTCTATGGAACGTTTGGATACATTAGAGGAGCAACGCGAATTAGCGCAGGATACGGAAGACAACGAGCAGGATTGTTCTGTGTTGGAGGTGTATGTCGATTCGTGCCAGCATCTAACGGTTTAACATTATCATTTACTCAAAGTTTCTAAAACAAGGACGATGAAAAAAATCTTATTTATTCTAGCAATTGCAGCGTTTGGTTTCGCTTCATGTGATAAAGTGGAAAACCCATATCCGCCGTCAAACCAAGGAGATTACAGTCTTTATCCTGATGGTGATAGTGCTCACTACGCGCAGAACGTTTGGCCGACATTTACGACTAACGCGAATACAGATCGTAATGTTTTGATTGAAGATTATACGGGTCACCAATGTATTTTCTGTCCAGCCGCTGCTGATGCAGCGCATCAATTAGAATTGGATAACCCAGGGAGAGTTTATGTGTCGACAATCCATACTGGAGCTTCAGGTCAAATGGAGGCATTCCAAGAGATTACGCCACCAACATACTTGATTGACTTCACAAATGATGAAGGATTTGCCATCGGAAAGTACTTTGGTTTTGATTGGCCGGGATCACCGTTTGTAGGGAACCCATTTGGTTCTATTAATCGTGCGGATCATGGAAATGGATACCCAACAATAACTGCAGGGTCTTGGGCTTCTGCGACGGACGCAACAATTTTAGCCAACGATAACAAAGTGAACATTCAGGCAGTATCAAACTACTACCCATCAACGAGAGGCTTTTTCCTCCATGCTGAGGTAGATGTGGTTGATGCGAGCTTAACGAATCAATTGAATATTGCTGTGCATGTGCTTGAGGACTCATTAGTTGCTCCTCAGAAGTACCCGTCATATACAGAGTACAATTATGTACACCGCGATATTTTCAGAGAAAGTATCGATGGATTTACATTTGGACAACCGTTGGATGCATCCAATATTACTGTAAATGGAACGCACGAGATGTTTTACATCTACGAACTTCCAGCAGGATATGATCCAAACAACATGCACGTAATCATTTACGTTCGTGATGCTGTAACGGAAGAAATCTACCAAGTGATCAAAGAACATTTATAGAAGAAATACATCTTCTAACTAAATACCACTTTCATGAAAAATTTACTCTTCGCTCTAGCGATTTCGCTGGTTGGTTTCACCGCGTGTGATAAAGTTGAAAATACGATGCCAGATGGACCCGGAGGGCCTGATAACTGTGGTTGGTCAGCATACCCAAATGGTGACAGTGCACATTACGTGGCAAATGCTTGGCCAACGTTCACAGAGAACACCAACACAGATCGCAACATTTTAATCGAGGATTTTATAGGTCATCAATGTATTTTTTGCTCCGCCGCCGCAGATTTAGCGCATCAACTCTATTTGGATAATCCGGGAAGAGTGTTTGTGTCTTCAATTCATGCTGGACCATCAGGTCAAATTGAAGGTAATCAAGAGGTGAACCCTGCGGGTGGATTTATCGAGGACTTCACATGCGAAGAAGGAATTACTTTGGGACATTACTTTGGTGGACAATGGCCGGGCTCGCCGTTTCAAGGTAATCCAAATGGAGCCATAAGCAGAGTTGATCATGGCAACGGATTTCCAATAACATCTCCATCGCAATGGGAGAATGCAACCAACTCTATGATTGCAGCAAATAATTTGAAGGTGAACATTCAAGCGGCAAATAATTATTATCCCTCGACTAGAGGTGTGTTTTTGCATACAGAAATTGAGGTAGTAGATCAAAGTCTGACGAATGAATTGAGAATTGTTGTGCACCTAATGGAAGATTCATTAGTTGGATATCAATCAACACAATCAAGTTATATTCCTGACTTTGTGCACAGAGATATCATGCGAGGAAGTATAGATGGAAAAGCCTTCGGAGAAGTATTGGATGCTTTAAACCTCGATCCAAATGGCAAGCACTATGTGAATTACATCTACTGTTTACCAGATGAATACGATGAAAACAACGTTCACTTATTAATCTACGTTCGCGATGCTGTAACCGAAGAAGTGTACCAAGTCATCAAACAAACACTATAGAACCGCTTTATAATTATAAATGTCTTCTGTGCTCTTAGAGCGGCGGGCATGTTGGTTTTTTAACGTTTTTTCCCATACGATTTCCGAATATCTTTCGTTATCTTCAAAGAACTAAACCACATGTAACATGAGTATGTTTGAATTAACAAAAAAAATTCTCCGTGTTGTCAGTTTTGATTCTCAGCTTTTCCAGAAAGAGTTGTACAAAGCACAAAAATGGATCACGGATGCAGAGGAAATCAAACGTTTCCAAGAGTGGTGCATAACCGAGTTTGGAGCAAAGTATCCTAAAATTATTCGAAAGGCATTTGCCCTTTCATAAACCAATTAAATAAATATTAAGGACGCGAGAGCGTCCTTTTTTTGTGCGAAAAATTTTCAGATCCCTGTTTACTTTTTAGTGATTTCGACATTTACCTAAAAAAGAACACCATGAAATCACTTATACTCGGACTGCTAACCCTAAGTTGTTTTTTATCCTTCGGACAAACAACAATTCACGACAGTATCGTTCCAATTTATTCAGCCGATCCAGTTTTAGCTGGAGAAAACATCCAATTCATTCCAGTGAACTTTAATGCCGATCGGCTCTTGGATGAAATTCCATCAGAATTGAAATCGTTAACGGTTGAGCGAATAGATCTTGTTTATTCTACCTACAAGGAAAATCCTGATTTTGATCAAGAAAAACTCAATGCTGAGCGGATGAAACGTTTGAAGTCAGCATGGCCCGAGGCGAGAAATCCTTTAATCAACTGGAATACTTTTGGACAATCGCAGGCAGCAGACAATAGTTCTGCGCGCGAGTTGTTTCACGGGTTTGTGATTTATTACCGTGAGAAGCCAACGGCCGAAAGCATAGAACGTGAGTTAGATGTAATAGACGCTTATTTGGAGAGCGGCGTCTTTCCTGTAGAGACGAAAACAGGTCCCGTCAAAGAAACTTCTGCTGCCCCAACTGAGGATGCTGGAACGGTCTCATCCAATTCTGTTCTAATAGAAACACGAGATGTAGCACACAGCGCTGAAACGCCAATGGGAGTCGTTGACCCCCCAATCTCAGAATCAGAAGAGGTTAAGGAACTAAGGAGCACACCAGTTGAACCCGAAGATGGAGAGCATGCCCGAGTAACGGCACTTCGAAATGACAACTTTCAAAATGAGTGTTATACATCGGAAGCAGGAATATTGAAAGCGACCAAATCGGAATTTAAAGCATTCAATGACAGCATGATGAGGCTTGGACGAATGACGCCTTGGTCAAGTTATTCATCTGACGTAGTAAAAAAGGGAAGAACAGGCAATCACTATTACGTTTATTATTTCCTGAAAGAGGAATGTGAGTTACCATACGTTCCAGTTCATTTTATTGATTTTAGCAGCCCAATGACGTGGGACAGCAAGGAATTTAATGCTGTTCAAGCAACATTCGATCGACATCCGCAATGGCAAAACACGCACATCATCATGGATGTTACTGGAAGTATGTCACCGTACATTGCCAAAACAATGGCTTGGATCAAAGCTACTCAAGACTCCAGCCAAGTGAGCGCTTTTACCTTTTTTAATGATGGAAATATGAATCCAGATCGTAATAAGCGAGTAGGTAAAGTGGGAGGAATTTACAGCGTCGAAAATAAGGCATACAAGCCCGTTTACAATCAAATGAAAAACACCATGCGCAAAGGTGGGGGAGGCGATTGTCCTGAGAATAACATTGAGGCAACAATCAGTGGAATGAAAAGCTACCCAGATTGCGAAGAAATCATCATGGTTGCCGATAATTGGGCGACTCCACGCGACTTATCATTATTGGGTCAAGTGGAAGTGCCGATCCACATCATTGTTTGCGGTGGACAAATGGGAATCAACGTAGATTTTATTCAAGCCGCCTACGAAACGGGAGGTTCGATCCACACAATCGAAGATGATTTGGACGTACGCTCAATAAAGCCTGGAAAACAGTTCCGCCTCGGTCGAAACTACTTCACCTTGATTGGTGGTAAAATTGTTCGGGCCGAACACAAGTAAGGGCATTTTTCCAAAAATAGCAGCGCACGGAAGGATGCGAAAGCGTCCTTTTTTTCTGCACGAAATAAGGTGTCTCCAACCACAAAGGCACAATGGACATTCGTGTGTCTTGACGTTGTCAAGCCCGTGTCTTTGTGGTCAAAACCTCATAGGACCTGCAACAAATGAACAAAACCTATCGCGTCTTAAACCGACTAATCAACACCCCAACCCCAAATACAATCAAACTAGAAATACAGGCAGCAGTTCCCAATTTTCCACCGAGACCAACAAAAACGTCGCTCGAAGCCAGATAAACTCCTGAAAAAATCACTCCGCCCATTAATATCAACAACTTGCTTTGAATCAAATGACTCCCCGTCATCCCAACAAAACTCGCCCCGAAAAATACCAAAGGAATATCAAGCGTTAATTCCGGCGAAAGCAAATCAGGAAAAGCATAAAAGAACAAGCCAACAATCAACGACAAACCCGCAGATGCACGAACAACGCCCTGCTTCAAATCATGAGCAACAACGAATGTGAGCAAAGCTCCAATCCCTCCCGTGATAAACAAGATCAGCTCATTCATAATAGCTCGTAGATAAATAAAACAACCACGACTCCTCCAAAAGCAATCGACCCTAATTTACCTCCGATTCCATTCAACGCATCTCGGGTGATGAGGTAAATGATTCCAGCTACCAATCCAGCATACGTCACGAAAAAATAATCCTCAGCAATTAGACTACTGCACATCCCGACGAAGGTTCCACAGTAAATAGGAACGGGAAGGGATTTCAATAAAGGTGATTTGAAAAAGTTCAAATGGGAAGCAACGAATCCAAATCCTGCCGAGGCAATTACAGGACCGAAAGCTAGATCAGTGCTAATATAAAAAGTGAGAATTCCCGCTAAAACAATTGCCAAAGGATAAACGAGTAGTTCGAATTTTGTCTTCGACACATCCGGTCTTGGCACTTGAACATATGCCAAAAGCATCAAAACAATGGATCCAAGAATCGCGTATTGAATGCCTGGACTTTTCCAGTTATCGCCGTAAACAATTGCGAAAAACACAAGATGAATTGCACTCAGAATAAGAAGTGAAATACCTCGACCGACGCTCACAGGGTTATTCGAATTCGATCAAAACTGATCCCTTCTCAACAACATCGTCCTTAGAAATAGAGATGGATTTTACCTTTCCTGTCCCTTCAGCCTTGAGAACGTTTTCCATTTTCATGGCCTCAAGCGATAATATCTCGTCTCCAACGTCCAAATCTTGACCAACTTCAACAGCAATGTTCACGATTCTACCCGGCATTGGTGCAATAAGTTCTTTCAACTGACGAACTTTTGGTTTATCCAGCCCCATTGATGCAATGAGTTCATCCAACGGTCCTTTTTTCTTCACCTCAAAAACACGGTGATTGATTTTCAAACGAAGCGTGTTGTTTTCTAAATCTTCATTCATTACTTCACCATGAAACGTCACGCCATTGTGAACGAGCGAAAAGAAACGGTGGTCATCCCAAGTAATCATTGAGTTGATCCCACTTTCGATGTCTTGACCATCAACGGTCCAAGTTGGATTTACCATTTATCAGCGTTTTATACAAAAATAACAGAATCATAGTCCGATACTGTAATATTTACGAAGCAAATGAATTTTATTTGTCTTCTTTGCATTGAATAATTTCAAACTAGCATGAAAAAATATTTAATCATCATAGGAGCGGCGATTGTGCTTGCAGCTTGTGGAGTCAAGAAGGAAAACGAAAAGAATGTTGTTGCCGTTACAGAGGCGCGACCAGAAGTTGTTGAGGAAGTCTTTATTGAGCCCGAGCCGGAACTTCCAACCGAGCGACCAATCTACCAAGAGACAGAAACGATCTTAACAGATTTGATTCACACACGCCTTGAAGTGAATTTTGATTGGACAAAATCGCGAATGAATGGGATCGCAACAATTACAGCGAAACCTCACTTCTATACTTCAAACAAATTGATTTTAGATGCGAAAGGAATGATCATCAACTCGGTTTCCATGGATGGGGCAGCGTTGAAACATGTGTACAAGGATGATTTTTTGACAATCAACCTTGGAAAAGAATACACACGTAATGATGATTACACCGTAACAATCGATTACGTTGCTTGTCCTGATGAAAGAGTAACGGGAGGAAGCTCAGCGATCTCTTCAGATAAAGGATTGTACTTCATCAACCCAACAGGAGAAGATCCCGATAAAATGCCACAAATTTGGACGCAAGGAGAAACAGAAGCAAGCTCAGTTTGGTTCCCAACTATTGATGCGCCGAATTCGAAAACGACACAAGAAATTTTCATCACAGTTGACGAGAAATACAAAACGCTTTCAAACGGAAAGTTGATTTCTAGCAAGAAAGCCGGAAAAGGAAAACGTGTTGATCATTGGAAACAAGAATTGCCACACGCACCATACCTCTTTATGATGGGAATTGGTGAATTCAAAGTGGTGAAGGATACCTACACGCGTCCTGATGGATCAGTGATGGAAGTGAACTACTACGTAGAGCCAGAGTGGGAACAATACGCGAGAGATATCTTTGGAGATACTCCAGACATGATTAAGTTCTTCTCTGAGTTGACAGGTGTTCACTACCCATGGGATAAGTACCACCAGATTGTTGTTCGTGATTACGTTTCGGGAGCAATGGAGAATACGGGAGCTGTAATCTTTGGTGATTTCGTGTACAAGAACAAGCGCGAATTATTGGATGCGAATGATAACTCAACAATTGCACACGAGTTGTTTCACCACTGGTTTGGTGATTTAGTGACGTGTGAGTCATGGTCCAATTTACCATTGAACGAGTCCTTCGCGAACTACTCGCAGTACTTGTGGGATGAGCACCGTTACGGATTGGATCAAGCAGATTACTACGCTGATCAAGAGGCAGACG
The DNA here is from genome assembly GCA_029252405.1 of Crocinitomicaceae bacterium. Classification (GTDB taxonomy): domain Bacteria; phylum Bacteroidota; class Bacteroidia; order Flavobacteriales_D; family Crocinitomicaceae; genus UBA4466. The sequence continues at coordinate 21,558 of JAQXBM010000098.1, forward strand.
GTTACTACCAAAGTGCACAAATGCAAGGATACCACGATTTGATTTGGTTCGATTTTGATGATAAAGAAGAAATGTTCGACGGTCACTCGTACAACAAAGGAGGTCGAATTTTGCACATGCTTCGTAACTATTTAGGAGATGATGCATTTTTCGCAGGGATGAAAAACTACCTTGAGAAGAACAAATTCAAACCAGCTGAATTCCACCAATTGCGATTAGCATTCGAAGAAGTTTCTGGAGAAGATTTGAACTGGTTCTTCAACCAATGGTTCCTCGGTTCTGCTCACCCAATTTTGAGCTTTACGCAAGAAGTGGACGCGGGAACTGCCTCATTGAACATCACTGTTGAGCAAAAACAAAATTTGGAGCTTTCTCCGATCTACAAAATCCCAATGGAGATTGCAGTATTCGATTCAAAAGGAAAGCACATTCACAAAGTAGTTGTTGACGCATTAACAGAAAGCATTTCTATTCCTTACGAAGGTGAATTGGAAGGATACATTTACGATTACCAACAAGCGATCTTGGCGAAAAAACGCGAGAAGAAGCCACGCGAAATCTACATCCACCAATATTACAACGGAGAGCGTTACTTAGCGCGTCGTGATGGATTGAAAAATGGAGCGAAAGGAACGACAGCAGAAAGCCAGCAATTGATTTTGGATGCTTTGAAAGATTCATTCTGGGGAATTCGTATTGATGCGATCGTCCTTACTAAGAAGTTGAAAGAAGAGAAAAGAGAAGAAGGAATCGCTATTTTGAAAGATTTGGCAGCGAATGATCCAGAATCAAGCGTGCGTGCTGCGGCATTATCGAAACTTGGAAAATTGATGGAGCCTCAAGATGTGGAGCCAATGTATGTTACTGCCATTTCGAACGATCAATCGTACGATGTTATTTCGTCTGCATTGAGTTCACTTGGAAAAGAGAATCCTGAAAAAGCAATCGCCTTGGCCGAGCCATTGGAAAGCGAAAAGTCATCGAAGATGTTGACGGGAATTGCTCAATTGTATTCAGGATATGCAGGACCAGAGAAATACGCGTTCTTTGAAAATGCCTTGAACGGAAACACATTGCAAGGATATGACAAACTCGGAGTGATTGGCGCATACACAGGTTACGTTGCGCAGCAAGATTACGAGGTGTTTGAGAAGTCTTACGACATGTACCAGAGCTTATACGAGAACGGAGGAATGTACACGCAAATGTTCATGCCTCAATTCATCGGATACATTAAGAAGTCATGTGGAGATAACATCGAGGATTTAGAAAAAGAGCTCGCTGCTTACGAAGAAAACAACGATGCAGCCTACGCGAATCAAACGAGACAAAAAATCGCCAAATTCGAAGCCTTGAAATTGAAATTCGAGACCTTCGAAGGTGAATTGCTTGAGAAGAAAGAATCTTCAGAGCACTAGAATAAACGCACGTTTATAATGATAACAGCCGTTTCGTGAGAAGCGGCTGTTTTTTTTATGAAATCGGAGTTCGGCTTCGCTCACCCCTCGGGTGAAGCTTCTGAAAAAACACCTCGCGGGGTGAGCGGAGCCGAACCCCAAATTGTAGGCTAAGCGGAGCCGAAGTCCAACTAGTCAGTTTTTTAACTGACATTAATCAGTTTTTTCCACGAACTCAGATCATTTCATTGCCAGTAGAATAGCCACACCTTTGTAAACAGACGACGATGCAACCGATGACTGTCGGAAACATCAAAAAGACAATATTCATTAAAAAAACAAGCCGATGCGAAGGCATCAAGGTCAGGCAATAAAAAAACAACTATTATGGCACAAGCAATCGCAAATAACAAGACACTAAACCAAAAACAAACTGTTACAAAAGTCAACCAAACGCAGAAATGGGAGCAAGATGCAGAGTTTAACCGCTTTGGATTAATCTCAATTGCACTGTTAATCGTTGGATGCCTCGGAGGAATTACAGTTGGAATGGGAGCAATTGACCACTTGTGGGCACTTATCCTTGTAATCATCCCAACAATGACAACTCTCAGCTTATTATTAGCTGTCGCACCAATGCGCTACATTCTCTACGCCACTGCCGTGAGTATAGTAATCGATGTAATTCTTTTAGTATACTTCCTTATTGTCTGATTCGTTTTTCTAGTCCGTTTTAGCTGTGGACTAGAACCAGTGAGCGTAGTTTAAAACGACCCGATTTAATCTGATTTCGATCGATTGAGTCGGGTTTTGTTGCGTTTTAAAATTGAATTTGGGCGTTCGAGCGGGCTAACATTTCAAGTCCAGACTGAAACGTCTGGAGCTTTCCATTAATATCCCTAACGCAACAAGCGTTTAGTTTGATTTAAGCCTACACTTTAGATATCGGACTTCGACTCCGCTCAGCCCTCGGGTGATGTCTTTAAAAGAATACGTGGTGGCTGAGCAGAGCCGAAGCCCAATTCTGCATTACCCAATTCTTAATTCTGCATTCAACCATTCTCAATTAGTCACCGGCAACACAATCTCAAACGTCGTTCCAACGCCCAGCTCAGTGTCAAAATCAATCGTTCCTTGATGGTTCTCAACGATCTGCTTCACCATCGCCAATCCAAGTCCAGTTCCAGTGCTCTTCGTAGTGAAATACGGCACGAAAATCTTCCCAACTTTCGAAGGATCAATTCCCACACCATTGTCAGTAATTTTAACATATACCTTTTTGTCTTTCCGGGTCATCTCAATGGTAATCTTACCTGTTCGATCTGGAGGAATCGCTTGAATAGAATTCTTGATTAAATTGTTGAACACACGCACAAACTGATCCTTATCCGCCATCACGAAAATCTCATTAGGATTCACCGTAATATCCATTTCAAACTTCTCAGGAACTTTAAATACTTCCGCAACACCGCGAACCAGGGAAACAAGATCAAAGCGTGATTCCAACGGGTTTGGCATTTTAGCGAATGACGAGAACTCATTGGCAATGTTCGTCAATGCGTCAATTTGCTCGATCATTGAGTTGGCTACTTTTTGCAATTTCTCTCCACTTTTCGGATCATCAGGATCATAAACGCGGAGTAATTGCTGCACACTCAACTTCATCGGTGTAAGCGGATTCTTAATCTCATGTGCAACCTGTTTCGCCATTTCGCGCCAAGCAGATTCACGCTCACTCTTCGCCAATTGCTGAGCCGCAAATTCAAGCTCCAACAACTTCTGGTTGTAATCTTTTACAAGGGCTCCAATCTCATCTTCGCGATCGTAGGAAATCTGTTCGTTGTACTTTCCAAATTTCACGCTAGCAAAACTTTCCTGCAAGATTCTAAGCGGAGATGTCAACCAAGCTGAAATGAAAATCGCCAACACAATGGAGATTGCCAAGAGCAGAATAAACACGTTGATAATCGCCACCATGAACTTTTGGATTTGATTTTCAAACTCGCGTTGTTGTCCAAAATGCTGAAGGTTGATGAAGCCCATGCGATCGCCCTTCTTATTATAGAAAGGAAGGTAGGCGGATGAATAATCCAATTTTCCAATGTTTTCGTCATGAACGAACTCACTAATTTGATTGAATTTCATCTCCTGCAGAGCAACGGGATTCATCTGCTCGCTGAGCAACCCAACGTTAAACACCTTCGGACGAGAAGTCGCTAATAAATACCCATCGTTGTCATACAGGTTGATATCAGTGTAGAAAACCTTCGCAAACTTCTGAAGAATGTATTGCATATAGTTTCCATTCTCATCGATGGAAAGTTCTTCGAAATCTCCGAGTTTGGCTTTTACTTCGGTCTGCACGGAATTCAACTTTTCCCGAATTACGTCATCCGTGTACTGATTATATTGATTGCTCACAAAGACTCCGCTTCCCCAACCGAAGGCCAAGAGCGATAAGAAAACGAGTGAAATCAATACCAATTGTATTTTCATCGCCAAACTAAAAGTCTTCCTGTTGGATTGACTAGCGCTATATCTGAAAAGCAAAGGGAGCAGGAGCAAGCCAAAGAAACTGAACAAGTACGAAAAGGACGTGACCAAATCAATAGCTGTGAAGTTTTTGCTCGATAAAATCACGACATCATTGCCATCTTTTTTGAGGGCGTAGTGGTTGAATTCACCAAAATCAAAAAATCCTTTTGTCCCAATTTCCGATGGAAGGATTGCCTGATGAGAAGAAGGATAGTTGAAATCACCGTACTTCGTCACCAATTGTCCTTCATGATATTTCGCGATGGAGTATGCTTCCAGTGTTTCAAAGACACTCGTCTGCTGCGAAATCAACAATCGTGGAAAACCGATTTCCTCTGGAATCTTCTTCGATTTCAATGTGCAGAAGAGAACAGCAGTTGCTGTAGTGTCTTTTGAAGTCAACGGCTGACGAATGATATAACTATACTGACCCGAATAATCAGAAATGAAATAAATATTCGAATCTATTTCAGACGCCACTCCCGATTTGTGAATGATATCTTGAAGTTCAGTATACAGTGCATCCGGATCCTTTCGGTATTCAATCAAAGGCTTTTTATCGGCATCAAAGAGGCTAAATGACATTTCATAACGCTCCCAGTATCCGTTGAACAAGCGACGCTCCATTCCTTCCTGAAAATAAGAAAAACTCATTGCTTGGGGTGAACCAATAAATCGTTGAAGGAAATTGTCCTCTTTCACCTGATCTGCCAGTTGGAAGTATTCGGCCTCTGTAACAATGTTCTTTTCTGTAGCCAATTGATTCGCATACAATTCGCGCTCGCTACGTTCCCTTTTTTGGTTGAAATCAGCAATATTGGCCGCCGTGATCAACGAGAACAAAAGAAGCAAAACGAGTCCAGCACCAAGTTGTTTGATTGCGCCAAAACGATAGATCAGGTAGACCATCAACCCGTAGAGAAGAGCAGGAAACAGCCCGTTGAAGGATAGATCATTGCCCTCGCTAATTTCGTAAAAGAGGAAAAAGCAAGAACCAAAAAAGGTAATCATGGCCATTTGAACGGTTGTCCATCCAACGGCTTTGCATTTAATTATCGTGTCGCGAACGAGCAAGTAAAAAGCGTAAATGAAGAACCCAATGCTTGCAATGGCGATCATTGAGTAAATGTTCAGCTCAAACAACTGATCAATAATTAAAGGAATGGAAGAATCTTCGATCAATCCGCGAAGGAGATGAACGAGCAATTCCCACCAAGCAACTGAACCAATGAAGAAACCAGCGGCTAGCACTTTTCCGAGCGTCCCTTTTCTGAACAAGGATAAAAGTTGCCGCACCTCATACATAATGTAGATGAATATGCTCACGTTTACCGCGTATTCGACAAAATTAGGGAACCAATCATCCGTTCCGTAAAGGCTTGGTTCATGAACTTCTGTGCCCTCCATGAAATTGAGCCAGCCCATTTCAATGGAGAGGTAGCGGAGTGCAATAATCACCAAAGGAACGACAAAGCGTACTTTCTTCGGCAGGGACTTGCCTACCTTTGTGAGCAGCAAAATCCACAAGGCGATGGAGCTCATTAAGAGAAGAAAAAGCATCACCGATTCCCACCGTGTGATCGTCTGTACTTCATCTGGAACAATCGAAAATGCGAATGAATCATCTTGCATTTTCACTTGATACCCTTGTTCTTCTTCTAAACTGATCGTAGCTAAAAAGGGTAGACTTAAGTCTTCTGAAAACTCATTAATCAGCGCACGATTTTCGTAAGAATAATTCTGTTTGATGAGAAATGAACCACAGACTAAATAGTCCCCAACTTCTATCGTTTTTGCAAAGTACCAGCCATTTTGGAGGTCTAGTATTCCGTCCTCCGGGAAGTGAATTTCCGCGTAACGAAGAATGGGGAGCTGATTTGTATTCCAGTAGACGAGTGAGTCGTTTCGGTAAACATGAAAGCTCATAGAACTACTAGAGGCACCGACTTGGCGCCAAATGTCATCTATGCTCGTATAATTAATGGACTTTTTGAAAAACTCAAGTTCACTGTCGAGTAAATCTTGCTTGGCGTGAAAGTCTTCTTCGAAGGATTGAGATGCCGTCTCCGCGTTTCCGTATGAATGAACTGAAAAAAAATAAATCCCAAAAGTGACTGTACAAACAACCGCAGCAATCAGGATATAATATTTCTTTAACAGGCTTTTTATCATATCCTCGGGTTCACACTTTATGCTCCGTCAGACGCTGTGAAATTTCTTCGGTTAAATTTTGGAAATCTGAATCGGCGTTGGAGTCGTTTCTGAATAAGAAATCAGCATCGTCTTGGTAAGGTAGCAAATAATTGTCAAAGCAAGGGATAACGTGATTTTCCCACTGATAAAGGATTGCTTCACGCGAATATCCCCGAGTTTCTTGATCGCGGTACAAACGACGATCGAGCTGAATTTTTTGATCTACGTGAATAAAAACCGAAAAATCCAGGAGCTCGCGAACCTTTGGATAATGAAAAAGAAACAGTCCTTCCACAATGAGAACATCCGATGGTTTTATGGTAATCAAAACGTGCTTGTCTGGAGGCGAATTGAAGTGATATTCCTTTACGATGATTTCCTCACCGTTGACTAATCTCTGGAGGTCAGCGACCAACTTTTCTTCGTCAAGAGCTGTGGGTAAATCGAAATTCACCTCGCCATTTTTGTCTATTTGCTGGTGTTCAATTGGACGGTAATAGTTATCCATTGAAAACACACTCGGACGAAGATCTTTATATTCCGTGTACAGTCGATTCAACAACGTTGTCTTTCCTGATCCACTACCACCACAAATTCCGATTATCATTTCTTCTTACGTTCAAATTCTACCTCACCTTTACTACCCAACTGATCAGTATTAAAAACCAAAACAGTATTCGGCAAATTTACGGTAAATTCTTCTTTCTTTTTTGGATAAAGTACGCTACTCGGGTTTACAATTGCACGTTCCGAATAATCGTTGTGCGAAGAGGTCTGACCTGCCTTGTAATAGATGATGCTCACTTTGTTGTATCCGTTATGATCCAAGTGATATCCCACGCCCTCATTCAATGGATAAATCCCCAGTTTTAGATCCTTATTTTCGATAAAATAATTCAAATTCATCTTATTGAGTTCTTTCCATTCGCCTTCTTCGTACACGTGCAAAATAAGTGCTGCACCATTATCGCTTCGTTCTGCTCCCATCATGTAAAAATTCCCGTTGATTTGGGCAAGAAGTCCTCGTTCCACAGTGTGCTTTTCCTCTAGGTAGTAGCTCCCTGTAGTTCCAAATCCGATATTCTCGATGGTCAATAAATCAGAAGGAGCTTCCAAAAAGGTTCCCGTTTTCTCTTTTCCCTTGGATGTAAATGCGCGTGTAGTCCACCCTGTCTTTTTCGTGCTGTATCCGCGAGCGGCAAAGTGAATTTCATCACCCGTAAAACCAATGTAGTTCCATTGCCCAATGTTTTCATCTTTTAGATCTGCATTTGGAATCGCTCCGAGCTCAACAGCGTAGCACAACATGTTATGATGCGTCATGAAGGTTGCAAATTCACGAACGCACTTGCCTTTTTTATCAGCATATCTGAAGTGGTGCACCAAGGCTTTATCTGTTACAACGACATTAATTAACTCCAACTTGTTGTAATCGTAACTGCCCAATTTTTTAATAGCACTTGAAATTGAAGTCGATGTTGTTTTCACATTTCCAGCAGAATTTAACTGATTGAAATAAACTTTTCCGCCATCGAGTTCAAGGTTGTCCAAAAAGTAAACGTATCGCGCATTTTCACTCGCCAAGTAATAGAATTCTTCGTTTCGAGGTCGAATCTTTTGATCCCATATGCTCTCTTCAGCATCACCAACCAAGGTCAAATTAATTTGTGGCTTCGCCATGTTCGGATCTTTACTCATGAGAATCACTCCCATCCCTTTCCACTCAATGACATCCGAGAAAGCATGATCGACCATTGGAATCGTAAACTTTTGGGAGAAGCCACTGAAAGCGATCAGTGACATTAATATTACAAGAACTTTATTCATAATTTTTGTACTTTGTGTGCTCGTTTTGATCAACAATGATCGTGCTAAAAATAACAATCCATGTTATCTAATTCAAAACTGAACCAAATTGCGCGTACGCTTTTTCTAGCGCTCGCACTGCCAACCCTTGTATTCGCGGCTTCGTCTTTCTTAGTAAAGAAGGAGAAAGAATTAAAAATTGGAAAGAAAGTTCCAGCAATGGATATTCAAATGAATGCGATTGATGACAACTCGTATTCGCTTTCAGACTTCAAAGGAGAAAACGGAACAATGGTTGTTTTTTCTTGCAATACGTGCCCATTTGTGGTTGGAAATGACAACTTCGACGGTTGGGAAAAACAGTACAATGATTTGTACGAGAAGGCACAAGAAGCCAACATTGGTTTCGTGCTAGTCAACTCAAACGCAGCGAAGCACGAAGGTGTCGATGCAATGGATAAAATGAAAGAACGCGCAGAAGCGCAAGAATATAAAATGAATTATTTGATGGATGTTGATTCCAAAGTTGCCGATGCATTTGGAGCGAAAACAACACCTCATTTGTACGTTTTGGATGCTGATGGGAAATTAGTGATGAGAGGAAGCATCGATAATTCTTGGGACAGCGACCGAGAAGAACTAGAAACGTATGCGCTTGATGCAATTAACTTTTTAACAAACGGAATCAAACTACCGAATACTACTCCAGCACCAAGAGGGTGCAGTATTAAGAGAAATAAGTAAGCCGATCGATTGAAAGGTTGATCAAGAACTATTGAATTATGAAAAAAACACTACTCGTTATCTGCGCGTTCGCCGTGGCAGGATTTAGCACAATTGCACAAACAACTGATCTTGGTGGTCCAATTTCTTGGAAGTCAAATTTGCGCATGGATGAAATCGATTACGAAACAATGCGCGGTTTTGATGAAACTGTTGTTGCTGCCGAAGACGCAATTAACGATGAGAATAAATCGCAACCTTGGAGATTTGGTTACAAATACGACACGGATTTCTCGCTTCAAAATTCTGGAACGTGGGAAACCTTGGCTGATGGTAGTAAATTGTGGAGACTTGGAATCACATGTGATGGAGCAATTACAGTAAACTTGCTATTGGAAGATGTGAACATTCCTGCAGGAGCCTCTTTGTACCTTTTTGATCAAGATAAAACGAACAAGATTGGTGCTTACACTGTTCGAAACAACCGCGAAGATGGATTGTTGGGAACGGAATTGATCTACGGAGACAACATGATTGTGGAATACCACGAACCTGCAAATGTAGCTGGGGAAGGATCTTTTACGATTTCAAATGTGATTCACGGATACAGAACGCTAACGCACATTCAAGATGTTTTAACGAAAGCATTGAACAGTTCAGGAAACTGTAACATCGACGTGAACTGTCCATTGGGAGATCCGTGGAAAAACCAAAGTAGATCTGTTGCGATGATCGTGGTAGGTGGCAATGGCGCTTGTACTGGTGCACTCATCAACAACACATGTAATGATGGAACGCCATATTTCTTAACGGCGAACCACTGTTTGGGTGGAAGTACTGGAAACTGGGCATTCAGATTTAACTGGGAAGTTGCCGAAGGAGATCCAACCTTATCATGTGCCACAACAACAAACACTGCGACGTCTTACAATTCTTCATCTGCTCATGATCAAACGGCAAACGGAGCGACGTTATTGGAAAACAGCGGAAGTTCAGATTTCGCATTGTTGGAAATTGACAACATGGATGTCAACGATGCTATCACTTGGGGTCTTTTCTATGCAGGATGGGATAACACGGATGTTCAATCAGCAGTAACAGAAGCAATCGGTATTCACCACCCATCTGGAGATATCAAAAAGATTTGTCGCGCATTCGATACGGGAAATAACATCAGTCACTCAGTTGTAGGTGGAGCAGATGTTTGGTTCATCGACGCTTGGGATGACGGTGTTACGGAGCCTGGGTCATCAGGGTCACCATTGTTTGATCAAGAAGGAAGAATCATTGGACAATTGTACGGAGGAGCTGCTGCTTGTAGCGGAACGAATAACAATGGACAGTACGATTTCTACGGTCGTTTTGGAACATCTTGGGATCTTGGAGCACAAGAAATTTTATCTCCAGCTTCATGTGGGCCAGAGCAAACAACAGACAACGGATACGATCCAAATCCAGCAACAAACTCGATCGAAGAATTGACTTCGAACTTGTTTACAGTGAGTCCAAACCCAAGTGCTGGTTTGTTCACCATTCAATTAGAAGACTTAACAGACGATGCAGTTATCACAGTATTGGACATGACCGGACGCGTTCTTTTAACAGAAAACGCAACGTACGGAATCACGTCTTTACTTGATTTAACATCTTCTGCAAATGGAACGTACATCGTTCGATTAACTTCGAGCATTGGTTCTGAAATGAAAACAATCGTAATTAATAAATAAGAACTGCTCGCCTTGAGCATATCAAGGTAGAATTACTCAATTAAACTAGAACTATGAAAAAACAACTGCTCTGCTTAGGAGTCTTCGCCCTATTCTCCGTGGCGGCTTCTGCGCAAATTACGGACATGGGTGGACCTGTGTCTGCAAAAGGAAAATCGGTAACGGCCGTCAATATTCCAAGGATAACCATGCCTGGATTTGATTTGGCTCAAATTCAAGCCGAAGATGTAATCAACGATGCAGCGAAGGATGCTCCGTGGCGTTTTGGGTACAAGTATGAAACCAACATCACTGCGAAAAATAGCGGTATTTGGACGGACCTTCCAGGTGGGAATCGTGTTTGGCGAACGGAAATCGTAGCCAACGGAGCGCTTACAATTAACTTGACGTTAAAGGACATGAACTTCCCAGAGGGAGCGCATCTTTACCTATATGATGCGGCACGAACGCACACGATTGGAGCATACACGTCTCGAAACAATAACGCAAGCGGTGAACTAGGAACTGATTTGGTTTATGGTGATCATATTGTGGTAGAATACTTCGAACCAGCAGCCGTTCGCGGTCAAGGTACCTTTACAATTAATGGTGTAACTCACGGATACCGTAGCTTGAATTTGGTTCAAAAGAATCTTGCAAAAGCATTGAACAGTTCAGGAGCCTGTAACATAGACGCTCGTTGTCCGCTCGATCCTTATGTGGGAGGAATAAGTGCTTGGGATGATCAAATTCGTTCTGTTGCAATGATCGTTGTAAATGGAAGTGGAATTTGTACTGGAGCATTGATCAACAATTCTTGTAACGATGGAACGCCTTATTTCTTAACGGCGAATCACTGTCTTGGTGGAGGAACATCCAACTGGTTGTTCAGATTCAACTGGGATGTGCCTGAAGGAAATCCAGGAATGTCTTGTGCTACTACAGCCAATACTCCAACCTCATTCAACAACCCTTCTAATTACGATCAAACGACAGTAAATGGAGCGACTGTTTTGGTGAGTGGAGGTCAAGCTGATCACGCACTACTTTTATTAGACAACATGACTGTTGGAGATGCAACTAGCTGGGGATTATTCTATGCAGGTTGGGACAATTCTGATGTTCAGAATGCGGTAACTGAAGTAACGGGAATTCACCACCCTGCTGGTGACATTAAGAAAATTTGCCGTGCAGATGATAATGGAAATGGAATCTTCCATGCTAACAATGCGGGAGCTGCAACATGGGAGATTGATTCGTGGGAAGACGGAGTAACAGAACCAGGTTCGTCAGGATCTCCATTATTCGATCAAAATGGTCGCATTATCGGACAATTATACGGAGGTGCTGCGGCATGTTCAGGAACAGTAAACAATGGACTGTTAGATTACTACGGACGTCTTGGAGTCTCTTGGGGACTTGGAGTTGGAACTTACCTTGATCCTGCTTCTTGTGGAGGATCAAATACCGTAAACGACGGATGGGATCCAAACGCAGCGACAACTAGTGACGATGCAAGCATTCAAGGAATTACTTCTCCGGAGGCACAACTTTGTGGCGCTACTTTCGATCCAGTAGTGACGTTGAGAAACGCTGGAGCGAATGCATTGACTTCAGTTACGATTCTTTACAATATTGATGGTGGAGCAAACTCAACCTTCAACTGGACAGGAAACTTGGCGTCAAATGCAAGTGCAGCGGTTACGTTACCAACACAATCAACGACTGCTGGAGCACACATTTTCAACGCAAGTACAAGCAATCCAAACGGAACAACAGATACGAACCCAGCTAACGATGCTTCTTTGGCAAACTTCAACGTTACAATTGGAGGTCTAGCGGCAACGTTAACAATCGAAACAGATTGTTGGGGATATGAAACATACTGGGAAATCGTAAATGATGGAACAACAACGGTAGTCGCATCAGGTGGAAACACAACAGGTATTCCTCCAGGTGGTGCACAAGGCGCAGCGCCAGGTGATCCAGGATCGTATGGTAATGAAATTACCATTAACGAAAACCTATGTTTGGCGGCAGGATGTTACGACTTGATCATGTATGATGATTGGGGTGACGGAATGGACGGTACTGCTTCTGGATGTGCGATCGACGGAGATTGGTCAGTGACAGATGGTTCAGGAACTGTGTTAGCTCAAATGACAACAATTTCTTACTCATCTAATACAAGCAACTTCTGTTTGACTTCACCATGTACATCAACATTCTCGTACACAACGGTTGAGCCGACATGTGCTGAGAATAGTGATGGATCTATTACTGTTTCGTTTGTGACTGGTAACTCATCTGGTGCGACGTACGATATTGGTAGCGGACCTCAAGGAAGTGGAACGTTTACAGGACTTTCAACTGGAAATTACACAGTGAACGTGATAGATGGAAGCGCATGTCTTACATCCGTACCAGCTGTCTTAACTGGACCAGCACCTCTTACTTCATCAACAACTAACGTTACAGATGAAACGAACGGTGGCGACGGTGCAATCGATATCACTGTAGCTGGAGGAACTCCAAACTATACTTTCGCTTGGACGGGTCCAAATGGATTTACTGCCTCAACGGAAGACATTACAAACTTGGAAGATGGAACGTACTCAGTAACTATTACTGATGACAACGGATGTGTAACGACAATTAATGACATCACTGTTGAGCCATCAGCAGGTCTCGATGAAATCGAAGAGTCGCTATTTGTTGTTTATCCAAATCCAACGAATGGAATAGTGAACATTGTATTGAATAACCCTGCAAATGATGTACGTTCAATTCAAGTAACAGACGTTACAGGAAGAATTGTTTACGATTCAAATCTTGAAGGGCTTTCTTTCAACATTGATTTATCAACTGCCGCAGATGGAACTTATTTCCTGAACGTAGCAACGGATAACAAACGCACAACTCAACCAATCGTATTGAAAAAATAGATCGGTAGAAATAACTGAAAACCCTGACATTCGTCCCGATAGCTATCGGGATTGTCAGGGTTTTTTTATTTAGAATCATTTTAAATACCCTGTTTCTGGTATTGTGAGAACTAAGCTCATCTTGTTTCTTTGCAGAAAGCTTTTAACCTAGCTGATGCGCAGCAGCTGTTAAGAAACAAATTATGAAAACATTAATAATCTCTTCTTTATTATTAGTCACAGTAGTGACTATCTCCAGCTGCAAAAAGGGGTGTACGGACCCAACAGCGATCAATTACGACGAAAAAGCCAAAAAAGACGACAATACCTGTCAGTTCGAAGAAAGCTATACGGTTCCAACGACGTATTCTTTCATGGACGCATCAGGAAACTCTACGGTGAGTTATTCTGGACAAACAGAACGCTTGGATCAGTTGAGCGAAATGGTTGTTTTGATGAAAACAGGAACAAGCACAGTTCTTGACGCTCAAGTTTTGAAAGACATGTTCTCCAATGAAAACGGAAACGGAAATGGGAACTTCTCTTTTACATCAACAAAGCAATTGAAAAATAAGTGTTTCACAGTTGATCAAGGATTATTTGAAACTTTCATGGATGCCTTGGCAATAGCCAGTGTTGACAATGCTAATACTGCCTCGGATGGTGTGGCAGGAACATTGTCTTCAGGATCATCGACATATCTATTCGATGAAAATGGAGTAGAGCATGTTCAGGTAATCGAAAAAGGTTTGATGGGTGCAGTATTCTTGAATCAAGCGTTAAACGTTTATTTCGGAAGTGGTAAAATGGATGTGGATAACACTACAGCGGTTGATGTAGCAGCTGGAGATTATTACACAGCAATGGAACATCATTTCGATGAAGCTTTCGGATACTTTGGAGTCGACACGGATTTTCCATCAACTGTTCCGGATCGATTCTGGGGGAAATACTGCAACAATCAAGACGCTTTGCTCAATTCAAATGCGGACATGATGAATTGCTTCTTGAGAGGAAGAGCGGCCATTTCAGCAAACGAATTGACGGATCGCGATCAAACGATTCTTGCGCTTAGAAAAGAGTGGGAGGAAATTTCAGCCTACCAAGCCATCGACTATATTGACGGTGCAATTGCGAATTTCGGAACAGATGACGCAAAATTCTTGCACGAGCTTTCTGAAGCGTATGCATTTGCTTGGAACCTTCGTTACGCACCAGTTGAAACGAGAAGAATGGATCCAACGGAACACGCTGCTTTGATGGCGCAATTTCCAACGAACTTTTGGTCAATCACACTTGTCGATTTGAATAACATCAAAAACACAATCAACGCAATCTATTAGTTATGAATAGAATTCAACGAATTTCCATCTTACTTGTCCTCGCAGTGGTTTCTATGGCATCTAGCTGTAATAAACCAGAAGAAACTCCAGAGTTCGACAAAGCAAGCCTACTTGTCAATTTTTCAGACAACCTGATCGCTCCTTCGCTATCCATGTTAAAAATGGCAGTTGATCAAATGGAGGCGGATTTCGTTGAATTTCAATCGAACCCAACACAAGCAAACCTTGACGTTCTCAGAAACTCGTGGAAAGAGGCTTACTTGACATGGCAGACAGTAAAACCGTTTGATTTTGGTCCAATCAGAGATTACGGATTTAAGGCGGCAACAGGAACTTATCCTTCAGATACAGCGAAAATTGAATCGAATATAGCTGTGGGAAGTTACACCTTAGGTTCCGCTTCAAACATTGATGCAATTGGATTACACTCGCTTGATTTTCTATTGCACAGAGCAGACGCCCTATCTTACTTCACAGGGGATGCAAACTACATGACTTATACGAGTGATGTAATTGCGAAATTGAAATCAGAGACGGATGCAGTAACGAGCGCCTGGGCGGCGTATGCTCCAACCTTCAAAGAATCAACAGGAACGGAAACAACTTCAGGATTTTCTCAATTGGTGAACGAATTCAACCGCGATTACGAGTTGGTGAAGGTGGCGAAATTGGGAATTCCAATCGGAAAGCAAAGCTTGGGCATTCAGATGCCAGAATACCTCGAAGCACGAAACAGTGGAATCGCTTTAGATTTGCTTCGCCAAAATGTGTTGGCACTCGAACAGTACTACAAAGGGAATTCATTTTCTACCGGCCAATCTGGAGTTGGCTTCGACGATTACCTTCTTCATCTTGAGCGATCAGCGCTTGATGGAACAATTGCGGACAATTTCAGTGCAATTCTCGCGAAAGTTGATTCCTTTTCAGGAACGATGGAAAATGAAATGAACTCGAATCCGCAAGGGTTAGACGAATTATATACCCTCATGCAAGGTCAAGTGGTCTCGCTGAAAACGGATATGACATCTGCTTTCGGCGTGTTGATTACGTATCAAGACAACGACGGTGACTAAATCGAGATTCCAAACATATTTTGATCCTTTCAAGGAAGTTTCTAATGCTCCGTTAATTGTATTCCGTATAATTTTTGGAGCATTAATGCTTTTCGGGATTTCTCGTTTTCTCATCAACGGTTGGGTCGAGCAGCTCTACATTGAACCAACGCATTATTTCACATATCTAGGATTTGATTGGGTTCGGCCATTAGATGGAAATTTGATGTACGCCCCTTTTATTTTGATGATCATTGCATCGATTTCGATCATGCTTGGGATGTTTTACCGCTGGGGAACGGTCATTTTCTTTATCTGCTTTACCTACATTGAGCTGCTCGACAAATCCAATTACTTAAATCACTATTACTTTGTAAGCCTCGTAAGTTTTTTAATGATTTGGGTTCCAGCAAATGCTCGGTTTTCAATAGATGTACTGCTCATGCCCTCCATCAAACGCTCTACGATGAGGCAATGGCATTCAGGGATTATTAAGTTCCAATTGTCGGTTGTTTACATTTTCGCAGGTATTGCCAAAGTCAATTCTGATTGGTTATTCGAAGCGCAACCCCTCAAAACATGGCTTCAAGCACATCATCAAATTCCAGTAGTTGGAGGATACCTTCAGCAAGATTGGGCGGCGTATCTCTTCAGTTGGTCAGGCTGTATTTACGATTTGTTCATTGTGTTTTTCCTTTTGAGTGCACGTTTTCGTCCTTTTGCCTACTTCTTCGTGGTGTTTTTCCATCTCGTAACGTGGTATTTATTCCCAATTGGCGTGTTCCCTTGGGTGATGATTTTCTCAACATTGATTTTCTTTTCAGACCATTTTCACGAAGGAATCCTCAATCGACTGGGAGCTGTTAACTCAAGAAAAAAGAAGACACCGCTTCCTAGACCGCGAAAGTTTGTGCGAACAGCCCTACTAGTCTACGTTGTGATTCAATTGCTAGTTCCCATGCGCTTTCTGCTATACAAAGGCGATTTATTTTGGAATGAAGAAGGATTCCAATTTTCGTGGCGCGTGATGCTCATGCACAAGGAAGGACATGCAACATTTTATCTGGTAGACAAAAAAACGGGGCGTGAATCAGAAATTCAAAACTCCGATTTTCTTACACCTACACAGGAAGACCAGATGGCAACTCAACCCGATATGATTTTGCAATACGCCGACATATTGAGGGAGCATTATGATGGGCAAATCCTGGAATTCGGAGATTACAAATTCCCGATTGACGACCCTGAGATTCGTGCTGAAATTTACGTGAGTTTGAATGGAAGACCCTCACAATTGTTTGTTGACAAGAAGCACGATTTAACAAAATTACCCTACAACTTGGCTCACCGAGAATGGATAGAGACACTTAAAGAATGAAGTTTTTAACCACTATATTGTTTTTGTTCATTTTGATGACATCCCTCGCGCAAGTGAAAGGTGTGGTGCTGGATTCTGAAAAAATTGGAATTCCAGGTGTGAAGCTGAAAAACCCAAGATCGGGAGAGATGGCGTTAACATCAGACGACGGGACATTCCAAATTGAGGCGAGTCATTTCGACACACTGATTTTTTCAGCTCTCGGTTTTGATACGCTCATTTATACGCTTTCGCAATACAACATGACTCAGACCTTTCAGATCTCGATGACTGAAAGTTACCAAGACGTAGATGGAGCAAATGTCATTCGTAAACACATGGAAGGTTTTGACGTAGGTTTTCTCCCTCCGGTTCGTGGAGTTCAAATTTACACTGGAACAAACGCTGTAATTGAACTTTCTGAATTAAGTGGAGCGAAATCAGCAGCGAATCCAAGGGAGATTTTTGCAAAAGTACCTGGATTGAATATTTGGGAAAGTGACGGTGCGGGAATTCAAGTTGGAATCGGAGGGCGAGGATTGAGTCCGAACAGAACGGCGAATTTCAACACCCGCCAAAACGGTTACGACATCAGTGCAGATGCGCTCGGCTACCCTGAAAGTTATTACACGCCACCTTTCGAAGCATTGAAAGCAATTGAAATTATACGTGGATCAGCATCACTTCAGTTTGGTTCTCAATTTGGCGGATTGTTGAATTTCATCATCAAAGACGCACCAACCAATACCCCTTTCGAGTTTACGTCCCGGACGACGAGCGGAATGTATGGCTACCTCGGAACATTCAACCGCATTGCAGGATCGAAAAACCGCGTTTTCTATCAGGCATACCATCAATACAAACGTGGAGATGGTTACCGAGAGAACTCGAACTTTGCGCAGCATCAGGCATTCGCCCAAGTTGGATATTACCTCACCGACAACATCAAACTTCGCTTAGAATACACGCACATGAATTACTTGGCGAAGCAAGCGGGAGGTTTGTCCGATGTGCAGTTTGAGGAAAATCCACGTCAGAGTTTGCGTGACAGAAATTGGTTCAAGGTAAACTGGAACATGTTAGCGCTTCACTACGATCATGAAATTTCGAAGAAATCGCACTTCAACATTCGAGCGTTTGGAATGGCGTCGAGCCGTAAAACCTTGGGGTTTTTGGGTAAAATCACCCAACAAGATCCTGGAGGTGCACGTGAAATGTTAGCAGGAGATTTCCGAAATGCAGGAATTGAAGCACGATTCCTACAGCGCTACGATTTCAATAAGAAGGAGGAAGTATCGAAATTTAGAGGAGCTTTCCTCGTTGGAGCTCGCTATTATCGAGGAACTACAACAGCCGATCAAGGCACTGCAACGGATGGGAGTGATGCCAATTTTACGTATCAAAACCCGGAAGATTTGGAGGGTTCATCGTTTACATATCCATCTGAAAATACCGCAGGATTTGCGGAGAACATCTTGTTTATTGGCGATCGAACAACGGTCAATTTCGGACTGCGAATGGAATCGATTCAAAGTGGATCGGGCGGATATTACAAGCGTTATTCGATTCATCCCGTGAACCTAGACACGCTCGCCGTTTACACGATTGAAGACAATAATAGTGTAAATCGATTTGTACCGTTATTTGGAGCTGGAACATCATTTAGAACGAGCAAACGATCGAAAGTTTACGCAAATTTCACACAGAATTACCGAGCGATCAATTTCACGGATATTCGAATTTCCAACCCAAACATCGTCATTGATAGTTTGATCAAAGATGAATACGGCTACACTGCAGAACTTGGTTTTCGTGGTATTCAAAGTGATTTTTGGATTTATGATGTTGCGGCATTCTACGTTTTCTATGGAGATAAAATTGGATTGGCGCCGAAAGCAGGAACAACATTCAAAGAGCGAACGAATATTGGTAACGCTAGAAATATGGGAGTGGAGGTTTTCTCCGAGTTTGATTTCATCAAAGCGTTCAGGGATTCGGCGAAGCACTCGCTGTCACTTTTTGTAAACGCGGCTTACATAGATGCAAGATACATTAGATCAAAGGAGCCGAATTTTGTCGGGAAGAAAGTAGAATACGTCAGTCCGTTTATCCTCAAATCGGGAGTTAAGTACAAGTACAAAGGATGGAGTTTTCAAGTTCAAGGGTCGTACAATTCGGAGCAATTTTCAGACGCATCCAATTCAGTGCTCCCTTCCGGTGATGCTGTAATTGGTTCGATTCCATCGTATCTTGTGTTCGATTTCTCGGCTAGATATTCCTTTACGAAATACATTCAGCTCGAAGGAGGAGTGAATAACTTCACAAATCAAAAATATTATACACGACGTGCTGCGGCATATCCTGGGCCTGGAATTCTTCCTTCAGATGGAATCAACGCCTACTTGACGCTTCAATTCAAGTTTGCTAAGTAGATGATTTAGGCAATAATAATTCGCAAAGCTTTTGGCAGAACTTCAACCGTAATCGATGATCGACCAGCGATTTCGCCGTCAGTCTCGACACACAAGTTTTTATTCGTCGTAGAAACATGAATTTTTTCAAATTCGTGGTACTTCACTTCTGGATGATCTATTTTCCGACCTTCTTTCAAGTTGCCCAGATTCTTGGCATATTCAAACAAACTCACATTGCCAATTACAGCAAGTCCGAGCTTCGCACTATCAAGTTGTGCTTCAGGGTAAATTTGGAGTCCGTGCCCAAAAGTTGTCCCATTGCTGAAAACAACCATCAGTGATTTACCCTCGAATTCGAATTCGTTGTTGTGCACGCGCAGAACAGGTTTCCGATAAGAAAAGAATGTGCGAAGAATGGCTAAATTATAAGACAGTTTACCTCCAATGCCGCTCTTTCGTTGTCGATTCATCGTTTCAACTACACTTGCTCCGAACCCGATGTCTGCGACATTCAAAAAATACCTCGATGGTTGTCCAAAGTCTATTTTTCCCAAATCAATACTTTTTGCTGATCCCTCCACGATGGAAGTCACAAATGCGTATGGATCGAAAGGAGGAAAATTGCGTACAAAGTCATTCCCAGTGCCGTTAGGAATCACACCAAAGATAATTTCGGGGTTGGGTGTAATCATTAGACCATTCACGACTTCATTGCACGTTCCGTCCCCACCAACAGCAATAACAACGTCCGATTTTGTACTGGCGGTTTGGGCAATTTCAGAAGCGTCACCAGGACCTTTGGTCAATTTCTTCTTAATGATTAACGTCGGCTCACCATTCATTAATTCAATTGTTTCCAGCGTTTTATCTGCTAGCTTGCGGTGACCATGAACAATTAAGGTGACAGTTTTTTTCATAACTTGGAGTACCAAGATGACAAAAAATTATCAATTCCGCGAATTGCCACTTCCCTTATCTTTGGAAAAACTACCCGTATGAAAACAATTCTAGCTTCAATTCTTATTCTTGCATCTTTTATTGGATGGGCACAAGATTTCCAAGAGAAGTATAAAGTTACTGATGAATCTCCCGCTTGGATTAAATACATGTATGGTGATACGGTAAGCCTGTTTTCGCTTCGTGAACAATTTGAGGATTTCTACAAAGTGAACCCTTTCGAAAAGAACCAACACACGCAGTATTTCAAACGTTTAATGAAGGAATATTGGTTGGATCTTGATACCGATGGGTTCATAACGGAACGGTTAAATAGTGCAGCACCAGCCCAAGCAAAAAGCCCGACTTCGCCTTGGCAAGAGGTAGGACCTTGGGATTACGACCACGAACAGGCAATGGCGTTCAGTGTTCAAAGTCCTGGATCTGCACATGTGTATACTGTTGAGCAATCACCAGTGGATTCTGATCTAATTTATGCAGGAACGGCAACTGCCGGTTTATGGAAATCCTCGGATAAAGGAATGAATTGGACGCTGGTCACGCGCGATTTAGACGTAAACAGCGTTTATGCTATCGCGATGGATCCGAATAGTTCAAGCACGGTTTATTTTGGTGAGTCGAACGGTAAATTATGGAAATCAACCGATGGTGGGATAAACTGGTCGATGACAGGAGATGCTGGTTTTCAGTCAATGAACATGCGCGTTCGAGATCTTAAATTTATCGGAATCAATACACTTTTGGCTGCTACAAGTAATGGTCTTTATAGAAGCGTAGATGGCGGTGCGAATTGGACAGAAGTTCACGCGGGTGAGCACATGGAAATTGAAATCAAACCAAATGACCCAACAATACTTTACACAGTAAAACTGGTAGGAGACAAAACGGAATTTTACAAATCGGAGGATACTGGATTGACTTGGACTTTGAAGCCGAATGGATGGCCTTCTCCTGCGAACGGGGATGAACAAAAGAGATGTGAAATTTCGGTGTCAGCGGCGAACCCAAACCTGGTTTATGTATTGGCTTCTGGAGATGTTGGTCCTGATGGAGGGCTGTATGGTATTTACAAAAGTACCGATGCGGGAGAGAGCTTTTCGTTCGAATGTTGTGATGGATCCGCTGGTGGAGCACCAACAGTCACGAATCCAAATATTTTAGGATGGTCTGAAGATGGCACAGGAGACGGTGGACAATACTATTATGACCTGGCACTAGGCGCTTCGCCAACGGATGCTGATCGGTTATTTGGTGCTGGAATCAATGTTTGGAGATCATTAAATGGTGGATCAGACTGGACGCTCAACGGGCATTGGGTGACTTGGGCGCAAGGCGGAAGCTTGAAACACAGGTATAGTCACGCTGATGTTCATGACATTAAATTCTTCGACATTGGATCATCGATTGACATGTGGGTAGCTTCTGACGGAGGATTGTTTTATTCGGCCACGCAGGGAGATTCACTCGAACCAAGAATGCATGGAATTCACGGGACAGATTTCTGGGGATTTGGTGCTGGGTTCAAGGATGGTTATGTCATGGTCGGTGGAACTTATCACAACGGAACGCTTATCAGGTATAAAGATATTTACAAAGGAGGATTGGCAAATCCAAGTGAGGGAGGTTGGCTCGCTGAGAGAGGTGGAGACAACTACCGCGGATTTGTGAATTACGGAGACAACAAAATCGGATATGATGATGGAGGGTCGTTCGAGTTCTCAGAAGTCCGCGAAATTCGAAAAACAGGAAGATCGTTCCAGTCGGATAAAAAATGCAACACTTCCTACGTGGCTGGAGAGTACGGAACCTATGGTTTTGAATCGACATGTTATAATAACTTTTATTCTCCAGTAGGGACAGAATTGTATAAAACGACCAACGGTGGTGTTTCTTTTGAATTTGTTCACGATTTCGGTGGAGATAAGGTGATTCAAGTGAAAGTAGCTTGGAACGATCCATTGACAATTTACGTAACACACAAAGTTGGATCAGGAAATTATCAAGTACGAAAATCCAATGATGGAGGTGCGACATGGGGAATTTGTACTCCACCAAGTTCGGTAACGAACAACAATTCTAATCGCGTTAAATACATTGAAGTGGATGATGAAAATCCTGATAAACTTTGGTGTATCTTGATGGGAAGCCAGAGTGGTTACAAGGTTTTTGAATCGGTAAATGGAGGCTCCAATTGGACAAACATTACTGGGAATGCCTTGACAGGAGAGAATGTCCGCTCGATTGTTCATCATTATGGAACGGATGACGGGCTATATGTTGGAACGACCAAGCGCATGTATTATCGTAATGCGTCAATGTCCGATTGGGCTTTGTTCAATAACGAGTTACCTGCTTCAGTCAATTGTCAATTTTTGCAACCGTATTATGGTGAGGGGAAAATTCGAATGGCTAGTCAGCGTGGAGTGTATGAATGCGAATTCTATGAGGATGATGCGCCGCCTGTGGCAATGTTCGCTGCGGATCAGGTAAGTCTGAATTTGGCGACAAATTGCATTGCTGATACGGTTCAGTTTGTTGATCATAGTACGGTGCGCCAAGCTTCGGCTGCGTGGGAGTGGTATTTTGAGGGTGGAACACCAAGCACTTCTACTTTGGAAAATCCCCAAGTGATTTACACAAGTCCGGGGACCTATGATGTTCGATTAATTGCTTCGGATATGTATGGAGTGGATACAATTGAGATTGCTGATTTTATGGAAATCACCGAATCGTATGATTACCCGACAATCGCTGAAGATTTCAACGGAACGGAATTTCCACCAGCAGGATGGAAGTTATTTGATTCCGAGGGTTCTTCATGGGAGCAAGATTGGCCGCTGGACGATCCGAATAATAAAGTTGCGGGATACCCGAATTATTGGGTGGATGCCACGGGAGAGCAACACTTGTTAATTATGCCGGCGTTTGACTTCACGAATCTCCTCAACATGGACATGACATGGGATTACACATACAATGATAATAATGGATATACGGATTCTCTCGCTGTTGTATATCGAACAGGTTCAAACCCTAATTGGCAAACCTTATGGATTCGTGGCGGAGTAGATTTGGAAGTGTTCGGAACACAAACATGGTTTTGGGACGCATCAACGCCAACAATTAATTGGGGCCCTGGATATTTGAACCTTGATTTTTTAGCTGGGGAATCGTGCGTTGAAATCGCTTTTGATAACCGTGGGTATTACGGGAATCACGTTTGGGTAGATAACGTTAACTTACTCGGAACGTACGATAGTTCTGAGTTGGATGAATTGGAAATGAGTGTGAATGTTTTTCCAAATCCATCGAAAGGATCTTTTAAAGTGCTTTCATCGGAATTGATTGTTTCGTATACGGTTGTCGATCTCACGGGCAGAAACGTAATTGAGAACGAAGAGATTAGTACAAAGCACTTCTCGATTGATTTATCGGACGAGCGATCAGGAATGTATGTCCTAGAGATTACCACGAATTCAGGAAGAAGCATTACGAGGTTGATTAAGGAATAAGCACAAAAAAAGCGGCGCCCTTCACAGACGCCGCTTCCATTTACGATATGCAAATTAATCGTGCTCTTCCACCAAGTCAACCTCTCCTGATGGAACGAGAGCTTCTTTAATCTTTTGTTCAAGTTCCTCCATAAGCTCAGGATTGTCTTTGATAATTCCTTTAACGGAATCGCGACCTTGTCCTAGTCTTGTTTCGCCGTAGGAGAACCATGATCCGCTTTTCTTGATGATGTTGAGATCAACACCGATGTCGATAATTTCACCAACCTTCGAGATTCCTTTTCCATACATGATGTCGAATTCAGCTCTTCGGAACGGAGGTGCAACTTTATTCTTTACGACTTTAACTTTCGTTCTGTTTCCAATTACTTCGTCGCCATCTTTAATTTGGCTAGATCGACGGATATCCACACGAACTGAAGCGTAAAATTTCAATGCGTTACCACCAGTAGTTGTTTCTGGGTTTCCGAACATCACACCAATTTTCTCACGCAACTGGTTGATGAAAATACAGCAACAGTTTGCCTTGTTAATTGATCCTGTCAACTTACGAAGTGCTTTCGACATCAAACGGGCTTGAAGCCCCATTTGGGAATCTCCCATTTCGCCTTCAATCTCAGCTTTTGGAGTAAGTGCGGCAACGGAATCGACTACCAATAAATCGACTGCTCCAGAGCGAATCAAGTTATCAGCGATTTCTAAGGCCTGCTCACCGTTGTCTGGTTGTGAGATTAATAGGTTGTCAATATCAACGCCTAAACTTTTGGCGTAAAACTGATCGAATGCGTGCTCAGCATCTACAATAGCAGCAATTCCACCTTGTTTTTGTACTTCTGCGATTGCATGAATTGCGAGTGTTGTCTTACCCGAAGATTCAGGTCCGTAGATTTCAACAACACGCCCTTTTGGGAATCCGCCCACACCCAATGCTAAATCGAGGGTAAGTGAACCTGTTGGAATTACATCTACTTCAAGTGCGGGAGCATCTCCTAAGCGCATCACGGATCCTTTACCGTATGTCTTGTCCAGTTTTTGCATTGTTAACTGGAGCGCTTTCATTTTTTCTGCATTAGCTTCTTTAGCTGCCATATCGTATTTGTTTAAAGTTTATGTGCGGTGAAGCACAAGGGTTGAATGATTTTGATGATACAAATCTAGAGGGGTTGATCGTAAATTATTTACGATGTTTTATTTTTTTCGAAAATTGCTAATATTTCTTCTGCGTGAGCCTTGTTTTTGGGTTTTTCAATAATACCTATTATAGTATGTGTCTCATCGATGATAAATGTGGTGCGATGAATGCCATCGTATACCTTACCCATAAATTTCTTTTCTCCCCACACTCCGTATAGTTGGATTAACTCTTTTTCCACATCAGCAATGAGAGGAAAGGGAAGGTCGAATTTCTTAATGAACTTTTGATGTGATTTTTCATCATCCGCACTCACCCCAATTACAACAATGTCTTCCGCGAGCAATGCCGAGTAATTATCGCGCAAATTACACGCCTGTGTCGTGCAACCTGGAGTGTTATCCTTCGGGTAAAAATAGATTACAACGGGTTTCCCTTTGAAATCAGACAGTGAAATATCCGCGCCGTTTTGGTCTATACCAGTGAATGCTGGAGCCGCTTGGTTAATTTTTAAATGTTTCATGTAAACTTATTGACGATTAATTAATCAAATATACTGTTTATATTTTAATCAATACATCATCACTTGCCCAAATATAATTTTTAAACAAAAAAAACCGATTTAGTTAAATCGCTGAGATTTTTTGTCTCTAAGCGTTTTTGGCGTACCTTTGTGGGATAAAAAATTATTCTTATGAAAAAATTACTACTATTAGTAGTCGCCGCGTTCGGTGGGTTTGTTGCTTGGGGGCAGTGTTTGCCAACATACAATAGCCAATGTACGTCAGGTGACTTCATTAATGGTGTTGTATTTAACACTATTAGCAACACGGGAACTGGATGTACTAATCCTGGAACGAACAATTACACTGATTACACTGCAATTTCTACCAATGTTCAACAGAATACGTCGTACACAATTGATGTATCTTCAGGACCATCTTGGGGTCAGTACCATGCTGCGTTTATCGATTTCAATCAGGACGGTGATTTTGATGATGCTGGTGAGTTCTTTGATGTTGGTTATGCAGCTGCGGGTGCAACAGCATCAAACACAATCTTGATTCCTAACGGAATTCCTGGTGGACCAACAATTATGAGAGTAATATGTAAATACAATACTACTCCGATTACTGCAGGTCAAGCATGTAACAACTTTAGTTACGGAGAGTGTGAAGAATACACTTTGAACATCGCTTCTCCATTAACGGACGACGCTGGTATTGCTCAATTCGTAACACCAACGCTTCCTACATGTAGCTTCACAGATTCAGTTCGTGTTGAGCTTTACAATTACGGAACAGATTCTTTGTTCTCTGCTGATATCGCATTTACGATTAACGCGGGTATCCCATCAATCACTAACTGGACTGGTGCTATTGCTCCATTCTCATCGGAGACTGTAAACCTTGGACTTTTCCCACTTGCTAGTGGAGACAACTTAGTAGCGATTGCATCTAACCCGAATGGTGTTACTGAAGATCCTGCAGGTGCATGGAATGATTTTGCTGACATCGCTAGTTTAGAAGCTGGTTTATCAGGAACGTACACAATTGGAGGTACAACACCTGATTACGCTGATTTCGCTACGGCACTTTCAGATGCTGCAACATTCGGATTATGTGGAAGCGTAGTTTTCGATGTTCGTGACGGTATTTACAATGAGCAATTGGATCTTACAGGTATTCCTGCAGATTCTACAAATACACTTACAATCAAATCTGAAAATGCAGACGCATCATTGGTAACTGTAACTTACGCATCAACAGGAACTGCTGACAACTACATTGTTAGAATGTCAGATAACGATTACGTTACGTTCCTTGATTTGACAATGGAGAATACAGGTACTATTTATGGACACGTTCTTGAAATCACAGGAGGTTCAGATTATAACCACTTTGAAAACTGTCATTTCCACACAGTAACGTCGACAGGTACTTCTACTAACACTGCAATTCTTTACTCTAACAACTCTAGAGATAACTGGAACTCATTCATCAACAACATCTTTGAAGGTGGTAGTTACGGTGGTTACTGGTACGGAGCTGGAATAGCAGCAACTGATTTAGAAGAAGGAACTGTATTTGACGGAAATGTGTTCGTTGATAACTATTACTACGGTCTTCGTTGCGAGAGACAAGATGCTCCAGTTCTTAACGGAAACTCTTTCATGGGTGAATCAACTTACACAGGATCTCGTTTCGCGTTGTACTTGAACTACAACGATAACGGCTTCACTTGTACAAATAACGTCATCAAAGGAGATGAAAACGGAAACGGAAGTTGGAGATACGGAGTCTACGCATTGAACAATGATGGAACTAACGTTAATCACGCGAACTTGTCAAACAACATGGTTCAAGTAGGACAAGCGGGAAGTACAGCTACTTTCTACGGAATCTACACTTCAAACTCTGGATACATTGATATCGCGCACAACTCGGTGTTCATCTCTGAAGGAGGAACTTCTTCACGTGCTTACTACGGTACGAGTGGTGGTGGAAACACGTTGAAAAACAACATGTTTGTAAACTACACAGCAGGATATGCAATTTACCTTGCAAGTAACTACACAATTGTTGAAGCAGATAATAACTTATACCACTCTCCAAGTGGAAACGTAGGTTACTTCGCTAATACAAACCAAGCAACTCTTGCTGATTGGCAAGCTGCTTTTGGTGCTGATGCTAACAGTGTTGATATGGATCCATTATTCCACTCGCTTTACGACCTTCACGTTTGTAACGAAATGGCTGGTGGATTAGGAACACCTTTGGCGAACATTACAACGGATATCGATGGTCAAGGTAGAGATGCAGTTGCTCCAGATATGGGTGCTGATGAATTCTCTTCTTTATCAGGAAACTTCCTTGGATCTGATGTTGAAGTTTGTACTGGTGACGTATTTACATTGTCTGCTGGTTCTCCTAACGACACGATCTTATGGTCGACTGGTGACACAACAACTTCAATTGATGCGTCTGCACCAGGAACTTACTACGTAGACATTATTAGTGTTTGTGGAACTGGTTCAGATACAATCATCGTTTCAGCTTCAGCTGATGTATACACTGACTTCTTAGTTGCAGATACTCTTGAGTTCTGTGCTGGAGGTAGCGCGTTGTTATACTCTAATGCAGCTTACGATTCTTACTCTTGGACTGGTGGATCATCAAATGATTCATTGACAGTTACAGCTGGAGGAACGTACACATTAGACGTAACAGACGCTTGTGGAACTGGAACTCAATCTGTAACAGTTACAGAAAACGATGTGCCAGTTGCTGATTACACTTGGACAGCTTCATACGTAACAGGATTGTTCACAAACACTACAACTTCTGCTGGTTCAGGAGCGACATATGCTTGGGACTTCGGTGACGGTGTTGGAACATCAACTGATGAGAACCCATCGTACGTATACAGTGCTGCTGGAACATACTATGTAACAGTCACTGTAACGAACGCTTGTGGAACTGATACTTACGGTGATTCAGTACTTGTAACAACAGTTGGACTTGAGGAAATCGCAGGATTGGGAACTATCGCAGTTTACCCGAACCCATCGAACGGAATCTTCAACTTGGACGTTAACTTCAATGAAGCTGCTAACCTTAACTTAGTTGTTGTAGACATGCTAGGTAAAGAGGTTGCTGTGAAACAAATCAACGCAGCGAATGGAATCCATTCAGATGTGATTGATCTTTCAACAAGCGCTACAGGAGTTTACTTCTTGAAAGTTATTTCTGATAACAATACAATCTCGACGCAAGTCTTGGTGAAAAAGTAATCAGACCTTAATACTGAAAGCCCTGACATTCGTTTGAATGTCAGGGCTTTTTATTTGTGGCAATTTTCGATTGATCCGCAATAGCTAGATGTTAGAAAAAAAGTAACTTTGTTAAAATTTATTTTGATGAAAGTTTTCAAGTTTGGTGGTGCCTCAGTAAAAGATGCCGATGCTGTTAAAAATGTATTGAGAATCCTTCAACTCTATAAAGGGAAGAAGCTTGGGGTGGTTATTTCTGCAATGGGGAAAACGACCAACGCGATGGAATCAATCGTGGATGCTCTTTGGAAACGAGAAGAGAGCCTTTTTAACGACTTGGTAGAAGAACGCCGACAATTCCACTTGGACATCATGGGAGAGCTCTTCAGTAGCCCTGAAAACACCATCTATAACCAGATCAATACGCAGTTCGATGAACTGATGGTAAAATTCAACGACCCTATACCAGACAATTACGATTTCGAATACGATCAAATCGTATCGCTGGGAGAGGTCATTTCAACGAAAATTGTAACGGCGTATATTCAGCAAGAAGGAGTTGAAGCAAAATGGATGGATGCTCGAAAACTCATTCGAACAGATCGTCAATATCGACAAGCTGAGGTACATTGGGAGAAAACAACAGCAATTTTCCAAGAACGATTTTTACCCGAATTCAACGACAATCATGTTTTGATCACTCAAGGCTTCGTTGGACATACTTCTGAGGGATTCTCTGCAACATTAGGACGTGAGGGGTCCGATTTCTCCGCAGGAATTATTGCGTATTGTTGCAATGCGGATGACGTTACGATTTGGAAAGATGTGCCAGGAATGCTCAATGCCGATCCAAAGTGGTTCGACAACACGGTTAAATTGGAGCAAATTTCTTTCAAAGAAGCCATTGAATTGTCTTATTATGGAGCTTCGGTGATTCACCCGAAAACAATCAAACCGCTCCAAAACAAGAAGATTCCCCTGTACGTAAAATCATTCATTGAACCGGAATCTGAAGGAACAATCATTCAAGAATCAACAGCCTCAGATCACTTGGTGCCGTCTTTCATCTTCAAAATGAATCAACTTTTGTTTTCATTTACACCGAAGGATTTCTCCTTTCTCGTAGAGAAAAATTTGAGCCATATTTTTGATCTTCTTTCGAAATCCAATGCGAAAATCAATATCATGCAGAACTCAGCACTTGATTTCTCCATTTTGGTTGATGCTGAAAAGGTTTCCATCGATCGGATTTTAGAGTTGTTCTCGGATGACTACCGCGTGAAATTTAACGAGGGGTTAGAGTTGGTTACTATCAGACATTACGATCAAGCTACGATCGACCGTGTAACAGTTGACAAGGAAATTTTGCTTCAGCAGAAGACGCGTGAAACAGCGCGATTGGTTGTAAAACAGAAATAGATTTTAAATACCGCAAAAGAGTGAGTGAATTCTAGTGCTCAAGTCCTATTTTTGTGTCTTGTGATAAATTCTCTCGATTCTATACCGAACGGAACGACAGTTCTCGTGAAAAACGTCAAGGCATCTGACTTAAAAGTCAAGTTGTTGGAGATGGGGTTTTCGGAAGGAAAGCAACTCCGCGTTTTGTACCGAGCTCCGCTAGGCGATCCAATGGCAATCGATATTGGTGGGTATGTTTTATCACTTAGAAATGTTGAGGCGGCGCAAGTTGAAGTAGAAATCATTGAAAACTTGCAGGAATGAAAATCGCTTTACTTGGAAATCCTAATACTGGGAAGACCTCCGTCTTCAATATTCTCACAGGTCTTCGACAGCAAGTGGGGAATTTCCCTGGAGTTACTGTTGATCGAAAGGTCGGGAAACTAAAAATCGATGAGCAAGATTGCGAATTGATTGACTTCCCTGGAACTTACAGCATTTATCCAAGATCCAAGGACGAAGCTGTTGTTTATGACTGTTTATCGAATCCTGATAATGACAGTTATCCTGATGTTGTTGCTGTGGTCGTTGACAAGGCAAACCTCGAAAGAAACTTGTTGTTTTTCACGCAAGTTTACGATTTGCAGTTGCCAACGGTCATGATTTTGAACATGACAGATTTAGCGCAGCGACAGGAAATTCAATACGACGTCGAGGGATTGAAAGCACTTTTCCCCGAGGCAATTATCGTTGAGTCGAATGCCCGAATCAAGTCAGGTAAAAGCAGAATTGAGCAAGCGATTGTCAACGCAACTGAACGAAAAGGACATGCGTTTTTAGAGAATGCGAGTCTTTCAGAAATGGAGGATTTGGCGAGCCAAGAGAAAGAAACAGAATCGCGTTTTTCGAAGATCAGGAGACAGCTTTCGGATATTCAAGTAGTGACCAAAAAGGAAACGACTCGTTCCGAAAAACTCGATAAAATTCTGGTTCACCCAATTTTTGGCTACGCCATTTTCGCGGCGATATTGATGGTGATTTTCCAATTTATCTACGCGTTTTCGTCCATTCCAATGGATTTAATAGACACGGCGTTCGCGAGCTTAAGTGAATGGACCTCGAGCGTTATGCCCGAAGGAGTTTTCACTGATCTCGTTACCCAAGGAATCATTCCAGGGATTGGTGGTGTAGTGATTTTCATACCTCAAATTGCCCTGCTATTTTTCTTCATCGGAATATTGGAAGAGACCGGCTACCTCGCGCGTGTTGTTTTCATTATGGATCGAATTATGCGACCTCTCGGCCTGAATGGTAAGAGTGTTGTTCCGTTGATGTCCAGCGTAGCATGTGCGATTCCCGGGGTCATGGCAGCGCGAACCATCTCCGATTGGAAAGAGCGAATGATCACTATTATGGTTGCTCCGCTCATGAGTTGCAGCGCCCGAATTCCAGTTTATACCTTGCTGATTGCGATTGTAATTCCAGAGGAAACTGTCGGTGGAATCTTTGGGTTGCAGGGTCTAGTTCTATTCGGATTGTACGCATTGGGAACGATTAGCGCTCTATTGGTAGCGTGGGTACTGAAAGTGATCATCAAAACCAAAGAGAAAGGGTTTTTGCTCTTGGAAATGCCATCGTACAAATCTCCGCGTTGGGGAAATGTCGGCATGACTGTCCTTGAAAAAGTGCGGATTTTTGTTTGGGATGCGGGTAGAGTGATTCTCGCAATATCCATCATTTTGTGGGTGCTTGCCACTTATGGACCTTCCGAGCGACGAGAAAACGCGATAGCGTATGCAAAAGAGACTGCACAAATCGAGAACTTGAGTCCTGAAGAGACGAATGAACTAATTGCCTCTGCAAAACTGGAATCGTCGTATATCGGGTACATGGGGAAAGCGATTGAACCTGTTATTGAGCCTCTCGGTTACGACTGGAAGATTGGAATTTCACTCATTACTTCTTTTGCCGCGCGCGAAGTTTTTGTAGGGTCAATGGCAACAATTTACTCCGTTGAAGATGACGGAGAGAGCAATCAAACCCTCATTCAAAAAATGAAGGCTGCAAAGCGCAGAGATGGGACACCCGTGTACACATTAGCAGCAGGTGCCAGTTTAATGGTATTCTTTGCATTCGCAATGCAATGCATGTCAACCTTGGCAATCGTAAAACGAGAAACACGCAGTTGGAAATGGCCCCTCATCCAAGTTGGATACATGGGAATTCTGGCGTATCTTGGAGCGTGGATCACATTTATACTCCTCAGCTAATGCAAGACGCACTCGTCATATTAACTGTTTCGGCAGCCGTTTTTTTCATCGGAAGGATGATTTATAAGCAGTTTTTCACAACGGATTCTGGGTGTGATACGTGCGGAATGAGTCAATTGACTGATGATCCGATTGTCTGATCATCCGATTTTCCGAAAACATAAATTGAACTTTACCGATTGGATAATCCAACTGCAACAACATCAAGGGTGTCAGTCTAACAGGCGCAGCCGAATGTAAGAGCGCAGCGATCTAATCATCTAGTAGCGAAGCGAGTCTAACAACCTACTTCCCCCTCGGAACGTGCTTTGAAGTGAATTTCTCAGCTGCCTTGTTCCAGTTATCAATCTTTTCACCACGTTCTTTGTTCGCAGTTTCATTCCCAGAATTGTAGTCGTTAACGGCCTTATTCACTTTTTCAACCGCCGCGTTGAATGTATCCACATCTTCTTGCGTGCGATTCTTTTCTTTTTTCGCTTCAAATGCCTCTTTGATCTTCGCGAAGCTTTCGTTCGCTTCAAAGAATTCCAAGATCACATCAATACCTTCTCCCGCTTCTTTCTGATAGAATTTCAAGAGGTTGCGTGTCGCTTCAATCATTGATTTGTCGCCTTGGTAAAGCTTCACTTCTTTCAGTTTTCCCATTCCTTCCTCAACTGTTGAGAGGAGTGCGTCTCTGTTCTGCTCAATCGCGTTGATGTCGTTGCGATCAATCGCTTCCATCAAATACAATTCTTGTTTGTACGACTTAAAGAAAATCAAGTAGATTTCATTGTAATGATCGTACACTTGGTTGGCAATCTCCATCTTCTGATCGAGCTTCGTATCTTCTCCTTCGATGATCGTGATTCCATTATCTTCCGCGAATTTTCTGTGCTCTCGGTTGATCATCTCTCCTGCTTCCTTCATTTTGTCACTCGCCAAATCACGCGCCATCATGTAAGCTTCCATTGCATCGTAAGATTGCTCCGCAATTGCTTCCATATCAACAATTTTTGCGTAATCTTCCTTTAAAACAATCTCGATCAATTCGAAGTACATCACCACAGAATCGCGGTAACGAACATCTTCTTTAAATCCTTTGGCGCGCTTCGCTTTGTTCTTAGCTGAGCTCGTTGTTTGAATCAATTCGGAACGACGTTTCTCCACTTTTCGTGCGCTTTTCCCGTGCGATACAGAACGTGTGTAATCCCACATATCTTCTTGAATCTGGAGATATTCGGAAGAAAAGTAATCCATGTATTCTCCAGGATTTGAGGAGCTTTGAGCAGTGAGATTCAATGCGAGAAAGAGTGCTGCGAGTGATAAAAGATGTTTCATAGAGTTATTGGTTATTTGAAAGTTCTATTTGTTTTTCTAAGATTTTGTACGCTTCGTTCAACTCGACATCTTGAGTCAATCGTTCCATAAACGCATCGTTGTAGCTTTTCAAAAATGGCGACAACTTCAATATTGTTTCGTCAAACTGAGTCGATTCAGGAAGATAAGCATATTCGGCTTCTTTCTTCAATGACTTGTACCTTTTGAATAAGTCTGATTCAAGTTCGAGCAGTTCAATTGCCTTGTTGATGTCAAGCTCAGTATAAATCTCCTCCTGAACAACTCGAATTGAGTCTGCAACAACAAGAAGTTTATTGATTACTGGAGATTTCGAATCCGACTGTGTAATCTGCAAATCCCCAATTGGGAAATCAGCTTTCGGCTTGTAATAAATTTTCTTTTCGATGTTTTCCAAAGAAAGAACGTTGGGTAAATCGCGTTCGTAACTTGATTCGTATGGACTCAAATCGGGAAACACAATATCGGGCGAAACACCTGAATTCTGAAGGGATGAATTGCTCAAACGATAGATTCCAGTCAGTGTAATTTTGGCGTAACCCCAGCTTGCGTCCTCGGGATAAAAACTTGGTGTGGATGGGTTAACGAGCGGATCCAAAGGAAGAATGGTCTGGCTCGTAGCTTTTCCAAATGTTGGTTGACCGATGATCACTGCCCGATTGTAATCTTGAAGCGCAGCAGTAACAATTTCTGAGGCTGATGCAGAGTTCGAATTCACCAAAACGACCAAGGGGCCATTGTAAATTGAACCTCGGTTAAAATCTTTGGAAGTGAAGAGTTCACCATCGTTGTACTTTTCGGTCATCACGGGACCGTAATCGATGAAAATTCCGACTAAGTCGATAGCTTCTTTTACTGATCCACCGCCGTTGTTGCGAAGGTCAATAATCAACCCATCGATGTCTTTCTTTTTGAGTTTTCTCAAGGATTTCGCAACATCATTCGCGCAGCCTAGGTTCGAAGTGTCTGTCCAGCTCGTGTAAAAATCAGGCAATGAAATGTATCCAATATTGGTGTTCTCGCCAGCCAACAACGCTGATTTGATGATGTCGTCATCACTGTACACTTTAGATTTGACAAGTGTAACAGTCGATTTCACACCTTCTGATTTCAACAATAAATCAATTGTATCGGTAGAAATCTGGAAGAAAAAATCGTTGATTTCTGCACGCGTTGATGAGCTTGGGACTATGCTCGTTCCGTCGCTTTCGGTGATCTTCAAAACGATATCTCCAACGTTCACTTCTTCGTTGAACCAAGCCGAGCTGCCGGGTGCGGTTCCAGTTATTTCGTATTCACCTTTCTCATTTTTCGCGTAAGTGATTCCAAAAATGCGTCGCTCCGAAGATAGTTCCTCAGTGAATTCTTGGCGAATGGATTCGTTGAAATAGTTGGAGTGCGGATCGAAGCATTGTGCAATGGCATTGATGTATGAAAGTTCGAAATAATCACCTGTAAGTTCGATTTCATCAAAGTAGGAGCTGAACGTTTGTTTTGCCCAAGTCACTGCTTTTTCTAGCTCCGCCTCTAAATCAACTTCATCTTTTGGCAAGTCTTCTATACTTGATAGAATTTCCTCCTGAAGACGTTTTAAGGTATAGTTCGTCCAGTTTTCGGTCAACTCTTCGGCTGTTTTTGGGTAAGATGTCGGGTCCAAATATTCCCCTTTTCGTATCAGTACACGTTTAGCTTCGTCCAAAGCCGATTCGCATGCCTTGCGAGCTTCAGTTAATCGTTCGAGAAAAATGCGTTCGACCTCAAGAATGTAGCGCGTTTCCTTTCCAAGAATTTGATCGTCAAGTGAGTCCGACATTGCTTCCAAAAAATCAATATCCGATTGGTGGAACAGCATAAATTCGCCGTCCAAGGAATTGATAAATGAGGTGTGGACATCCCTTCCAAACGCATCGTCGATGTCCCTAGGTTGAAGGTGATAATCGTTGAAAAAGTCGACTAATCTTCGTGCATGCTTGGCGATCTTTTCTTCATCCAAACAAAAGGAATTGCTTGAGATTAGTAGCACAAATCCCAGAAGAAGAAATCGGTAAAAGTTCATTTATTCAAAATTCAAGCCTTGCTTTTTCAGTAAACATTTTGCGACAAAAGCAAGCGCTACAAGGTACGGAAAATTCATTACTCCGTCGCTAACCCTTGCTTCTTAAGTGTGCGTTTCACAATGAATGCGAATGCCGCCAAGTAGGCGAAACAAAGCGCTCCAACGAAGAACGACTCTTGGATACCGATGATATCCGAAAGTTTCCCTTGGATTGGTGGGATAATCCCTCCTCCCAAAATCATCATCACCAAGAAGGCAGAACCTTGCGTTTGGAATTTCCCTAATCCTATCAACGATAGAGAGAAAATAGATGGCCACATGATTGAGCAGAAAAGTCCTGCACTCAAGAAAGCATAAATGGTTACCATTCCAGAAGATGTCAACCCAATAATCATCGCGACGAATGCGAGTGTTCCAAATATTCCTAGGGTTATTGCTGGTCGATCGTTCGTTATGTACGTCACAACGATTTGAAGCAACACGCAGAAAATGTACCAGTAGAATGGTTTCACATCGTGTCCAGCGATCGCGGAAGCAAGCAAAACAACACCAAAAGCGACTAGCGGTACCACGAAGCGTAAAATCTGTTTTGTTTGCTTTTTCATTTCGAAAGCATTGATGGCACCTCCCCAACGGCCAATCATCAAACTTCCCCAGAACATAGCGACGTATGGCGCGATTTCAGAAGTTCCTAATCCACCGAATTTGGGTTGTTTCAACAATTCTGCGAGGTTACTTCCAACAGCAACTTCCACTCCCACGTAAGTGAAAATGGCTAACATTCCGAAGGTCAATTGTGGATACTGCATAGCGCCCCATCCTTCTTTTTGTTTGTTCGCCACTCTGTTAATGATCAACATTCCAAGAACGATCACAGCAAGTGCGCCCAACAACCAGTACATTCGTGTTTGTTCAAGTGGTTTAAGCAGATCTTCATTTGTCGTTTCTAATGCGCTAATTTCAGCTGTTTCTGTCGGACAAACTTCAGCTGATAATGTTTCGAGTTCTTCCTCTTCCATTTCGCCCACTTCGTAGTTGGCAGCTTCCAGCTTTTCCGTGATATCATCTTGGATATCAGAAATCGATGTTTGATTCGTCTCGATGGCCTTTGCGTCTTTCGAAGCGTAGCTTGCAAATACTGGAGCAAAACATCCAATCAACAAACCGGTAATCAACAATAAAGTGACAACCGCTTTTCGAGCGCGTTCTGGTTTTCCTTCAACGATTCCAGCTGGAACTTTTTTCGAAAAGCCGATTAATGCGGCAATCCCTATGAACAATCCTCCAACGAGGGCATACAAAACGATGACCTTCCAAAGGTCCAAATTGGCAATTTCTTCTTGGGTAAATGTTCCGCTTCCGAATAGCGCAAATGCAATCACTAAAGGTCCAATTGTTGTTCCCAAACTGTTGATTCCACCTCCTAAATTGATTCGGTTACTTCCTGTTGATTCATCTCCAAGTGAGATCATAAAAGGGTTGGCACCAGTTTGCTGGAGGGAGAATCCGAGGGCTACGATGAACAATCCCAAGAGCATTCCTGAAAAGACATTGAATTCGACTGAAATGATCATTGCGACGGCTCCAAGAGCGGAGAAGAGGAGACCAAAAACGATACTTTTTTTGTATCCCCACCCACCTACAAGGTCTTTACCAGTGGAAGAACCGTAGACGAACAATCCAAGTGCGCCCAAGTAGTAAGCTCCATAGAATGCAAAGTCGATTAACTGACTTTGAAATTGATCGAGACTGAAATAATCTTTACAAAATGGGATAAAAACACTGTTTCCAGCGGCGATAAATCCCCAGAAAAAGAAAACGAGCGTGATTGTAGTAAGTGCTCCGT
Source organism: Crocinitomicaceae bacterium (assembly GCA_029252405.1). Classification (GTDB taxonomy): domain Bacteria; phylum Bacteroidota; class Bacteroidia; order Flavobacteriales_D; family Crocinitomicaceae; genus UBA4466. Next base: position 59,289 of record JAQXBM010000098.1, read on the forward strand.
AATTCGTCTGTTTCGGCTTATTGTCCATAGTACCTTAAGTTTTAGTGTGTGTAAAATAAGGAGAATTTTCGAATATCTCAGAAAAGAGCATTTTTTCTTAGAAACGACGATCTGGATGGAAACGTTCGATGTTCACTTGCGCCTCTTTTTCGGCGATAATTGAAGACACGATCGATCCTGTTGCTGGACCTAAACTCAAGCCCATCATAGCGTGACCCGTCGCGATGATTGCATTGGAAATTTTTATTGATCGACCGATGTAGGGTAATCCATCTGGAGAACAAGGTCGAAATCCGTACCATTGATTTTCCTTTTTTGGAAATTGAATGTCCATTTCAGGGTAAAATGAATTCGCCGTTTCCACAATTCCTTGAAGTCGTTTTTGGTTGATTTTTGTGTCGCGAACATGTGTGATTTCCATCGTCCCTCCAAAACGTAAGTCTTTCCCCATAGGCGTTACGGCCACTTTTCCTTCACAGAGAATGGAAGGAATGATTGGGCGCTCTGAGGGATTCATCAATGTGAAACTGTAGCCTTTTCCTGCGAGGAGCGATAATTTTATTCCGAGTTGTTTCGCGAGATCTGAGCTCCAAGACCCACCGGCAATGACATATTCATCTCCCACGATTGTTTCTGATGAAGTTGAGATGGATTGAATCTTTCCGTTTTCAACTTTGATCGATTCGACTTCTGTTTCTTCTTTGAACTCAACGCCGTTTTTGCGACAGGATTCGAGCAGAAATTGCATTAATTTGTGAGGGTAGAGGTGAGCATCTGATTTGAAATGAACCCCGCCAATAGCATTCACTTTTGAGCCTGATTCCAATTGCTGAACTTCCTCTTTTGATAAAAAATCTACTTCTAAGCCGAGTGATTTGACGATTTCGCCAGCGTGCGTTTCTTCTTCGCCTACTTTGTCAGATTGAAACAACATCAGCAATCCTTTTTCTTCGTAGGCAATTTCGGCACTATGTTTAGCTAAATCTTGATACAGTTGTTTACTCAACAAGGATAAATCGCGCAGAGCGGGCATGGATCGATTAACATGTTGCTCGTTCGCCGATCGATAAAAATTCTTTCCCCAAGAAATGAGTTCTTTGTTCAGTCGAGGTTTGACGTAAAATGGACTTTTTGAATTGAGCATCCAGCGCATTCCTTGAGAAATCATTCCTGGAGCTGCGAGCGGAATAACGTGACTTGGGACAATCATTCCCGCATTACCAAAGGAACAACCACTGTCGATTTTACCGCGATCGATCAATGTCACTTGGTGTCCGTCCTGACTCAAATAGTAAGCACAGCTCAGCCCAATGATTCCACCTCCAACAATTACGACTTTCTTTTCCATCTGATCTAGATTACTTGAAAGCCGTGAGCATAAGGATCATCGTCATCGATGATGATTTCATTGTGACCATAAATTCGCGCCCAACCTTCAATACTTGGAATGATTGCTGGTCGGTCGAATAATGTCGTTTCTTCTTCAATTCTGCCCGTAAAAACTGATCCGATGATGCTTTCATGAATGAATTCATCTCCTTTTTTCAATTTCCCTTGGGCGTGCCATTGTGCCATTCTCGCCGATGTCCCCGTTCCACATGGAGAGCGATCGATGGCTTTATCACCATAAAAAACCGCATTTCGAGCAGTTGATTTTGGGTCCAAAGTTTCACCTGTCCATAACAAATGACTCAATCCGTTGATGGTTGAATCTTCTGGATGAACGAAGGTGTGATGATTATTGAGTTCTTTTCGAATTGCGCGACTCCATGAAATCAATTGGTCGGCAGTGTGATCTTGAATGCCATTGAAGTTCGATTGAGGATCAACAATCGCATAGAAATTTCCGCCGTAGGCAACATCGACAACTAGTTCTCCCAAACCAGGGCAATTGACTGCTATTTTTTCTGCGGCTAAAAATGATTTTACATTCGTAAGCTTCACTGAAGTGACTTTGTCCCCATTCTGAGAGTAGTCTATTTTCACCAATCCAGCTGGCGTTTCCAATCGAAGTTGACCGGGTGTTTTCGGCTGAATTAATCCTTCTTCGAGCGCAATGGTTACCGTTCCAATGGTTCCATGGCCGCACATGGGCAAGCATCCACTAGTTTCAACAAATAGCACTCCACAGTCGTTTTTTGGGTCTGCTGGTGGATACAAAATACTCCCAGACATCATGTCGTGACCGCGCGGTTCGAACATCAATCCTTTTCGAATCCAATCGTATTCTTTGAGGAAATGTTGCCTTTTTTCTGACATCGTTGCACCTGATAATTCAGGTCCTCCATTTGCTACTACGCGAACTGGATTTCCACAGGTGTGTCCGTCAATGCATGAAAAAACAGAACGTCCCATTATTAAGAAATTGCATCGCGAGTGTCGACATTATTCACTTTACGCGAAATGCCCAATGGATTCTCATTTTTCAACTCAGGCGGAAGTAATTCGTTCGGCCAATCTTGGTAAGAAACAGGTCGAATCCATCGTTGAATAGAATCTGTTCCAACCGCTGTAAAACGCGAATCTGTTGACGCGGGGTAAGGACCTCCATGCAACATGGAAGGACAAACTTCCACTCCTGTCGGAACGCTGTTGAAGATCAAACGACCCACACGATCTTGCATCGCACGAACGATTCCTGGGCGATCGGCTATTTCGGATTCTTCTGTAAGGATAGTACCTGTCAATTGACCTTCTAATCCTTCAATAATTCGTGTTAATTGATCCAAATCATCACATTGAATAACTAATGAAAAAGGGCCGAAAATTTCTTCATGAAGCGATGGGTTATTGAGAAAAGTACTTCCGTCGACAGTTGCAATTCCTTGTTGCGCATAATTTGGTTCACTTGTCAGGATAGCATGATTGACGATCTTTGTTCCATCCTGCTGAAGTAATTTCAGTTTTCCAGATTCAAAGTTCGAAGCAATCGTTGGGTGAAGCATGCACGAAGGTTTGATCTCCGTGATTTCGTTCCCCAATGTGTCCATAAAAGAAGTCAAGGTATCCGACTTAACCCCAAGAATTAATCCTGGGTTAGTGCAGAACTGACCTGTTCCAAGCGTGATAGATCCTGCGTATGTTTTTGCAATTGAGTCTTTGTTTTTTTCTAGGTAATTCGGCATCAAAATAACAGGGTTGATGCTGCCCATCTCTGCGAAAACCGGAATCGGTTCTTTTCGCTTTGCTGCTAAATCGAACAAAGCGCGACCTCCGCGAATACTACCTGTAAATCCTACACCTTTCACTTCAGGGTGTTTCACGAGTTTCGTTCCAACTTCAATTCCTCGACTGTTCAAATTTGAGAAAACACCGTTCGGCATGCCTGTTTTTTCTGCTGCTTTGATGATGGCGCTCGCGACCAACTCTGATGTTCCAGCATGCATAGGATGACCTTTGACAATCACTGGACAACCAGCGGCCAAAGCACTCGCTGTATCTCCTCCAGCCGTTGAGTATGCTAAGGGGAAATTGCTCGCACCAAATACGACAATCGGCCCGAGACCAATCATCATTTTGCGCAAATCTACTTTTGGGGCAGGCGTTCGATCTGGAATAGCTGTATCGATTCTCGCTTCTACCCATGAACCTTCGCGCACTAAATCAGCGAATGTGCGAAGTTGGAAGATCGTTCTACCGCGTTCGCCTTTTGCTCGACCTTCAGGTAGCCCCGATTCGTTCATGTAAACTTGGACTAGGGCATCATCAAGCGCTAATATTTCATCAGCAATAGCATCCAAAAAAGCACCTATTCGTTCACCGGACATCGCTCTAAATTCTCCAAAAGCCTCATTCGCCAATGAAACAGCTTCATGAATTTCTACATCCGTTGCTTCAGTGAAAACCTGATCGTTTTCTGTATTTGTTTGAGGATTGAACGTTCTAAACTTCACCGTTCCTTCCGCTTTCGATTCATTCCCAATTTGATTCTTTCCTGTCATGCTGTTGCAGTTTGTAATACTTTATAGTTTGGCAAAGATGGTCGTGATTTCAATCCGTCCTCAATGATTTGAAGCACATTCGCTCGTTCTTCACCGATCAGTGGAAGTCGTGGAGCCCGAACATGTTCACTTCCGATACCCGTTGCGACCTCTGCCAACTTAATGTTTTGTACCAATTTAGTATTAATATCTAATTCCAAGAGCGGGAGGAACCAACGATAAATAGCAATTGCTTCGTCTGTTCGTCCGGCTTTCGCCAATTCATAAATTGCCACAGTTTCCTTCGGGAAGGCGCACACGAGTCCTGCCACCCATCCATCGGCTCCCATGAGCAAGCTTTCAAGAGCCAAAGTATCTACTCCTGAAAGAATTTGAATGCGGTTTCCAAATCGGTTTTTGAGTCGAGTGATGTTCGAAAGGTCACGCGTCGATTCCTTCACTGCCTGAATGTTATCGCAAGTAATGAGTTCTTCGAACATGTCCAAAGTCACCTCAATTCCGTAATCTACAGGGTTGTTGTAAACCATAATTGGCAATGAAGTACTGTTGGCGACAGCTTTGTAATATTCCACCGTTTCGCGGTCATCCGCTTTGTAGCGCATTGGAGGCAACATCATCAATCCACTTGCTCCATCTTCCTTCGCTTTTTGAGCGGCAAGAATGGCGTGTTTGGTAGTTTGCTCCGCGATATTTATGATGACAGGAATAGTTCCTTCAACCACCTCAACGGCTTTACGAACCAGAATTCGTTTTTCGTCATCTTCCAAAGTACTGGCTTCTCCGAGGGTCCCTCCCAAGATAATTCCATGAACTCCCGCGTCCATTTGCGCACGAATATTCGTTTCGAATAATTCTAGATCGAGCTGATCGTCTTCTGTGAACTTCGTTGTTACAGCTGGCATTACGCCTCTCCAATTTATTTTCATCTTTCGGCTTTTTTGATAGACCAAAATTACAGTGATTGTTAAAGACAGAATTTGTCCGAATTAGCTATAAGTGATACTATTTTACCCAAACAATGAATAGATTACCATCTTATCACTACATTTATGAATAGTTTGTTCAGCCACATAGGCACAAACCGTCGCGGGGCAATTGACCATTACGCAGCTTTGTGTGTTGATGAAATCAAGCCCGTGCCTTTGTGGTAAGCAAAAACATTGAATACTGATCGAAAATGAAAGCACTTCCATTTACCATCCCCAAACACGATTCTGCCTTGCTGCTTTTCCAGCGAGATATGGAAGCGGTGTTCTACGATCGTTTTCATCAACACGAAGCGATACAGATTTCCTTCATCGTTTCAGGCGAAGGTGAGTTGTTAGTTGGTGATCGCATCAGAAGATATAAACCGGGGGATGCATTCGTAATAGGATCGTATTTGCCCCACTTGTTCAAATCAGATAATTCCTTTGAGATTGAATCCGAAATGGTGACAGTGTTTTTTGCACGAACAGATTTGGATCGTCTTCTGGATTTCGAGGAACTTGCTCAGTTGGAAAATCTATTGAATGAAATGGATTTGGGAAGTGCATTGGATTCAAATCAGGAAGAAGTGGGTTCCTTGATAAATCAAATTGAAATGGCTTCTTCTTTGAATCGTTTGTCCTTGTTTTTTTCTTTGTTGGAGTTGATTTCTGAATCGAAGCGATCGGTTTTGTCCTCGAACCTCCCACGCAAACTACTTTCTGAAAACGAGGGGATGCGGATGCAGGCCGTGATGAATTTCACCTTGGATTCATTATCGGAACAAATCAAACTAGATGAAGTAGCTGAACTGGCTAACATGTCTACGAATGCTTTTTGCCGCTATTTCAAACAGCGAACGAATAAATCCTATTTTCAGTTTTTGATTGAAATCAGGATCGAACAGGCGTGTACCTTGCTAACGAACCAAGTGGATTTGTCCATTTCGGAAGTTGCGGAATTGTCGGGATTTCAGAATCTCTCGAATTTTAACAGACGGTTTAAGAAAGAAAAGGGTGTTCCACCCTCTCAATTTAGAAGGGAGAATGCGATTTGATTCCACTGATTCCTTAATTTAGCCCCCGGTGAAACAATATTCAAATCAAGAACTGACTGATTTCGTCCAGTGGGATGTTCAAAATTGGGGCAAAGCCATTTCGTTTTGGCAACCTTATATTGAACAAGTTTCCAACGGAAAAGCAGCCGCATTTGGTGAACGCGAAGGTGGACTGTCTCTCTGGCTAGCTCTCAATGATTTTGATGTTGAATGCTCGGATTACGATGTGTTCAAATCGACGCCGTTGGTAATTCACGAGAAGCACCAAGTATCTGATCGCATCAGCTATTCTCAACAAGACATCACTTCCATTTCATTTCCAGATAACTCATTCGACTTCGTATTGTTCAAGTCAGTGATTGGAACTTTGGCGACCAAAGAGCGCCAGCAACAGGCCTTGGATGAACTTCACCGAATTTTGAAACCAGGTGGGTATTTGCTATTTGCAGAAAACACGGAAGGAACGGCCCTGCATCGATACGCTCGAAAGAAATTCACGAACTGGGGTAACCGTTGGCGTTATTTGAAATGGAAAGAAACGGACGAGATGCTGTCGAGCTACTCAAAGATTGAAAAGAAATCGATAGGATTTTTTGCCACATTTGGTCGTTCAGAAGGACAACGACGATTTTTGTCGAAAATAGATCGAGTTTTCGCACCGATTGTTCCAAAATCATGGCGCTATATTATGATTGCTTCCTGCAGGAAGTGAGCGTCTCCCTTTGCCTCTCGGAACAACTAAATTTGTTGAATTGACAATTTAGCGCTACTTTTGAGGAACGAAAACCTTACACATAATCACTCTCTACCACTTCTAAAGATTTCCTACCAGTTGAAATAAGCAAACAAACCTAAGTTACTTAAGAAGGAGTAGAATTAAAACTCTGCAATATGAAAACAACAACCACTTTCAGTGCATTTCTTTGTCTAATAGTACTTTGTACTTGGTCAATGAATGCCAACGCTCAACAAGTTTTTTCGAACACAGTCCCTGTCCCATACGCAATTTGGGGACCCGATTGGCGTATTGATATTATTGACACCACGCACAATTTTGATCCAATGGGGGCTGTAACTGACGTTTTTAATCAAAGTGACGGCAGCGCCCTCAAGTTTGATTTAAATGTTTCCGTTCCAGCATACGCATATAACAACCCTGATAGTACGAACGTTCCTGGTGCTTTAACGTACGCGGGACCAACATTTATAGTGGACAGAACGAATACTGCTATTGATTTTCCGATCAGAAATAGAGTTGATACACTTACAACGGTCCACTGGCACGCCCTAAACCTACCTGCCGAGTCTGATGGTGGTCCGCATCAAAGAATTAAGAAAGATTCAACGTGGCATTCAATTTTCCCGATCATTGATGAAGTACAAACAGCGTGGTATCACAGCCATTTGATGGATTTTACAACGGACCAAGTAACACGAGGAATGGCAGGCATAATGTATGTTCAAGAACCGAGCGCCGATCCCCTCTATTCTCAACTTCCTAACGAGTATGGCGTGAACGATTTCCCGTTAAATATTCAGGCTAAAAACTTCGTTTTCGATACAATCATTACCCCTGCGGATACAACCTACCTAGTAACAGCAATCAAGGCTGGTGAAAAACCTGGTCCTGGGAGGTTTGGTATGGTGAATGGGGTCGTTGGTGGATCATTACATGTTCCTCATTCAATGGTTCGATTGCGCATGTTGAATGGTTCAACGATTAAAATCCTGAATATCGGATTGACCAAGGATCCGTTGTTTAATTATACATCAAGCAGTGATTCCATTCATTTTGAGACGATGCATTTAATAGCAACAGGTGGTGGCTATGTTGATTACCCTCGTCCATTTACGAACAATCTACTGTCACTTGGAGATCGGCGTGAGTTTGTTTTTGATTTTAGTCAATACAACCACGGGGATACGGTATACCTTACTCACTTTAATAATAAGCTTCCAGGCGACACGAAGTATGGAGGTAACTGGTACAGTTCTGCAATGTGCGCATTCGTTGTGGATACAACAATACAACCGATGAACCCTGTTACGTCATTACCAGCTACGTTAAAACCATATGATCTTGCTCCAGGCTCAGTATTTAAAACAAGAACTAAAGTCTTGACTGGATTGAGTGGAGGAGGAGCTGGAGGGCAGCAATGGTTAATTGACGACACTCCTATGATCATGAATGTTATCAACGACACCGTACTGGTTAATACAAAAGAAGAATGGATCATTAATAATACGACGGCTCATGCTCACCCTTGGCATATTCATAAGGTTCAATTTCAAGTAACAGAATATGCAGGTACACTTGGTTTTCCAGATGGAAAGGGGGGATACAAGGATAGCTCGGGAATTTACACCTATCCGAACCTTCCGGATGAGTTGTTCGGATATAAAGATGTACAATTGATTCGTGATGGCGCCCAATTGACTTACGTAGCGCGTTTTGATAGCTTCCCTAGTCAATGGGATATGGACAGTCTCTTTACACATGGCTTTATGTACCATTGCCACATCCTTACACATGAGGATGCGAGCATGATGCACCAGTTTGTGGTAGTTGATTCCTTGGTGCCAACAACGAGTGTGGGCGAAGGAGAAATCCGAACACTTACACTGTACCCGAATCCAGCTAGTAATTCAATCAAGTTCAAAGGAGATTATACGGATTCAGGAGTGTTGCGTTTTTATGACTTAAATGGAAGATTGTTAGATGAAAGGGATATACAATCCTTGCCAGGTTCAACGATTTCCACAGATCATCTGCCTAGAGGTATCATAAAGGTCGAGTACGTATCGGGTAATATTCGATTCCTCGAAAAATTGGTGCTCCAATAGCAAATTGGTAATGCTTTTATGCAGATGAGTTGTCACGAAATGTAGTGATGGCTGTCCGCAAACTTTTTTAACAGATCAAATGGGTCCTAAGCCTGTTTGATCTGTTTTTTTTATGGCAATTTGTAATGTCATTGAGATGTTCGCTTTGTCTTCCGCTTAATCTGATGAATACTCAGGAAATATTCACTAACTCAGCGAAGCGATCTGCATGATTGAAAAACGAATACGTGAAACTCGTCGAGCGTAAAACAGAGATCTTTCCATTTGAACGCGCTTCAATTTCAGTCAATTTTGCAGCAGAATTGTAGTAAGAAGGAAACACGTTAAATCCGTGCTGAACCAATTTCGCTTTCCCCTCAATCAATTTTCGATTTTTCATTCGTTCAATGATTGCCTCTAACAAGGTTTCGTGACTCGATGCGTGGTATTTCTTCGCGTGAATTCCAACGCACAATAATTTCTGATTGGACTCAAGTTCATCACTCACCTGGGAGGTCATATCGCTCACTCTGTGAATATACTCATCGTCCATCCAACGCTCATATGAAAAAGCCTTCGGAATTGAAGTTTCCAGCAATAGGTGAACATGAATGTAATCAACTTGCTTGGTCTCTGGAGAAATTGAGGACCCATCTTCAAACTCAATCGTTTCGATAGAAGAGAGGGAGGTCAGGATCAATTTATCACACGTACTTTGGTCTCCATTTTTCAATTTGAGATCAATTCCACTTTCCGTCAACTTAACGTGCTTCAACTCCGTATTCAATGAAAGATCCAATTTTTCTGATTCAATTTTGTTCATCACTTGAGCGTGCAATTCATTCGCTCCGCCTTTTGGATACAAGTACTTTCTGGGAACTATTGAGAAGGAGAATTCAGGAGTCGCTAAACCTGCTTTCATTCGTTTGAACTCGAAGCGCAATGATCTTTTGAGTACATACTTCAATGTAGAAAGATTCAATTTCCACCCGTAAGGAATGGAAGATCCTTTCTTCAAAATTCGCGGCTGCGGCTTAAATTGAACGAGGTTGAGGTCGTAGAACGCTTTCAAAAAGTCCGTTGCAGATTTCTCAACTTCCCAAATGTGACAGCCAATTTCTACTGCAGGAATTCCATCGTGTTTGATGTTTGTCCAAGCACCACCCGCAACAGCTTTGTCATCAATGTTGACCACAGATTTCCCTTTCGACTTTTGCCAAACGGCTTCCGTAATCGCTAAAGGACTCGTACCGATAATCACTACGTTGTGGTGCTGATCTTTCACGGCCTAGAATGTTATGCGGTATTGGAAAACAGGAAGGAATCCGTTTTGGTACACCGTTCGAACTTTCCCTGCGTAGGCGTTGTATTCCTGATAAAAGATGTTGTCGCGATCGGTGAAGTTCTGAATGTCAAATGCCCATTCTTGAGTTGCGTTTTTACCAATCAATTTGAATGCAACACGAGCATTTCCTTTCAAGTAATCGCTGTATTGTTGCTCGTAAGCATTTTCCAAATCGCGAATTTCAGCACCGAAGAATTGACTTTGCGCCAAAAGAATTTCTGAGTATCGCCCGCCACCGTTCCATGTAAACTTAAGGTCGATGCTCAAGGCAGATTTGAATTTAGGATCTTTCTTTTTGTTTCCAAATCGGAATTCGTATCCTGCTAAAGTATTCAATGTGTGATTTCCGTTGAAGGCCGTGTTTCGCCAAACCCCGTCGCTTCCTTGGTATTTGGATTCGAAAAGCGAAGCCGTGACCAAGAAATAGAACCCGTTGTCGAGTGGTTTTTCTAGCGTAACTTCAATTCCGTAATTGTATCCAAATCCTTCATTAACCAAAGTATCCGGTGTCGATGTGAGGAATGTCGCTCCAAAATTCAAAGTAGAATAACTACTGCTCGAGAATTCTACGGGAACGTTCGTCAAGTACTGACCATACGCTTCAGCTTTCACACGGATCCCGTGTTTGAATCCTTTTTGATATCCAGCAATCAAGTGGTTACTTCTGGTGAACCCAATATTTCTATTTGGCGTTTCGTAACTCCCGTTAGCGAGTTGAACTTGATCGAAATAGGTTTCAATTGGCGCCATTTGACTGTGCAATCCATAACCAAATGTCAGCTGTTGATTGCTTTTCATTTTGTACTCCAATCCGATTCTTGGTTCAACCGCCCATTGCCAATCCAGGTTGAGAAACTGACCGTAAACACCGCTTACAAGTGTGAAATCCTCATTCAGTCGGAAGCGATGTTGGAAGTGCGGACGAATCATTGCCATGTTGCCTTCAAAATCACGTAACCTTCTAAATTGGCCTGTCTCTGAACTGTAAAGAGAATCGGAAAGATTAAGGAAATACATATCGAAAATCAATCCTGTTTTGATCAAATGTCGACTTGAAAATTTGTTTTGGTAGTTGAATACCGTCGTTTGCTTCGCAATGGAAGAGTTGGCCAAAAAGTTGGTGAAGGGATTTTCGCCATTGGCATCCAAGGTGTCATTTTGGGCTACACTTGTCGCGATTTGTCCACCCAACATGATTTCAAAAAACGAATTCGAATTGATGCGTTGTTTGTGATTGACGCCCATCATTCCCGTGTTTGTCGAGAAATAAACATCATTTCCTTGGAACCCCCAAAGGTCGTTGGCGTCTTGTGTATCTGATGCTAGGATGGCGATTTTACTCAAGCCTCCAATTCCAAAAACTGACGTGACTCCTTTCTTGTGCGGGAAGTTCAGCTTGAAACTGAGATCTTGATATTTTGGTAGGGCTGCCGTCCCGAAATCGAGTCCAACTGCTTGGGCAAGTTCCAGTGTAGAGTAGCGGTAATTCACCAAGAAAGAGGATTTGTTTTTCCTTGATATCGGACCTTCAGCCATTCCTTCGAGACCATTCAGACCGATTTGCCCCATGAACTCGAATTTCTCGTTGTTACCTTTGCGCATTCTCAAATCGAACACACCTGCCAAGGCATTGCCATATTCAGCTGGGAAAGCACCTGTGAAGAAATCTGAATTGGCTAAAACGTTGTTGTTTAGCATCGAAATCGGTCCACCTGTGGTTCCAAATCGTGCAAAGTGGTTTGGGTTCGGAATGTCTATTCCTTCCATTCGGTACAATACTCCTGAGGGCGAATTCCCGCGTACAATGATATCGTTTCTGGAATCATCCGCACCTTGAACTCCTGCAAAATTCTGCGCCATTCTCGCAACGTCGTTGAAACTTCCTGCATACCGCTGACTTTCCTCCACAGAGAACGATCGAGCGCTCACTGTCGCCAACTGATTAACTGTTTCGCCGTCATTAATCGCTTTGACCGTTACTTCGTCTAAATCCAAGACTTCTTCGGTCAGTTTGATCTCGAGAACCAGCTCTTTTGAAGATGTCAATTCCAAGTTCGAAAGCACAGCGTTTTCGTAGCCCATCATTGTTGCAATAACTGTATATCGACCTACTGGTACATTCTCGAATCGAAAGTTGCCATCGAAATCGCTAAGCTGTCGCAGTGAATCGGTTGTACCAAAAAGGAAAATTTTTGCTTGTGGGAGGGTAGATTCAGAATATCGATCGATTACTTTACCACGAACGGTTTGGGTAATCTGACCGAAAGAGGAAAGTGAAATGATCAGTACAACAAGAGTAGATAAGAATTTCATTTGATTTGCTTTTTTCCAAACCTAGTGACAAAAGTAATGTAGAATTGGGTTGCTGTGACGAAAAACTCAATTTTGTGATGACGAACAAAGGAAAGTGACGAATAAGTTCGCCCTAACCATTCATCACGCGTTCGAAGTCTGATATTTGCTTTCTGGAGACAGGTACTTTTTCGAGGTCATCTCCAAAGTTTATCAAGTAGCCCTGAGAATTTCCTTGGTAGCTTAGGACCTTTGACGTGTTGATAATATATCCGCGATGAGTTTTGAGTGCAGGGAATTCCTCATTATTGAAAATCGTTTCCAACTTAGCGAGTGTAATTCGATGCAAATCCTTTTGAGTAACCCCATCATTTTCAGAAAAAAACTCTACATAGTTGCCAGCCGCTTTTGCGAAGAGGAAGGAATCTGAACGGAGTACCATAGCCTGCTCCTTGCTCGTTCCATTTACAGTAATTGACTTGGGAGTGCTCGCTGGCTCTTCCTCTTGATTTTCTCGATTTACTGAAATTTTGATTTCACCATAATTGGACAATCCAGCGGAGATTACAAAAAAGACGGTAATTGGAAACAAACCAACCGCATATGTCATTCCAAGGTTTTCCAGCAATGACATTAACGAAGAATGTGAAGAGTAAATCTCGGGATGAACGATAAATTGCATGATCAGGTGATTGGTCAATCCAATTAAGGTGGCAGCGATAAATGCAGCCAGCAACTGGTGTCCAATTGTCCATCGGTCTTCTAAACGATCCGAAAAATACTTAGCCGAAACGAATAGCATAAGCGATACAAAAACCAAGGTGATTAATCCAAAACAAGCAGAAGCGAGTATCGGGTCCAGACGTGACTTTTCATAAAGTTCGAATGGCCTGAAAATCGCAAGAAAACCGAACACAAAAACTGAAATCCCAATGGAAATAAACCATCTTGACTGTTTTGAAAGTTGTATCGTACTGGGACTTTTCAGTATTCTGAACATGCCGTAAAATTGACAAAATTTCCAAGAATAGACAAATGAAAGTGGATGGTCTATTTGAATAATAGCTACATTTGTATTTCATGGATACTGGAAAGCGAATTGCGGTAATTGGTGGTGGAAGTTGGGCGACAGCGCTCGTTAAAATGCTGTGTAACAACGTTGACCATGTCAATTGGTACATGCGTAACGAGGACGCAGTTGATCATATCGAAAAGTACCACCGCAACCCTAATTATTTGCAATCCGTTGAGATTGATCTGAACAAAGTCAATGTTAGTACAGATTTGGTGAAGATGATCGAATCAGCAGATGCCGTTATCATCGCAACTCCATCAGCATTCCTAACGAAGTTATTCGAGGACTTCCCGATTGATTTGATGAAAGACAAAGTTGTTTTTTCAGCGGTAAAGGGAATCATTCCTGAATACAATGCAATTCCAGCCCGATTCATTCATAAAACTTTCGGAACTCCTTACGACAATATTGGAATCATCTGTGGTCCCTGTCACGCGGAGGAAGTCGCACTCGAGCGATTATCTTACCTAACGATTGCCTGTCAGGATGAAGATATTTCTGAGGAAATGGCAGAAATATTGGCCTGTCGATACATTAAAACAACTATTTCTGACGATTTGTTCGGAACGGAATTATCGGCTGTTTTGAAAAACGTTTACGCGATTGCTTCGGGTATTTGCGCAGGACTTGGATATGGAGATAACTTTCAATCCGTATTAATTTCAAATGCGATTCAAGAAATCGAAAATTTCATCGATGAGGTGAGTCCAATTCACCGTGATGTAAAATCTTCAGCTTATTTGGGTGATTTATTGGTGACTGCTTATTCCAAATTCTCCCGAAATAGAAACTTCGGGTACATGGTCGGAAAAGGGTATTCTGTGAAGACAGCCCAAATGGAAATGGACATGATTGCGGAAGGTTATTACGCTACGAAGAGCGTCATGGAAATCAAGAAGAAGTTCGAGGTTGAAATGCCGATCGTAGAGGCGGTGAACAACATCATTTACGAGAAAATTTCTCCTGTTATTGAGATGCGTATTTTGACGGATAAGTTGAGTTAATTGAACATCATCCGATAGATGAAAAGTTCAAAATTAATAGCTGTAATCCTAACTCTTCTTTTCTTTTCCTATGCTCAGCCCCAAATAGTATTATTCGCGTCATTGAATGACTCTGTGAGCTGTTTGAATTGTAGCATTTTCGATCAAACTAAATGGATTTCACTGTTCTACCTATTTCTACCAATGCTCGGTTTATTCTTGATTTTATTCTTTCTGAGAGTTAATAGATGGATCAATAGTACAATTCTCACGGTGTACTTTGCAATTAGTTCTTTCTTGTTGATGACGGCTCCTCTTTTTGAGGATAGGTACGCTTCGTACAGCACTTACGCGGACAATGAAATACTAGCCTCTGCAGGCCTGGCTGCCTTTCCAACGCAAATCGTTCTGTCAATAATTTTCTTCATTGTGATTTTTAGGCTCTTTCACGCGAAAATTCCTACCTTAAAACAATGAAAGAGTATTGTTTAAGTTTTTTGCTGCTTATCATTTTTCCGTTGAGTTCGAGTGCTCAATTAGAGGAAGATAGCTTCAACACTTCTACAATAGAAGACCTCGATTCATTGGAGCATCTTACACTTTGGGCGACAGAATATTATGTTCATATCACCCAAAACGAAGGAGAGATTCCTTATCTCACTGTTTCTGGAGATACGCTTGGTTATTTCAGCGATCTCTGTAATTTCTGCACTTCCTGTTTGGAAGGAACCGTTTTTATTGAGTCTGATTCTACCGATGTAGTCGTCTTGAATTATGCGGCGAGATCCGAAAAAGCTCTTGTCAACTGTCGAGAATGCGCGAAATTTCAAAAGAGCAAACTAAACGTTGAATCATGGGGTTCAGTTCGCTGGAAAGTATCTTCAGGATTTGGGGAAGGAGTCAAAAACTTTAAGCTTGTTCCATTTCGAACAGTTGCCGTTGATCCTAAAATGATTCCTTATGGTACAGTACTTTTTATTCCTGCAGCAGTTGGGGTAGCGATTGAATCACCTGATGGAAAAACATATCTCCATGACGGTTATTTTTTTGCTGGAGATACTGGCGGAGCAATAAAGGGAAGCCACATCGATGTTTTCACAGGAGTGGATTCTAGTCATCCTTTTTCTTTTGTCAAGTCGTCCGCTAATAAAACGACCGATTGCTATATCGTAACAGACGAAAAAGTCACGAAATTCCTGCGTGTAATGCACCAGAAGTAGTCGGTTTAATTCAACAATTCATACAAACGGCGATTACTGTACTTTTTAAGCATGCAGCTCAATTGAAATTCGACTGCTCCTCTTGAACTGTTCTTCAACGAAGAGATGGTTGCGTCATACGCTAATGCTGCCGTCCAATTTGATCTCTGAACTTGCAGATTGAAAATGAACGCATCTTTTCCTCGGAGATACATTCCAGCTCCTACGTACAATGAGTTTGTTTTGCTCGCGCTATTGGTCGTTGCAGCCTTTTCCATTAATTTGGTTTTGACCATTCCTCCAATCATGAAAGAATTGAATTTCCCTTGATTTTGATACAAGATCGTCCCTTCGACAAAAGATTCGTTTTTATCAATTTCAAAAGGAACCGCAAATGAGCTGAACAATACTGTTCTAATCGGAAGTCTTGTTAAGCCGGCAGATGTGTAAGAAACTATCGGTTGATTCAAGTGAAAAGCCGAAATTCCAACTTGAAATAGCTTTACATCGTGATCTCTACTTTGAATAGCGTAGACCATTCCTGTTCCAACATCAAACGTTGTTTTTTGATTGGACTCAAAGACTTCGCCGCTCGCTAGATTTTCGTCGTAGAATAATCCGTTGTGCTGACTTTCCCATGTACCATTTTCTTCATTGAATGACCTTCCATATGTTCCAAAGCCAAGCCCAAGACTCAACGAAGAATATTTTGATATTCGGATATGTTGCGCGGCATTAATGGAAAGTGACGTCACGGATCCTTGTCTGCTCAGTTGTTCTCTGTAAGCATTAAAACCAAGTGCTAAATGCCCTTCATTTTTTCGGTGTGTAGGCTCAACAGTAGAAGCGAAACTAGCTCCAATCGCATTGAACGGTGATCCAACAGAACGCCATTGCGTGCGATACGAAACATTAGCCGTCATGTCATTTTTCAAAGCGACCAAAGCTGGATTGTACAACTGAGAGAAGTTCTGAATATTCGAACTATGGTAGTCTTGAGCGCTCCCAATTATTGGCAGCAAACAAGTAATAATGATGGTATAGATAGAATTTTTCATAAAGCTATTTTTAGTCTACTACGGTTAAAAATCCAGCGAATTTTTCTCCAGTTCCTCCACCGTAGACGACATCTACTATGTAGGTATATTGATCGTTCGGAACGCGAACTCCACGATAGGTTCCGTCCCATCCAATTGATTGGTCGAACGATTCAAAAATAAGCGCCCCCCATTGATTGTAGACTCGCGCATGGGTTGAGCTCAAACAAGATCCAATAATATTCCATTTGTCATTCAATTGATCTCCGTTCGGTGAAAACATGTTCGGAATGAACACATCGAGACAGGGAATGCTGATATCAATGTTTAACCAAGTTGTATCTGTACAACCCATGCTATCGGTTACAATGACTTGGTAACTTCCCGCACCCATTGGAGTGATAGTAGGATTTGAACACGATCCACAACTCAAGAAATCGGTTGGCGTCCATTCGTAGTAGAAAGATCCATCCGAATTGGTTACTACTTCGAGCTGTGTTGTACTTCCCATCTCAAGAATGGTATCTCCGGGGTTGGTTTCAACTTGTAAATCGTTTATGACGTCAACGATGTAATCGAAATCGTATTGACATCCAACCGTATCGGTAATGCTCACGGAGTAGGTTCCCGCAGGCAAATTATTGATGTACAAGTTTTGACTTTCTCCATTGGAAAAAAGGATGGTTTGAATTGAGCCAGGGTCGTTTACGTTTAAGTTAATCGAACCGGTGTTTTCACTGCACAAAGAAGGTTGAACACTTTCATTCAGTTCGAGCGAGCTAACAGAGGTAAGAGTAATGGTGTCTGAAGTCGTGCACCCAGCATCATCATAAACAACTACAATGTAGGTTCCTGTATCCAAGTCTGTTGCCAGATTTCCCTGTTGATTGATAACTGGCCATTCATAAGTGTAGGGCTCAATACCGCTTGAAGCAAGAGCTGTGGCACTGCCCGTGGCCGTACCCGCACAAAGAATAGGGACGACAGAATCGATGCTTACCGATAGACTATTCATCATTGGAACGAAGAAGCTATGGTGCTCGACGCATAGATTTTCGCGTTCAATGGTAACCGAGTAAAAATCCGAGTTGAGTGCTGTTGCTGAATCTCCAAAGTGCGGTGTTGGGGACCATGTTGCCGTGTATGGAATCGTTTGGTTGATCGTTAAAAAGATGGCTCCAGTGGAATCATTACAGGCAGTTGGAAAAATCAACGTATCCAATAAAGCACTTGGCGGTTGATCAACGATGATTGAATCTTGAAGTGTACAATTGTTGCTATCCGTAACAGTAAGAGCATAGGTTCCAGCATAAATATTCGTCAGTGAATCTTGACCGATTATCGTGTCGCTTGGTGGCCCAACGAAAACCCAATCATAGGCGTAACCGACTGTATCTGGAGTAAGGAAGATTGCGCCATCGTTGTATCCAAAACAACTTACATGAACCACGCTGTCCGTAACTCCAGGGGGCAAGAAAACTTCCAAATCAACGGAATCTTCGTATACACATCCAATTGAATCTGTGGCGGTCATATAGTACCAACCAGCCAATGAATCGGTAACACCAACCAGCGTTGTGTCGGAAGCATTCGAGGCAAATGAATTCGGTCCGTTCCAATTAAATGTTCCAGTTCCGTTTGAGGAGAGAGCAAAATCACTTCCCGGACAGGCAGTTGAATCGCTGACTATTTCAAACATCGATGTCGGATGAACGTTTATTGTTACAGACATGCACAATGAGGCATTTGTGATACTTTCCGCGCGAACGTAGTAAGTTGTTGTTACCGTCGGATAAACGATAAGGGTATCACCTGTTCCAATCACTGCTGAGTTTCCACACTGACCCTCATACCAAATCCAATCGGCATCTGTTCCGAGTTCACCACCAAGTATCGTTAAAATGATTTCTTCGCCCGGACAATGCCAAATGTTTGGACCACCTCCACTTCCCATACACTGACCAATAGTGGATGTCGCCTGACGGAATTTTGTGAAGTATCCTTCTTGATCACTGTTGTAAACATTGGTTCCCCAAATGTTGTTTTGTGGAATGATGATACTGTCTGAATAAGTGCTTCCCACGACGTAGATGGCTGTGTTACCAAAGACAGCGACGGCTTCGGCGGTTTCAGAAAGCTCCCCTCCGTAGTACGTTGACCACATCATGTTTCCATACTGAGAAATTTTCGCAATGTATGTGTCCGTTTCTCCTGACAAGGAAGGTTGATAGCTGTTCGTGTCAACAAAGGGAATGTTCGTGGAATTCGTTGATCCGAAAATGATGATGTTCGAATCAAGCTCAAAGAATAGATCAATTCCCAACTCCAAACTGTCGCCGCCAAAATAAGAGCTCCATTGAACTTGCCCTGCGTTGTCCATTTCTCCGATGAACGCATCTGTTGAATCGCTTTTAAATGCTTGGAATGCTCCAGTGGTTGAAATCGAAGAATCTGAATCTGTCGAACCTATGAAATACACGTTGTTGTTGAAGGTTTTGACGTTTCGAATGTTGTCGTCATTCTCTCCTCCGTAATAAGTGGCCCAAACCAAATCTCCATCTTTGGTGAGCTTCGCAAGGAATCCATCTGACAGGCCTTTGAGTGAATCTTGATACATCGAATCCGTGACTGGGAAATCTGCTGAATAGGTTTGTCCGGAAACGAATACTGAAGTATCACCGAAGGAAATTCCTGTTGCGAAATCATTCTCAGCACCTCCAATATAGGTTGACCATTGCACCACTCCAGATGAGTCATACTTGACTACGAACCCATCCGATTCACCAGCAAGTAAAGGTTGAGAAGAGCTAACCGAAGCAATCGAATCAAAAGACCGTGTAGAACCTGCTAAGTAGACGTTTTCGTCGAAATCTGTTGATAATTTGGTTCCAATATCCAAGCTGTCTCCACCGAAATAACTCGACCAAAGGAGCATTCCAGTTTCATTGAATTTGGCAATAAAGGCATCTGAATTTCCGCCTAATGTCGCTTGACTACTTCCAACTCCGTCAACCAATCCTGCGGTTGAATGGGTGGTTCCGGCAAGAAAGACGTTGAATGAAGTATCTACGTAAACATCATTTCCAATATCGTTTGCGTCTCCGCCAAAATAGGTGCTCCAAATCACGTTTCCGTAATTGTTGTACTTCATCAAATAGGCATCATTAATCGAATCTGAAACGACCGATTGATATGCCCCAACAGTGGCAATGTTTGTTAACGATTGCGTTGATCCACAGATATAAACGAATCCAAAGCGGTCAGTGATGACACCTCTTGTTTGAGTTGACAATGAATCTCCAATGTAGCGTCCCCATGAGAACGAAGGAATTGGATCAATGACCAACGTTTGTGTCTGAATTAATGGAGTTTCCAAAGCAAACCCGACCAAAATGGAAGATGATGTTTGTCTCAATGCTTTAAAATTCACATCTACCTCATTGTCGTTTTCTTGATAATAGCTCAGTGGAATCGACTCGTGTAAAACTCTGAGATGGGTGCTTAACTCAAGTGTATTTGTCGTTTCGAGTGAAATATTATCGAATCCTGAGTACTTGAATTGAACATCGTTGATGTCGGCTCCAGGGTGCAATACGATATCATACTTGACAGCATTAAACGCTTCTTGAACGGTAAACACGATGTCGATATTCGGATAAACATTTTTATACTTTACCGTATTGAAGTGCTCGACATTGGAAATAGCTGTGGCTGATTTTCCAGCTAGATAATAGTTAAATTTCGACGTCTGTTTGTCTGATTGGATCACCTCAAAATCCGAGTTGCTTCCAACGAAATCAATGTCAATTCTATTGAATTCCATTTTCCCAGATCGATTGCTCGAATAGATGTCATAACTAAATCCGGTTTTGCGAAGTTGTGTATTCATGCCTTGGGAATTCGGCATTAAAAAGAGAACATCGGAATTTGAGTTTCCGTTTTGATCAATCATCTGACCTTCATTTTTGATAAAGGATGGATGTTCGTTTGAAATTTGAGAAATTGCGAATTGAACTGCGAACAGACTGATTAGAATAGATATTAAAGCTTTCATAAAACCCTGGTTAGATAACGTAGAGAACTCAATTTGGCGATAATTGTTGTTCGGGGATTTCCGTTATGCCCAATTTTAACATTGACTATACCTGTCTAGAATGAAGCTTGGAAAGTGAAGTGTAGTTTTATCCTGATAAAGCGTTGTTCAGGTTGATTTAAGCGGAAAATCGTATAAATGGGAAAAATCGGTTCTAATTTCGGCGAAAAGTTGATAAAATTCCTAGAAATAGAACGTTAAAAGCGAAAAAGGAAATTTTTCGATGTGAAAACGACTCAAATAATCGACCTAAAGAACTTCCAGTAATTCAATATCGAAAATGAGAACAGCATTCTCAGGAATCGTACCACTGCCGTTTGGTCCATAAGCGAAAGCTGATGGGATGAGCAATTTTCCACTGCCTCCCTCTTTGAAATAAGGAATTCCTTCTGTCCAACCTTGAATCACACCTTGAAGTGAAAATACAGCACCTTGAGGTGAACTTTCATCGAATACGCCACCGTAAGTGAAATAGCCTGTGTATGCGACTTTCACTGTTGATGAACTTGTACACGGTGATCCTAATCCTGGATTGTCAATAACGTAATAAAGACCTGAACCTGTTGCGATCGCATTTAGATTATTATCTGCAATGTATTCTTGAATAATTTCTTCATCCCGAGCCGCCTGTTCTTCCGCCTTCTTTTTAGAGCAAGATGACAATGCAAAAACAACTAGCAGTATTGGGAAAAAGTACTTCACAGCGATCTATAATATTGAATTAATAATTGAAATTACTCATTCACGGCTTTGTCCAAGTCGGAAATAGCCAAGTTCAACTCCTGCTTGATCGTTTTCACGATTCCGTCTTTGTCGAAGCCACATTCAGCCCACAACTCTTGTTGCGTTCCATGGTGAACATATTCATCTGGAATTCCCAATCGAACAACATCTGCCGAGTATTTTTGATCAACCATGAACTCCACAATTGATGCGCCAAATCCACCCATCAAACAACCGTCTTCAACCGTAATCACTTTATCGAATTTTGCGAATACTTCATGGAGCATCGTTTCGTCCAAAGGTTTCACAAAACGCATATCGTAGTGAGCGACTGACGCTCCTGATGATTTGATTTCTTCAATTGCTTCTTGCGCAAAATTCCCAGGGTGACCGATCGTTAAAATTGCCAAGTCTTTTCCTGAAGTCACTTTGCGCCCTGTTCCAACTTTGATTTTCTGAAGTGGCGTTTTCCATTCCTTCATCACACCTTTACCTCTAGGGTAGCGAATGGAGAAAGGCCCCATGTCTTCGTGCTGAGCTGTAAACATTAAGTTTCGCAATTCAGCTTCATCCATTGGAGCACTCACCGTCATGTTTGGAATACATCGCATGTAAGCAAGGTCATAAGCACCATGATGTGTCGCACCATCGGCACCAACAAATCCAGCTCTATCTAAGCAGAACACAACGTTCAAATTTTGGAGCGCTACATCGTGCAATACTTGATCAAACGCACGTTGCATGAACGACGAATAGATATTACAGAAAGGAACCATTCCTTGCGTAGCCAATCCCGCGGAGAATGTTACCGCGTGTTGCTCAGCGATCCCCACATCGAATGTACGCTCTGGCATTGCCTCCATCATGATATTCATCGAACACCCTGTTGGCATTGCAGGCGTAACACCCATTATTTTGTCATTCTTTTCAGCGAGCTCAACAATCGTATGACCGAACACTTGCTGATATTTTGGAGGTTGTGGTGATTTTGGAACCACTTGTACAATCTCACCGGTATCTTTATTGAACACACCTGGAGCGTGCCATTTGGTTGGATTTCCTTCTTCTGAATATTTGTATCCAGCTCCTTTTCGCGTAATGCAATGCAAAATTTTCGGACCAGGAATATTTTTCAAATCCTCCATGACTTTTGCCAAACCAATTGCATCGTGTCCATCAACTGGGCCGAAATAACGGAAGTTCAAGGACTCAAACATGTTGCTTTGATTCAAAATTGAACCTTTCAGCGCATGAGAAATTTTGGAGGCAATTGTTCGTGCATCAGGACCAAACTTGGAAATCTTCCCAAGCATATTCCATACATCATCCTTTACTTTGTTGTAAGTCTGAGAAGTTGTGATGTCCGTTAAATATTCTTTGAGCGCACCAACATTCGGGTCGATCGACATACAGTTGTCGTTCAATACCACCAATAAGTTCGCATCTTTTTCGTATCCAGCATGATTCAAACCTTCGAAGGCCAAACCTGCGGTCATCGCTCCATCACCAATTACGGCAATGTGCTGACGATCTTTTTCTCCTTTGTAATTGTTGGCAACGGCCATTCCAAGCGCCGCCGAAATAGATGTCGACGAGTGTCCTACACCAAATGTATCGTATTCGCTTTCTGATCGCTTTGGAAATCCAGAAATTCCACCCTTCACTCGGTTGGTTGGGAAACTCTCTTTTCTTCCAGTTAAGATTTTGTGTCCGTATGCTTGATGACCTACATCCCAAACGAGCTGATCGTGGGGTGTGTTAAACACATAATGCAAGGCGACTGTCAATTCAACAACGCCTAAGCTTGCACCAAAGTGACTGTTTCCGATCTCAGAGATGACATCGATAATGTACTGACGTACATCGTCAGATACCTGCGGGAGGTCCTCTAATTCAAATTTCTCACGTAAATCTTGTGGAAGATCTATTTGAGAAAGAAACGGTCCTGTTTGATACTTTTTCATAAACGTTAAACAAAACAAATGTAACTGATCGTCCTTGCAAGAACAAGTTTTTCACCTGCTTATTTTACAAATGTACGATTTTAACGTATGTTAAGAACTCTTTCAGCCCTTTATTTTAGCGGTTTTTGTTGATGACCTTTCGTGCTGTTAACGGTGTTTTGTGGCAATGGTTTTATGGAACATTGAACCCTTTTGCATCCTGTTTGTACAGCACTTCAGAAACCTAAAATCATCGATTATGCGTTTAATCATTACTTTTTGCCTATTAATGGGAACCTTCTCACTTTCAGCACAATCCATAAGTGGAAACCTGAAATCTGAGTCAACGGAAAATGCCCTAGGATATGGAAACGTTGATATTTATCAAAACGAGAAACTTGTTGCATCTGTCCTAACAGATAAAAACGGAAATTTCAATGTCGCACTGGATACCGGAAACTATCAATGCGTCATCAACTATGCTGATCATTTGCCAATTACTAAAGATATTCGCGTAGAATCAGATGAAGTGGCTGATTTTGAAATGGCCGTTGATCCAACGAAACCTGTTGCACCAAAACTGGAAGAGGTTATGGTTGTATTAGAATCGAGAGAACTCGAGTCGATTTCAGTGAAATCCATGAGTGATGTATCCGTGTCAAGAAGTCCACGAAGATTCCGCGGAAAAAAATCAAAAGCACCTGTTTATTACTCCGAAGGATATTCGAGTAGTTCCACCGCATCAGATTACGATGGCGGAGGCAGCTTGGGAAGCGAAATGGACTCCCGAAGCGGCGCCTTAACCGCTGGCGAAATCAATGATTATTCGAAATGGAAAATGTGGCAAGATATCTCGGCTTCTGAGTTGAAATCATTTGCAGATGGTTGGAAGATAGCGCCGAAAGGAAGATATACATTAGAATTGCGCAGTCAGTCAGGATTACCATTGGCAGATGCCGTTGTGAAGTTGATGGCAAATCGTTCAAAACTGATTTACACGGCACGAACTGATAATACAGGAAAAGCGGAATTGTGGTACACAACGACAGGTCAAAAAGTTGAGCGATCAGGACTTTCGATGGTTGTGAAATACCAAGGTCAAACAGAAACAGTGAAAAACGTTACGCCTTTTGATGAAGGTGTGAATCACTTAATGATGGAAGTGGAGTGTTCTGAAATGAACAATGTCGATATCGCTTTTGTGGTTGATGCAACAGGATCAATGGGAGATGAGTTGAACTACTTGAAAGAGGAAATGAACGATATCATCTTCAAATCAAAACAAATTAGCTCAACCTTGAACTTTCATTTCGCGAATGTATTCTACCGAGACGAAGGAAGAGAAGAATACTTGACAAAAAATATGGATTTTGATCGCGTACTGTCGAAATCAGTTCAGTTTATTAACGAACAACGCGCTGGTGGTGGTGGTGATTACGAGGAGGCTGTTGAAGTAGCTTTGGATTCTGCGATCAACAACTTGAGTTGGAACGAAGAGGCGAGAACGCGAATCATTTTCTTGATTTTGGATGCGCCGCCGCACAATACTGAAGCGAATAGAACGAAATTGAACAAGTTGATGCGAAAAGCGGCTGAAAAAGGAATTCGAATTGTTCCTGTTGGAGCAAGTGGAATCAATAAATCAACAGAATATTTGATGCGTTCAATGGCCATCGCGACGAATGGGACGTACACATTCTTAACCGATCACAGTGGAATTGGGAACTCGCACATCGAGCCAAGTACGGACGAATACGAAGTGGAAACGTTCAATGATATCCTTGTAAGAATTGTGAAAAGCTACACGTACATGCCAGATTGTGAGCAGAACATTCCAGATTTAGATCTTGACTACCCAGATTCTTTGGTGAGTTCAGTTCCAAACATCGACTCACTCGATACAACAACTGCTGAAACGAATCTAAGAGATTCAACCGATATCAACAATCCTGATGTCAATGTTCGACCTGAAGTAAAATGGTCTTACTATCCGAACCCAACGAATGGAGTTATCAATGTGAAGGCAGACACGGATATTGAAGAGTTGTTCATTACGGATTTAACAGGAAAGCTTCTCCAATCAGTTAAGAAATTGGAAAAGGATCAAGTTTATCGAATAGACTTAAGTCAATACGTAACCGGAATCTACTTGATAAGGTACCTGCATGAAGATAAATGGATCTCTGGAAAAGTCGTCCTCCAGCGATATTAGGAATAAGCAATAACATGGAGGCTGTCTCGAAAGGGATGGCCTCTTTTCGTTTGAAAGAATGTTATCGAGTCCCTGTTCCCACAGGGCAAGTGGCAAGTGCTGCGTTCGTCAATGTGTAGGGCGTCATTGAGGTGGCCGTGGTAGGAACGGTTCCAACAAGTGCCCTCAGTACGAAGGGATATGGAGAATTGTCCGTCACAGGTTCTACTGAAATAAACACATCTTGTCCTGACAAATCAGTTGGGAAAGTAAATCCAGCTGGAGCATTCTGAACAAAGTCTTCGCCAGGAAAACTTGGAGCCGCTGCTTCGGTTGCACTATACATTGATGAGTTGTCAGGGATTTCCGCATTTGTAAACTTCCCTGTCGACATTGGAACCCCTCCAATTACCGCCCATCCTTCATACCTCCATCCAGTGGTGAGAGCTGGCAGCTCTAGTTGAGGAGCTGTTGCACCCGGATTAAAGAACCAAATACCACTAAGATTATCTGTAATTGAGTTCGTAGTTGGAGCATCGATAACGTATTCTCCCTCCGCCAATGAAAGGTCACTGCCAACTGCTGCATTGTAAGCGATCGTCAAATTCACCGTGTTTCCACTAAAGCCACCACCAAGAATTTTCACGTCACTAGGCGTCGGGTCAGCATCTGGGAAAGGCTCAATAGAAATAACGACTATTTGCGCAGATTCGATATCCATCGTATTTCCTGTAAAGGATGTAGTTGACATGTTTCCTGAGGCATCAACATCAAATGTTCCAAGACTAATCGCCATGTTGTTGTAGGCAAGCCATGTTTCGTATTTATAATTGGGGCCGAGATCGGGCAGTCCAGTAATGTCGAGTGTCAAGTCTTTTGTTGCATAAAAACACGATTCGTCATCGGTATCTGTTTCGGAGCTATAATTTACTGCTGCGGGGTCTGTACACCCTTCTTTTTTGCAGGATATTAACGCCGCACTTAGTGCAAATGCGCCAATTAGAATTACGCTTGATCTCTTCATGGGAGTTGATTTACATTAAATAGGATCGAGTTCACCTTAGATTCCTTTCAAATGTGCCTGACCAACAAGCGAATATAAACGCATCATTCGATCGGGTCGCTCAAAATACGCATAAATCAGTGAAGGGTGAAACGAAAAAACGAGGCTCGATTTTGTGTAAACGTTGTGAAATGCTGCTCGTGATTCTCTTCAGAAAAACTCCAATATTTACCTTGGATTTGCGCCGCTTGAAACTTCGATTCTTCCGTATAGGTCAATCGACCACAATTCACTAACTTTGTCCCTTCAAAATACTGAGAAAATGAGTCAAAAATATCCTACGTACAGCGGATTAAACTTGCCAAATGTTGTAAGCCGCGTTTTGGAACAATGGGAAAGCGAGCGCGTTTTTGAGCAATCCGTTGAGAAACGTGAAGGTCAGAAGCCGTTTATTTTCTTCGAAGGGCCGCCATCAGCAAATGGTCTTCCAGGAATTCACCATGCCATGGGACGTTCGATTAAGGACATTTTTTGTCGCTACAAAACGCTCAAAGGTTTTCAAGTAAAACGTAAAGCGGGATGGGATACACACGGACTTCCTGTTGAGCTCGGTGTTGAGAAAGAACTCGGAATTACAAAAGAAGATATCGGGAAGAAAATTTCCGTTGAAGAATACAATGATGCCTGTAAAAAAGCGGTAATGCGCTACACAGACATCTGGAACGACCTTACTCAGAAAATGGGTTATTGGGTCGATACGGATAATCCGTACATCACCTACGATTCAAAATACATGGAATCGGTTTGGTGGCTGCTCGGACAATTGTACAACAAAGATTTGATGTACAAAGGATACACAATCCAACCGTACTCGCCAAAAGCGGGAACAGGATTGTCGTCGCATGAGATCAATCAACCAGGATGCTACCGCGATGTAACGGATACAACGGTTGTTGCGCAATTCAAAATGGTCGATGGTCAATCTACTCCATTTGGTGATGGCGAAAAAGGGTCGCTGAGCGGTGCCGAAGTGCACTTTTTAGCTTGGACGACAACTCCATGGACGCTTCCATCAAACACTGCATTGACAGTTGGACCGAAAATCGAGTATGTTTTGGTGAAGACATTCAACCAATATACTTTCGAACCAATCAACGTAGTATTGGCGAAAAACTTGGTGGGGTACCAATTCAAGAAGCCGTATGTTTTAGCTGAATCTGATGAGGATTTTGCGAACTACAAAGAAGGAGACAAGAAGATTCCTTACGCGCTTGTTGGTGAGTGCCTTGGTGCTGATTTAGCTGGATTGAAATACGAGCAATTGTTGCCATATGCACTTCCAATGGAGGATGCAGGCAAAGCTTTCCAAGTCATCATAGGTGATTTTGTAACGACAGAGGACGGTACAGGAATCGTTCACACGGCGCCAACATTTGGTGCGGATGATGCCAAGGTGGCAAAGGATGCTGGAGTGCCAGGATTGTTAGTCGAAGACGATAAAGGAAACGCCGTTCCATTGGTTGATTTACAAGGTCGATTCCGAAAGGAAATGGGCGAGTTTGCGGGAATGTATGTTAAGAACGAATACTACACTGATGGTGAAGCTCCAGATAAATCTGCGGATGTTCAATTGGCGATCAAACTGAAGATCGAAAACAAAGCATTCCGTGTAGAGAAATATGTTCACAGTTACCCACATTGCTGGAGAACTGACAAGCCAGTTTTATACTATCCACTCGATTCTTGGTTCATCAAGGTGACTGAGAAACGCGAGCGAATGATGGAATTGAACGATACCATCAACTGGAAACCAGAATCAACAGGAACAGGACGTTTTGGAAAATGGTTGGAAAATGCCAACGATTGGAACTTGTCGCGTTCGCGCTATTGGGGAATTCCAATTCCGATCTGGAGAACAGAAGAAGGTGACGAGCAAATTTGTATCTCTTCTTCCGAGCAATTGAAAGCAGAATGTGAGAAGGCGGTTTCCGCTGGTGTGATGGACAAAAACCCATTGGCTGAGTTCGTGGTTGGCGATATGTCAAAAGAGAACTATGCGAAGATCGATTTGCATAAAAACTATATGGATAATGTGATCTTGGTTTCTCCAAACGGTAAACCGATGAAACGCGAAGCAGATTTGATCGATGTTTGGTTCGATTCAGGTTCAATGCCTTACGCGCAGTGGCACTATCCATTTGAGAACAAAGAATTGGTTGACAACCGTGAAGGTTATCCTGCTGATTTCATTGCTGAGGGAGTGGATCAAACACGTGGGTGGTTCTATACTTTGCACGCCATTGCGACAATGGTATTCGATTCTGTGGCTTACAAAAACGTCGTTTCGAACGGATTAGTTTTGGATAAGAACGGATTGAAAATGTCGAAGCGTTTAGGAAATGGAGTTGATCCATTTGAGACCTTGAATAAATACGGAGCGGATGCAACGCGTTGGTACATGATCACGAATGCTCAACCTTGGGACAACCTCAAGTTTGACGTAGATGGAATCGCTGAAGTACAACGTAAATTCTTCGGAACATTATACAACACCTACTCATTCTTCGCGCTGTATGCGAACATTGATGGCTTCGATGTCACGCAACATAAATGCGATTACAAAACAGAAATCGATGGTTGGGTATTGTCGAAATTGAATTCATTGGTTGCCGATGTGGATGAAGCATTTGCAGCATTCGAACCAACAAAAGCGGGTCGTTTAATTCAAGAATTTGTAGGAGATCACTTGTCGAACTGGTACGTACGTTTGTGTAGAAAACGTTTCTGGGTAGGCGATATGACTGAAGACAAAATCGCTGCATATCAAACATTGCATACTTGTTTGAATACGATTGCAATCATTGGTTCTCCAATCGCGCCGTTCTTCTTGGATCAATTGTACCAAGATTTGAATGGAACAAAGGAATCTGTTCACTTGACGGATTATCCTCAAGTAGATACTGATTGCGTGAACAAAGAGTTGGAGGCACAAATGCAAATTGCTCAGCGAACGTCCTCAATGGTGCTCGGATTGCGTAAGAAAGAAAACTTGCGTGTTCGTCAGCCACTTCAGAAAATCATGGTTCCAGCCTTGGACGATACCTTCGCGGCGAATTTATTGCACGTGAAAGAATTGATCCTGGCAGAGGTAAACGTGAAAGAATTGGAATTGCTCGGACAGGACAACGATGTGTTGGTGAAATCAATCAAGCCAAACTTCAAAACGATTGGACCGAAATACGGAAAGCAAATGAAATCGATCGCTGCCTTGGTGAGAGAGTTCACTGCGGATGATATTTCTTCGGTTGAAGCCAACGAAGGTTGGAGTGGAGAAGTGGATGGCGTTGCGGTTGAATTAGACATGAACGATTTTGATATCGTAGCACAAGATATCCCGGGATGGACGGTAAGTTCTGATGGGAATTTGACTGTTGCCTTGGATGTGACACTTTCGGAAGAATTGAAATCAGAAGGAATTGCGCGTGAATTGGTGAACAGAGTTCAAAACTTGCGTAAAGATTCTGGATTGGAAGTAACGGATCGCATCCTCTTGAAAGTTGATACGAACGAACTCGTTCAAAACGCCATTATTGCCAACAAGGATTACGTTTGCAACGAAGTATTGGCGAATGATGTTCGATTTGAGGCATTGGGCGGAGAAGCCTTGGTAACTGATTTGGTCGAAGCGGAAGACGCGAAGATTGGATTGGTGAAGGCATAGATTATTGAATTCGGGGTTCGAGAGCCTCACCCCTCAATAAACCGTAAGGAAGTCGTGGAGGGGTGAGGCTCTCGAACCCCGCTTTATTTCCAACGTTCATCGTTTAATCTGCGTTTTAAAGGGACAAACCAAACCAGGTACCATGAAACACCTTCTATTCGTCATATTCCTTTCTTTAGGAGCTTTTGCCAATGCGCAAGACACCACGTTTTCGATAATTTACGAACCCTGGAACGGAACCTTATCCTATAATTATGTTCCCGTAACGGACGCTGATGTGGTTTGGGATGAAGGTCTAATTACCTCTGGGGTAATTGCCTTTCAACGAAGAACATTTTTAGCTCGAATTGATTCAAATGGAAATCTTTTATGGCAAAATTAATTTGGAGCCAACTGGGCTGACAACGACATGGAGGTAAATGAAGTAATAACTACATCTGATTCAAACTTCGTGGCTGTAGGGAAATTGCGTGACTCCATATCGGGAGACTTCTATCCATTTTGCATGAAGTTAGACGGTGATGGTGATACTCTTTGGACGAGATCATTTGAGATAACGAATCAGAGTGTCGGGGATTTTGGTTCGGAGCAGGAGAGAAATGGACATGTCGTCGAGACAAACGACTCCATGATTTTAGTAGGGTTCCATCATCTTTCATTTACGCTTTCCACGTCGGATCCTGACCAATTCTGCCTGGTGAAAATGACACCGAACGGCAATGTTTTACGGTCGAAATCTTATTCTGCGTTAAATGAATTTCAGCTTACAGGAATTCAGCAAGCATTGGATAGTTCCATCTATTTAGTTGGTAGAGCTCGAGGCTCACAAATAGATGGATATTTGGTCAACCTTTCCGAATCAGGGCAGATCAATTGGACGAAACGATACAATGGCGTTGAATTGATGGACATAGAAACAGATAGTTCTGGTGTATACCTTGGTTGGGCGAATTACTCGAGCCAATCTGGGGTAATGAAAGTTTCCCTCAATGGTGATCAAATCAGACGAATTGATCATTACCTTCCAATTTCAGGTGATTTACCAGAGGTAAGTATAACCAGAAGATCGAATGGAAACATTCTTTCATGTCCTGAAGCACCTCCGTTTGATAATTTTTTTGGAGGTTTTGTTGAGATGGACGATAGCCTCAATTTGTTGTCATCCTACGAAGTGTACATGATGATGGATCAATTGCTTTCCATTCCAAATAAAGGAGTGTATGCGATTGGATTTGGACCTCTTTACGTCATCAAAGCTGGGGACGAAGAAATGGGGGTAATTCGCTTCGATTCCTTAATGAATGTTTCGGAATGTAGTTACACTAATCCCATGGGGATAAGCGAAGAAGTTGCTCTTACAACTGGAACGCCAGTGTTTTCTCAGTCATTTTCTGATTCTGTTATTCTACCCAACTTGCCAATTCAATACGAAACAAGAGGCTTCATTTCTGAAGATGGTTGCGTTACTTTCTTAGGATCAGTAGACGAAATCGAAGGAACCTGGAACGAAACAGTTTCACCAAATCCATCGCCTGGTGAATTCAAAATTGACTGGAACGAATACCGTAATGCAGAAATTGTGATTTACAATGCAATCGGCAAGGAAGTTTTTCGATCAAGAGCTCGCAGTTCGTTCATGGAAATCGATCTCCAATCTGAACAAGATGGAATCTATTACTATCGTTTAACGGATGAAAACGGAAGTCAAAGCAATGGTAAATTGATTTTGATGAGGTAGATTATTTCGGGATTGACTCAGCCCTCGTGAAATCCTAAAGAAAACACTGAGGGCTGAGGATCTAGAAGCCCGTTCTTTCATTCTTCCACAGTAATTACAATCGTGAAATCATCTTCCAAATCGCCTCGAAAGTAGTGTTCGGCGTAAATTTCATACGTTCCTGCTTTCTTCGCATCAAAAATGAAGTACTTCGTTGCTGAATCTCCACCGCTCATTTCTGCACGTTCTTCATCATCATATTCGATGAAACTTTCGACGAGAGGCAAAGCTTCGCTATTAGAACTATAGGCCGAAGCAGAGTAACCAACCGATCCGTGAACACTGGTCGAGTATCTCAATTGTTGTCCAACTTGAACCGTATGTTTCCCGCGAAGTCCATTGATCTCCACGATGTTCTTTTTTCGTTTTTGCACTGGCTTTTTTTCTTTGATTGTTTCATGATTTACAACCGAAGATACTGCTTGTGATTCATTCATGTTGATCCCTGCCGTCATGAGAAATGCTAAAAGTGTGATTGAATAATACATAGGCTCAAATTTTAATGTTTGTATTGAGCTGTACAGAAGGGTTGAGTTATTCGTTCAGCGGAAATTGCGTGTTAACGATTGTTTAACAAATTGTCCCGCATCTTTTTCAACTCAATCCTGCCTCAAATTGCAGGTTTGCAACCTTTTTAGGATAAATCGGTATATTTAATCTACTAACACATGACCTATGAAATGTCCAGAAGAAGATGGTTTATATCAAGAATTAGAGAAGTAGATATTTTTCATAATTGCTAAAAAGCATCGCTACACAGCTTGGAAAAACGTGACGCGCGTTGTCTTGCTCATTGCTTCAGCATTGATAACACTCATATCTGGTTGGGACGCCACGCAGACAGATAGAGTTTCAACCGTCATATCCAGGTCTGAGTTTACTGATGTTCATATGGTTTTGATATTAAGTACGTTCGTGACATTCGTCACAGCCATGGAAGCATTTTTTAAGTACACGGACAAATCGAATACATATACCTTAATGACCTACGAATTTCGCTCGTTAAAGCGCAGAATGTGTTATGATTTTGAGAAAGATCTTGAGTTATACGCAGCGAACAAAGATGACTATTTCAAAGAGTATCAAGAAATCCTGAGATCACAAAAGGATCTGATTGACGATTCGAACGAATGATCTTTTAATCGAGCAGGTACATTTTCTTCTTGCCCTTTCCTTTCACGTCAATTTCACCGCGATATGTGCATGCATGTTGGTCTTTCACGAGCAAGTACGTTTCTTCAGAAAGATTCACTCTTCCTACTACGCCATTGGATTCTACGCGTGACGCCATGTTCACAGTGTCTCCCCAAATGTCGTATTGAAATTTGGAAATACTACATTAGACTGGAGAGTGAGTTAAGATCATCTAGCTAAGAAATAAATTAGCAGAATGACAAAGAAGAAAAATTACACGGCAACATTTAAACGGAATGCTATCCAGCTTGCAGAAGAAAAGGGCAATGTAGCTCAGCCAGCACGTGAAATAGGTATTGGTGTTCAGATGTTACATCGTTGGAAACGAGAGCATAAAAAGTTTAAGAATAACAGTTTTCCAGGTCATGGAAGTCCTAAGCTTACAGATGAAGGAAAAGAAATCGCTCGCTTGAAGAAAGAGTTACGGGAAGCCAAATTAGAAGCTGAGATCTTAAAAAAAGCGATCAGCATCTTCTCCAAGAGCGACGGGAAAAATTTAGGTTCATGAAACACCACAAATTAAAATATCCTGTTGAGTTGATGTGTAAAGTACTTGGTGTGAGTTCGAGTGGATACTATAACTGGTTGAAGTCTGTACCATCGAAGCGATGGTTATTTAATCAAGAAGTAATGGAAGTCATCAAAGAGATTTTTGAAGGAAGCTTTGAAAGTTATGGTGCTCCAAGAATGGAGGTGGAACTTGAAAAGCGAGGCTACAAGGTGTCTCGCCCTAAAACTGCTCGAATGATGAGAGCTAATGGGCTTGCTGCACGGAGAAAGCGAAAATGGAAGAATACCACAGACTCCAATCATGGCTACCCAATACATCCGAATCGACTAAAGCAGAACTTCAAGGTTAAACGTTCCGGACAAGTTTGGGTCTCTGATATTACTTACATTGAGACCGAAGACGGATGGGTATATCTTACCGTGATCATTGATCTATTTGACAGAAAAGTGGTAGGCTGGTCTTTAAGCGAGGATATGACTGCTGAAAATACAGTTATTGCAGCTTGGTATGTCGCTGTTGCGACAAGACCGATTACCCGAAAGTTGATTTTCCACTCTGATAGGGGTTCCCAGTATGCTTGCACCAAGTTCTGTAATATCCTTAAAAGCTACGGAAAGAAAGTGAAGCAGAGCACGAGTAGAAAAGGAAACTGTTGGGATAATGCTGTAGCTGAAAGCTTTTTCAAGAGCATAAAAACAAAATGGATTTACAAAAATCATTACGGCCAATACTCCGAAGCAGAAACTTCCATTTTCATGTGGATAGAAACTTGGTATAACCGCAATAGTAGGCATTCAGCATTGAACTTTAAAACAATATGTGAATTTGAATTAGAAAATAATCAGAAACCATTAGCAGCATGATCTTTTCTTAATGTCCACTTTTTTGTTGTATTTCCAATTTTTCAAAGACACTCCAAGTGGGTCTGTACTGATTCGAGCGATTAACACCACTCCTCCAATTCCAGAAACACTAAGCGAGGAAATATTCGAACGGTTTGCAGGAAAGAGTGCTTTGGGAGATGTTGAGCCTACGCGAGTCTTTTTCACTAAGACGGGACAGTCCGTTTATCGTGGGAAGCACA
This sequence comes from Crocinitomicaceae bacterium, assembly GCA_029252405.1. Lineage (GTDB taxonomy): Bacteria > Bacteroidota > Bacteroidia > Flavobacteriales_D > Crocinitomicaceae > UBA4466. The sequence goes on from JAQXBM010000098.1 coordinate 94,247, forward strand.
GCGAAGTGCCGCTGAATATTTCGGGATCAAAATTGAGAGAACTTGGAGTAGGGATGTACGATATCGTTTGGCTTTGGCAATACAAAACCTTGACTTCAGACCCCAAGGATTCGGAAGTCACATGGAGTAAAAAGTGGATTCCATTTGAGCAGTCCATGCACCGTGTTTATGTCACGGTATCCTGCCCAAAAGCACCATGAACGAAAACACCTTTCAACGATATTATCCTCAATGGGTCTTCAGAATCTCCGATTTGGACGGAAGCATTGCACATCGCTTGTCTTTGGGCGAAAGGAAGCAGAACAATTGAAGAAGCGGGGAAGAAAATCGCTGATGAACTCTTTAATTGTGGGAAGTTCGTGTACCATCCAGACTCTCATTACAACAAGGAGACCAGTCTGGCCATTGAGAAAAAAATTGATTCTTCACATTTGGAGGAGGAAAGTTTGGTCATGAATTATTTCTATTTGACCAAAGTAATCGAACGAATTAACGGTGGAAATGGTCTCGGAGATCAAGTGAATTGCGTCGATTGTTCACTGATCGTTTCTTCTTTGGTAAATATTCTTGGAGGTAACCTCCACGTAGGGAAACTGCAACGAACGGAGGACACGAATTACGCCGATCCCGATATTGTCACGAAGAACCGTTTCGAGATCAAAAAGATCAAGACAATTGGATCAGAAAGTCCCGAAAAAACCATGGAGAGTTTAGAAAGTGAGGGCAAAAGCTATTTCAGTTTCCACTCTATTGCATGGCAGCCTGCTAGCACAGAGTCTCCACAATTTGACGACCCGAAAAACATTATTTACGATGCTTGTGTGCAGTTCATCAATGATGAGGTAGACGAAAGCGCCCTAGCAGAAACTGCATCAGGAATGCTTTTGGGAGAAGATGATGATAATTCTGGTTATCGTGCCCAGTTATCTGCATCAAATGAGCTCGGGATAGGCAGTTGTCTGGCTCAACCATAAACAGTGAGGGCAATTCGGATCGTTTAGTCCCAGTAGGCGAAGAGCATTCCTTTTGTTGGCGAAGGTTTATATTAATGACTCATTAGGTAGCCGTTTTATACTCAAGTAGTATTTGCTGAAACATCCAGAAACTTCAGCTTGCCTTTTACAAGCCCTTATTCCTTCAAGATTTTCACAATTGTAGCCCCGAGAGCGGCAGTATCAATTGACAAAATTTGTGCGATAGTTTGTGTCGTCGTTGCCTCAGCGATAACGAACATCTGTTGTTGCGCATGAACACTATTGTGCATCGTCTCGAGCATTGCACTTCGGAATCCTCCGGGTAACGAATCAACACCAATATTTCCGCCAGAAACAGCCACAAGGTTAGAATGATCTTTGCTTTCTTTGGTGTCACGAGCCGCAACTGCTTTCTGCGTCGCTTTAGATGATGCAGCAACTGCACCACTGGCTTTTTTCTTAGCTTCAGCTACTTTTTCTGAAGCGGATTCTTTGACCGTGTCAACTGACAATGCGTTTAATTCTTTCGCTGCATTCAAGGTTTGCGAAATTATACCTTGACAGAAGGACAAGAAGACCTCATTTTCCTGTTTAATGGTTTCAGATAAGACCGCAGCTGCTGCTCGAGAGTCAGCTATTAATTGTGCCATTTCATTCGTTGGAGTTGCTTCTCTTGTTGGGTTGTTAGTGGTTGCCATAGTTTTGTTTTTTAAATGTGGGAGCGTTAATGTACGAAAAGATACTGGAGAAACTTCGTCCTCTCTATCCAGTCTCGAAGGTTAACGAATGAATTCAACTCCCAACATTTCATCGCAAAACCTTTTGCATGTCGTTGTTTTTCAGTATTTTATATCTCACGTCATAAACTTCGAGTTATGTACTACAAACAAAACGAGATTACCCTCTTGTACAACAAGCAGCGGGAACTCGACAGGAAAACGCTTGCTACGGCTCATGCTGTATGCACAAAAATCAATCGGCAGGAAATACACTCTGTCCGAGTTTCAGTAACACTTTTCTACATCTTGATTGAAAAATTGGGAGGGGACCCCAAATCAATTGTAGATAAGTCTCAGCCTTTCTATCAGCGCGAATTGCGCGGAAAGGAACTCAGTAATTACGGATGGTATATGATGATCATGAACCACCCAAAACTCCTAAAGGCCCCGATAGCCCTCTATCACGGGAAAGCAGTTCTCTGCACATCATCAAATGACGTATTGAAATTGAATTAAATCTACTAGACACGACTTCAATCCGTTCTTTGAAACCCTGTTAACATCAGTTGACAGGGTTTTTTATTCTCCCACGTTCACTCTGACTCCGTCAGAATGTGACGTAAACTCAGGAGCGTACATGCACTGAATCGTAGTAATTCCATTCGAGAAATCACCTTCGTGACTCACGCGTAAATCGTACTCAAACACATAAACCCCCTTAGGGAGGTAATCCATAAAGAAGTTTGTCGCTGCATCACCAGTACTTTCGTAATAGCCCAATCCATCTTGCCATTTGTAGCGAGAAATCACATTGGTTGGTTCGAAACCAGCTGCGCGCATATCTTTCATGTGAACGTATTCCATGTTTCGATCCGTTCGAAGTTCAATGCGAACACGCACTTTATCTCCAGGTTTGAGTTTCGTTCCTTCATCAATCGGAGTGATGACAGGGCCATTGTCCGTATTCTGAACCAAGAACAGTTTTTGCTCTAACTTCAACGGCGTTTCAGCGTGGGTGATCTTATCCAAATCCTCGAAATACTGCCAATACATAGCTCCCCAGCTCACTCCTTCAGTCGTTCGCGTCACACTCACGTTCCCCATTTCGGGTTTAATCTCTTCTGGTCCCCATGATTTTTTGAAGTAGCCCGTTCCCGCTTCTTTGTCTTCAGGGTCGATCAATTTTCCGTTCACTTTTACCGCGACTTGCTCGTCATTTTCGAGTAAATCTGTTCCACGAAGTAAGAGCGCGTAGCAAGCTTCTGCTGTGGCTTTGGTTGTTTTCCAATCCGTCGTTTGCTTTTGCTTGAGCAACCAGACTTTCAATTCTTCCACAGCTTCTTGATCGTTCGCAACTTCGTCGAATGCTTCAATCATCATTGCCTGCGTTTCAATCGGTGCTTGGTACCAATAATATCCACTTGAGTTACTCTTCCAGTACATTCCCAATTCTTCGTTGACAATTGAGCGCTCTTTCAACGATCGTGTAATCTTCGTTGGCAAAGTTTCAATCTCGTATCGTTTCGCTTGAAGCGCAATCATTCCCTGGCTGTAGATGTTGAATTTCAGCCAATAAGTGTTCGCCTGATCTTGGTAGTAATCAAATGCCTCCTGAAGATTTTTGTCCATTGGAAGATCTTTGAAATAGCTTCTTGCGTACAAATATTGAATCGTTGTTTGATTGATGTGCTGATTGGTTTTGTAGTCTGCATCATGACTCTTTGTCCATTCGTAATCTTTGACAACTTGTCGATCTAAATAAGCAACGGCCTTTTTCACCATGTTCCAAGCCCTGCGATCTTCGCGCACGCTTTTCACACCCAAATGGTCGAGATGCCCCATACCAGTAACGATGTGTTGAGTGAGGTGTCGATTTTCCCTCATCCCTGGGAACCACGGCCACGCTCCATTCGAAACCTGCATGTTCTCCAATTTGCGAAGTGCCTTGTTGAGCTGGTTGTCCATTTTATTCAGGTCGAAAAGAAGAGCAACACGTTTTTTGCGCTCACTTTCATTTTTCGCATCCAGCACCCATGGCGTTTCTTGCAGCATTACAGATTTCAACTCTTGGTTTTTCTCCAAGTTCGATAGGAAGGCATCTGGACTGCTTTCTTTCCATTGCTCGAACACCTCCTTGATTTTCGGACTAGAATTCACAATTGAAGAAGCCAAGGAATTCGCATAGTAGCGCGTAAATGTTTGCTCCGCACACTCATGCGGAAATTCCATCATGTAAGGCATTGCTTGAACGGCGTACCAAGCAGGATTTGAGGTGTATTCCAATGTTAAACGATGATGTTTCAAACTAGTCGATGATTCAATGTTCACCAATTTCGTAAACGTGAAGTCTTTCGTTCCAATTCCTTTACTCGGTAGTGGCAACGATTCAGTTACCAACATTCGGTTCGAAAGCACAGGAAGTGCCATTTCTTCTCCATCGGAGTAGGCTCCAGCTTTTGCAACTACACGATAGATTACAGCGCTAATTCCAAAGGGAACTTCAATGGCCCAAGCAAGTTTGGCGCTTTGTCCTTTTTTGGCTGTAAAGCTGATCGTCGCATTCAAATTTTTGAATTCATCATCAATTGGTTGCATCGTGGTTGCATCGAATAGCATCAGTTGCGCTGAGCCATTCAAATCCGTTTCAGACAAATTTGAAACTTTTGAAGTAAAGGTCATCTGATCTCCTTCTCGGAAGAAACGCGGAGCATTCGGCATCACCATCAGCTCTTTTTGAGTGACAACTTCTTCTTGGATCGTTCCAACTTTTAAATCTTTTGTATGTGCCAGACCTAGAAATTTCCAGCGCGTTAGGGCTTCGGGAGCCGTGAACTTCAGAATGATCTCGCCTTTGGAATTCGTTTCCATTTGAGGATAGAAGAAGGCGGTTTCGTTCAGGTTTGTTCGAGCTTTCACCTTACCGAGACCATTCTCGTCTGCTCCTCCACCTCCGGATTCAGTTCTTTTGTACTCTTCACCTCCACGCGTTTGCTCCTGATTGGCACTGATGCTATTGAAAGCAAAAGTTCCTTCGGTTGGTGGCGCAGGTGGAGACTCTTCAGACTCAGCGGCATCGGCAAGAGAATAGACAATGTCTTTATCCGATCGAGCTCCCATGGTGCTTCCAGTAGCGACCATGTCCATTTGGTAGTAGCGATAGCCACCATATCCTCCATAACCATCAAAGCCCCACCAATTTAACTGGTCGTAACTTCTTCGTGGAGCATAGTAGGAAGCGTTCCAACTTTCACTGTAGGTCCTTGCCTGTGAATTATTGAAGCTGTAAGACGAATAATAGCGGTAAGAATAACGCGATTGATAAGGATTCAAATAGAAGTTATTCGAAGCGAATTCATCCAAAGAGGCATCGTACATAGTCGCCATAAGTTCGGAAGCTACTTTTGCTCCATTCGGTCCTTTGATGACCAATTTCCATTCTTCAGGTGAACCGGGAATCAATTTATTTCTGAATGTTTCGAAGGAGATGTCCAAACGCTTGTTGGAGTAGGGCACAATGATCATTTGCTTCGTGCTGTTCAACCTTCCATATTTGACAGAAGTAAAAGTCACGGTGAAATTTCCTCTATGTTCCTCTCGAACGGGAATCTTCACAGATTTTTGTCCTTTGCTTAGCTTTAAAATGTCTTTGGAGACGATTTTCCCTCTAAGTTCAACCTCATACAGAATAGACATATCTTCTGCAGCCGTAGAAATGAGAATTTCAGCTGTTTCGCCAGGTTCGCAAACCACTTTTATGGGAGTCATTTTCCAAGTCTTGCTGATGGCATTTTCCTTAGATGATTTATCTAAAATCGTGATGTATTGAACTTCTTCGACAACTTCACCAAATGCATCAATTGATTTCGCTTCAACCATGTAGCGGCCCGGCTTCCAGGTATTCATCTCAGTAAATTCAACAGAATCTGACTTTTCTGTATCAAACTTTTGAACCAAGATTTGTTTTCCTTTTTTGAAGTTTTTCACTTCATCTTCATCGGCGTAAACGTCATGAGGGAACAATTTACGGTGTTCTTTTTCCGAAATCATCGGTAAATCGGGTCGTTCCCAGAATTGCTGGCGGAACACTTGATCGGGTTCAATCAACTCAACAACTTTCACCGTTCCTTGTGCAGGTGTTTTCTGCCCGTTCAGATTCGTTGTTGATACCTTGAATTTATTCGAGCTCGAGCGCTCAACGATTTCATTAATGTTCAGGTTGAGATTCAAACAATTATAGCCAACGCTCACCCATTGTGATCCGCTCCGTGTTTCTCCATTCAGATCAGTAACATCCGCGTGTATTTCGTATGAATATCTTGGAGAGAATTTCTTATTAATTGTTGGATCTTCCAATGCGTCAAATTCCACGGTGAACTCACCGTTTTCATCCGTCTTGAGCACACCATTCTTAATTTCAATTGGTGAAGCTTGTGGAGGGTAGTAGCCCCATCTGTAATACGTCCAGGGATTAAAATAAGATGAGCGCGTCACTCTAAATTGAACATCTGCGCCGTCAATATTTGATCCCGCGTAGGCTTTCGCATTTCCTTTTACTTTGATGCGTTCTCCGATTTTGAATGAGCCTTCAACTGGAGCGAATTCCACCTCAAATTTCGGACGTTTGTATTCTTCAACGCTGAAGTATTTTGCATCATCTCCGTCCTGAATATGCATGCTACCATTCAACCCGGAGTTCGGTGCGGTGAATGAGCCAGAAAAGGTTCCGTATTCATTTGTTTTCAAATTCAACTCAGCAACTTTCTGATAGTTCACATCGTAGAGCACCACCTTCGAACTTGAGTTGGTAACCAATGTATTCCGCTCTCCCGATTTCTTGATCTTAATTCCTTTGAAATAAATCTTTTGTCCAGGTCGATAAATTCCACGGTCCAAGTAGAAGAACGTAGTCGTTTCGGTACTCGTTCTGTTCCTTCTCTTTCCGCTTTGACTGACATCGTTTCCAGTATTGAATACATCCTGACCGTTTGATAGCTGAAGCAAGTAATTACGGTACTTCGTTTTTGGATTGATCGTCAACCTTCCGCTCAAATCTGTGCGAAGTGTTTCTCTGAGTTTGATCTCATATTCATCCGTAGAATAGTTGTATTTGCGCTCGAATAACTCAACTTTAATCCTGTTGAGAGGTTCACCTGTGGATCGATCCGTGACGTACACAGAATGCGAATAATCAGAATTGACCGTATGCGTGTACGCTAAATCCGTCACCCAGTATGAGTCATGAAGAATGATGTTATTTTTCTTCGAAAATGATTTTGATGGTGAGATCAAAACAGCGTATTGTCCGTATTCTTTTTCGTTGAGCACAATTTCGGTGGAGTGATCTTGGTAATCACCTGGATTTTCTAACACAACTACTCTTTCTTTGTTGATGCTAAATTTGGAAATTTCGTCAATAATCTCACGGCCGTAGTAACGTTCGTTCACATAGAAATCGTTGGGAACTTTAATGATTCGAACAAAGACGCTGTCCACATTTCTGTACGATATTTTCACGCGTCCATTTTCACCTTTTGCATAGGCAATTTCGTTTTCAGATGAGAGCGACTTCATCTTAATTCCATTCGCTAGTTCTTTACACAAGGATGCTCCATAGGAATCTGGGAACTCCTTCATGGTAAGCTTACAGAGCGTCAAGGCTTTCTTTTTGTCCCAGCGTGTTTCGGGCATATCAACTGTATATTGATTCCCCTGTTGAGAGTAGTATTGAGCGATGTAATATTGAACTTCCGCTGTGGCTTCATTACCAGCATATTTGGTCACAAGTGCTTTCAATGCAGAGAGGTAGAGCTCATCCTTATTTGGGGAAACAGAGTTTGAGCGCATGAATTTCAAACGGTTAATTTCAAGATCGATCAATGGAGCAACCTTCTTGTCGTCAATTCGAAAACGCGTCAATTTCTGATACGTTTTAACGGCCATGAATGTGTTTGAAGTACCTGTTTGCGAAACGGGATCAAAATTGACGAACTCCTCAGAGCTTCCGAAAAATGTTTCACTGTCAATCACAAATTTCGCCTCTGGACGAACGAGTTCAGATTCAGCGTTCGAGAAAAAGGAAATCGCTCGGTGAGCCAAGAAATCGTATAAGGTTGGACGAAGACTTCTTTCCGTGTTAGTTTGTGAAAGAACATCTCGGAAATCGCTGAGGTTCGCATGCTGAGAGCTGTCGGCACTTTCCAATGACAACAAGAAATGTTTGTTCACATGCTCACTTATCTTTTTCAAATCCCATGTGCGAACATCATCATTCTCAAAATTAACCGTCTGGGAGCGGTTCATAAATGTCCAGCGATTCGATTGATAATATTGCCAGTAAACTTCTGCAGTTACCGAGTGAATCAATTGTTTGATTGGAAATTCTTCCCCCTCGGAAAGTGAATTGAGTTCCGCAATCGCTTTTATGAAATCGTCTTCTTCCAAATACGAATTGTACTTCATTCTGAAAATTACCGACTTCACAATTTGTGGTGCGTTCTCGTCGGATTGAGCTTTCGAGAATATCGTATTTACAACATCCAAGGCACTTTTGTAGAGTCCTTCTCTTTCCAAAGAATCGACGTTTGCCCAGAGATCAACATAGCTTTCGGCAAATGTATATTTCAACATTTCCATTTCTTCTTTTTCGGGCTGGACACTTTCGGTCGTTGCCACTTCTTCACTTTTGTCCTCGTTTTTCTCACACGATTGTGACATTAGTACAAGCGAAAGGGCAAATAATACGGTAGTGTATAAGATTGATCGTATCATGGGTATTTGTTAGTCGGGAATTAGGGAAAAGGTGCTTTTTTCTACGAAATAGCGTGAGTTCAATTGATCGAACTCGAGATTTGAAGGGGAGAGCACAATGATATTTTGAGCATTCATTTTCGTTTCGCTCTGTGCTTCAATGAAACTGAACGGTCGCTGATCTGGCTCGTAATCGAATTCACTGACGGTCAATTTTCCGTTTGCAAAAACGAACTTGACAGGGAGGTATGTCCCATTTTCTTCGTAGTTCAAAATGTATTCACGGTCGCTGATTCGCGTGAGTTGTGTAGGTGAGTTTTTGTAGATCACCGCATCACGGTTTCGAATACCGAAAAAGTAAAAACCTTTCTCCAAAACACATGGTAGGGAATCATTTTCGACCACGCCGTGAATAAAATTGTCCTTCACGGAATACGTAGATGATTCGCGCACTAACTTTTTACTCACAGAAGAAACCTGAGTCGAAATAACCGTAACACCATCCGCTGTAAAACTGTAGGCAAGTGATCTTTGTTCATCTTTGTACTCACCAAACCATTTTTTATCGACAGATTGTACCTTTTTCTCTTCCGTAGGAAGAGGATTTGAGAAATAATACGAATTTTGGGAAAACGCAATTCCCGAAAGAAAAATGTAGGTGATTATCGCAAGTATTTTCATAACTTATATTAGAGTGTCAGTTTCGGCGCAACTAAAGATAACAATTAACCTAACCTTAAAAACAAGACAATGCAAAAAAGATGGTTTGTCCGCACACCACAAGATAGTACAACTGTAGAGGAGTTTCGTTCAGAATTAAAAGTCGATGCAGTAGTGGCAGAATTATTGCTTCAACGCGGAATAGATTCTTACCAGAAAGCAGAAGCATTTTTCCGACCGAAATTGGAGCATCTACACGATCCATTTTTGATGAAGGATATGGATGTAGCTGTGGATCGATTGCTTGCTGCGATTGCTAGCCAAGAAAAAGTGATGCTTTATGGTGATTATGATGTAGACGGAACGACAGCCGTTGCATTGTTGTATCAAACATTGAGAGGACACCTCGAGAATTTGGAGTTCTATATTCCAGATAGATACAGCGAAGGTTATGGTGTGAGTTCGGCGGGAATCGCCTACGCCAAAGAGCAAAAAATCGAATTAATTATCACGCTTGATTGTGGAATCAAAGCGCTGGATAGAATTGCCGAAGCACGCACCGCAGGAATTGACGTGATTGTGTGCGACCATCACCGACCGGGAAGTGAATTACCTAACGCTATTGTCCTCGACCCAAAACGATCGGATTGCGCATATCCATTCGATGAATTGTGTGGATGCGGAGTAGGGTTCAAGCTCATGCAAGCCTTGTTTCAAAAACAGGATTGGTCAATGGAACCACTTTGGAACCAACTGGATTTATTGGCGCTCAGCATTGGGGCAGATTTGGTTCCCGTAACCGGAGAAAACCGTGCTTTAGCCATGCTAGGATTGGAACGTTTGAACACATCACCGCGCACTGCATTTAAGGAGATGTTGGTGCTTGCGAATCGAACATTTCCCGTGACCTTAACGGACGTTGTTTTCACCATTGCACCGAGAATAAATGCGGCTGGACGTTTGCGCTCTGGAAAGTATGCAGTTCAATTGATGGTGTCAGATGATACGGAAGAAATTCAGCAATTAGCGGAGGAAATCAATGAAGACAATTTGGAGCGACGCGAGCTCGACAAAGGAATAACTGAAGAAGCGTTAAAAATGCTCGAAACCTATCCGAAAGAACGTTGTACGAATGTCGTTTTCAAAAGTGATTGGCACAAAGGCGTGGTTGGAATTGTGGCTTCGAGGATCATAGAGAAGTCGTATAAACCGACGATTGTTTTAACGAAATCAAATGGTGAAATCACGGGATCCGCTCGATCTGTTCAAGGATTTGATGTTCATGCGGCGATTGATCAATGTTCCGATCTTTTAGAGAAGTTTGGAGGACACAAGTACGCCGCAGGATTGACGATGAGTGAAGATAATGTGCATGAATTCATGACGAAATTCGAAGCTGTAGTGAAGGAAAGTATCGATCCAAAATTGCTCATCCCAGAAGAGAAAATCGACCTTGAGTTGTCTTTTGATCAAATCTTCAGAAAAGAGGAGAATCGATTGAAAATCCCGAAAATCAAACGAATTTTGCGACAATTTGAACCTCATGGACCTGAAAACATGAAGCCCGTGTTTGTTTCAAAGAATGTTTTTTCTACTGATCTCCGCGTGTTGAAAGAAGCACATTTAAAGCTATCAGTCACTCAACCTGAAACAGATGTTGTCGTTGAAGCAATTGGGTTTAATCTCTCCGATAAAGAAGAAGATGTTGCTTCTGGAATTCCGTTTGATGTTGCATACACGTTGGAAATAAACCGTTGGCGCGACCGCGAAACACTTCAGCTGAATGTGAAAGACATTCGACCTCACGTTTAGCCCAACTATTTTTCAATCCGTGGTTAGGTATTTTCTAGTTGAATACACCAACAGGTGAATTTAACAGTATAAAATACTTACACATGAAAAAAAATATGAAAAGGATAATCTTCGGATTATCATTATTCGCATTGTCCGCAGAGCAGGATGCTTCAGCGCAATGTATTGGGAGTTGGGAAGCATCTCCTGATTACTATCTTGCCTGGCAGGATGAATTCAACTACTCTTCTACTAGTGATCCAGGTTTCACTTCAAACTGGACAATTATGAACAGGGATGCCAACTGGGGAACGGAGTACTTTCGTCCAGAACAAGTATCAATTCACAACGGAGCCCTCCGATTAACGGCAGTCAAACAAGGAATGATGGGTTCCGATGGGGAATGGAAACACTATAAATCTGGCGCAGTTAGATCTAAAGCACCTATAGATTCAAAGATCAATCCGTGGGACGCTGAAGGATTCTATTACGGAGTTCTAGAATTCAACGCCAGAATACCTTCAGGCATCATTGATGTGAGCGATTTATGGCCTGCGCTTTGGACCTTTAGCGGTGGAGGAACTGAAATTGACCTCGTAGACGGTTCCAAGAATGGAGAAAGTATTGTTAGTAACCTCATAGATTGGAAATACGCTCCAAGTCAATGGTCGCCGTACTGGACAATTGTGAACTCCACACCAGCATCGTACACGGTTTTCAACCACAATGTGAATTATCCAAATAACGCTTATGTCGAATGGGCTGGAGTTTATTATCAGAATACGAGCGGAGGAAATATCGAGGCCAAAGCACATGGAATTGAGGTAGATCAAGAAGTGTGGAATACAGGTGAAACATTTTCTGATGGGTATAATCGCTTTGCTGTTTCATGGGAGCCGGACAAGGTGACTTTCTACATCAATGGTCGTGAAGTGATGACGGTAAATGATGTACCAACGAGGAAAAAGACGAGTGAAATAATCATGTCGTTGCAATCAGGATGGGGACTTACACCTGCAGGGGTGCCAGGTACAATGATACCAACAGATTACATGGACATTGACTACGTACGTTTGTACAGACCTGTAGGTCATGACCACACGCTGTCGCCTTACCCAGCATATAAGTCTGTTAATGAGTACATGTTCACGAATATTTCTGAAAGTAGTGCTTCGCTTCCTAAAGTTCATTCAGACCCAAATTCAATAGTAGCAGATAAAAACAATTCGAATATTGTTTACTATCGAGGAACAAATGATGAACTCTACGTGGCTGAAAAAGGCAGCAATGGGTTGTGGACAGTGAACGAATTGGCGCCTGGTTATTCATGGCCAAGTTGGACCAAAGTAAAAGGAGATTTACTGTTTTCCGAGGGAAAAATCATCTACAAAGGAGCAACTAGCAGACTTCAGTGTTTTGGTAAATCTGGGGCAAACTGGGTGCATTGGACAATTGACGATGATTGGTCTACTTGGGATCATTACGTATCGAGTCAGCCTGGATCTATGTGTACAACTTCAGACGGAAAAATTCTGTACCGCGGTTGGGATAACAAAATGCACATGTTTAGCTGGAATTCCTCAATTAATGACTGGGAAGGAACACGATTACCGCACAACTATGCTTCTGGCGAATTGATTGGTGGTGACGTTATTTCTGGAGGATCCTCACAAGTGTATTATAGAGGTGAGAACGGTAAAGTTCAAAATTTCTGGTTGTCCGGGAATACGTATTACCATGGAAACATTGGGGGATCCAATGTGAAAAACAACCCTAGCACCATGACGTTGACATCTAATGACCAGATCTATTTTATTGGGACGGATAACAGATTGCATAAGTATTATTGGAGCAGCGGATGGCAGCATGAGCTAATTGAAAGCACATCGGGTCCTAGCTTGTATTCTGTTTCAAATTGGAATTTTGGTTACCTGAAAAGTGCATATGCATTTTCATCAATCAAAGTTGATATTACTGACCCAACTAATAATACGGTGGTTTATTTTGGCGAAGATGGTCGTCTCCAACAAATGAAGAAAGTTGGTGGTAGTTGGTCGCACAAATGGATTGACGATTATTCGAATACAGACTTTCACGCCTCTTATCCGAATCAAACGTATGGAACAGGATACGCATCTGTGGTCTTTACAAATGATGGGAAAATAGTTTATGACCAATATGGTAAGAACCTTTCTAGTTTTGAATATGGTAATTGTGAGTTCCTCAATCCTACAAGTCATATTGGGGTTTTGAAATCTGCGATTGACGCGAGCGAGGACATTCAAGCCTTACAAAAAGAGGCAGAAGTGTCTATGTATCCGAATCCAGCAAGGGAAAGGGTTCATATTTCAGCGGAAGGAATGAAAATCGTACATGTCAAGATTGTTGATCTCGCAGGGAAAACGATCAATGAAATAAGTGCAGAGGCATTGGAAGATGTTCACGTCAATGTTAACGAGCTTACTTCTGGAGTGTACACGGTAATAGTGCGCTTATTAGATGGAAGTGTCTCGAACAGCAAGCTTACAATTCAATAACTTAATGAAGATTCTTTTTGAAGTCAAAAGGGCGCCAATGTTATTTAAATAGCATTGGCGCTTTTTACGTTATATGGCGAGACATTCCACCGGGCAGGCGACATTCAGTGCTTGATCGATATCAGAAATTAGATCGGAATAATGCTCTACACCAATCGAAAGTCGCACCAACTTCTCTGTAATGTTCATGGCTTCTTTTTCATCTGGGTTTACATCGGCGTGCGTCATAGTATGTGGATGCTCAGCCAAACTTTCTGTTCCACCAAGAGAAACGGCCAACTTGATCAGTTTTAAGTTGTTCAGGAATGAAAACGCTTCGGCCTCGCCTCCTTTCACATCAAAGGCGATCATCGCACCAAAGGAAGTGTACTGATTCGAGATGAGGGCTTGCTCTTTTTTTGTTCCTGATTGTGCCATGTTTCCTAAATAATATACGTGCTCAACCTTAGGGTGATCGTTCAAGAAAGTAGCAACTACTGCTGCATTTCTCGCTTGTTGATCCATTCGAACTTTCAATGTTTCCAAACTTCTCATCAGTAACCATCCTGTCCAAGGCCCAGCCATATTTCCAAGGAAAGTACGAAGACCTTTCACGCGTGCAATGAGCTCTTTTGATCCAAGACAAGCTCCTGCAATCACATCCGAATGTCCACCAATATATTTCGTCGCTGAGTACAAAACCAAATCGGCTCCGTGCTTCAGAGGATGTTGCCAAAGCGGACCCATGTACGTGTTATCAACGGAGAGAACAACGTCTTTTTCATCCGTAGAAAAATGCTTTTTGATGCGGGCGCACATTTCAATATCGATAAGCGCATTTGTAGGATTCGCTGGAGTCTCAATATGAATCATCGTTAAGTTGGCTCCTTTTCCAGATTCCTCAATTCGTGCGATGATCTCTTCCTCTGAATCGCCAGCCATGAATCCGACAGCATCGATCTTCAGTTTCTTCAAAAAGTGATTGATGAAATGATCAGTTCCACCATAAACAGGTTTGCTGTAAAGTAACAAATCTCCAGGAGCCATGAACTCCATAATCGCTGTGGAAATTGCTGACATTCCACTTTCGAAAACCGCGCAATCTTCAGCTTTATCCCAAAGACACAACCTGTTTTCAAGTATTTCGAGGTCAGGATTATTCAATCTGCTGTAGATCAATCCGAGCTCTTCGTCTTCTTCTTTTTCGCTGAGTCCGTAAGCCACTTCAAAGAAGCGTTTACCTTGCTCAGCATTCTGAAACACGAAGGTGGACGTTTGAAAGATTGGACATTTAATTGCGCCTTCAGAAAGAGCAGGTTTGTACCCGTAACTCATCATTAAGCTTTCTGGTCGAAATGTAGAAGAATCCATGTGTTGTTTTTTGATAAACGTATTGAATCATCTAATTAAATTTACATAAACAGAAAATAAATCTACAAACTGTGTATTTTTGGACGAAACATCTAATTCAATTTGTTTAGATATGGCATCAAAAGAAAAATCTACTATCGAAATTAAGATAGATGACATTGACCGTACAATTCTTCTGCTCTTAAATGACAATGCGAAACTCAGCAATAAGGAAATTGCGGATAAAGTTGGGTTGACTGTAACTCCGACTTACGAGCGCATCAGGAGATTGGAACGATCTGGAGTGATTAAGCGATATCGAGCAGTGCTCGACTCAAAGCTGATGGGGAAAGACCTTCATGTTCATTGTCACATTACCTTGAAGAATCATGAAACGGAGTCAATTTTGGATTTTGAGGAGAAAATCATTCAGCTGGATGAGGTAGTGGGGTGCTACAACATCGCAGGCGATTATGACTACACGCTGCACGTCGAAATTGCGGACATGGACGCGTACCACGAGTTCATCCGTAGGACGCTAACCGCCATAAAAAACATTGGAAACATCCAAAGCGCATTTGTCATGAAAACAATGAAGGGATAAACAGTGTTTATGTCTTAGTTCCCTTGTAGAATAGCTCTTGCAATATCGCGTCCACTGAACCCAGCCCCGTGAACGGTTGAGCTCGCACCATCTGTAAATGCTTCTCCTGCGAAGTACACGTTCTGAACAGGTGCAATGCTTCCTGACCCGGAATGGCTGTGCGATCCTTGAATAAACGCTTCATTCGACCAATTTTGAATTACATGATCAAGGTAGTATTGTGTTGCTTTGCCATCGAACATTTGATCCAATTCGGTCATTACTGAGGTGAAAATATCGGCATCGGATAATTCGGTCAGTTCACTAGCGCTTTCTGAAACATAAAATAGGGTCAGCATGTGGTCGTTCGCACCTTTTTTAAAGGCTCCATCGAAATATATTTTCTCTCCTGGAACAAGGGTGTCAACAGAACAAATGTCCGGATAGAACCGATTGCTGAATTTCAAAAAGACCTTAATCCCCGGAGGAAAGTCAATTGCGTTGATTTGATTCGTTGTCGCACTTGGAAGCGCAGGAGTGAAAGTGATCAATTCCTGCTGAAGAATAGGGACGGGCACTGTAACGATAACTCTATCACCATTGAAGACAGTGTTGTTCGTTGTTGTAACCGACACCTGAGATCCGTTGTACTCGATTGAACTAACGGGCTCGTTCAAATGCATCTTGCTCGCAATGCTAGGTACAATGAAATCCTCAAAGAAATCATGCCACGTTGTATTCTTGAACTTGTATTCTCGGTAAAACTGTGAGCCAGTATTCAACTGTGTTAAAGAATTTCCATCCCAGCTCATTATGGATTCGGGTTGATATGAAATCATGTCAACCGTTCCATTGGCGTTAGGATCGTTGATCATTTCGCCAAGTGTTTCCGGATCATCGTGTAACCATTCAGCGCCCAAATCCACAGGGAAGTCAACGAAGTTGGTGATTTTCTTTACGCGCCCACCGAAATTTGCGCCAGCCTCAATTATTTCGAAATCAATCCCGAACTGTTGAAGCGTGTAAGCTGCCATCATTCCCGCCGAACCCGCTCCAATAATGAGCACTTTGCCTTGAAAGTTAACAGTTAAATCATCTTTTTGGCAAGACTGAAGTAGGGTTGGCATCAACGATAGTCCCAGACCGGCAAATGCTGATTGTCTTAAAAAGTCTCTTCTTTCCATAGTTCCTGATTTTTAGTTTAACGAGTAAGTTGTTCCAAATTCCCACAAGAGCAATCCTGAGTTTGGTGCATCAGTACTGATTGTATACCCCAACCCCAACTTTACGAATGGTGTCCATCTCTCACCGATTTGCCGTCCGTATGCATAATTGATGGTTGGTAGAAATTGATGCCTTAGGCTTCTTTCTCGCGAAACTGTTTCACCTTGGAGGTTCACCGTAAAACTGGTTACTTCCCATTGCATCACGTATGCCGAACCGATCGATAATGTATTGACATTCTTGCTTTGATCTTTCTGATGTCTCCACCCTAATTCAGCACCAAATAAGAGATTCGAGTTATCCCTATTTCTAAAAAAGAAAGCGGCGTGTGTATTGAGCACTATAGAACTGTTCTCGAATGATTTCAGAGGTGTGTGAAGACCAATCCGGAATCCAGGCTCAAAGGGTATTGGACCAAAATATCCGATTGAAATCGCTACAGGAGGATTTGTCTGAGCATTTGAAGGCTTGACGAATAGTATCGAGACGACTCCAACAATTGACAATACGTTGTTTTTCATGCTTGGGCTTATCAGTTGAGAGCTAAAATAGACTTTCTAATTATTAACTAATTTTACTTTAAAGAACGCTGTTATTTGCTTGAGGTATATTTC
>JAQXBM010000037.1 GCA_029252405.1 Crocinitomicaceae bacterium
ACCTATACGTTTTACTTAGAATTGAAAATGGTAAAAGACAACGCGCTAATTTGCATTTTGGGTAATGCACGCGATCCTTACAAAGGAGGTAGCGCATTCTACGACAAGAATGCTAAAAATGGTTCAGATTTTTGGTTCGAAGTAGGATATTCAGAAAATGTAGATTGTGATTTTTTCTGGAGCGATGTACCAGCAGTAGGTACTGATAACAAAACTGCTACAGGTACGATTAATGGTATCAAATACACTTACAAGTCATCTGAGATGATAGAGTTTACAAATAATGTATTTGCTCATAATGTATTCCCATCTGAAGAAGGTATACCTAATATTAAGTGTATTAAAAATACCAAGAAGACTAGTAATACGATTACATTCGAGAAGCCAATGACCGATCCAGTTCTCGTTTTCTCATCAATCGGAAACCAAGGAACGGAAGTGCCAATAAAATTCTCTAATGATTTTCAGGTGGAGTTCAATAATAAATCTATGACCAAGGTTAATGGCAGAACAGTATCAGCTAAAGAAGGCTATATCGTGCTTCGTTTTCCTGGACAACATAAAGAATTGTCATTTGAGTATACAGCAGCAGAAAATTATGCAAATTTTGTATTTGGCGCAGCTACGTGTAAACCTGCAGCGGTGGCAGCTTCAACTCCAGACATCACCAACACATCTGGTAGCTGGCATTATGGTTATGGTTCAGATGCTGCTGGATCATTTACTGATTTTAGCTTAACGACAGAAAATGGCAGTGTAAAGGGAATTAGCCAAGGAACTGATGCAAATAGCAAATGGTGGTCAATCTCACAAAACACGACAAATGCTGCCATTACTGATGGGCATTCCATTACTTATCCTGCAAAAGCAGAAGGCGTTTTAGTAATGCATCCTGGAATAGGACGCGGTAATAGAACAAAAGTAAAATACACAGCTTCTGCAACTGGAAGTTACAACGTTGCCGTAGAATGGACGTTGGTAGATAACCAACGAGGTGTAACTGTGAATGCTGAAGTTCTTAAAGAAAGTGCTGGTGCATGGAGTAAAGAATCGACTTTAAAGCTTTCTGAATATAACAAGCCTCAAACTTATACAGGAGTTATTCAATTGGAGAAGGGAGAATCGATACTTTTTGAAATCGAAAACGACGGTGATTTTAGAGGAGATTCTACTAAAGCTAAGTTCAATGTTTCTATGAAATAGTTGCAATTACTTTTCGAGTAAACAATTATCAATCTCTTTGAGAAACCTAATATTTCAGAAAAGCCATCTTACTTTCATAAGATGGCTTTTCATTTTCCTACTGATGTAGGATTAATTGCTTTAGCGTGTGTTTATTTGATCTCAGCGATAAGGTTTTATTTAGAATTTTCACCCTCATCGAATTCGTCTATCCCTCTAAATTTCTTTGGTCAAATTCAGTCAAACTGTCCTGTCATATTCAGGTAAATCTTAACGCATTGATTTTCGGTGGACACAATGATGAACGCTCCTCCTTCATCCACTCCCGAACCGATGATCTCATTGTTCACCTTCGGCGAAGTCTTACTAAGAACAGTAGATTGATTTGCATTGACCTCAGTAGCAGCATTTGCCATTCCTCCAATAAATAGCGATAAAAAACTACAGATAATTACTTTTTTCATAATGGTTATTTTTAATGGTGTTCTACAACATAACTACTTCACATGAGGTTAGTTGATTACTTTGACCATTTTTTTAAAGATGTATACTGGTCTGATCGAACTAGTGGAATAGGTCGTTTCACGGGTGATATTTCACGCCATTGATTCGTCCATATTTAAGGTGAAGTCAAATGACGAAATCGAACCTTTCTTGGATCCTGAAATTATGGCAACTTGTACTTTTCCTCTAACGTTGAAATAATCTCCATTTCCTCCATCTCTCCCTCGGCTTTCAAGCGATGATATTCAAGCTGAACGTAAACGGCTAAAATGGTTTCGTTCCAATCGATCGAGTTACCCGGAGCATGCTCTTGGACAAGACTTTTAAATTGCTCAATGTATTTGTCTCCAATGGATTTTTTAGAAAACAATTGAAGCGTCCATTTGGAAACATTCTCCATCTCAATTCCCTCAGTACCGTACTTCCCTATTTTCCACTTAACCAGTTTCCCTAGTTTTTGAAGTGGAATTCTGTAGGAAAAGTCCATATTCTCAATAGAAATATGGAGCAATTCATCTTTAACCGAATGCTTGATCATAAGCTATGAATGTTTCATTATTTTATCGGCAATTTTCTGAGCATCCAAGCAATACTTATCGTCTCCCTTCAATTTCCATTCACCAGTAGAATCAATGTAGAATCGCACTGTTTTCTCTATCACTTCGGAATAACCACCGTATGAATCCAAGGCTTGTTGCACTTCTTCAAAATAGTCCTCTTTGCTCAATTCACCTGACACCACGAGGTCCCATTGCTTATTAATGCGCTTAGCTTTCTCCTTGTAACTTGAATTTGTCTTTTTATGAGCCATTAAAAAGAGAGAGAGAGCTTTCGCCTCTGGAGTCGGTTTGTTCATTTTTTTTCAATTTAGAGTGCAAAGATAGAGAATCAAAGTGGTCTTAGTCGAAAAGTTCAAGTATGATGTGCTTTGGCTTGATATTGTAGTTCAACTAAAATGAAGCCGATGCGTCTTGAGAACTATCCAGGGCGTTAAATCTATTACCACGAGAAGTGCAAAACTAAAAAAGGAGTTTACCGATATCGGTAAACTCCCTTAAGTGCAAGTAGAGAAAAAGTCCTCTATATATTTAGTTAAACATATGCATTCGAAGCAGTGAACTATTCACTCTTCGGTTCTGCCTTTTTACGCTTTCCCTTGTCGATACCAATCAACAATTCTGTCGCTTCTTTTTCGTAATCGATGTTAATCGTATCTCCCTCTTTCAAGTTTGATTTAACGATTTGCTCCGCTAACGGATCTTCGATGTACTTCTGGATTGCTCGTTTCAATGGACGTGCACCAAATTTCGCATCGTAACCTTTGTCAACAATGAAATCTTTCGCTGCAGCCGTAACTGTTACCGAGTATCCTAAATCAACGATACGCTTGATCAACAAATCCATCTCAATATCGATGATTTTGTGGATGCTCTCACGATCCAATGATTTGAACATGATAATATCATCAATTCTGTTAAGAATTCAGGAGAGAACGCCTTTCTCAACGCATTCTGAACAACCGTATTTTGGTGTTCTTCTTTTTGATCTGATTGCGCTTTCGTTCCGAATCCAACTCCAGTACCGAAATCTGCCAATTGGCGCGCTCCGATGTTTGAAGTCATGATCAAAATCGTGTTCTTGAAATCAATTTTACGACCAAGACCATCCGTCATGTGACCGTCATCCAATGCTTGAAGCAAAAGGTTGAACACATCTGGATGCGCTTTTTCAATCTCATCTAACAAGACAATTGAGTACGGCTTTCTTCGGATTTTCTCAGTCAACTGACCACCTTCTTCGTAACCAACGTATCCCGGAGGTGCTCCGACTAATCGAGAGATAGAGAATTTCTCCATGTACTCCGACATATCGATACGAATCAATGAATCTTGAGAATCGAATAAGTATTGCGCCAATACTTTCGCTAACTGTGTTTTACCAACTCCTGTTGGGCCTAAGAAGAAGAATGATCCGATTGGTTTGTTTGGATCTTTCAATCCAGCACGATTACGTTGAATTGCACGAACAATTTTCTTCACCGCTTCCTCCTGTCCGATCACTTTCGATTGAATTTCCTCGGACATTTGCGCCAATCTTCCTGTTTCAGATTCAGAAATACGTGTTACAGGAACGCCACTCATCATCGAAACAACTTCGGCTACGTGCTCTTCAGTCACCTCTACTCGATTCGTTTTTGATTCCTCTTCCCACTTCGCTTTCGCTGTTTCCAACTCTTCCTGAAGCTTACGCTCGCTGTCTCTTAATTCAGCTGCTTTTTCATATTGTTGAGAACGAATTACTTCATTCTTTTGAACCTTCAAGTCTTCGATTTTCTGCTCGATGTCCAAGATCTCTTGAGGAACGTTAATATTCGTCAAGTGAACACGCGAACCTACTTCATCCAATGCATCAATCGCCTTGTCTGGCAAGTGACGATCTGTGATGTAACGCTCTGTCAAACGAACACATGCAGCAATTGCATCTTCCGTATATCTCACAGAGTGATGATCTTCGTAGCGCTCTTTAATGTTATTCAAGATTTGAACAGTCTCTTCCGTATTTGTTGGTTCGATGATCACCTTTTGGAAACGACGCTCCAAAGCTCCATCTTTCTCAATGTGCTGACGGTACTCATCTAGCGTTGTAGCTCCAATTGCTTGCATCTCACCACGGGCAAGTGCAGGTTTAAACATGTTCGAAGCATCCAATGAACCAGAAGCTCCACCGGCTCCGACAATTGTGTGAATCTCATCAATGAAAAGGATCACATCTGGATTCTTCTCGATTTCTTGCATCACCGCCTTCATTCTTTCCTCGAACTGACCACGGTACTTTGTACCAGCCACCAACGAAGCTAAATCAAGAGAAACAATACGTTTGTCGAAAAGAACACGTGAAACTTTACGTTGAATGATGCGCAATGCTAATCCTTCAGCAATCGCACTTTTACCAACACCAGGCTCACCAATTAAAATTGGATTGTTCTTTTTTCTACGTGATAAGATCTGGCTTACACGTTCGATTTCTTTTTCACGACCTACAATTGGGTCCAATCGACCCGCTTCAGCCATTTTTGTCAAATCTCTTCCGAAATTATCCAATACAGGTGTCTTTGATTTCGGATCACCTTTTCGTTGCGAAGAGAATGATTCCTCACCTCCTGCTGCGGCACCTTCTTCATCTGCTCCTCCGGGGAATTCAGCTTTAGGTCCCATTACATCATCTTTCATAGACTCTAATTCGTCTTTTACGTTTTCATAAATCACGCCGTACTTATTTAAGATACTGCATGCCACATTGTCTTCATTCTTTAGAATCGACAGCAACAAGTGCTCGGTTCCAATCATCGGACTCTTATATAATTTAGCTTCGAGATACGTCAATTTCAAGACGCGTTCTGCTTGCTTAACCAATGGAATATTTGATATTTTTTTTGCCGCACCAGGATTCGCAGAAGCCAAGTTCTGTTCGATCTCTTTGCGGATCATTTTCAGGTCTAAGTGAAATTCATTTAAGACAGTAATCGCTTTTCCATCACCCTCACGAATCAAACCAAGCAACAAGTGCTCCACTCCGATGAAATCATTACCCAAGCGCAAAGCCTCTTCACGACTGAAGCTGATGACATCCTTTACTCTTTGCGAAAATTTAGCTTCCATATATCTTTGATATGTATAATATTATAGCTCTGTTAAAAATGGGCATTTTCGACCACTTACAAATATATAACGAATAAAATTGTTAATAAGTAGCTTCCAAACGCTATTTTCCACAGATTTTTGTTAGTAATTCGTCCTTACAAATTACGTATCAACTAGAATCATTCCAAAACTATTTTCGTGTCAAATTGTCACGTTATTTGATTATTGGAGAAACAGTACTTTTACTCTTCCATAACGTTTCCATTTCAAATTGTTTCATGAGCAGAGCCCAATCCTTGATTTATTCCCTTTTCGCATTTGCGATACTCATCGCCTGCAAAAAGGACACGATTCAATACCAATCTGATCTTTGCATGAATACCAATTGGACGTACGATGACTTCACTATCGTATCATTAAATGGCAATGATCATCCTTACAATCCAATGTGGAGCGTTCCACCTGTAACCACTGCTTACCTTTTTGATTCATTAGGCGTTCCAGCACTAAAATTGAACGGAGTAAACTATTACCATCCTGTTCACATGTCACAATACGCCTTTAAGCGCTTGGATTGGTTTTCAGTTTCCGGTGACAGCGCAAACCTTCAAACCGCCTTAGAAGTGGTCGCACGCATGAAGAAAGTAGCCGTTTCCGTAGATTCTAGCGTTCTGTTTCGGAATTTCTACGATTTCAAGGTGCATCGAAGTCCTAATGAAGTCATGGAAGCTGGCTGGGTATCGGCCATGGGACAAGGTCAGGCATTATCTCTTTTTTGCTGGATGTATGAGCACACTAGTGACCCTAACTTGTTAATTTGGGCCGACAAAATCTACAATTCCTTCCATCGATTCAAGGGAGACGGGATTTCAGCCTGGATTTCCTGCGTTGACGGAAACGGTAATCTATGGCTGGAAGAATACCCAAGCGAAGTACCTTGTTTCACATTGAATGGAAAAATCTACGCGCTCATCGGGCTTTACGATTATTACATACTCACAGGCAACGAAGAAGCGAAAAGAATGTTGATGGCAAGCATCACGACAATTAAAGCGAACGTTCATCGCTATCGTCGTTCAGGTCAAGCCAGCCTCTACTGCGTAAAACACAACAAAAGTTACAACGATTACCATCAAACACACATCAACTTGCTGCGCACTTTGAACAAGATGACGGGCGACCCGTTTTTCGAGGAGATGGCGAGTACGTTCGAGGAGGATTTCCAAGAGTAAAACTATCCTGATTCCTCTGTTAATCGGACGTAATTTCACCCTTCACGAGGCTTTCAATAAAAACTAGAAAACCGTGTATATTCAGTCGATCCGAGCTAAATTGTTAATAACTCGCTTCTAGGCGCTATTTTCCACAGATTTTTGTTAGTAAATCACTAAAAACTCACTCCAATAATCCGAGTCAAATCACTATTTTCGTTGCTTGAATTTACTACGCACGATTCGTGCTACAAATAAAATAATAACAGGATGGCAGACGGAGAAAGAATAATCCAAATAAACATCGAGGATGAAATGAAATCGGCTTACATCGACTACTCAATGTCGGTGATTGTGTCGAGAGCATTACCAGATGTTCGGGATGGATTCAAACCAGTACACAGACGTGTATTATATGGAATGCAGGACCTTGGAGTTTATTCGAACAGACCTTATAAGAAAAGTGCTAGAATCGTTGGTGAGGTATTAGGTAAGTACCACCCACACGGAGATAGTTCAGTATATGATACAATGGTACGTATGGCTCAGCCATGGTCACTGCGCTATCCTTTAGTGGATGGACAAGGTAACTACGGTTCTATCGATGGTGATAGTCCAGCAGCAATGCGTTATACAGAGGCACGTTTACGCAAGATTTCGGAAGAAATGCTTAGCGACCTCGATAAAGAAACAGTTGATTTCCGACCAAACTTCGATGAGAGTTTGGAAGAGCCAACAGTACTTCCTTCTAAGATTCCAAACCTCCTTGTAAACGGAGCAAGTGGAATTGCCGTAGGTATGGCCACAAACATGGCGCCTCACAACTTAACTGAGGTAATCGATGGAATGGTTGCGTATGTTGACAACAAAGAAATCGAAGCTGAAGAATTACTTCAATTTGTGAAAGCACCTGACTTCCCTACTGGAGGAATCATTTATGGTTACGAAGGAGCGCGTGACGCACTTTTAACAGGGCGTGGGCGCATTGTCATGCGAGCAAAAGCTGAAATCGAAGAAGACAAAAATGGAAAAGAAGTAATTATCGTTACTGAAATTCCTTACCAAGTGAATAAAGCTGACATGATCAAGAAGACAGCTGACTTGGTGAATGATAAAAAGATTGACGGAATTTCTGATATCCGTGATGAATCGGATAGAACTGGAATGCGAGTTGTTTACGAATTGAAACGCGATGCCATTCCAAACGTTGTCCTCAACAAACTCTTCAAATACACTGCACTTCAAACGTCTTTCTCAGTAAACAATATTTGTTTGGTGAATGGTCGCCCAGAAATGGTAACCTTGAAAGATATGATCAAGCACTTCATCGACTTCCGTCATGAGGTGGTTATTCGTAGAACGAAATACGAATTAAGAAAAGCTGAAGAAAGAGCGCACATCCTTGAAGGTTTAATTATTGCTTCTGATAACATCGATGAAGTAATTAAGTTAATCAGAGGATCGAAAAGCCCTGAAGAAGCAAGAGAAAAACTGATTGGTCGTTTCGAATTGTCAGATATTCAAGCAAGAGCAATTGTTGAAATGCGACTCCGTCAATTAACTGGACTCGAGCAAGATAAATTGCGTGCTGAGTTTGATGATTTGATGAAAACAATCGCTGATTTGAAAGATATCCTGGCTCGTGAAGAACGAAGAATGGAAATCATCAAAGAAGAATTGCTTCACGTAAAAGAAAAGTACGGTGATGAGCGTCGTTCTAGAATTGAATACTCAGCAAGCGAAATGCGAATTGAAGATTTGATTCCTGATGAAGAAGTTGTTGTGACAATTTCTCACGCTGGATACATCAAACGTACAAGCTTAGCTGAATACAAGGTTCAGAATCGTGGTGGTAAAGGATCGAAAGGATCTACTACTCGAGATAAAGATTTCTTGGAAGAATTATTCGTTGCAACAAACCACAACTACTTATTGATCTTTACGGAAAAAGGTAAGTGTTTCTGGATGCGTGTATTCGAAATTCCAGAAGGAAGTAAGATCAGTAAAGGTCGAGCAATTCAAAACTTGTTGAACATCACGCAGGACGATAACATTAAAGCCTTCGTTCTTGTGAAAGATTTGACAGATAAAGAATTCCTTGACAACAACTTTATTGTAATGGCAACGAAACGTGGTGTAATCAAGAAAACATCACTCGAAGCTTACTCTAGACCAAGATCAAACGGTATTAACGCGATTACAATCCGAGAAAACGATGAGCTTTTAGAAGCAAAATTGACCAACGGATCGAATGAAATCGTATTGGCAACAACGGCCGGTCGAGCAATCCGATTCAACGAATCAACTGTTCGTTCAATGGGACGTAACGCAGCTGGTGTTCGTGGAGTTAAATTGAGCAGCGAAGAAGATGAAGTAGTTGGAATGATCTGTGTTGAGGACATCCACTCTACAGTTATGGTAGTATCGGAACGTGGATTTGGAAAACGCACTTATTTGAACGATCCAGAGGACGACGAGCCAATCTACAGAATCACGAATCGTGGTGGTAAAGGTGTTAAGACTTTGAATGTTACCGATAAAACTGGTAAATTGCTATCGATTAAGAATGTGACCGACGAACAAGATTTGATGATTATCACGAAATCAGGAATCACAATCCGTATGCACATCGACCAAATCAGAACTATGGGGCGTGCCGCTCAAGGAGTTAAGTTGATTAACTTGAAAGGCAAAGCAGAAATTGCTGCTGTAGCACGTGTTCCGAGAAGTGAAGATGAAGACGAGGAAATGGATGGTTCAGTTGAAGGAACAGAAGGTGAAAACGAAAATGGCACGGATATTGAAAATGGTTCTGTGGAATAATTGCAGTTTTTGCATCTAATATTGAAAACAAATTAAATGAATATGTCATTAAGAAATCTAGGCCTGGCAGTTGGAGTAATTGCGATTACCTCTACTACTGCTTTCGGACAAAAGAAAAATGAAACAACAGCTTCTATGGAGCGTAATGCGGCCATCACATCAATGCAAAAAGCAGACATGGAAGGCGCTAAAAACAAATTACTTTCTGCAAAGAAGTACATTGATTTAGCTGCTGCTCACGAAGACACAAAAGACAATCAAAAAACACTTTGGTTGAAGGGAGAGATTTACTCTACGATGTTGTCACTTGGAATGCAAACGCAAGACATGGACTTGATCCAGGCGGTTGGCGAAACTGGAATGGAGGACGCAATTTCATCTTTGAAAAGAGCTTACCCAAAGGGAAAAAAATTCAAAAGTGATGTCATAGGTACGGTTGATCGAAATCGTATTGCGATGAACACGATGGCTAGAACGCTATATGACGCAAAACAATTTGGACCAGCTGCTGAAGCATATTTGGGACAAGCTGAATTTGCAGATTGCATCGATCTAATTGATTCTTCAGCAATTTACAATGCAGCTATCTGTTACGATAAAGTTGAAGAATACGAAAAGGCGGCTGTTCAATATGAAAGAGCAGCAAAAATTGGTTACAACGGAACAACGTGTTATGTTTTGGCTTCTATCGCATACAGAAATGCAGGAATGGCAGATAAAGCAACAGCACTAATTGGAGAAGCGCGAAAGGAGTACCCTACAGATCGCGGTTTGTTATTGGAAACAGTAAATACGCACTTGGCTGCTGGAAACAATGCTGAAGCTGAAAAAGCCTTGGCTGATGCAATTGCTGCGGATCCAGACAACAAGCAACTTCACTACACGATCGGTACAATCATGATCGAGCTTAAGAAAAACGAAGAGGCAGAAACAGCTTTGAACAGAGCGTTGGAATTAGATCCTGATTACGTAGATGCACAATACCAATTAGGTGCACACCTAGTAACTTGGGCGACGGCAATCAAGAAAGAAGCAACAATGCTTGGTCCAAATGAAACAGCGAAATTCAACAAATTGGATAAGCAAAGTGATGATACTTACAGAAGAGCATTGGTTCCTTTGGAGAAATACATTGCGGCTTACCCGAAAGATAAAAGCGTCTTAACGATTCTTTTCCAAATTCACAGAAACCTTGGAGATTCTGCGAAAGCAATGGAATACAAGAAACGTGCTGATGCTGCTGAGTAAGCAATAGAAACAACAGATTTTGAAATCCCATTTCGTTACGATAACGAGATGGGATTTTTTTTTTTTGCGCCCAATAAATCCAAAAGAATTAACGAAGGCTCATGCAGCGAAACTGGTGAATACGGTATCTATTAGAATAGAAACCCAAAACACATTATCATGAGACCATTTAAATTAACCGCACTCACTATTCTGATCGTTACTATTCTCATAGCATGTAAAAAAGATGAAACTCTTCCCTCCGATCAACAAATGACTCCCATTGAATCTTTACTGAAAGATTATATGGAATCCCAAGTGCAGTCATTTACAGTCGACGCGAATAATCAAACAACCCTGTTTGGTAATCAAGGAACACGCATATTCTTATCTGGATCAAACTTTAGCGATCCATCAGGCGGACCAATTTCAGGAAATGTGACATTGAACCTGATCGAAATTTATTCTAAAACTCAAATGATTGTTTCTAACAAAGTTACCACAGCTAATAGTTGGAATGGAAATAAAGCCCCACTAATATCTGGAGGAGAATTTAGAATTGAAGTCACGCAAAATGGAGCGCCCGTGACTATAACTAATCCTATGTACATATCTACCTACACCTTAAATGAAACCAATTGTGAAATGCGTTTATTTGAAGGGATAACAGATGTCGGTAATGACATATGTTGGAATCTAATAGACGACGCGGTGGTTTTCATAACCCCAGATAGCATAGGAAGCACTGGAGGCGGTGGTGCAACTTCGGGTTATTACACCTTCCCTTTCAACGACTCCTACAATTGGGTAAATTGCGACTATTTTTACGACTTTAACGGCCCTTCAACTACTATTTCTTTGACCGCGCCTAATTTCTGTAACCACTCTAACACAAAAGTTTATGTGGTATCTGAAACAGAAAACATAGTTGCAAATCTAAGAGGTCCAAACTTGGCGGGAAGTGTCTTTAAGAGTTCAGGAAACTATGGGCTTCCACAAGGTCTCCCTGTTGTTTTTGTTATAGTAACGAATCATGATGGACAACTGAAATACGCCATTAAGCAAAGTACACTCGGTACGGATCATCAGGAAACAATCACTTCTCTAACCGATGTTAGCTCCTTGCAAGAATTAGAAACTATTCTTGCTGGAATTCTCTAACCAATATCTCCCCTAGTTTTCAAAAAAGGCTCAAAATGTAATATCTAGAATTCGTTTTGAGCCTTTTCTTTTATAATCAGAATTATAAGTATCTCAGAATAAGTGATTGAGAATATCATTTCTCCGTACAAATTGCTATCTTTGCACTCCCGAAAAGAGTTTTTGGGAGTTTTATCGTCGTTAGATCCAATTATTAAACGGCATTTATTTACATTCTTTCAAGTAAGGGATCGCTTGAAATACAATTAGTTAAGCCAAAATGGCAGAAGATAACAGAACACAGGGAACTGCAGAGTTCGATTGGGACGCATTAGAATTGGATGGATATTCAGTTGCAGAGCGCTCAGAATTGTCAGACAAGTACGCTGGTACCTTAAATTCAGTAGCAGAACGCGAAGTAATTGAAGGAACAGTTGTTTCATTGACAAAAAAAGAGGTAGTAATCAACATCGGATCTAAATCTGAAGCAGTTGTTGCCTCAAGCGAATTCCGCTACAATCCAGACCTAGCGGTTGGAGACACAGTACCTGTTTACGTTGAGACACAAGAAGATCGTTACGGTCAACTTGTTGTATCGCACAAAATTGCACGAGTTCACAGTGCTTGGAATAAAGTGAACGAAGTTCTTAAAACTGGTGAAGTTATCACTGGATTTGTTAAGTGTAGAACTAAAGGTGGATTGATCGTTGACGTTTTCGGACTCGAGGCATTCCTTCCTGGTTCTCAAATTGACGTGAAGCCTATTCGTGATTACGATGT
Organism: Crocinitomicaceae bacterium; assembly: GCA_029252405.1. Classification (GTDB taxonomy): domain Bacteria; phylum Bacteroidota; class Bacteroidia; order Flavobacteriales_D; family Crocinitomicaceae; genus UBA4466. The sequence continues at coordinate 12,509 of JAQXBM010000037.1, forward strand.
TTACGTTGGTAAAAACATGGAATTCAAAGTTGTTAAAATCAACCAAGAATTTAAGAACGTTGTTGTATCTCACAAAGCGCTTATCGAAGCGGAGTTGGAAGAGCAGAAAAAACAAATTATCTCAGGGCTTGAAAAAGGTCAAGTACTTGAAGGTACAGTTAAAAATATCACTTCATACGGAGTCTTCATTGATTTGGGCGGTGTAGATGGATTGATTCACATTACTGACCTTTCTTGGGGGCGTGTTAATCACCCAGAAGAAATCGTTGAGTTGGATCAGAAATTGAACGTTGTAATTCTTGACTTCGATGATGAGAAGAAACGTATTGCACTTGGATTGAAACAATTGCAACCACATCCATGGGATTCACTTGACGGTGGAATGAACGTTGGAGACAAAGTAGAAGGAAAAGTCGTTGTTATGGCTGATTACGGTGCTTTCGTTGAAATCGCTCCTGGAGTTGAAGGTTTGATCCACGTTTCTGAAATGAGCTGGTCTCAACACTTGCGTTCAGCCCAAGATTTCTTGAAAGTTGGAGATACTGTTGAAGCAGTGATCTTGACATTGGATCGTGAAGATCGTAAAATGTCTCTTGGAATCAAGCAATTGATGCCAGATCCATGGGAAGCAATCGAAGGAAAATATGCAGTTGGAACTCGTCACGATTCTAAAGTGCGTAACTTCACTAACTTCGGTGTATTTGTTGAGTTAGAAGAAGGAGTTGATGGATTGATCCACATCTCTGACCTTTCTTGGCAAAAGAAAATCAAGCACCCATCTGAATTCTGCAAGGTAGATGATCCAATGGAAGTAATCGTATTGGAAATCGATCGTGAAAACAGAAGAATTTCATTAGGTCACAAACAATTGGAAGAAAATCCATGGGAAGTATTCGAAACTACATTCGTTGAAGGTTCAGTACACCAAGGAACAATTATCGACAACAAAGATAAATCTGGAATTGTTTCATTGCCTTACGGATTGGAAGGAATCTGTCCTGCACGTCACATGAGAACTGAAGGTGGAGCTAACGCGAAAGTGGAAGACACACTTGATTTCAAAGTGATCGAATTCAACAAAGACGCACGTAAAATCGTTGTTTCTCACACAGCTACATTCGAAGAAATGGAAGAAAAGCCTTCAAAAGGAAAATCTTCTTCATCTAAAGGTGGTTCTTCATCAGCTGCAGTGAAAAAAGTAAACAGTTCTAATGCTGATAAGTCAACATTAGGAGATTTAGACGCATTGTCTCAATTGAAAAAACAAATGGAAGAAGGAGAGAAATAATCCTACTCGATTTAATATTCAAATCCCCGGTTCTTTCGAACTGGGGATTTTTTTTGTTCCTGAAATTCAAAAGAAACTCGTGAAGCTATCGAGCTTATTCAGCGACTTCATTTCTATTTCTATTTTTTCTCTACGCGCAAAATTTTCTCCATTTTACGACCTTTTGCCAATTCATCAATCAGCTTTTCCATTTGTCGGCATTGCTTGTACAATTGAAACTCCTCCTCTATTTCTTCAATGCGATACCCACAAACAACGCCTTTAATCATGTGTTCATTTGGATGAATTTTAGCCTTTTGAAAAAAGGTTCCGAACGTTACTTTTTCATCAATGAGTGATTGCAATGCAGTTTGATCAAACCCTGTAAACCATTCAATTACTTCGTCGAGTTCTTCTTTAGTTCTGCCATTTCTCTCCAGTCTAGTCAGGTAATGCGGATAAATGGATGCGAATACCATATTGGCAACTTCTTCATTTTTTTTGGCCGTAACTTTCATTTTCTGTTGATTTTGAAGTGATTGTATTAATCGGTCGCTTAACTTTTAATGCTCATCCTCGCCTAGTGAGAACAGATTCGCTGTCAGGTTTATCAAGAAATAATTCCCTGATACTTCCTCACTGAGAGCTAAACTACTAGTAGGACTCGTTGTATAAATAACATTGAAACTAGGAGCGAAATGATAGATAAGTGAAATTTTAAACGATCCACTTGCGAATCCCAATTCCGGTGCAAACCCAAATCCACGACTAGAAGGAACATTTAATATTGGGTCACCTTTGTCACCAATTCCTCGTATCGTATACAACCCGCCCATCACTCCGAACATCAGGCGTTTGTAACCAGTACCAAGTGGAAGCGAATAATCCAATTTGCCCAAAATACCGTTGCGAAATGTGGTTCCTACCTCTTGTTCGCTGCCGAATTCGTTGATTGTTCCTCCATACAGAAAATTCGATTCGATTCGTCCTCCAATAGCCATTCGTTTTCCAAAAAGAATTTTTGGCTCCACATTTAAACCGAATCCCGCCGATTTAATGTCTTCGAACGTAAAAGTACCAGCAGTTCCTATCTCTGTTCTAAAGCCGATTTGACCAAAGGATAGAAATGCGGAGAAAATAAAGGCAATGGAAAGTATTGATTTCATAGGAGTTAAGTTTACATTTTAAGCAGGAAAAAAGTACAATAATTTGTGGTAATCTCCAAGTAACAAAAAATCCCCTTGCCGTTCCGCATTAACGGAGCAAGAGGATTTTCTGGTTTGTTTCTTCGTGGTCTATAAAACAGACTCGGCAATTGCCATCAATTGTGCTTTGTTCTTAAACCCAATGACAGATTTCACCAAATTTCCGTCACCATCTATAATAATTAAGGTTGGATAAGCGCTCACGCGGTAGCGCTTCGCGATTTCTCTTCGATCCAGATCTTTTTCCATTTCCACTTTCAAGCTAATGAAGTTCTTATTGAAAAACTTCCCAACTTCTGGATCCTTGAAAGTCGTTGCAGCCATTCGCTTACACGGTCCACACCAATCAGTATACGCATCAATAAAAATGAGCTTACCAGACTTTGATGCTTTCTTTTTTGCCGTTTCTAGGTTGATTTTTGAAAACTCAATCCCTTCTCCTTTTCCTGCGAAAGACGACATCAACAAAACCGCAGCAACTGCAACTGCCAATATTCCTACTACTTTCTTCATATCATTTCTAATTCTTGGTTAAAAATACGAAATATGTTCTCATTTTTAATTTCATTGAATCTCGTATCTTCTAAAGTTCTTTCTTTGTTGTTACTTTTAAGTTCAAATACCATTCCAAAACGACATGGGGATTCGATTTCAAACAAAACAGCCTGTAACCAAGCAAAAAGTGCTCGAATTTATCGAGGAATGGAATGCTTCGAGCGCTCATGTTTTGGTGAAAACTTCGGGCTCAACAGGCCAACCTAAGAAGATTTCCATTTTAAAAGAACACATGATCGCTTCAGCGAAAGCAACTGGTCAATTCTTAGGATTGGAAAAAGGAAATACCGCTCTACTCTGCTTGTCAATGGACACAATTGGTGGGCGAATGATGGTGGTTCGATCACTCGTTCTTGATTTGAATTTGATTGTTTCTGATGTCACTTCTACTCCACTCACTGCAATTAAAGAGGAAATTGATTTCGCAGCCATGGTGCCGATGCAAGTGCAAAAATCATTAGATGAGGATTCAACAAAGATTTCCGAAATCAAAAAACTGATTATTGGTGGAGGCCCCGTCTCTCCTACCCTGATTGATGATATTCAAGAAATTCCAACTCAAGTGTATCATACCTTCGGAATGACGGAAACGATTTCACATATCGCTATGCGCCAATTGAACCATCCGCTTGAGGACGATTTTAAATGCTTGCCGAATGTTCAGATTGGATCAAGAAATGGTTCGCTATTGATAACTGCTCCTGATATTGGAGTAACTGATTTACACACCAACGATGAAGTAACACTCACTTCTGAATCTAGTTTTCGCTGGCTCGGTAGGACCGATTTTGTAATCAACAGCGGTGGGATCAAATTACATCCGGAGGAAATAGAATCAAAACTATCGAGTCTGATTGCTCAACCCTTCTTTGTTTTTGGAGAGAAAGATGATTTATTGGGTGAAAAACTGATTCTTTTGATTGAACATTCTGAGGAACTGAACCTAAACAAGTCTGATTTTCAGTCGGTTTTAGCAAATCGCACTATCCCGAAGGAAATCCGATACACCTCTCAATTCGAATACACGAAAAGTGGAAAAATCAATCGTTTAATTAGTCAAGAATTGCCGAATGTCGCTCAACAGGTACTATAAAACGCTAGGACTTCTACCTGGGGCTGATCAAGCCGCTATTCGGAAAGCATTCCGCAAAATGGCGATGAAATATCATCCCGATAAAAATCCGAGCGCGAGTGCTCAAGCCAAATTTATTGCGATTACAGAGGCCTACGAAATTCTCACAGGAAAGAAGCCTGCTCCAACCACGCGAGTTTCCAGATCAAAATCCGCACAAAAGCGAAAAGGACCGAATAGCCCAGCAAACGGTACTGCTCAATCAGACGAAGAGCGGGTGCGTAAAGCGAAAGAACGTCAGGAAGAACAGGATAAACGTGAATTTGAAGAAAATGAACGCTACTATCAATTATTGACCACAGGATGGAGATGGAAAATCATTCGCATCTCAGCAGTTATTGGAATCATTTTGTCCGTTGGATTGATCACCGAGCGATTTCTACCCAATCATTTTGAACCCGACGAAGTAACAAAAGTCGCATTGAAACCTGGCTTTTCCGCAGGTAGAGAAAGTTTGAGTATTGTGGAAACAAAAGCCAACACCTCATATTGGATTTCGAGAATGAACTATGATCTTTATGGGCGTCACACCCGTTTTTATGTTCGATCAAGCTGGATTTTCCACGAACCCATTGAGCTTTGGTCAATCGGAAAAGTAGAATACAGACCCTACAAGGTGCATTTTTCCTTCTACAGCAATTTCATTTTGATAATTTTCTTATTTCTGATCCCTGCACTGACAATTGCAATCAAAGGACGAACAATTTATTTCACGATCTTTCATCAACTCTCTTCCTATGGAGTCAATGCCTTAATGCTGTATTTTTTGTTGAGAAATGATCACTGGGCGCATTTGCTCACCCTCGGATTCTTCTAAGTCAAATTAGAAACGTTTCATTGCACGATCCATCGCACGCTTGTCGTCCTTGTCTTTTAAATCGCTTCGCTTATCGTAGAGCTTCTTCCCTTTTGCGGTAGCAATCTTGAGTTTCGCCCAGCCTTTATCAGAAATGAACATTTTCAAAGGAACAATGGTGTTTCCTTTATCCTTCATGAACTTTTCAAGCTTGTCGATTTCCTTGCGATTCAACAACAGCTTACGATCCGTTCGTGGTTTGTGATTGTAAAACGAACTGTTCTCGTATGCCTGAATTTGCATGTTACGAATGAATACTTCACCATCTTCAACAATACAATATGCCTCAACAATGCTCGCCTTGCCACTTCTGATACTTTTGATCTCAGTTCCAGACAATTTAATCCCAGCGATGTATTCATCGATGAGATGATACTCGAAACGCGCTTTCTTATTAACTATGTTGATATTCTGTTGCACTTGTTAACCTGAATTTGACTCTAAACGTGAGTTCTTAAGATTGAAGTATGTAAAAGTAATACTTCTCATTGAACTGATGACGTTTGAATTCGGTAACTTTACGATGTGAAAATTCCTTCTCGTCATATTGAAAATGCTGTAGATCAAATGTCATCGCTTCCTGGCATCGGAAGAAGAACTGCGTTGCGCTTAGTACTCCAATTGATGAATCGTTCAGAAGAGGAAATCCGTTCATTTTCTGAGGCTTTTCTTGAGATGAAGGAGAATGTGAAAAAGTGCTCGTGCTGCGGCAATGTTTCAGATTTGGAAACGTGTTCCATTTGCTCAAGCGATAAACGCGATCATTCTTTAATTTGTGTTGTGGAAGACAT
>JAQXBM010000045.1 GCA_029252405.1 Crocinitomicaceae bacterium
AGTTGAACGATGGAATCGGGGGAACTTTGCGCGTTCGTTGTGTATGTGATTACCAGTAGAAAAAGGATCGAGATGATTTTGTTCATGTTCTTTTAGTGTTTTTCCAATATTTCCAAAATGTACTTCAGGGGCGCATTTTCGCGATTGATGTATTCTTCAAATGTCGGAATTACTTCGTAATCAGGAATCACGCCACTTCCAAATGGGAGTTTTGGTTTTACATTCATGATGAATTGCAAAGCGGGGATATCAATCTCAATTTTTGAATTTGGCAGGATGAGATCGCCACTGTAACCACTTGTATTCCCCAAGTATCCGCCTCCAGTTTCTTGTCCCACGAAAGTCGCGATGTCGTTCGTGTAGACCATATTGCTGAATTCACTTCCGCCAGAATAGGTTTTGGGACCAATGATCACGTATGTTTTTCCCGAAAACTTGTACTCAGGTTCTTTCTTGTACGCCATTAATCCGAGTCCAACGCCTTCTTTTCTTTCCAAAGAACCATCCTTCTGTTTTTTGTTCGCGAAGATTCTCTCAAAGAAGCCAAACGCTTTCAACTTGATGGGTTTATCGACGCCATTGTTTAAAATTGCCTTGGGCGTTTTCACGCGTACTTTCTTGTATTTCTGATAGTTGTTTCCGAGGTAAGAATACAGTAAACCTTCGTTTCCTTCTGATCCACCTGCATTTTGACTCACATCAATTACGAGCGTTTTGATGTTGTTCTCGTTAATGGATTGAAAGCTGTTTTCCAGAAAGGATTTGAAGTTCTTTTCTTTAGATTCTTCTTTAATGTCATCGTTACCGAATGTGTGAACACCCAAATATGCAGTTGAATCGTTCAGCAGTTTAAATTCAAGCGGATCTTTCTTTTCAATAGGAACACCTTGAACGTAGTTACGCTTTAAATTCGCATTGATATCACCGATGCGAGCTGATTCAAGCACAACTGTCTCTTCGATTTCTTCAAACTTGATTTCAAATAGATCGATCTTTCCGTAATAATAGAAGTAGTGTCGCGAAAAGTTAAATCCACCTAAATCCCGAAATTTCACAGGTTTTATGTATCCATCCGAAGCGAACAGGTTTCCAATTTTCTCAACAATGGCAACGGGTGTTTCTCCATTTATGGATTCAATTCGTTTGCCTTCGAGAGGAGTGTTTTGATAGTCAGAAGCGTTTTTGTAGCAATAGAGTTCTTTCCCTAAGAAAACGAGAACTAAGGGTAAATACGTCGCTTCCGTTTTCAGTTTTTCTTTCAGATCTTTTGGAAGAGTAATATCCGTGTGATCTTCACGTGTAAGTGCAACCAATGGAGCGATTAGTTTGTGAAACTCAAGTACGTTTAAGTCTTTGATGATTTGATTTTTGACGTTTTTAAACGCGAGATCTACGCTGTCTTTTGAGGTGTACCAATACACCCCAGAATGGAACTTATCCAAGCCTTGGTGAAGAAGTTCAAGGTCGTTTAGTAATTGTTCCTTGGGGATTTTGGGAAGGTTTCCGAAATTCTGGGCATGAGCGAAGAGGAAGGTGAATGTGGTGAATATGGTGAGGAGGATTTTCATTTTATTGGGCCGATGACCAAGAATACTTGATTATTTTATTGGGTGTCTTGTTGATTTTCTTTTAAAGATAAGAATGATTTTTTGTCGTACGTAAAATTACTTGTTTGAATGGAACAGGTAATTTCTTTCGGTCTCTAACTCTTTAACCTGCTGATATTTGTAATGCACAACGAAGGATAAATATTCGATGAAATAGCTAAAAGGATTTATCCAATTGAATTGTACAGGCGATATCCGAAAAGCCAATTTTAAATAGAGTAGGAAAACTTAACATTAAACATTATGTCAGAAAACATGAAAGCAAAGGTGATCGTAAAGAATTTCATCTCAGAAGATTTAACAAATGCAACGAATTCTTTGGATTGGGGGAAATTTACACAAGGAGCTGTTAATTGCCCAGGATTAAAAGTTACAAACCTTGCATTTGCTGCAGAAGGTGCTGCTAATTCAGCGACTGGAACACAAGGATGGGTGCAGTATAAAATTGGTTCTACAGATTACTACATCCACATCGCATGGGATGTTCCATATATTGGAGCGAATAGCTTCTCTTCATCTATTATTCCAGCTGGAGCGCCATTTCAAACTTCAATGACTGGACCGCACAGACAAGATGATAACACATTCACAGTTACATTGAACAATAAAATTTCATAGAAATTGAATTTGTTTTTCAAGAGGCCTTTTGAAGTGTCACTTCTCAGAAGGCCTCTTTTCTAATAAAAATTAGGCTATACGGAGATTAATTCATCCTCTGCGATACCTAAAATCCAATATTAAAACACTACAAAAACTTAACATTATGGCGACACCAGGTATGCAAGTAAAAGCAATCGTAAAGAATTTTACAGCTGAAAATTTAATTAATCCAACAGATCATTTAGACGAGACATCATGGAGACAACAGCCCGTCAATTGCCCGGCAGAAAAAATTACAAATTATGCATTTTATGCACAAGGTTTTTCGGCGGTTGGAAACGCTGGCTGGGTTCAATATAAAATAGATGGTACGGAATATTTCCTCCATATTGCTTGGGATGTTCCTTATATTGGAATGAATAGCTTCTCTTCATCTATTATTCCAGCTGGAGCGCCATTTCAAACTTCAATGACTGGACCGCATAGACAAGATGATAACACATTCATAGTTACATTAAATCATAAAATTTCGTAGAAATTCCAATGGTTTTATACAAGGTCTTTTGACTCGTGACTTTAAGAGCTACAAATGCACATTGTTTAAGAATTATGGCACCACACACAATTCAGATCAACAATCAAACGAAAAAAAGTTTAAAATTTACAATTCTAACGCAATCGGGTCAAGGTATTTGGAATTCAAGTTTCAATTAATAAACGGTGGAATGACCGGTTATTTCGTGTCAATTTCAAACCCTCGCTTAAACTAGATGAGGTGTTAACAGTTTGATTTTTTATGATATAAAAAGCTGTTCAGATA
>JAQXBM010000051.1 GCA_029252405.1 Crocinitomicaceae bacterium
AGTGAAACAATCAAATGGGAAGATGGACAAGAGTATCCACTAATTAAATTGGATATTTCTCACAAGTCACACCCATTCTTTACTGGAGTTGTTCAGTTCGTGGATACTGCAGGACGTATCGACAAATTCAAGAACCGTTACGGATCAAGAAAGAAGAAGTAATTATCTTTCAAACATATTTGGCCTCCTAATCGTATATCGATTGGGAGGTTTTTTTGTGGCTCAATCTTTGCCCCATATTTACGTAAAACCTCGATCCAATGTAGAAACGGTCTAAGGTTTTAAGTACATTTGTTCTGATGAAACGCACGGTTTTAAATAGTCTAGTCTTACTCCTGATAATATTCAGTGCTTCAGCGTCTTACGCGGGTAATGTAAAGAAAGGCTTCGTGGCGTTGGAAATGCACGATTACTTTAAAGCCAAAAAGGCCTTTACGAAAGGAATGAAATACAATCCAGAGATCTGTTCGTTTGGATTGGCGAGCCTTTATTCTCGAGACAATCATGTGTTTTTTTCAAAAGATTCTGCTTATCGCTACATCAAGATGGCACGAACGACATTGTACGATGCTAAGGCACGCAAACGAGAGCGATGGGCGAAATACGGATGGAGCCTGGCAGGAATCGATTCCTTGGAACAAATTATCACCAATCAGTTCTACGCTGAGGCCAAACAAATCAATACGCCAGAATCCTACGACGCCTTTTTAACGTCACATCCTAAATCGTCATACGCGCCGCGAGTTTTGGCCATTCGAGACTCAATTGCCTTTTTTAGTGCGGTCATGGAAAATACCTCTTCAAGTTATCAGAGCTTTATGACGAGTTACCCCGAGAGTGACTATTTCGAAATTGCAAAGGATAATTTCTACGAGGTACAGTTCGATGAATTGACTGGAGATGGATCGTTGGCTTCGTACCTAGAGTTCGTGCAGTTGAATGCAAACAGCCCATTGCTGCCAGCCGCGGAAAAGAAAATATTTGAGATTGTCACCGAAGAAAATACCGCTCAATCCTTTGATGTCTTCATTCGGACCTATCCAGACAACGTCATGATTGATTTTGCCTGGAAACAATTGTATCAATCGTCTTTGGATACGCTAAACGCATTGACATTAAAACGATTCAAATCAAAATACCCCAATTATCCGTATCAAAAGGAATTGTTGCGCGACATCGCTTATCTCGATTCAACATTTTTGCCAATCAAAGAAGGGGAACTGTTCGGCTTCATGAATACGGCTGGAATACACATGATTCCGTCAATGTATCAGCAAGTTTCGCCTTACAGTGAAGGTTTGGCAGTGGTTGAAAAGAATGGAAAGTACGGCGTAATCGACAAATACAATCAAGTTCAAATACCGTTTAAGTTTGATGCCATTTCAGATTTCATGAATGGTCGAGCAATCGTTGAACAGGATGGACTTCAGGGCATGATTCACAGGAATGGAAGCTTCGTATTCGAGTGCAAGTTCGATGATATGGGGACGCTTTCGGATGGGCTCATTTACGCCGGTAATGGTGAAAAATTCGGGTACTACGACGCTACGGGGTTCTTGAGAATTCCAATGAAATTTACCGATGCGTTTGACTTCAGTGATGGTGTCGCCAAGGTAGAGGTAGATGGATTGGAAGCGTTTATCGATATCTACGGCGTGTACGCTGTGCCGCCTGCGTTCGAAGAAATTAGACCGTATTCTGATTCGCTCTACATTTATGGAGAAGATGGTTTTTACGGATTTATGAATCGCTTCGGGAAAGCTGTAATCGAGCCCTTATACGACGAGATTGGTGAGTTACACAAGGGTTTTTCAATTGCACTGAATGATGGAGAGATTGTTTACCTGGACGAAGCAGGGAAAATTGCTGTTCAAAACGATTTAGAAGAATTCCCGAATTTCATGTCCCGAGCAGAGTTTATCAAAGGAGAGGCAGTCGCAATGAAAGATGGCGAATACGGAAAAATAGATCAGAAAGGTCGTACAGTAATTGATTTTAAATACGAGAACCTCGGAGTTGGCGCTTACATCTTTCCCTTCAAAAAGAAAGGCATGTGGGGCGTTATGAACGCAGCGGAGAAAGCACTTGTTCCTGCAAAGTATTCCTCAATTGCCGTGCATGAAGACAAGTACTTTATTGTAAATGCTGATTTTGGAGAAGGTGTTCTCGGATTGAATGGAGAAGAAATCATTCCACTCAGTTTCGAAAGTGTCGATTACCTTTCCAATGACTTATTCATTGTTGAAAGTGAAACTGGATTCGGAGTTCTGCGTAAAGGAGAAATGATTGCTCCGCTAGAATTTCAATCGATTCAAGTATTCGGAAAAGATTATTTACTTTTAATCAAATCAGATCGCTGGGCATATCTCGAAATTGTCACAGGGAAATTAATAGAAATGAACGCAGAGACGGGTGAGTGACATGATGGACTTACTGGAGAAGCACAGATTCGGCGTAGTTGCCGTAATTGCTGCGTACGTCGTGATTTTTGCTTATTTCCAAGTTGGAACATACGATGGTCCAGGAGTACCATACAGCCCATTTCATGAAGGTCCTGAATTGGAAATTCCTGAAGACGAAATCGCGCTGCAACCTGAGAATATTATGCTTCCGTCAAATTTTGATCCATCTAACATTAAGAATACGGCGAGGGATGAAAACGATAAGCGTGCTCGATCAGAAGAAAATTATTCTGTGAGTGAATACACAGGAAACGGTGGTATTCAGGATGCAACCGAATACGAAAAGCGCATGTTTGAAGAGGCAGGTGGTGCCGCTGAGCGTGAAAAGATTAGAGCGCAAATTGAAGCGCGTAAACAACGCGAAAAAGAACAAGCGCAAAACAATGCGACCAACGATCAAAATTCATCAACCCAAGGTACGAATAATGCAGTTGCTGGAAATGTCATGGTGAGTTTCAACGTTCCGAAGCACACGGCTCACCAAGGAAATGATTATTACGTGAGAAACCCTGGCTACAAGTGTGGAGTTGGAGCTTCAGGAAGAGTGATGATTTTGGTGAAAGTGGATCAATCAGGAAAAGTACTTTCTGCGACTTACGATCCATCTCAAAGTGATAACGCGACTTATTGTATGATCACAGAAGCTAAGAAATACGCACTCATATCCCGTTTTAATTATGCTGCAGATGCCGCAAAATCTCAATCGGGTTGGATTTCTTATACCTTTATCTCTCAATAAATCCTTTATGAAAAGCCTTTTCTTCTTTCTCTTTATAATTCTAGCGTCAAATGGAAATGCTCAAATTTTAAGCGGAGCGGTGTTGGAAGATGGACGGAAGATCACTGGAGAACCAAAGTACATCGTAGAGGGCATGAAAAATGGCTGGGCAAAGTATGATCTTTCAGTGAACATTGCAGGAAAGGTGACATCAGTGACACTGGTTGATTCAAACCTCAAAAGCACTCCCGCAACAACGATTATTCGAAATCACGTCAAGAAGTATACCTTTGAGCCTGGAACGTACTATCCAAAGTTCCACCACGTGATCGTTAAAGTCACAATGCTCAAAGGAAATGTTGGGAATCCACAAATCGATTTGGACTAGATTTCTCTCCATTTTCCGTGGCACAAAATATTCTGTGAAATTTCTGTTTTCGAGGTAACCATTCCGTTCATTTACTCGTCATTAGTCTAGGAAAGTGCTAAAACGATTAAATGCTCCGCATTCTTTGTAAATTTGCACTGTGCAATTGAAACTTAAATAAATGAGGTATCTAGTCTCGATATTCATCTTTGTAACGATGTCGCTCAACGCGTGGTCGCAATGTGCGAACCCAACGGTGATGCTCGACGAACCTTTCAATTCGGCTCCAGTAACTGGGGCTATCACGACCAATATCTACGGATCTGGTTTTTGGACAAATGCAGCTTACACCTTGAGTGGAGCAGGGCACGGTTGGTTCAATGTAATCAACGGACTTGGAAATGTTGATGTTTACGACCGCCAAGTGAATGGTTTTTGTGTCGATTCAGCGATTACAGTGACCTTTTGGACAAGACAATCTTTCGGAACAACCAATGTCACATTCAGTGCGATTGATGATTTAGGAGCCGTTCTTCAAACTACAACACTCAACCTTACGAATGCTTATCAGCAAATCACGTTCAATTTTAATGCGACAACAGCAGGATTGAGATTCGTCATTCATTGCAATTCCACTGGAGGAAACGGTGTGGATATTTGTGTAGAGGATTTGTTGATTACACATTGTGCAACTGCTCCTTCGGAAAATCATGTGTATGGCGTCTGCACTCAAACTACGCCGATAGATTTATTCTCTCTCTTTACCAGTAACATCGGAATTGGAGGAACTTGGTCGGGCCCCTCAGCGTTGGCTAATGGAGATCAAGGTACCTTTGATCCTGCAGTGAATGCAAATGGCATTTATCAGTACACACTTACGAGTAATTGCGGAGTTGGCGTTTCAACTGTTGAGGTGGAAATCATGCCAGATGTTGATTTAGGGAATGATACAACGCTTTGCGCGGGAGCCGCAGTTACTTTGGATGCAGGTCCAGGTTTCGACGAATATCTCTGGTCGAACAATGCGACAACTCAAACCATAACGGTTGCCACAGCTGGATTGTATACGGTTGATGTCAGTTCTTCATTAGGAAACTTAATTCAGAACGGTGATTTTGAGAGTGGTAGCGCATTCAATACGGATTATGTGCCAGGTTCTGGAGGTACGTGGGGATTGCTATCTGCACCAGGAACCTACGCGGTTACAACTTCACCGCAGTTAGCCCACAACAACTTTGCGAATTTCCCTGATCACACCACAACTGGTCCTGGGAACATGCTGGTAGTCAATGGTTCTTCAATCGCAGGAACGAACGTTTGGTGTCAAGATGTGATTGTAACACCAAATACAGATTATTCATTTTCAGCCTGGGCTGCAACACCTGTGAACCCTGCGAATGTCGCCAACCTTCAGTTTTACGTGGACGGAGCACCAATTGGAAGCGTATTTAGTGCACCTACAGTGATTGGACAGTGGCAGCAGTATTCAGATACGTGGAACTCAGGAACAAATACAACAATTACGATTTGTATCGTAAATCAGAACACGACGGGAGGTGGAAACGATTTCTGTTTAGATGATCTTTCATTCTCCCCAACTTGCACCAAATCAGATGATATTTTAATTGACGTTCAGGCACCTGTGCAAACCATTACCGTGATCGATCCTACGTGTTTAGGAGATACAGATGGAGAAATTCATGTCGATAATCCACTTGCGTTGGAGTACAGTTTCGACGGGGGAGCATCTTGGGTAGCAGACTCATTCTTGTTGAACCTTGGAGCTGGGACCTACACGGTTTGTTCAGGAACAGCGATCGGTTGTCTGCTCTGCGATGTAGTGACGCTTGTTGATCCAGCACCTGTTGTATTGAGCGTATCGAATGATACCACAATCTGTGAAAATGGAACGGCACAATTAGTAGCATCCGCGACGGGAGGCACGGCTTTCGATTTTCATTGGGATCACACCACTGATTTAAGCGCTAACCAGTCGGTTTCACCTATAGGGAGCACGTCTTACACTGTCTATGCGGAAAATCAAAACGGATGTCAATCACCTTCTGAAACGATCAATGTTTCATTGTTTACACCATTGTCTGGAACGATTTCCATTTTTGATACGATCTGTCCTGGTTTCACGAGTGATCTCTTAGCAACGGCTGCAGGAGGTCAAGGTGCACCTTATACCTTCACGTGGAGCACGGGTGATGTAAATACGGCAGCGGCTTCCGATCAAATTACGGTGAGTCCAGGCTCGACAACAGATTATATAGTCACAATTACGGATGGTTGTGAATCGACGCCGCTTGTTTTGACGACAAATGTATATGTTGCTCCATTGCCAGTTCCTTCGGTGAATGTGCTGAATCCAAATCAATGCGAGCCGGCGGTATTCGAAATTCAGAATACAACACCAAATACCTTGAGCAGTTATTGGTTGGTAGACGGAAATCAGGAGTTTGTGAATCAGAATACTATCGTCACATGGGATATGTACGCTGGTAACTATGATGTTCAGCTGATTATCACTTCGACTAACGGATGTATTGACTCAACGACTTTTGTGGATTTATTGCACGTGGATCCAATCCCAGAGGCGAATTTCGGATATTCTCCGAATCCAATCTTGATGTTCAACACACAAGTGAATTTCACCAATTTGTCTGTTAACGGTTCAAGTTATCAATGGACATTTGAGGATGGTAATCCTTCTGTTTCCATCGAAGAGAATCCAACCGTTTTGTTCCCTGATGGCTTGGAAGGAGAGTACGATGTCACGCTCATCACGACGTCCGATTTAGGTTGTTCAGACACGATTACACTTCCGCTTGTTGTATTGCCTGAAGTATTGATGTACGCTCCAAATGCCTTCACTCCAGACGGTGATGAGCACAACCAAAACTGGCGAATCCACATTGTTGGGATCGATGTATTCGATTTCGAATTGCAGATTTACAATCGCTGGGGAGAAGTGGTTTGGGAAAGCCAAGATCCAGAAGCTGGTTGGGACGGGACTTACAAAGGTCAGAAGTGTCCGACTGGAACGTATACGTGGGTTGTCCGCGCTGGAGATTTATTGAATGACGGTCAGTACACCTACAATGGTCATGTTACCTTACTGAAGTAATTGAGTTAATATCCTTCAAACATTTCCGAAAAGTCAGCAAAGCGAATACCGCGAACAGTAGTTGTCCTAAAATCATCCAATATTTCGTGATCCAATCGCTCAAGCCTAAACCTGTTGTATAGAGCTCTTCAAAATAGAAGAGGTTGTTGTGAGCGACATCTGCCAGAATGATAAATAACGTCAAAATTAGGCCTGCTTTAGGTCTAACGAAGAGTAAAAGTGCCGCAAGTGGATCCAAAAAAGTCAAGGAATCCCAGAAAATCATGTTGGGCAGGGGAGCGTTGTAGTTTTCGGATAGAAATCCATTATTAATCGCCCAGGAAACATGAGTCGATGTCCCCATCAACATCGCGACTGATTGAATGATCAAGATTACTTTGGTTCCTAATTTTAGCTTTTTAAAGGTCGTCATCAGTCGAATTCAATAAAAAAATGCCGCCTCATCCGAAGCAGCATTTTTAAATCTTTCAATTAATAGTTTTTCAGTATCAATTATTTCTTTGGATAAATCTTCGCAACCGTAGCAGCGTGAATTTCCATAATTTTCTTACGTTTCAATTTCAAGGTTGGTGTTAACTCTCCACCTTCAATGGACATTTCTTCAGGAAGTAATTCAACACATTTCAACTTCTCCCAGTTTCCAAATCCTTTGTTGAAGAATTCAACCTCTTTATTGACGCGTTCCTTCACTTGATCATTCGCAATCATAGATGCATGTGAACCATCTCCGAGGTCTACACTCTTGCGTTTCGCCCATTCTGCAACGAATTCATAGTTAGGAACGATCAAAGCTGATGGGAATTTCTCTCCTTCACCAATCACAATGATTTGCTCAATGAAACGCGATTCTTTGAATTTGTTTTCCATCGCCTGTGGAACGATGTATTTCCCTCCTGAAGTCTTGAAAATTTCTTTCTTACGATCGGTAATCTTAAGGAATTTCCCTTCTTGGAATTCACCGATATCACCAGTGTGGAACCATCCATCTTTAATTACTTCTGCCGTTTTTTCTGGAAGATTGTAGTATCCCATCATTACGTTTGGACCTTTCACCAAAATCTCTCCGTCTTCGGCGATTTTCACCTCTACATTGTCAATTAATGCTCCAACACTTCCAATTCGGATTCCTTTGTCGAAAGAGTTTACAGAACAAACAGGTGAAGTCTCAGTCAATCCGTATCCTTCAAGAATTGGAATGTCTGCAGCCAAGAAAATTCGAGCTAAACGTGGTTGTAAAGCAGCACTTCCAGAGGCAATTGCTCGAACATTTCCCCCCAAGGCTTCTTGCCATTTTGAGAAGATCAATTTACGTGCAATTTTCAATTTGATGTTGTACATGAAGCTTCTTCCAACAACATCGTAATCTTCTGCTAAATCAACTGCCCAAAAGAACAATTTTCGTTTGATCCCCGTTAATTCATCACCTTTTGCCATGATTTTATCGAATACTTTCTCGATCAAACGAGGCACTGCTGTAAAGACATCTGGATTCACCTCACGGATGTTATCTCCAATCGTGTCCAAGGACTCAGCAAAGTGAATCGAACAGCCGATGTACATGTATAGGTAATGCAACATTCTTTCATAAATGTGACATACAGGCAAGAAACTCAATACTTTCGAGTGCTGATCCGCTGGAATTGGATCGATACACGCTTCAACATTTGATAGAATGTTTTTGTGCGAAAGCATTACTCCTTTTGGATTTCCTGTTGTTCCAGACGTATAAATGATCGTTGCTAATTCCTCATATTTCACTGCGTCCATTCGTGCTTGAACATCAGAAACGGGAATTGACTCACTATCTTTTTTGATTTCAGACCAATGGATTCCTCCAGGAACGTCATCTTCCATTGTGAAAATGTGTTCCAACGTCGAAATTGAAGGTCTAATTCGTGTTATTTTTTCATGTAATTCTTGATCCGCTACAACACACAATTTGATGCCAGCATCGTTGAAAATATACGTGTAGTCATTCTCCGAAATATTCGGATAAAATGGTACCACAATCGCACCAACTTGCTGAATGGCAATGTCCATAACATTCCACTCATAACGTGTTCCAGAAACCAAACCAATCATGTCTCCCGCTTTAACTCCCATTGCGATTAAACCGCGAGAAATCGCCATTGCTTCATCCAAAAATTCCTTGGTTGAAACACCGATCCATTTTCCATTTGTCTTGGTGACAAACATGTTTTCATTTGGATACGTTTTCATTTGGTGATGGGGAACATCGAAGAGTCTTTTTGCTTCTATCATAATTAGTGCTTTGTGTATGTGACGAATTTAACAAAAAAAGTACGAAAAAATGTTCGACAGAAGGTGTGTTCTGTTAGGTGAAAAGGGTATTTGGGTAAATCAAGCCTCAGAATTGTATCAAAAGGGCTTAAATAAAGTTATGTTGTTGTAACAATATTAGGTCTTCGATTGTTTTAACTGTTGAGATCTAAGCAGATTTGAAAAGAAAAGAGTACAATATCGTAGTAAAAGAGCAGTCTGGTAATCTATACGGATACGCTATTCGCTTCCTCAGAAATGAGGAGGACGCAAAAGATATTGTGCAAGATGTTTTCGAAAAACTTTGGTTGAATAGGAACAAAGTAGAATTCGCGAAATCCAAGTCATGGATGTTCACAACTGCACACAATGCGATGATTAATTTCTCTACTCGAAAAGGGAGAATGAAACTGAGCCCGGAAATGGCGGAATTTGATTCAGGGAAATCTCAATCGAATTTATTCGAGTCGCACGAAGTTGTTGAACGCGCAGTAAGTATTTTACCTCCAATTCAAAAAAGTGTGATTTTATTGCGTGACCTTGAAGATTACTCTTACAAGGAAATAGGTGACATCTTGGATTTATCCGACTCGCAAGTGAAAGTATATCTGTTTAGAGCTAGAAAGAAAATTAAAAAGCAGTTAAAAGGATTGGTAGAATTAGTATGAGTAATCCATCATTTTCAAATATCGACATGTGGTTGTTCGAGCTTGCTGAAGGGAATCTCTCTCCAGAACAAGTAGAACAGTTAGAGTTGTTTTTGCTCAATCATCCGGAATTGGATGTGGAACGCGATGTTTGGGAAATGGCAAAAGTGGAAAAAACACCAGTTGCCTATCCTGAAGTTGCTAGCTTGGAGAGAAAACGCCGTCCAGTGGTTGCATTCGCATTCGCCGGTTTATTCCTTTTCTTAATAGGTACAGGTTCATTCATGGTTTGGAACGGACAGTTCGACTCCTTCTCAGAAGCAGACGCGCAAGCACAGAATGATCAAGTGAAATCACAATTGCTTGAGCAAATCAGAGATCTTCAAAATCAAACGAAGAATCAAAATTCATCCGAAGAAGTTGGGAAATACTTGGCTTTAGGGAAGCTCTCACTGAATAATGTGAACGAGTTTACGAATTCAGGTAATAATGGAATTGTTGACGGAGTTGATAATACTGAGACGAATGGTTCTCAAATAGCAATCGCGAGTTTGAATGCAAACGGAACTCAAAATGGATCTCCAATCAACGCGAATTCGACAAACAGCGCATCAAACCGACTGAATCAGACAATCGATCCAAGTCTCTTTGAATTAACGCATACGATCACCGCTCAAACCCAAAACACTACCGCTCAAGCACAAAGTTTGGCAGAAAGTGTGACGAATCCGCAAGATCAAAGTTATGATACTGAATTGAGTGATAGGTTAGGAAATAGCGATGAGGTGGGAGAGAAGGACTTTTATGTTCGTCAACCAAGGGAGATTGAAGTGTACGAAGGACGCGTTTGGAATGAGCGCAAAACTGCGTGGGCGGGTCGAACGATCGCATCATCTGGAAATAGCCGTAAATCATTCAAAGATCGATTCAACAAATTCACGCGATCACTTGAGCGCATGATGAATTCACCAATTGCCTTGAAGAACTCGCGTGACCCTCACTACCATGTTCCTGGAATGACATCCAACGATATCAATTTCAGTTCTGCAGGTACGTTAATCGCAACAAGAGTTCAAACGAATTCTAGATTGCAATGGCAAGGACAAGCGAATGAACAGTTAATGAATCAAATTTCTGCCGATGGTTATTCCTATGGAATGAGAGGAGGCTGGGGAGTTCAGTTGAATCATCAGCTATATCAAAATGGAGGTATTCAAGTGGGACAAGCCGCATTTACGTATTCCCCGAAGATTTCTGTTTCCAATTGGGTTTCTGTTGAACCTTCGGTTCGATTGAAGATGGGGAACAAACGGTTGAATTCTGAACTGATGGAAAGTACGGATGCTGTGGAGATGGACAGAGGAAATGCTCGTGAGTTCTATGCGAACGGAGCAGCTCCAATTGGACGTAGCCTTTGGTACAAAGACGTTGGACTTGGACTTTTGGTAAATACTAAATGGTTCTTCGCAGGTGTTCAAGTTGATAACCTCTTCAAATACAAAGACAATTTATACGACGATAACTGGAGCGATCCACGTAGAGTTCAAAATCACTTCACGGCTACAATTGGAAGTGACTGGGTTTCGAGAAATGAAAAATTGAGTTTGTCGCCTTACCTCGTGTACCAGAAAAATGAAAATCTTTCTGAGGTGTGGGGAGGAGCGAACTTCGCGTATAAATGGTTCAATGTAGGAATGGCTGTCTCAAACAATTTGGAGCCAGCAGCATCAATCGGAATGAAATTTGATCATTTCAGCTTGCATTACAACGCGGACTACACGCAAAGTATGATGTTAGACAAGAAAGCATTGTCGCATCAGTTAACGATTCGATTCGTTGCGAAGAAAAGTAGTTTTAATAAACGGTTATTTAAACGATAGGTATGAAATATTTTTTGAGTTTAATGGTGGTTGGATTAATGGGATGGAGTGCGCAAGCACAGGACTTGGAGTTTACGCAGTTTTATGCGAATCCGATCTACTTAAACCCAGCATTAGCGGGATCAAATGGCTGTCCTAGAATCGCTATGAATTATCGGAATCAATGGCCATCATTGTCTGGTTCCTATGTTTCATATGCAGCAGGATACGACCAGTACTTTGATAACATTAACGGAGGATTTGGTGTACTTGCGGTTCACGACATTCAAGCACAAACAATCAGCTCTTCACAGTTGGGAGTTATGTACTCGTATCACTTGAGGCTTAATAGAGAATGGTCGATGAACTTCGGAGCAAAAGCGAATTACTGGGTGAAAACATTGGATTGGGACAAGTTGACGTTTGGAGACATGATCGATCCGCGACGTGGTTTTATTTACGCAACGGGTGATGTTCCGCGTGGAGGTACGAAAGGATTTTTCGATGCTTCAGCAGGAACAGTGTTATTCAATAAAGTATTCAACATTGGATTTGTCGCTCATCACTTAAACCGACCAAATGAATCAATGATTATTGGAGATTCGAGATTACCAATGCGATTTACGGCACACACGTCTGCCTACATCAAATTGGGTAGTAAATCTCAATACTCGAATCAAACGGCGATTATGCCATCGGTAATTTACTCGTACCAAAATGGCTTCCAGCAATTGAACATTGGTACATACGTGAAATACGGAGCGTTTACAGCAGGTGCATGGTTCAGAAACCGTGATGCCTTCATTCTTACGCTTGGAGTGAACACAGAGAAATTTAAAATTGGATATAGCTACGATGTTACTGTATCTAAATTGAACAACGGAGTATCGGGTGGATCACATGAAATCTCTTTAGGATTCAACTTGAATTGTAAAGACAAACCACTTACGTTCCGCACGATCTCGTGTCCATCGTTCTAAAAAGTATTGTTGTTGGTTCAACTTCCTTTTCTGGTTTGGAAAGTTGATACTAGTTTAATGAAAGGTTTGCCAAAGGGTGAGCCTTTTGTTTTTTTATTGATTCTCTAAGGTTTGAGCTGGACATCGAGCGGAGCCGAGATGGGAATCACCTCTTATCCATCACTCTACCGTATACACCTTCTCACCACCAATAAACACCGTATTCGCAAAGTTGTTCTTAAACGTTGGGCGATCCACAATCGCTTCATTGAAAATCACGAGTGTCGCATCTTTTCCTTCTTCCAGCGTTCCCAGTTTCTCTTCCTGAAAAGACCCCAATGCTGCCCAAATCGTCATTCCTTTCAAGCATTCATCCAAGGTAATTGCTTCGTCGGGTAAGAAACCATTCATGGGGTAATTCTCAGTGGTCTTTCGATTGGTCGCTGAGTGAATTGTTCGGAAAGGATCTGTGTATTCAACAGGGAAATCTGTTCCAATGATCAAGAATCCACAGCGATTCAGAATTGTTTTGTAGGCGTAAGATCCTTGCATGCGTTCTTCTCCTAGTCGCGCAACGGCCCAACGTTGATCGGTTGTCGCATGTGTCGGTTGAACACTAGCGTAGGCTCCAGAACTTCCCAGTAAATCAAAATCCTTTGGGTCGATGTGTTGCGCATGTTCAATTCTCCAGCGGTAGTTGGCGTTTCGACCATAGAAGTCGGAATAAAGCTCTAAAAGAATTCGATTTGTTGAGTCTCCAATGGCGTGTGTGTTCATCTGATATCCGACCAGTTCACAAAAATCGGCAATGCGTTTGATTTCGCTCATTGGTGTAGTCAAGTGTCCAAAATGGCCGTGTCGATCGGAATACTCCTCCTTCATAAACGCACCGCGACTTCCAACGGCGCCATCACCATACACCTTAAAACTTCGGATGTACAAATTCTTGTTCTCGTAAATACCGTTCTTTTCTGCGAACGCCATGTTTTCTTCATCGGGAAGAAGCATTCCATAAATATTCAATTTGAGCACACGCTGATCGACCCATTTTTCAATCATTTTTCGATCTTTTGATGACAATCCCGCGTCGTGAACACCAGTAACGCCATAACTGAACAATTCCGCTTGAATTCCCTTCATCGTTTTGGTGAGTTCTTGTTGAGGATACTCAGGCATCAAATCGTAAATAGGTTTCATCGCATTATCAATGATCATTCCTGTTGGTGTTCCATCCTCATGGTACAAAAATCCTCCTCCAGCATACTTTTCTGGAGTAGCGTTCACCGTTTCAATCACATTGGATGATTTCAGCAAAGTATCATTCACTAGCATGGAGTGCCCATCTATTCGAACCAGGGCAACAGGGATATCGGGGAAAACAGAATCCAACATCTCCTTCGTTGGCAATTCTTCTCCTTCGTCCCAAAGCGATTGATCCCAACCCGCTCCAATAATGAATTTACGGTTGTTCTTCGCTTGGTACTTTTTGATCCGAACAATCATTTCTTGATAGGACTCACATCCAAATAAATTCACTCCCAATTGCATTCTCGCATATGAAAGCAAATGCCCGTGTCCATCTGTCAGACCTGGATAAACATCTTTCAATTCCGCATCAATGTATTCGTCAGCGCTGTATTTGTTCAGGATTTGGCGTTCTGGACCGACTTCAACAATCTTCCCATCTTTAATCGCAATAGCCTCGTAGACATCTCCAGCTTCGTTCATTGTATGCACCTGCGCATTGTGAATCACCAAATCAACAGATTCTCCTTTCATGCAGGATTGCAAAAGAAAAAAGCTGATCAAAAGGAGGGAGGAAATGGCGTATTTCATGTCGGATAATTTGTTTCAAAAATACTGCTTTCAATCCATGAAACAAGAACTGGGAGGGGTGAGGCTCTCGAACCCCGGACTTCGAGAGCCTCAGTCCTCAGGTTTCCACTCTTCATTTTTTCATCTTTCAATCAAATCAAACAATAATTAATCAAATTACACAATGCTCACCTAACACGGAATTGCTAATTTTGGAACTTAATAATTTATCAAATGGAAACACCCAAAACGTACGAGCCGCAAAAGGCTGAGGAGAAATGGTATGCACATTGGATGGAAAAAGGATATTTTCATTCAGAACCGGACGAGAGAGAAGCGTACACGGTCGTCATTCCGCCTCCAAATGTAACGGGTGTCCTGCACATGGGGCACATGTTGAACAATACGATTCAAGACGTATTGGTTCGTCGTGCGCGCATGCAAGGTAAAAATGCTTGTTGGGTTCCAGGAACGGATCACGCGTCGATTGCAACTGAAGCAAAAGTTGTTCAGAAATTGCGTGCCGAAGGAATCAAAAAATCTGATTTATCGCGAGATGAATTCTTATCGCATGCTTTCGAATGGAAAGACAAGCACGGTGGAATCATTTTGGAACAATTGAAGAAGTTAGGAGCTTCATGTGATTGGGAACGTACGAATTTCACAATGGGTGAAGAGTACTCGGAATCCGTCTTGGATGTATTCATCGATTTGTTCAATAAGGGGAAGATTTACCGTGGAATGCGCATGGTGAACTGGGATCCTGAAGCCTTGACGGCGCTTTCTGATGAAGAAGTAATGCACAAAGAGGTAAACTCGAAGTTGTTTTACGTTCGATACAAAATTGAGGATTCTGATGATGATTGGTTGACAATTGCCACGACTCGACCTGAAACAATTTTAGGAGATTCGGCAATTTGTATTCACCCAGATGATGAGCGATTCAAGCATTTGCATGGTAAAAAGGCCATTGTGCCAATTGCGAACAGAACAATTCCAATTATCCTCGACGATTACGTTGAAATGGAATTTGGAACTGGTTGTTTGAAAGTAACACCTGCTCACGATACAAATGATTATGAGCTAGGGAAGAAATACGACCTTGAAACGATTGATATTCTTAACAGTAACGGAACGATCAATGAACTTGGTTTGCACTATGCAGGACAGGATCGCTTTGAAGCGAGAAAAGGAATTGAGAAGGAACTTTATGACAAAGGTTATTTGGTGAAGACTGAAGATCACATCAATAAAGTTGGTTTTTCTGAGCGAACGAATGCTGCGATTGAGCCGCGTTTGTCGTTGCAATGGTATGTTTCTATGAAGGATTTTGCTGGTCCAGCGTTGGAACAAGTAATGAATGGAGATATCCAGTTTCACCCTGAGAAATTCAAAAATACTTACCGTCACTGGATGGAAAACATCAAAGATTGGTGTATTTCACGTCAATTGTGGTGGGGACACCAAATTCCAGCATGGTATTACGGTGAAGGGACGGACGACTTCGTTGTAGCGAAAACCTTGGAAGAGGCATTGCCGCTAGCATGCGAAAAAGCAGGACGTACGATCACGGAAAGTGAATTGAAGCAAGACGAAGATGTACTGGATACATGGTTCTCAAGTTGGTTGTGGCCAATTTCTGTTTTTAATGGATTGACAGATCCTGAAAACGAAGAGATCAAATACTATTATCCAACAAATGATTTGGTAACAGCTCCAGAGATTATGTTCTTCTGGGTAGCACGTATGATCATTGCTGGAAATGAATACATGGATGAAATTCCATTCAAGAATGTTTACTACACGGGAATCGTTCGCGATAAACTGGGTCGAAAAATGTCGAAATCTCTCGGGAATTCACCTGATCCAATTGAGTTGATCAACAAATACGGAGCCGATGGTGTTCGTATGGGAGTATTGATTTCATCTCCAGCTGGAAATGACCTTCCGTTCGATAGTTCGCAATGTGAGCAAGGACGTAATTTCTCAAACAAGCTTTGGAACGCCTTCCGATTGGTTGATTCTTGGGAAGTAAACGCTGATTTGCCTCAACCGGAATCTTCTGTACGAGCAATTGAATGGTTTACGGCTCGATTCAACGAGGAGTTGGCAAACATCAACGACTTGTTTGATAAGTTTAAGATTTCTGAAGCCTTGATGGCATCGTACAAATTGGTTTGGACAGATTTCTGTTCATGGTACTTGGAGATGATCAAGCCTGGATATCAGCACCCGATTGATGCGAAAACCTTGGAAGCGACAAAAGATTTCTTCGAAAGTTTATTGAAGATTTTGCAGCCATTTACGCCGTTTATTGCGGAGGAATTGTGGCACTTGTTGCGCGATCGTGATGGAAAAGACATCATTATTGCCGATTGGCCAACGTTGAAAGAAGTGGATCAAGCACCGTTGAAGCAGTTCTCAATTGTAGAGGAAGTGATTACGAACATTCGTAACATCCGCAAGAAGAACAACATCGCAAACAAGGTGAAATTGGAACTCTTCGTAAAAAACAATAACGAGTTGAATACGCGCATGGATTCAGTAATTGTGAAAATGGGGAACCTTTCTCATTTGGATTACACGCAGGAGAAAGTGGCGAATTCAAATACCTTCATTGTTGATCAAAACGAATACTTCATTCCATTTGGTGATACCATCGATGTGGAAGCGGAGAAGGATAAATTGACGAAAGAACTCGATTACACGAAAGGATTCTTGACATCTGTTCAGCGCAAATTACAGAATGAGAAATTCATGGCTGGTGCACCTGAAAAGGTGGTGGACATTGAGCGCAAGAAAGAAGCAGACGCTTTGGGAACTATCGCTATTTTGGAAGAGAAATTGGCGAGTCTGTAATTGCAGCTATAAATACTAAGTAACGAACCCTGATTCAACCTGGATCAGGGTTCTTTTTTTATCTTGTATGCTCAAGTTTAACATGGATCATATCTATGTTCGTAAAAAAGACCATTTCAAACGAATGAAGAGAAGGGCTCGATATATCTACATCATACTAGTTCTACTGCTAATCACTACAACGGTGATGGCACTTTTGGATGGAGGTTATCACATCATTGGTGGATTGATGGCAGCAGTTGCTGCTGGAGGTTTGATTACTTCACTACTACTTTATTTCATCTCAATGTCATTATTTGATAGGTATGAGAGTCACGCCAAAAGCAATTTGACCGTTAAAGTTTTAGCAATAATCTTTTTTATCCTCTGTTTCCCGGTCAATCTTTGGGTAATCTACTCAAACTTGGAGATACTAATTACTGGAGGCCCAGGGTGGGCCTTCGGATAGAGTGAGGACACTTTTCCCTTCGATATACAGCTTATGATTGAAAACTTACTTAAAGAGAACCAAGACCGCTTCGGAGACATTTTTGATTTCAAAATGACGTCAGGAAACACCGTTCCACTCGACTTCACAAAAGAAAATCCGAGCGTTACACGCGACGTCATTTATGATGCTAAATCACAAGAAACATTCGTGTTCAATCAAATCGAACAAGCTGGAGGAAGAGTAGGAGTGGGAGGTTACCTCGAAAATCGAAATTTGTACACGCGTAGTTCCATCTTCGAAAATGAAGAAGATTCGCGAAGCATTCATCTTGGAATTGATTTATGGATTGAAGCAGGAACAACCGTATTCGCTCCGTTTGATGGCGAAATCTTTTCAGTCAAAAATAATAAAGGGACAGGGGATTACGGTCCAACAATCATTCTCAAACATACACTTGAAGGAATAGAGTTTTATTCACTCTACGGGCATTTAAGCATGGACGCGCTCAATCTGAAAAAGGGAGATGCGTTCTCAAAAGGAGACAAATTATGCGAATTGGGGAACTATCCAATCAATGGAGACTGGGCGCCGCACCTGCATTTTCAATTGCTCACAAATCTCGATGATTTCAAGGATGGTGATTATCCAGCTGTTTGCACAGAATCCAACAAGGACAAGTTTTCAAACTATTGTCCAAATCCAAACCTGATGCTTCGAATTCCAAGCCTCGATTAGTTGCTTATTTTTTGAAAAAATGAACTAGAAATGTCAATAGATCGCGCTTCAGGAAATTCTAATAATCCAATACGAGGATTTACTCAACTCCCAAAATTTCCGCTACAGTAGAGCGAGATACAAAGTGATAGTTGCCTTTTGCTTGCTCAAAAACTTCTTTGGCAAAAGCAAGATCGCTCTTGTCTTCCGATTCAGCCAATGCTCGGTAGATTCCTTCTATCAACCAACGGCGCCCTACCTTTGTTAAATGCTCTTTCATGTATGGACGAGCAGATTTGTATCCCACGCGAACGGCTAATTGGTACCATTCCAATTTAATTACACGATTGGCGCTTTGACTGAATGCCAATTTTTCATCTAATTCTGCCATGGTCTCGGGAGAAATATCATCCGATAATCCGCGAATAAAGGCTACCCATTCTTGCGTGATGAAATCGCTGCGTTCTAAATTCGCACCAGAACCTATGAAGATCATTTCACCATTATTGACTTCTTGAGCCAATTCATCCATGTGTTCCAATCGCTTAGAGCGGATCTTCACACAATTGTCAGGAATTCCAGGTTGGTAAATCCATTCTTCTACGTTGAACTGAACATTATTCGGTTCGAATAGCTCAGTGCTTAGGTAATCAACGAAGTCTTCTGTGCTAATTGTCTCAAAAGCGTGCGTATCAAAGTATTCCTTTATGAAAATGTCAAATTTCTTGCGTCCAACTTCCTTTTCGATTGTTCTTAGGAAAAATGCGCCTTTTACATAGGCAATGTCAGACATTCCTTCATCCGGATCACGATCATCCAAATGAAGCTTCAAATGGGTATCCTCAGGATGCTCACCATTTTCCATGTCTTCAACGGTCGCTACCAAATCTTGGAATTCAATGAATTTATGGATGTCAGCAATCTCCTCACCATAAAGCGCTTCCATAATTCGGTTTTCGAAGTACACTGTGAAGCCTTCGTTTAACCAGAAATCATTCCATGTTGCATTGGTCACTAAGTTCCCTGACCATGAGTGCGCCAACTCATGCGCTACAACAGAAACTAAACTCTGATCTCCTGCTAACAAGGTCGGATTGGCAAATGTCAATCGTGGATTCTCCATCCCGCCAAATGGGAACGAGTAAGGCAATATAGCCATGTCGAATTGATCCCACTGATAAGTCCCGTAAAGTTTCTCCGCGGCATTGATCATTTTAGGCAAGTCTGTAAACTCGTATGCACACTCTGCTGCCAATTCAGGCTCTGAGTAGATTCCACATCGATCCCCCAACGATGTATATTTTAAATCTCCAACAGCGATGGCAATTAGGTACGCTGGGATTTTTTGTTTCATCTCGAAATGATACTTTCCATCCGCACTCTTCGATTTAGGATTGTCCGCGCTCATTACCGCCATTAGCTCACTTGGAACTTGAACATCTGCGGAATACGTAATTCTATTAGTTGGAGAATCTTGCAACGGAATCCATGACCGCGTTAAAATTGCTTGGCCTTGGGTGTACATAAATGGATGTTTCTTCCCTGATGTCAATGCAGGATCAAGCCAATCTAGTGCTTGTGTTTCATCCGTTGTACTATAATAAATGTTGATGTACTTAGTATCTGGTTTGATTTTTACTTTTAACGGTCGACCAAGAATATCATCCGAATCGCCTAATTCGAAGTCTGTTCCAATCTCGTTGCCTTTACCGAGAGTAACACGTTTAATATCCAGTGCCTTAATATCGAAAATCGCTGTTGTCGCTTCGTGATCGACCATTTCGTGACGAGCGACTCCGGAAATTGTTTTAGCATCGAAATTTACATCGATATCGAGGTGCAAATGCTTTGTGCGGATTTGCTCAATATTTGCATAAGAATGTGAATCCGAAACAGGACGAAATTCTCTCTTTTTATCTGAAGAATCCTCCGTTTCAGTGCAGCTCACAGCAGAGAAAAAAAGAAATAATATTGATAAATAATTTAGTCCATTCATACCCATGTTCTCTACTGTAGGGCGCAAATATAGTAGTTTCCGCGGAAGGAATATTTGGAATTCAATGAATTTTCGACAAATGCATGTAGACGTTCGATAGAAATGTATAAATGTTATTTCCTTCGCATGAACAATTTTTACTATTTTCACCATCCAAATATCTAACTTTATGAGTAATTCTTCTAGTAGTACCCCAACAAAGACATTTATGGGGCACCCCGTAGGTTTATTCGTTCTCTTCTTTACTGAAATGTGGGAGCGTTTTTCTTACTACGGTATGCGTGCGATTTTGGTGCTCTATTTAACGCATATTACGACGGGAGATAACGCTGGATTAGGATGGACGGAAAGTAATGCTCTTGAGTTGTATGGATGGTATACAATGCTTGTATATGTGATGTCTATTCCAGGGGGGATTATAGCAGATAGATTACTAGGTCAGAAAAGATCGGTAATGATAGGTGGTATCCTTTTGTGTCTTGGGCACGGAGTGTTAGCCATTGAGCAAATGTGGGCTTTCTATTCAGGATTAATTTTGATCATTCTTGGTGTTGGTATGTTGAAGCCTAATATTTCAACGATGGTCGGCGGACTCTACAAAAAAGGAGATATCCGAAGAGACAAAGGTTTTACGATTTTCTACATCGGAATTAACTTAGGAGCATTTTTGTCCAGCTTGATCGTTGGATACGTAGGTGAAACAATTGGTTGGCACTATGGTTTCGGTCTTGCCGGAATAGGGATGGTTTTAGGGCAGATTATTTACATGCTCGGACAGAAGCATCTTGTGGGAATTGGTGATTTGATGAAGGACAAAGATCCTGAGACAGAGCAATCGGTGCAAATGACAGATTCAGATTTGATTGACGACGGTGTAAAAGCTAGTTCGCCAACAGGTGCTGGGGGTAAGAGCGAGTTTAACTTGTTTGTACAGATATTCACTACACCATGGACCTTAGTTTGTGCTGTTTTGGCTGTTCCAGCTGCTATAGTCATTGGACTCTTTATCAATTCTTCTCTTGGGTTCTTTTCGGGGGTGTTGTTGTTCTTATTTGCCTTCTTTGGAGCAATGTTTAAGGATTTAAATAAAATCGAAAGAGATAGAATTAGTGTGGTTCTACTTTCATTCGCGATAGTTGTTGTCTTCTGGGGAGCGTTCGAGCAAGCTGGAGGTTTAATGAATTTGTATACTAAGAACAAAACGGATCGTATGCTTATGGGAATGGAGATCCCAGCGTCGGTCTTCCAATCTTTAAACGCGGCGTTTATTATCTTATTGGGATCTCTAGTAGCGGCATTTTGGGCGAAAAGGAAAATCAAAAACAAAGAGAGTTCATCGTTGTTTAAAATGGCGATCGGTACAGTTATCATGGGGTCAGGATTCTTATTCATGACAGGAGCAGCAGCGGAATACGAATCATCTGGTAGTTCAGCCATGTATTGGTTGGTTCTTGCGTACTTGTTTCATACAATCGGAGAACTTTGTACATCTCCAGTATCTTTATCTTTTATCACGAAATTAACACCGTTGCGCTATGGATCCATTATGATGGGGACATACTTTGCAATGACAGGATTTGGAAATAAACTAGCGGCCACAATTGGTGAATCAGCTTCTCAGTTGGGAGAATATGTGATCTTCACTGGAATCGCTGTATTCTGTGCGGTATTTGGAATCCTTATTATCTCATTATTAAAGATTCTTAAGCGTCTTACTCACGGAGCAGAAGACAATGAAGGAACAATTCACGAAGAGGCAGAAGGCTTCGAAATCGCGGATGTTGAATAAATAAATCAGAAAACAAAAAAATACAGTTATGTCAAATCAAAACTCAGACATGTTCAAGTCAACAGTACTTGGTCACCCATCGGGATTATTTGTCTTGTTTTTTACAGAAATGTGGGAGCGATTTTCGTACTATGGAATGCGTGCACTTTTGGTTCTTTTCCTTGTAAGTGCCCTTGGACTTGGAGGATGGGATTGGTCTCCTGAAAATGCACTTGCCCTTTATGGTACTTACACGGCAATGGTGTACTTGACGCCAATTCTTGGTGGATATTTAGCTGATAGATATCTGGGTTATCGAACAGCTGTAATCATTGGTGCCGTTGTCATGACACTCGGTCACGCTGCAATGGCCATTGAATCACATCACATATTCCTTTACATAGGAATTGGACTTCTGATTATTGGTAATGGTTTCTTTAAACCGAACATGACATCGATTATTTCGCACATGTATAAAGATACTCCTGAGAAGAAAGATGGAGCCTTTACAATCTTCTACATGGGAGTAAACGCAGGTGCTTTCCTTGGGATTATGCTATGTGGATACTTAGGTGAAACACTAGGATGGAGCTACGGATTCGGATTGGCCGGAATTTTCATGTTCTTCGGAATGTTACAGTTCTACTTTGCCCGTAAAATCTTTGGTGATATTGGTGCGAAACCAGAGCCAGAAGTTGATGTAAAGGAAGAAGATAAGCTTGAATTCGAAGGGGACCGTTTGAATCCTTTTACAATGCTTGATAAAGCAATGATTTTCCTGGCAGCCGCGATTGGTTTGATATGGATTATCAATGATCCAATGAGTAAGATTGGAGGAATCAACATTTTGAAATTTGGTGAAACAGACATTTCGAATTACTTCATTTTAGCTGGTGTGGCTATTTTCATCATCTTGCTGATTTCTCGAATTATTCGTTATCCGAAGATTACGCGAGATCGTATGGTAGCAATTGTGCTGTTCGCCCTCTTCACTATCATCTTCTGGGCATCTTTTGAACAAGCTGGAGGATCGATGACCTTATTTGCGAAGGATTACACATCTCGAATTTTGACAGGTGGAGCCGCCACGGCTTTTAATGTCGCCGATATCATTATTACAGTCGTGCCTATTGCGATTATCACGTGGGTACTCTACAAGCTTTTCAGACAGACCTTCAGCAAATATGCTTTATCGAATATTTTCTTAGGAACAAGTTTCGTGATTATCTGGGTAATTGTTGGTTGGAAAATTAATAGAAACTTGAATTCGAATGCTTATGAGGTTGGATATAGTCAAATTGTGACTGCTCAAATCGATGATAAAGGAAAACCTGTTCTCGATGATGATGGTAACCCAGTAATGGATAAGGCTTATGTGACGAATGCGACTGAAGTAACACCTGAGATGAACATTGTCGCTGATACTGTTACAGTGCGCGAACCGAAGAAATTCAAAGAAGGAGCCGCACTATTATTGATCGATGTTGATAAAGGTGGTGATCTACGATACATTCGTAAAGATCAAATGAAAAAGATCAAGCCTGGTGAACAAATCAGAGCGAGCGTAATTAGGAAGAAAGGGAAAGAAGTGGAAATTCCCGCTTCATGGTTCGGAATCTTGAACTCACTCTTTATCATTATGTTTGCTCCAATCTTCTCGAAATGGTGGGAAAGCAAATACAACCCTAGCGGCGCGAGTAAGTACGGTATTGGATTGATCCTGCTCGGAATTGGATTCGCTGCCCTTGCATTTGGCGCGATGAGTATTCCTGAAGGAGCGAAAGCTGGAACGATTACAGTAAGCATGGTTTGGCTGATTGTCGCCTACCTATTCCATACACTCGGAGAACTCTGTCTCTCACCAGTGGCATTGTCATACATTTCGAAATTAGTGCCTGGTCGTATGATCGCACTGATGTTTGGTATTTGGTATGTCGCCGTCGCGATTGGGAACAAAACAGCAGGTAAAATGGGAGGTCAGATTGAGCAAATCCAAGAGGAGCACTCACTGACATTCTTCTTCATGATTTTCACACTCGTTCCAGTTGGACTTGGGTTACTGGCAATCGCGTTGAACCCGCTCTTCAAAAAACTAATGCACGGAGTAAAATAACTCCAATCTAATAACATTTAAAAGCAGCACTTCGGTGCTGCTTTTTGCTTAAACATTTCGAATGAAATTTACTTTACTTCTTTTTACCGCGCTATTTGTGAGTACGTTCTCATTTTCTCAATCAAAAATTAAGGTTGAGTTGATGGATGTCGAAAAAACCGAAAGTCTGGAATGGGGAGAGTTCTCCTACGTGATTCTCGGAATGGAAGATGAGGTAGTCATTGAAGAAAAAGGAGATGTTTATTTCGATTTCAGTACCGCTGATTTATCTAAGAAAGACGTTGATTCTGTTCAATTGACGATGGGAACGGAAGCGTCAACAAAAACCATGACCTTCGAAACATTTTCGCCTTTTCTTTTGAAGAAAGTAGATCAGGATGTGAATGTTTCTTTTCAGGCTTTCTCGGATGGTGATACCCTAAAGTTTAATTCCATTGGTACAAATAAAATGTCAATGGAAATTAAGCGGTATACCAGACCAATGTTTGTAAGTGATACAATTGTTTTTGGAATTCTAGCGATTGTTTTAGCTCTTATTTTCTATACATCGAGTAAGCAGACGAAGTTTTGGAAGACCTTTTATATGGTTGTTCCTGCCTTATTATTATGTTACCTGATCCCTGCAATTCTGGATACTCTAGGGTTGATCTCAAAAGATTACTCGAGTTTGTATTCGACAGCAAAGAATTATCTGTTACCCGGAGCTTTGATACTCATGACGCTCGGAATTGATTTCAAAGGAATTTGGAATCTCGGACCGAAAGCTTTGATCATGTTCGGAACAGCTACCGTTGGGATTATCATTGGTGGACCGATTGCAATCATGATTTACGCGTACATTGACCCGAGCGTAGTTGGTACATTTGAACCACAATTTGAGGGAGATCCAGCGGTGTATGACTCCGCATGGAGAGGATTCTCAACCTTAGCAGGTAGTTGGATTGGTGGTGGTGCGAATCAGACAGCAATGCTGGAAACATATTCTTACAACCAAAGTCTCTATGGTAAAATGATAACAGTGGATATCGTTGTTGCCAATTTATGGATGGCATTTTTACTTTGGGCGGCCGCTCGGGCGCACAAATTCGATAAGTGGCTAAAAGCTGATAGTTCTTCAATCGAAGATTTGAAAAAACGTGTAAGCGATTACCAATCATCAATCGCAAAAAAAACGACGCTTACGGATTACATGATTATTGCTGGGATCACATTTGGCGTTGTTGCAATTGGCCATTTTGCAGGAGGTGCATTGGCGGGGTTATTTGATCCTAAATCGCCATTTGGTAATTCATTCTTCTGGCTCGTAGTCATCACAACAACAGGTGGATTGATCTTATCAGCAACGAAACTCCGCAAGTACGAAGGAGCTGGAGCTTCGAAAATCGGAAGTGTATTCATCTACATTCTTGTAGCAACCATTGGAATGAAAATGGAGTTGGCTGAGGCAATTAAAGAACCTCAGTTGATCTTGGTTGGAATTATTTGGATGCTCGTCCACGTTGGATTGTTATTCCTCGTTGGGAAAATTATCAAAGCACCTTTCTTCTTTATCGCCGTTGGATCAAAAGCAAATGTCGGTGGAGCAGCATCAGCACCAATTATTGCAGCAGCATTCCACCCTTCGTTGGCGAGTGTTGGTGCGATCTTAGCCGTTCTCGGTTACGCGGTTGGAACTTATGGAGCGATTGCTTGTGCGAAGATGATGGAGGCAGCAGCTCCCGTTGTAGAGGTGGTTGTTAAGTAATCTTTTTACCATAAAGAGCATAAAGTACACTAGGACTCGATTTGTTTTTGCTTTTCGTGAGCCTTTGATCAACATCATATGAATGTGCAAAGTACTTCTTTGTGTCTTGACGAAAAGTCAAGCTGTGTCTTTGTGGTAGAAAAAAAAGAGTGAGTTGTGAATCTTACGTACTGTGCTCAACAGTCTGCAGTTGAACTAACTTCGAGTAAACCCCATGCTGTTCAATTAATTCATCATGCTTGCCAGACTCAGCGATTTGTCCCGCTTCCATCACGTAAATGCAATCCGCAGAGCGAATAGTCGATAAACGGTGTGCAATCACAATCGACGTTCGTCCTTGCATCAATGTCTGCAATGCATCTTGAACCAATTTTTCTGATTCAGAGTCCAGGGCTGATGTCGCCTCATCCAAAATCAAAATAGTAGGGTTCTTCAAAATGGCTCTTGCAATCGCAATTCGTTGCTTTTGTCCTCCTGAAAGTTGAACACCACGGTCTCCAACGGCTGTTTCTAATCCCTCAGGGAAGCTTTGGATGAATTCCCAAGCATTCGCCTGCTTCGCAGCATCAATGATTTCTTCGTTGGTTGCATTCTCTTTTCCGAACAAGATGTTTTCTCGAATACTTCCAGCAAACAGCAATACTTCTTGAGGAACAATCGCCATGTGTTCGCGCAAATGCGTCACATCGATTCCTTCAATTTTCGTATCGTCGAATACAATAGATCCTCCCGTCAATGGATAATAATTCAATAGGAGAGAGGCAATCGTTGATTTACCCGCACCTGATGATCCAACCAAAGCAATTGTCTGGTTTCGCTCAACACTAAGATCAATTCCTTTCAAGACTTCAATATCGCTTCGCTGTGGATACGCAAATTGAACATTTTCGAATGTAATCTTTCCAGAAAGTGCAGGTTTCAATTCTCCGGTCATCAATTCTTCTTCGCTGTCTTCGTTGATGATCGACATCAAATTTTCCGTAGCTCCAACCGTTTTCTGAATACTTGCATACATGTCAGGAATCGCGCTAATGGAAGCTCCCATAAAAATGGTATACATAATAAAGGAGAAGAAATCCTTCGAATTCAAAGTTGGATCAGGACCTTGAGTCATTAAAATTCCTTGCCAGATAACCAATACGATCGCGCCGAATACGCAGAAAATGATAAACGAGACAAACGCTCCACGCCACAAACCGCTTTTTACATTCAACCTTCTGATGTGATTGATCGCCGTTGTAAATCGGCGCACCAACATCGACTCATTGGTAAATGCTTTCACATTTGAAATTCCCATCAGGGATTCTTCTAAAATAGAATTTGAGTTCGCTGTTTCACTCTGCGCTTCTTTGGATAGCTTTCTGATGAATCGTCCAAAGAACACCGCTACGATCGCTACAACAGGTACTGAGGCCAGCATGATCAAGGCCAGTTTCCATGAAATCAGCGCTAAAACGGCGATTCCAATAACAATCGTAAAAATCTGACGAAAAAATTCGGCGATTGTCGTGCGTAAGGTGTCTTGCACTTGTGTTATATCGGCTGAAACGCGACTTGTTAGTTCTCCTACTTTATTCTGATTGAAAAAATCCATTGGCATGTGCACCAATCGTGAAAAGGCATCCTTTCGAACATCTCGCAAGGTATTCTCCGTAACATTCGTAAAAATCACTACGCGGAAGAAAGAAAAGATCGATTGCGCTGCAAATAAGATGAACAAAGCGAGTACGACTGTGCTAACGTTGTTCAAATCGATAGCTTTAATACTGTCTGCCATTGAAGGAGTAGTACTCTCGCCAGAACCTAACAATTGCCCCATCAAAAATGGAAAAACCATTCCCGCTGAAGCTGAGAGAAGTAAGAAAATCCATCCAAGGACGAACATTCCTCGATACGGACGCATGTATTTGAAAATACCCTTCGCTTTTTGAATCGTTTCTTTGCTTGGGCGTTCAACACGCTCTGAATTCCGTTTTTTTGCCATCTATATCAGTTCTGAGTCGACAAAAATAACCCTCTCACACGGAATTTTGGGAGAAATGTCGATTTTTATGCAAAGTTTATTCGAAAGATTTTGGAGAATCGAAAATATGCTTATCTTTGCATTCCGATTTTGACTAAGAAGATTAAAGAAAATATATCATGAGCAAAAGAACGTTTCAGCCATCGCAAAGAAAGAGAAGAAATAAACACGGATTCCGTAGTCGCATGGCTAGCAAGAATGGAAGACGCGTTTTAGCAGCACGTCGACGTAAAGGTAGAAAGAGAATTTCTGTATCTAGCGATAAATTGCACAAGCGTTAAGCTCTTTTGTTAAAAAATTAGAACCGATGTCCTATTTAGGCATCGGTTTTTTTATTTTTCATATCTTGCCTTCATTAACTTTATGATATACAACAACTAACATCACTTTTATGAGACGTATTTTATTCTTAGGTGCCATTCTTCTTTCCTACGGAACGATGGCGCAAAACACTGCTAGCGAACAAGATTGCGTAGCAAAAGAAATTGCGCGCCCTGCAGTAAAACCAGCAATTGATAATAATTCCAATCGTGCGACTCCTTTCTGGGAAGAGGACTTTGGAGGTGGTATGCCAGCCGCTTGGACGGTTAATGATAGTTCGGGAATTTGTCCTTGGGTATATTCAACAGATGGATCGTGGGGTAACTTTAGTAATGGAGGACCAACTGCTGCTGCACCTGGAATTTCATCTACGACAGGAGCTAATGGTTTCCTAATTTGTGATGCAGATTCTGCCAATCACTTTACGTATGGTCAGCCTTCTGGGGCCAATTATCAATATTTGAGTTCTTACATCAGTACAGATGCGATTGATTGTTCAACACACGGTTCTGTAATTTTGAGCTTTCAGCAGTCTTTCCGTTACAACAACGGAATTACGTTGAATGTTCAAGTAAGTAACGACGGATCAACTTGGACAACTTACGACGTTTCTGGAGGACAAGCCAATAACGCTGCGTCACCAGATCCACAAACAATCAGCTTGAATGTCTCAGCAACAGCGGCAAACCAACCTACTGTTTACCTTCGTTTCGGTTGGAGCGCTAGGGTTTATTTCTGGATGATTGATGATATCGCACTTAGCGAAGCTGATCCTTTCGACATCTCTATGCTCGACACATGGTGGGGAATGGGTGGATTTGAGTACCAATACTACAAAACGCCAATCGATCACGCTGCCCCAATTACGTTCTATTCAAGATTAACAAACAATGCTGCAGGAACACTTGACGGCTGTGATTCGGATATTGATGTATCTGGAACTTCTGGATCAGTATTTACTGGTTCTGGAACGCAAATCTCTATTGCAAGTGCTGCGAGTGATACAGTTATCTCATCAACGGCATGGACGCCAGCTGCAGTTGGAATGTACGATATGACAGCAGTTGCTTCATCGACTTCAGGAACTGACGCAAATCCATCTGACAATACTTTTGTAGATAGTTTGGAAATCACGAATTCGACTTTTGGATTGGACAATTTGACAGACGGTAGTCAATCAACAGGGGGAATTACGAACTTCTCATCAAATACAGGTCAACCATTTAAGATTGGTAATATTTACCAAGTTACTATTGATGACGTTGTCGAGTGTGTGGAAATTGGTATCACTGATGATGCACAGAATGAAGCAAAAGATATTTTCGCTGAGGTTTACGCATACGATCCTGTAAATGGAGAATTCGTTTTCCGTGGAGCTACAGCTACATATTCAACAACAAATGCAGATTTAGGACAAATTATTTCAATAGAAATGATCGTTCCTGCTGATGTTTTTGCTGATGAAGAAATCTTAGTAGTGGCAGGTCACAACGGTGGTGATGCTTCTGGTTCTGATGATGTACGTTTCATGTACGGACAAACAGTTCCCGAGCAAATGGTATATGGTTACAACGGAGTTGGAGACTTGTTCTTCCTTTCGAATCCTCGTGCGATTGTTATTCGTCCAGATTTCGATTGTGGATTAGGATTGGATGAAGAAGCAATTCTTGATGCAACAGTATTCCCGAACCCAGCGAGCGATCAATTCACAGTTCGTTTGGCAAGTGAGATCAATTCTGGAACAATCACATTGACTGACTTGAACGGACGTGTCGTTCTTACGAAAGAAGTAAGTTCGAATGCATCTGAAATTTCAGTTGATGTTTCAAACATCGCAAACGGAATGTACACATTACATGTACAAAGCGAAAAAGGTGTGAACTCAATTCAGGTTGATGTAATGCACTAAAAAGCAATAAATGAATGGAAAGGTCGACTTTTGGGTCGGCCTTTTTTTGTGCTAAATCTTGAATGATTTTGTCGTTAATGCTATTCAGAAATCGACTTTTCTTCTTTTGAATTGTAGGATGAGTGAGTCATGGAATCTTAATGGTGAACTCAATCAGTGACTAAGATAATCGCAATTAAGAGTAGTTATTATTAGTGTGTCGTCAGCGCATTATGTCATTATTATTATTTTAGGAACAATTGAAATAATTCCATCTTTTTTTTACTCGGCAATCAAAAAAAACATGTACATTATTTTCCGAAATGAAAAACGCTATTCACAAGTGAAAAGCTAACCATGAATTACTTAGGAAAAACTCTGCAACTTTTTTCTGAATTTTATTGAGAGATATTTATTCTGTCTCGCTGTATAGTCCTTCTAGTTTTAGGTGGATGTAAAAGGGGTTTATCCAAAAACGCGAAACAGTGAACTGAATCGAGCGCGGTAATAGTTACCGCCTAAAAGAAATATTGTGATTAATCATGCCGATTAAGGCATGTTAAAGATAAAATACTGGCGAAAGTCAGAACGAAGTTAACCAGTAGTCTTCGTCATTATGGACCTATAAAATGGTCTGTTTGGTGAACACTAATTGAAAATGCCACTATGAATAAATCAATGAAAACAAAGAGACTTCTCTTTGAAGAACTTAGCGCTGTACTTACCGGATTTTCCCTCGCAGACATTCAAGGAACTGGTCTGAGCTCGCTGTATCTTGAGGTTTTTGAGGACAAAGATCCCGATGCTATAAACAACCTATTGAGTGCCTTCGAAAAGTTCGATACTGAGAGTGGGAAGTTATCAGATGATGACTTGATACTGATTAGTGGCGCTTTGGAAGATAAATACCTCCGTCCTATATCGCAACAACTTATTCTTATGTGGTATACCGGGCAGTGGAACTTCGGAGAGCCAGACACCTATGTTATCTCTAAAGAGGCATACATTGAAAGCTTTTCCTTTAGGGCTGCGGGTTCGCATCCAGCCGGAGCGAAGCAACCTGGTTATGGGACATGGCAGTTTCCACCACAAACATTTTTAGAAGAATAGATTACGCTAACCACAACAAAATGGCAAAAGAAGATAAGTTCGATGTAGTTATAGTCGGAGCAGGTATTACAGGTGCAATTGCAGCAAAAGAATTGACGGAACAAGGTTTCAGTGTTTTGATTCTCGAAGCGGGCGCAGGTAAGAGTTTTAAGTTTGAAGACTATCAAACTTATTTAGATAACTATTACACATCTACCGTAAGGACTCCAAATGCTCCTTTCCCTGCCACTGCAGGTGCTCCACAACCCTTAATCACGGATCAGCTGGGGATAGAAAACGGAATTCCTCAATTTGCTGAGGGATCTTATTTTCATCAGGTTGGACCGTCTACCTATCAAAGTACTTATACGCGACAAATGGGAGGGACAACTCTCCACTGGTTGGGTACATGTTTGAGAATGCTTCCCAGTGACTTTTCAGAAAAGACCCTTTATAATAGTGGCAAAGACTGGCCAATAAATTACTACGACCTCATGCCATATTACCGTGCGGCGGAATTGGAAATTGGTGTGTCAGCTGATGTCGATGAACAAGCTTTTCTTGGCATTGAGTTTGAGCCAAGCTATGTGTATCCGATGAATAAGGTTCCGCAGTCTTATTCCGATCTTAAATTGCAGGAATGGACCAAATATGCACAGTTCAAATATGACGGCACCTCTTATGATTACTCAGTAGTCAGTGTCCCACAAGGGCGAAATAGTACACCGAATCCAGCCTATAATAATGGGAAAGGCTACGTGCCAGTTGGAGCCGTTGGAAATCCCGATATCGGACAACGCTGTGAAGGAAATGCTGCCTGCGTGCCCATCTGCTCTGTTCAAGAAAATACAATGCATTGAAAACACTCCAGAAAGCTGTTGCCAATGGAGCGGAAATCAGGAGTCAAAGTGTAGCATCAAAAATTCTTTATGATGAAAAAACAGGTGATGTAACAGGAATCATGTACAAAGAGTATCGAACTTCTGAATCGGGAGAGCTTATCTATGAAGAGAAAGTTGTTTCTGCTAAGAGGTATCTGCTGGCTGCTCATGCTGTTGAAAATGCGAAGTTGTTACTGGCATCTGGTTGCCAAACAAAAATATCGGTCAGAATTTGATGGATCACCCCGTAGGACTTTCATGGGGATTAGCGCCAGAACCAATTGGGCCTTACCGTGGACCGGGAGCTACATCGGGTATCCCAGCATTGAGGGATGGTCCTTTCCGTAGAAATCGTTCCGCTTTCCGTGTAGAAATTGGTAATTGGGGGTGGAGTTGGCCAAAATTTACTCCAAACTCAACAGTTCAAGAGGCGTTGAAAGAAAATAAAATTGGAGCGGATTTACGCAAAGCCATAACTGAAAAAGAAGAGCGCTTGATGCGTATCGGTATGCTCATAGAGATGCACGCACTTTCTAACAATTCAGTGACAATAGATGACCGCTATCGAGATCAACTAGGTAACTATCGTCCAGTTATTACTTTCATGCTGAGCGATCATGAAAAGAGAGGGCTAAAAGCAGCTCGTTCCTTTTGTGTACAAATGTTTGATGTAGCTGGGATCATCGATAAAACCGATTACACAGAAAAGCGCAATGTACAAGGATTTCTTGTTTTTGAAGACGAAGAACTTTGGTGGCAAGGCGCAGGACACTATGCCGGAACGCATCTAATGGCTACGAACAGTGAAGATTCTGTCGTTGACGCATCTCAGCGCTCGCATGAACATAAAAACCTCTTTCTAACGGGATGTGGCAGCATGCCTTCAATGGGTACATCGAATCCAACACTCACGGCAGCAGCACTCGCGGTTTGGGCAGCGGAAAATATAGCGAATGACCTTAACAATATTAAATCCTAACGCCATGCAAGTGAATTTTAAGCAATCTTTATTTAAGAACTTGCAAACAGCAATTGAGCTGGAGCATTCCACGATACCACCATATTTGGTCGCCTATTTTACGATCAATGATAGTACCAATGCATTTGCTGTAGAGACCATTCGAAGTGTCTTTATGGAAGAAATGCTTCACATGTCCTTGGCGTGTCAGATATTGAATGCCGTAAACGGAAAACCTTTCATTGATCACGCAAAATTCGTTCCTGAGTATCCAGCAGAACTGAATTTCAAAGACCGCGATTTTGATGTTGGCTTGATCAAGTTCTCCAAAGAGTCCATTGAGACTTTTATGCAGATTGAAAAGCCCGAAGATGTGTCCCTCGACGTCGCAGGTGAAGATATTCCAGTGTTAGTGGATAAGATTAACCTTGGACAGAGCACAATTGGTGAGTTTTACGCCGTGATTAAGCAACAGCTCATCGAGTTGACGAAGGAACATGGCGAAGACGCTGTTTTTAATGGAGATAAGAAGCGACAACTCGATCCAGCAGAATATTACGGAGGTGGTGGCGGACTTATCGTTGTAGATAGCTTATCAACAGCTCTTTTGGCAATTGATATTATCGTTGAACAAGGGGAAGGGAGTGATCATTCCATTTGGGATGGAGATGCTGCCTGTTTCGGACAGGACAAGGAAGTAGCTCATTTTTTCCGTTTCAAGGAAATTTACGAAGGGCAACTCTATCAAGAAGGAGACAGCCCAAAAGGAAAACCGACTGGGCCCGAAGTAGGGGTTAATTGGAATGCCGCTCAGGATATGATAGACAATCCAAGGGCATGTCAATTTCCTGAATCAAGCACAGCAAGAGAAAAAGCGGATGAGTTTAACCAACTCTATTCCCAATTTTTGGAGCAATTGCATCTAACGTTTAATGGAGAACCCGGTCGAATGAGACGTGCTGTGGGAATGATGTATCAAATGAAATACCTCGCGCAGTCATTATTGAATATTCCAATACCGGACAAAGAAGGCAAAGTCGCTGGACCGACCTTTGAATATGTGCCGGTTGAAGAAAGGAAAACGTATAACTGGTCCGTTTCGAAAACGACAGATTCTAATGCATAATACAAGAACAAGAACAAACACACTTTTAACTAACAGATAATTATGGAACATCGGAAGTATAATAGAAAGGCTTACCACGCTGCTGACCCAGCGGACGTGGCAGTTTCACAAGCCATATTTAATGATATGTGGGAACTGTTCGTTCAGATCGGAAAGTTCTGGGGCAAAACGGAAGTAGTAGAAGATCTCAGAACAGATTTATTGGTTTTCATGAACAACCGAATCGCAATGGATCCTTCCTATCTCTACGATTACAAAAATGCTTCTGAGGTTATCAAGGAGTTGATCTATGAGATGGGTGAGGAGAAAGGATATGAATCGCTTTTCACTGATAAATCAATTCTCGATGACCCTCCGACAACACTTAAGGCAAGAGCACGTCAAAAAGTATCCAATGAATTTATTGTTTTATACCTGTCATTAGGTGGGTTCAAAGACTATG
Organism: Crocinitomicaceae bacterium; assembly: GCA_029252405.1. Classification (GTDB taxonomy): domain Bacteria; phylum Bacteroidota; class Bacteroidia; order Flavobacteriales_D; family Crocinitomicaceae; genus UBA4466. The sequence goes on from JAQXBM010000051.1 coordinate 34,590, forward strand.
GAGCTGAAAACTCACTTGGGTACATTGGAGGAGCAAATATTAAAGGAAAAACACCGTACCGCACAATCGATAAATAGTTATGAAAAAACAAGTAGATATTCTAATAATAGGATCGGGCGCGGCTGCGGCTTCGCTTTCACAGCGCTTGCTGGAAAAAGATCCAAACCGTTCTATTCTCGTCCTTGAAGCTGGTATTAAAGTGCCAATGAAGGATTATAAATTATACCAAGATTACCTCGTTACAGGTACGTACCCGTATCAATTTTGTGAAGATCTTAATTATCCGAGCATATTTGGTAATGGAGAAAACGTTCCAGTTGGAGGCAATCAGTTGCAACTATCTGGCGGTCGCGCAATGATGTTTGGTGGTTCCACTGCACACTGGGGAGGCTGGTCGTTTAGGTTAAAACCTGAAGATTTTCAGCTGTATACCAATACCCAGATTGAAGGTACCATCGACTGGCCAATCAGTTATGACGATCTTGAACCATATTATGGACAAGCTGAAGATTACATCGGCGTTTCCGGTGACTCTACGGATCAAGTTCCTCCAAGAACAACGAAATATCCTTTCTGCGAATTCCCTTATACACTTGAGGATCAGGGTACAATTGAGGCTTTTGAGAAACTAGGTTTAGACTATGCTCATATGCCAATAGCTCGACATGGTATCTCAGATACGGATTCGCCGCACGCGCCTTGTAAAACTACTGGTACGTGTAAATATTGTCCTTTTGGCGCGCGCTATTTTGCTGGAAATTTTCTTGACGAGATGTTGAAATATGGTTCTTTCCCCAACTTTGAAATATTGCAAGGGGCCATTGTAGATAGAATCACTATGTCATCGCGTTCGAAAGCTACAGGTGCTGTTTACCACGATAAGTTTACGACGGATTCACATACAGTTGAAGCCGAAACAGTTATTGTCGCGGCTGGTTCCATCGAAGCGGCAAAGTTGATGCAACGCTCGGTTACTCCTGAGTGGCCTGAAGGTGTTGGTAATCAGAAAAACAACAACCTCGTAGGTAAAAACCTTGTATCTCATCCTTTCGTATATTGGGAAGCAACACTTCCTGAAAACCCTCAGAGGTTACAACCGGAAATGGATTTCCCAACATTCATATCGAGGCATTTCGACAGTAAAGAACAACAGCCTTTTGGTAAATTTCTAACTGTTCGCTTGAATAGCTTTAGCGATCAATTCAATATGACGACGAATAATCAAGTGAGCACGCTTACAAAAGCCATGCAAACAGGTCTCAACAGAGAAGAAATAGATGCGGTTACAACAGGTCCTTTAAATGTTCAGTTGATTACTCAAGTTGAAGTGTTTACCAAAACATCCAACTATGTTAGCAACACTGCACCGAATGTTATTAATCACTTGGGAATGCAGGAAACGAATGTTCATTATGTCCCAGATTCTGGATTTGAAAATCGTTTGGATCAAATTCAAACACTACTGAACCCGGTTTTTAATGAGATGGGAGCGACTAATTTTAGAAAAGCATCAGATTCTATTCGTGCTGATCATGCTGCGTGTGTTACACGTATGAGCGACACTCCTGAAACGGGTGTAGTGGACAAGGATTTGAAAGTATTTGACACAGATAATTTATACGTCCTGTCAAATGGTTCTTTTTCCTCCCTAGGTGCAATTAACCCAACGATTACACTCACAGCCCTTTCTTTACGCTTGGGAGATCACCTTAATTCTAAATAACGAACCATGGAAAATCAAAGAATACAACAAAAATTACAGAAGGCGGTAGAGTTAGAATTTGCTACTATCCCTCCATATCTTGCGGCTTGGTTTAGCATTGCTCCAGGTACAAATACTGAGGCCTCATCAATTATACGAAGCGTATTTATGGAAGAAATGCTTCACATGATTCTTGCGGCCAACGTTCTCAATTCCGTTGGTGGGAAAGTCCAATTGAACAAGGATACGATTCCTCAATATCCATTACTTCTCGACTTCGATGGAAAGTTATTCCGTGATCGTGAATTTGAGGTTAACCTAGAACGCCTTTCCCCAGCTTCACTTTGCACATTTTTACAAATTGAACTTCCTGATGGTTGGGATTGGCAAAAGGATCACCCAAAAGCTTGTAAACCGGATAAAAAGAAATCTCCTGATGATTCGGAGTTTGAGGTTTCGAGATATACTATTGGTGATTTTTATGATGAGATTAAGGCTGATCTCAAAGCGCTTGTTGCTGCCGCTGGTGGTGATGAAAGCAAAGTCTTTATTGGAGACGAAGAACATCAAATTGATGTCAACTTTTATTGGAAAGGTGGAGGACTACCTGTTAAGGTAACGAATTTAGAAACGGCTTTTGAAGCCATTGATGTAATCAAGGAACAAGGAGAGGGAGCAACGGAAACTGTGTTGGACGGTGACCATGAATTCTTCGGGCAAGATGAAGAAGTAGCACACTTCTATCGCTTCAATGAAGTATTAATGGAGCAATATTACCAGCCTAATGATGATCCAAAGAATCCGCCTACAGGAGATAAATTCACTGTCGATTATGATGCAGTGAGTCCAATTAAAACGAATGCAACAAGTATCGATTATCTCTACACTCCAGTACTAGATAAATTGAATAACGAGTTCAATTCTGCGTATACCTTAATGCTCCAACAATTGGAATTGGGCTTAACAGGCCAGCCACATGTCTTGTTCTCGGCAATTATCAATGGAATGCGTGGATTGGCACCTATTGCTTATGAGATGGCAAATATTCCAATTTATCAGAGCCCTTCAAATGAAATGGGTGCGCCAAGTTTCGAATGGCTTGACAATGGTCTGGATTTAACCCAGAAACCTAAATCAACTAATAACACTAAATCAAACAGTAACACTAAAAAAGATAAAATGAGTTTTTCAAACGCAACATCAGAAATACACCACGACGGTAATAAAGTAACATTGATTATATCGTGCGATTACCCAGCAGGAACGAACTTCAACACGGCAGATAAGGTGTGGGATATCGTAGCTGATTTCTCTAATGTCAAAACAATTTTCCCTGTTCTACTGACAAATACCTTAACTTATCCCGACCAAACAGAGTCTCGAATTGGAACAGTCCGAGATATGAAATTTGGCGATGGACAAACACCAGTTAAAAATTATAGTCACGCTGCGGAAAAGTTAACGGCCCTAGACCACGAAAATAGGTCTCTCACATATATTTCAGTCGCCCCTGAAACAGATAATGTAACAGATTATCAGGGTGTAATGAAAGTTGTAGGCGATAATAAGTGTACGCTTACTTGGACTGTTACTTATGTTCAAACTCCTTACGATCCTAAGCATTCTGCAAATATGGTTGGATTATTTATTGCAGGCGAAAACCAAATAGGAACAGTGCTCGGATTAGTTGTAGATAACAACTAAATATACACGTTGTTTTCGCTCGTTCTTGTGTGCTTTTTCGATCTTGTCTCACAATGGTTTGCACCTTACTTTGCGCAAATTTAAGAGCGCAGCGAAGATTCTTGTAACAAGTAATTACCTGTTCATCGTTGGAAACGGTTGATCGCGGGTAAACGAACAATGCTAAAATTATATTACTAAAAATAAGACCTCTAAAATGAAAGAAAATCTCGATAAAGTTGACCACATTGTAGTGGTCATGCTTGAAAACCGCTCCTTCGATCAAATCCTTGGATACCTGTATACAGATCAGAAAAATATCTCGGATGCTGGTCAACCCTATGAAGGGCTGACAGGAAAAGAGACGTGTCCTTATACAAATAACGGCAAGACAACTGAGGTTCCCGTTTCTCGAATAGCTTCTTCGGATCCATACAATTATGTTATGCCCGGAGCAGACCCAGGAGAAGGGTATCCAGATACCATTGAGCAGTTGTATGGAGCGGCACCTCAAAAAGGAGCAGGTCTTCCCGCAGTACCAACCAATCCAAACAAGGGGTTTGTAAACAATTTTGCTTCAAAAGCATTACCGGAAGACAAGGATCGAACTCCTCCAATTTATCCAGGAACGAAGGCAGAAAATATTATGGGCATGTTCACGCCAGAATTGCTGCCAGTAACCTCGGCTTTGGCAAAGGGATATGCAGTTTGTGATCACTGGTACTGTTCCATTCCGACTGAAACACTTCCGAATCGTTCTTTCATTCATATGGCTACCTCTCAGGGAGTGCTGTGGGATTCTGTCTACGACGCAGCAGGAAAAAAGGGGGCGAATATTTACGACGCGAAAACTATTTACCACGAAATGGACGAAAAAGGCATAAGCTGGAAGATGTACGCTTATGAGAACAAGGCGGATACCTTACCGAATTATACTCATGCCAAATCTGGTATTAAGTATTTGATCGATGCTCCAGCATCGAACTTTGGGTTGTTTTCTGATTTTAAGAAGGAAGTTACTGAAGGTACAATTGCTGATTATACCTTTCTGGAGCCGGCATGGGGAGCCAATGGAAACAGCATGCATCCAAATTATAATGTGGCTTCAGGAGAAGATTACCTTCAAGAGTTGTACACAACGCTTCGATCGAATCCGAAGGTATGGGAAAAAACCTTACTCATTATAACATTTGATGAGCACGGTGGAAATTATGACCATGTGTTCCCTCCAAGAACTGCAGCTCAACCAGATGCACAAAGTTTCAACAAAGAATACGGATTCGACTTCACGCAATTTGGCGTTAGAGTCCCCACTATTTTGGTCTCTCCGTGGATTGAAAAAGGGTCTGTGTACCCCGTGCCTGAAGGCAGTACTCCGTTCGATCACACCTCGGTTCTTGCTACACTTGAAGCAAAATGATCTGCAACCATTAACGGCCCGTGATAAGGCGGCTCCGCATGTCGGCGGGGCATTATCCCTTGACACTGCCCGTCCTGAATCGGATAACCCACTGGCGAATGTAGTTGCTCCAAAATATACTCCTCCCGTACAGCAAAAAAAGCATGCTGCACACTTGGAAACCATGGCGGCTCATTATTCAGCAGCTTGGCCATACAAAGGCGAGAAATGGGATGGAACTTATCCAGAATTTAGTTCTTCGCAAGAGGCAAGGAAGTATTATTCGGATCGCTACGAGCACAATTTCCTTAATTCAAATTCCAAGGAGTAGACGAAAGATTTCTAATGGTTTAATGGCTGAGTAACATTTGAGTGACAAACGATAACTGGGCGTTTTTAGTAATGCCCGTAATGGAAAATTAGAGTGAAATTTTCGTTGAATTCAAATTGAAGATCGAAACTTTTTGACTAACTTATATAGGACATAACCTATCAAAACCACTACAATGTTAGTCAAAACCTATGGCGCAGCTCTGTTCGGAGTTGACGCCAAAACCATTACGATTGAAGTAAATATTGCACAAGGAATTAACTTTTTTCTCGTCGGATTGCCCGATGCTGCGGTCAAAGAATCGCAACAGCGCATCAAAGCGGCTTTAATGAATAACGACCTAAAATATCCCGCAGGCCGAGAGTTGACCATCAACATGGCACCAGCGGACTTGAGAAAGGAGGGAGCGACGTTCGATCTTCCCATTGCCTTGGGGATTTTAGCGGGAAGCGATCAACTATCTTCCGAGAAATTGGATAAATACATGATCATCGGAGAGTTATCCTTGGATGGAAACATCAAGCCGATGAAGGGAATTCTTCCGATCGCACTTCGAGCGAAAAATGAAGGATTCGAAGGGATTATTCTTCCAAAGGAACATGCTCAGGAAGCTGCAATGGTTGAAGGATTGGATGTTATTCCCGTTGAGACGATTCGCGAAGCAGTCGATTTTTTAGCAGATGAGTTGAGTATAGCTCCAGTTCAACGAATCGCGCCAAAATTAAGTGCTACGAGTCTACTTTCTACAATTGATTTCTCTGATGTCAAGGGACAAGAAAATTGCAAACGAGCCTTTGAAATTGCTGCGTCTGGAGGTCATAACGTGATCTTAATTGGACCGCCGGGCTCAGGGAAATCAATGTTGGCAAAACGACTCCCGACTATTCTGCCGCCAATGTCGTTGGATGAAGCTTTGGAGACGACGAAAATCCACTCAGTTGTAGGGAAATTGGGCAAGAATGTTGGGTTGGTTGAGGAGAGACCTTTTCGAAAACCTCACCATACTATTTCAGATGTCGCACTTGTTGGCGGAGGCGGATATCCTCAACCTGGAGAAATTTCCTTGGCGCACAATGGTGTATTGTTCTTGGACGAATTGCCTGAATACAAGCGTCAGGTCCTCGAGGTGATGCGTCAGCCAATGGAAGACCAAATGGTCACGATTTCACGTGCCCGTTTCACGATAGATTTTCCAGCCAACTTTGTGTTGATTGCAGCGATGAATCCATGTCCGTGCGGATACTACAACCACCCAGATCGGGACTGCAGCTGTCCATCAGGAACAGTAGAACGTTATTTAAACAAAGTCTCAGGACCTCTTTTGGATCGAATCGACCTCCACATTGAAGTAACGCCAGTTTCGTATACTGAACTTCGAGAGGAGCGATCAGGAGAAACCAGCGAAGTCATTCGAAATCGTGTGAACAAAGCGCGTGAAATCCAACGAAGAAGATTTGAAATGGAGATAAAATCCAACTTAGATGACGGAGGGGTGAGGCTCTCGAACACCGAATCTCAATCTCAAATCATCTCCTCGAACGCCGACATGTCCTCCAAGCAAATCCGCAAATACTGCCAACTAGATTCAGCCTGTGCTGATATCCTTAAAAAGGCTATGGAGAAGTTTGGCTTTTCGGCAAGAGCTTATGATCGGATTTTGAAAGTAGCAAGAACCATTGCCGATTTGGACGGTGCGAATGAGATCGGAACGCGACATATTGCCGAGGCGGTTCAGTATCGAAGTTTGGATAGAAAGGAGTGGGGAGGGTAAGCTATTATCTCATTAACATTAAATGCTCGCTGAACCTGAACAAGCCAGAGAGACTCAATCGCAAAGAAACGCTAGTAACCTTGTTTATCTGGAACATTTGAGAAAAGAAAACGCGACTAGATATATGAAATGTAGATGAAAAATACCTCGTGCGAATGACAAGACGAACTTTTTACTTTAATAATTTAGTTATACCTGTTGACATTGCGATCTTTTTTCTTGATTTTTGTTAGGTCATCAGCCTAATGTCATTGATATTATAGCTGAGATATAACAATAATTACTACTAACCTATGAATAACACACTCCCAAAATCACTCCTGATCCTTGTCTTACTTTTATTGTGCATTAATGCTAAGAATGCCTTGGCCCAAGATCCACAAAGTGCACTGCGTATAGAAATTATTAACCCCGAAGATGTTCCGGAAGTGATAGATGCTGGAGCTTATCTAGACATTCTGTTTACGAACCCACAAGTGCAGCAGGTATTTGATAATTACGATGTGACGATGTTCACGAAGGAATTTCCTTTGTTTCAGGGAGTACCTGGGCTTAAGAACATTTATTATGTGCAGTACGATAGCACAGGAGCTGACCTTTCTCTTGACTTGAGTACATTGAACTACTTTCCGCTCGTTGAAAACGTTGGGTTCGGAGAGGCATTGGCCATACCAACGGATTATGTGTCATTCACTTCTCTCGACTATATTAATGTCCCACAAGCTTGGGAAATAACGGAAAGTACACCAGGTGTTAAATTAGGTCAAATAGATCTCTATTTGAGAGATCCTAGCTTAAATACACAAGTTGACCTTGATGAGTCCATTGAAATTGGAACAGGGTCAAATTTCCAAACAGTTAGTAGCGGTCATGCGTCTGGAGTGGGCAGAACAATAGCCGCACAGGCTAATAATGGCATTTGTGATCCATTTGGTTTCTGCGCTGGAGTTGGCTACGATTCTCGACTATATGCTGGCTATGGGTCATTTTCATTAAATATTCAAGAGCAAATCACACGTGGAGTAAGAGCCGTTAACATTAGCATGACAAGTGGTTGTAATTTTTCAGCCATTGAACAACTGTTTTATGACAAAGTTGCCGAAAAGGGCGTAATAATCGTTGCAGCTGCTGGCAATGGTACTGTTGGAGCGGCCAATCATGGGTTAGTGGGCGGAGGGTGCTTTACTGGATCTTTTGACAATATAGCCTGTAACGCTAATTATACGGGCAATTCAAATGGATACCTGTATCCTGCTTCCTACGACAACGTTATTTCTGTTACTGGTAACAGCAATTTGAATGACAATATTCTATGGGGTAATACAGGATACGATTGCGATATAATTCCTGGCAATGATACGTTTTATGATAGATTACTTACAGTAAACGATCGAGTAGATGTGATTTCTTCGTCAAGCGCTGCGGTCTACGGAGCTGAATTTGGAACCACCTCTTTTTGCGCTCCGATAGTGACCGGTGCCATCGGATTAATGCTTTCAGTGAACCCGAACCTTGATATCGATGAGTGCATCGATATCTTCAACCTTACCGGTGTGGATGTCTCAAGTGTAGGGACTAACTCTAACTATTTCCAAACCGTTCTACTCGAACAAGATCGAATGCGCAATGAGGTACGTCGTATTGATGTCGAAGCAGCGGTAATAGAAGCCAAAAATAGGTACGATGCATGGTTGGTATTGCAGCAGGCTGAGCCAACGCAGTTTGATCGCATCCTTGTTGGGTCACACGTAACAGACGGAATAAATTCTTATGCGCTTAACTGGATCGATTACGACAACGATAACGATTTAGACATCTTCAATTCAACCAATCAAAGTACTCCTCAGGATCCAAACCCTGAGTTTAATATGTTTGAAAATTTGTGTGGGGCATTGACTGACTTTGTAGATGTATCTCTTCCTGGACTCGATTCAGACAATAAACAGTTCCTTCGCATTGGTTGGGGTGATTTTAACAATGATGGTAACAAGGATTATATAGGAATCAATGAAGACAATGAATTAATCTTCTTTGAGAACACAGGTAATTCCTCCTTTAACCCAAGTCTGATCGTAGCATTGCCTTCCAACCTTCCACTGCGTAATGGCGGTGTAGCTGATTTCAACGCTGATGGGAACCTGGATTTCATGCTTGGTGGATTGCTTGCTACCGCGCCCAATAATGTCCGTGTATTTCAAGGAAATGGAGATGGTACATTTACTCAGATCACAGGAAATACGACAGATATTTATGTTGACCTCTTTAGTGTATTGGAAGTTACCACAGGAGACATCAATGGTGACGGTCACCAGGACATCGCTGCCATTGGCGTGCTGGGTCCGGAAAAATTGAACCTTTATTTAGGAGACGGCAACTTTGGATTCACCAAAGCCATTTTGGATCTTGATCCGGCTCACCTCGCAATTGGAGGGTACGGTGTTACCATGGTCGATTATGATAACGATACAGATCTCGATCTTTACTTCTTTGGTTTTCCTAACGGAGTATTGTATAACAATCTGAATAACGGTAAGTTCTTCTACGTGGATAATGTGTTAATTACGACCGATCCAACTCTTCCAAATTCGAATGTCACTTGGGGCGATTATGATAACGATGGAGATCAGGACGTTTATATTCCTTCTCTACAAACCAAAACATTGTACAATAATGAGCGCGGAATCATTTTCTCAGCAGCCACGAACGAATTTCCAAGTTTTGGAAGCGAAACGGATCATGAAACAAATGATGCGGCCTTTGGGGATGCGGACAACGACGGAGATCTTGATCTCTATGTAAATAACTTCTTCAATAACGATTTGAATAATTACTTCTATGAGAACCTCGGGAACGCAAATAGTTGGATCAAATTGAAGCTAGCAGGTTCCAATCAAGATTACGGTTTCGTAGGAACAGGAGGATTACCACGTAAAACTTCATTATCTGCGGAAGGAACTAGGATTGTTGCCACGGTGACATCATTCTCAGGCCCTCCGAGCTCGGTCAATTGTACCCAAATAAGACACATTCAAACGGGCGATGGATCACCACATGATGTACATTTTGGGTTTGGTGATCATACGGGATCTGTATCAATTCGTATCCAATGGCCATCCGGACTAGAAGAACTGTTCGTTCTTGCAGTGAATAATTGTTATCAGATTACGGAAGGTTCTGGAACGTTTACAACAGGATGTGCTTGCACAGCTGATCTTCCGGCAGGTAATGAGATTGCAGGTACTGTTGGTTTCGACGATAATCACGACTGCGATTGTGACGACGACAACGATGGCATTGTAGATTATCCATTGGATAATTTCTTTGTACAGATTGATGAAGATTTAGGAGGAGGAACAATTGGATCAACCTATTTTGCGCAAACGCAACCAACTGGCGAGTACAGTATGCTTGTGCCAAACGGGGATTACATTATCACACCGTATCTGGCAGGGACAGCCTATCAATTATCGAACGACTGCACAGGTAATCCGAATAATTTTACGCCTAATAATTACTCAGTAACTGTTCCGCCGAATTCATACGATAACGATTTCTGTCTTTACTCTACGGATTGTGATATTGATGTTTCGGTTTATCCAGTATACCAGAGCCCGGCATCAGCTCCATGCCCGGATATTGATCAACAATATTGCATGACGATTTCGAACAATGGAACATCTACGATTGACCCAGTATTTACGCTGAATTTGGATGATAATATGATGATCAACTCGGTAAATTCCCCATGTGGAACAGTTGTGATTGATAATGTGGCGAATACAATTACACTTAACTATGTTGGTTCATTCGGCCCTGGAGAAGTATGCACAATTTGTGCGGATGTGACAATAGATTCAGGAATACTTGGGAGCACTTTGTTAACTCTTGCCGAAGTCGGAGGAACATGCACTGAAACGGATCAAATGCAAGAGTTCGTTAATTGCGCAATTGATCCAAACGATAAATTGCTAGTAAATCCGCAAAGTTGTGGACCGGAAAATAATATCGCCAATGACCAACTGTTAACCTACAGAATTCGCTATCAGAATGAAGGAAATGCACCAGCGGTGAATGTAGTGATTAAGGATTTGTTGGATGAAAATATGGACATCTCTACTTTCCAGGTGTTAAGCACGAGTCATACAATTGACAATGTATCGATACTCCCTGGGAACAAGTTGATTTTAGAGATGAATGATATCCAATTGCCACCATTAAGCGTTGATCCAGCAGGAAGCCAAGGATTCGTGATCTTTGGAATAAAAGCCTTATCGAATGTTCCAGAAGGAACAATTGTGGACAATACAGCGTCGATCTACTTTGACTTAAATGAGGCGGTGGTAACCAATACGGTATTCAACACACTGAGGGAATACCCAAGTCCTGATGTTCAATTTACTTGGAGTAATTCATGTACCTCATTGGATATTAGTTATGACTTTGAGTATACAGGAGCGACACCAGATGGTGCAACGTATCTTTGGGATTTTGGTCCGAATGCAACTCCACAGTTCAGTACGGATGCCAATCCTACGGATATCTTATTTTCGAATGGCAACACCGAGTCGGTCACACTTACTGTTTTGAGATACGGATGCGACGAATCATTGACACAGGATGTGGGAGTGAGCAGTCCAGTTGGATGTAATGGAAATAATAATAAGGTTGAGATATGTCACAATGGAAATACTCTTTGTATTAATATCAATGCACTTCAGGCTCATTTAGATCATGGAGATTGTGTTGGAGAATGTTCTTCGAACAAATCAGCTATCCAAGGTGGGAAAGACGAAACGAATGACGCTAAGGACATTAGTGTATTCCCGAATCCTAGTGAAGGAAAGTTCAACGTAGAACTAAATGATGTTAATGTAATCGAGTATCAAGTAATCGGAATGCTTGGTTCTATTGTTTTAGAAGGGAAACCTAATGGAAATAAGTTCCTCTTGGATTTGACTAATAAGAACTCGGGTGTATATATGCTGATTGTGATTACCGATGAAGGACTCTTGACGCAGCGTATTGAAAAAATGTAATTTCGTTTGATTGAGAAGAGAGGTTTAAGACCTCTCTTTTTTTTTCTACAATAGCCTACGATCAAATCTTGAAAGTCACTCGAACCATCCGGAGTTGGACATTACAGCGCAATTCCAAGATGAGAAAGGAAGAGGATCGGCTTCAAGCTCAAGTCCATCGGTAATTATTGGTCCGCCATCCGATGATAATCAACGAGAGGAGGTGAAAGATCCAAACGAGAATCCGACAGATGGTAATCCTGGTAAAAAAGGATGTCTGGGTACTGCTGTATTCTTGTTGTTGATTTTAGTATGGTTGACAGTGATTTAATTCCCAATAAGCAGGATCCCTTTGTTGAATGCAACTTTGAGCATCGAACATTGGGATTCTGCTGTTAAGCAATTTTCTGTTAAGGCGATCGACTGATGAACTCCTTTAGTCGATCGTTCAGCAGGAGTGATTTTAGTAACTTGGCTATATGTTATTTGACATAAGCTCAGACTGCCATTAATAGATCTACGTTCAATTGTTAATATGCCTTCTCACCTCGATTGCGATCGAGGAGGTAGGGCTTTTTTTGTTGAATCGACTCGACGATTTATGACGCTTCGTATTTGAGAATTCCACATTTTTTGGGAAACTACAGTGAACAGAATTCATCTCATTAAAAATAAGAAATAACCTTCCCCATCTTCGTAAATCGACTCGAAAGAATACGATCAAAATAGGTAATGTTACTAGCGCTCAACTGTCTCGAAAGTACGGGCTCGTAGCAATCCCAGTCCTGGAAAAATCCTTTCTTACCTTCGGTAGATTTGATGATTTTATCGTTGTGTTCATCCAAAAATGAAATCAAGTCTTCCCTGAAATCTCCCCCAGGAAAGTTCAATACTCTTCCGTCAATAATTCCTTCAATATCTGCAATCGACACTTTATGAGGAAGGACAATTCGTTCAAACTCCAAGTGATCTTGTTTCGATGTATAATTGCATAGGAAATCATTCAAATATCCAGGGATCTTATTCAAGCTTAGCCCAGTTTGAAGGTTGGCTCCAATGGATGATTTTTCGTTTTCATCGATCAAATAATCGTCGCGATTGCTTTCTTTCAAAAATTGATCGAATAGCAACTCTGCGTACCCACTTTTACTGTTGTCGATATCAACGAAAACAATGGTTTTATCTTTCAGCACGCCGCGATCATAGAGGTATAGGTACAAATCCCAACAACCCAAAATTCCACTATTGTCGATCGCACCTGCATCAATGAAGTGACCAGAACCTTTGATTTTAGCAACAGGACTGAAAATTGGGAATCGATTTGTGGTTGAAACGGCCTGTAAAAACGAAACCGAACCGTCCTTTCCATTTTCCATTTTTAAATCGGAGAGATTTTGAGCATAGGGAAAAATAGAATCAAATTTCGGCGTGTTGATGGAACAGAAAATTCCGCGTTTCCCATTCGTCGAAGCCGTATTCATGATTAAAGCGGGGAGATGTCTATTGTGATTTTGCAGCTGCTTCCAATACTTTCGATAAGAAGTGGTATTCAGCAATTTGGAGCCGTCTTCTTTCATGTTGCGCTGGTATTTCAACATACCGTAGTATGAGCGATCCTGCGTAGAAATCTGATTGAAAGGGTAAAAAATCCGAGCCATATCGATTCCAAAAAGCATCGAAATATCAACCGATGCGTAGTTGTCGTAGCGAATGTCACTGATGACACTATTCATCTTTTCAGGTCGATTCGCGTATTGCCCGTAAATGTTTCCATAAAGTGCCAAACCAAGCGATCCTCCCGATGCTCCGGACATCGCTACTGTTTGATTCAACAGTTGATAATCGGATGATTTCTGAAGGCTATCGAGCACCATTAAGGTCCATGCGTTGGCTTTCAATCCACCACCGTGCGAAGAGATGAAGAATACGGTGTCTGGCATTTCACTGACGCGTTCTTCAAATTCGGATAGTAGAATCCCGTCATCATTTTTATTGATTGGATAGATGGTGAGCTCGTTCAAGTGAGATTCCGTGAATAGACCGAGTATGAACAATACAGCTAAAATCATTAATCCAGAAGTGGCAAATCTGAACATGCCTGAGTTTAGAAACGTCATCGGTTCCCCAGCTTCTTTGTGTTTTTGTGAGATCGAATATTTCACGAAGAAATATTTTCCCAATGAGCTGAAGGCGAAGAAATAAAAATAGAGGTAAATCAAAACGATCAGAATTCCATTGGGCAAAGGCCAGTTACCATTGATACTAGCAATTGTGAAATACAGAATTGCCAATACGGAAAAATAGAACATGATGACGAAGGCCACTAAATAATTCGAGGATTTCTCGACACGACGTAAAATCGATAGAAAGAATACCGAATTACGCAGCCCGTCCGATTTTAATGATCTCAGGATATGCCGTAATCGCGGTCGAACCAATCGAAAAAACGAAAAGTTCAGCATCATACTGAAATTCGTCATCAGCAAGAGAATGAGGCCTGCAGGATTAAACAAGCTCCCTTTGAAAATGACGAGGAGAAATAGCACGAACGAAAACGCTGAGGATATGAAATAAAAGATTCCGACACGCTTGTATGTCTTGGATCGTGTTGATATCGTCGAATGAAGCGGACTCAGTTTTCTTTTGTAGTATGCGTATGACATAAAGGTCAAAAACGCAAAAAGGATTGAACTCCATTTAATAATCAAGATTGAACTTGGATCGAGCGAATATTCGAGGTTCGGAAGATAGGTGTGATAAATGAAAATGGCCCAAACCGAATAGACTGCAAGTCCGAGATATTGGCGGAGAATGTTCGCATAAATATCCTTTACGTATCTCTTGTCGTTAATAGGCTTGTACGTATGCACAGTGAGCCATTTCAGCCATTTATTCTTGAATGGTTGCTCCTTTTGCCACGAAACGAACCTTCTACTTTTATTAAGATTTCCAGCGTAGTAAGTGTAGATCGGATAATGAGATAAACTCACAGCCAGCAGATTAATCAAAATGAAGCACAGTAGCAGCGAGATTCTTCCTGTTTCGATCATTCTCAGAAGCATCGTGAATGCTTGCTCCATTTGAGTAAGCAAGATCAGAATAACCAAAATTATGGCAATGCTGAGCACGGATGCCTTTGCAAAATTTGTAATTGAGTACAATGCGCGTAAAATGTAACGCACCCTTCCTTTCGATGGTAATAGTACCGGGAGTTCTCTTTTTCTTTGCGACATGATTGAATAGCTGGCTGTGAGCTTAGTGATTTTTGTGGGTTATTCTTCGTTTTCGTATTTGGACACGACGAACGTGATGTGATTATAAGGCATTCGCTCCAGGGAATCATCGTATGGTTTGATAAGGGAATTGTCCGTGTCATAATACCATTCCGACCAATTCAATACTTGACGTGGTGCTTGAATCGCCACATACGTTCCATTCTTCAGACTTGCAACTTCTGTATTTCCTGCGAAGTCAAATCCAAGACCAATTTCTTGAATGATCTTGCTTTTTTTCTCGTCCGAAACGTATTGTGTAATTCCTGCCGCATAACCAGAAACTTGCCTCACAACAGGGTTTACGGCTGCAATCAATTCCAATCCCGAAGTGAAAATCCCACTTTCTAAGAAACTTAAGAGCTTCTCTTCGTTTTTATTGCTCAAATAAATCGTGTTCAAATAGAAATCGATTCCATTGTTAGGGACGCGAAGTCCTTGCATCACAGAAAGTCCACTTTTTCCACCTCCACCTTTGTTACGTAGGGTATATTTCTGAGTGTATTGAATTGATTCATCCCCAGAGTCGCCTTCCGGTGAATGCTTGGCTTTGAACTCGAATAGAACTTCGTGATCGCCACCGAAAATTCCGGGATAGCGTTCGATATAGATGTTCCCAATTCGAATATTGATTCGTTCTCCTTTTAACGACAAGTCTGCGTCCATTGTTAAGGCATTGACGATTGGAATTTTTCCATCTTTCTCGTTATCAACATCGAGAAATCCATATGAATGCTCTTTAATCTTCCAAACTTGATTGAATTGAGTATCCATTGTTTCAGATACTTTCATATCCGCCTTTTCAGGATTTTCCTTGATAATTTTCTTAATCTCTTTCGCCCCGTCCTTATCTCCAATATCGGATAGGAACTTCTTCATCTCTTTTAAGCTTAAATCTGAAATGTTATTCATTGATTTGTTTTAGGTGGTTAATTTTTCAATTCATTGAACAATATAGTCATTCAACTTGAAAATTTCCAATAGGTTGATTTGCTCTTCTGCGTTCTGCTTGTTCGCTGTGAAATAGTACGTTTTCAAATCGTTCCATGGTACCTTCTGTTGTCTGCCTTAATGTTCAATACTTATATACGATTCAAGACCGTAAAGTACTTACGTTTTACTCGGTATCACTGCGGGTATTTGTTAAAATCAAATAAATTGTATCTGCACACCATGAGCCTGACCAAAGCATTACCATATCGTCTTGCCGTGTATTTCACGGAACGTTTTCCCGTACTCGTTTATGTGCCATTTTCCATCATCTTGTACCTCTGTTTGTCTGTTTTGGTGCAATTGATTTCTGGAGTCGATCCCGTTTTCGATCAATACGGAGTGGCGGGTTGTTTAACCGCATTCCTTTTCATGCTGCTGATTCGAACATTTGATGACATCAAAGACGTGGATTTGGATCACGATATTTTCCCAGACCGACCTGTTTCAAGAGGGGCAGTTTTGATCAAAGATGTTTATGGTCTCGCAATCTTCAGTTTTATTTCCTTAGTGGCAATTAATGTGATTATCGCTCCAGCGAGTATTTGGGTCTTTGCAGGTGTGATGATTTATGCGCTCGGTACTTTCAAGTATTTCTTTCCTTAATAATTACACATCCAAAAGCCTGTCGTGGCCATGATCACCCATCAGCCTTTGCTCAATGCTAAATCAGCTTCTTTTGCCTGAATTAGCGCGGATTCTTTATTCAAAAAAACGATTGCATTCAACCTTGGATTGAACTGTTCTATTCTTTCAAAATAAGACGAAACAAGATCGAATGATGAAACTTCACCAGCTTTCATCATCTGATGCAACTCAGAAAGAGAATAGTTTGAATAACTAGATATGGCGCTTTTTTCCTTCAATGAATACGGTGAGTTTTCCTGAAGAGCAAAATAAGAAATCGAGATGGAACTGGCTTCTTCTATTTGCTAACTTTCATTGAAGGCTGCGGAAATAATGCCTAAGCGACTGGGCTTTTGTTGCAGCTGTAATTCTTTGGAATCGGCATTTACGACCAAGAAATTCGAACTAAACTCCAAACAGAGATCAATGTCGTGAGCTGATAAAACAATGCATTTATTCATTACTGCTGCCGTTTCCTTCAATATGCTGAGGACTTTTTTCTTATTGGAGTAATCTAAAAAAGCTGTGGGCTCATCCAACAAAATGATCGGCGTTTTCTGCGCAATTGATTTTGCTATCGCTACAAGTTGCTTTTCACCATCACTCAGCTCAGAAGTAAATCGTTCCGATAATGATTCTATTCCCAAAGCACTAATCGCATGTTCAATTTCTTGAGAATCTTCTTCAGTAATACGTCCAAGGGCATTGGTATACGGTGCACGGCCTGCGGAAATGAATTCTCTGGATCGAACATAATCCATCTGTGGGAAATGAACAGGGACGAAGGAAAGCAATTTGGGCAATTCATTGGTCGAAACGTTTTGAACTTCTTTACCATCGATCAAGATTTGTCCCGAAATCAGATTGATTTGCTTTGAAATCGTTTTCAAGAGGGTAGACTTTCCAATTCCGTTTTTTCCAACAAGAATGTACACATTTCCACATTCAAGTTGAATGTCTTGGCAATGAAGAATGCCCTCAGAATAGCCGATATGTGCTTTTTTCAATTCTATCATCTGAGTTTGCGCAGAATTAGAAGTACGACAATTGGAGCTCCAATTATAGACGTTAGGACGTTAATTGGAATGAGCATGTAGTTTTCCATCGCTTGAATCAATGCATCACACAACAAAACGAAAATTCCACCAATAAATGCACATGAAACGATCAATAATCCATGATGCTGAGACTTGAGCATGATTCGAACCAAATTCGGAACAGCAAGCCCTACGAAGGCAATTGGGCCACAAAAGGCGGTGATCAATCCGATTAAAATCGCTGTAATAGCAATAATGATGAAACGCGTTCGCTTGTAATTCAGCCCGAGTAATCGCGCTTGATCTTGCCCAAGAATTAATAAGTTAAGAGGCTTAATCAAAAACAAAGAACCAACGATTCCAACAACAAAAACCAAAGAGATCAATGGGATTTGACCGAATTCAATCCGTGAAAGTGATCCAAGTGACCACAAAGTAAAGACTTTTAATTCTGATGCGTCACTGCTTACTTCGAGCATAGAGACAATCGCTCCTGTGAAGCTCCCGAGCATAATCCCGATCAACAAAAGCGAAATTTGAGAGCGCACAACTTCTGAGAAGAGGGAAATGATCAACCCGAACACCATCGCACCAATTAGTGCATTTGTAATGATTCCCAGATCAGAAGAAAGGAATGGAATTCCTGTCATGATACTGAATGCAACGAATAAGCTCGCTCCAGAATTGATTCCTAAGACATACGGCCCTGCAAGTGGATTGTTGAACAACGTTTGCATCAGCAATCCAGCAACAGAGAGTCCGGCTCCCGCGATAATCGCTGTGAACATTCTTGGAATTCGAACTTCACGTGCAATTAAATGGTTCGTGTTCGTCTCGTCAAAATTGAACAAAGAATTGATGAGGTTACTGAAGCTGATGTCCAAATGCCCTGACATAAAGTGCACCATTGCCGCAATAGGAAGCAGCAAAAGAAAGATGAATATCATCCATTTATGTCGTTGTGAAATGATCACTATTTCAGCGCTTTATAATAATGAAGTTTAGCATTGGGCTCGAATTCTGGATGAAAGATATGAATGAAATCTTCCAAAAGGAAATCGGGCTCGATGGCGCTCATTTCCCAAAACTTATTCATCTCGTGCGAATAACAGTAGATTCCGTTCTTGTATGCACCAAGGAATTTGGATTTTGGGTTCATCTCAGAAAGAACTCCTTTGCTCGGAACTCCAGGATTTATCCAGTATTCTGATGTCCGATTATCCGCCACCACTTTCTCAATAGGAAGAAATACGCTTCCTGTTCCTTTGGAAGAGCGGTAGGCATAATTTGCACCTGCATCTTGAAATAGAATCGCCATGTAGCTTTCACCAGAGGGCGCCGTCCATTGATCGCTGTAGAAATTTCCACTAATCACCTGAGGATGGTCTTCAAGGTTTCGAATCTTCCAACGCAAATCTTCATAATTGGATTTGATGTCATTGAAAAGGGTAGTGGCCTCATCTGATTTATTGATCAGGATTCCCAAAAACTTGACCCATTCAGCGCGACCGAGTGGGTGTGTTTCTCGCCATTCATAATTAGGGATGTTCTGGATTCCTAGCTTCCTCAGCTTATCTTCGCCTTCGAATTCGGATCCAAATCCACTGTAAATAATCAACTTCGTTTTAGACTGAACAATCTTTTCAATTGGAACGTTCGATTCATCACCGAATTCACTGATTTTTTTCGCCTTGAAACGCTTCTTGAGTTCTGGGGAGTGCACATAATCCATTTTCGAAATACCCGTAATGACGTCAAGTGAATTCAACTTGGAGAGCATCCCAACTGATGTTTGAGAGAGCGCCGCAATGTTTTCAACTGGAAGATGGATTACTTTGTCACCTGATTTTGAATGATCATAGGTCAATTCGTATGTCGACTCAACTTCGTGAGAGTTCGGATCAAGTAATTCCAGCTCATACCCACCTTTGATTGAGTTTACATGGAAGTTTTCTGCGAATTCAATTTTGATTTCTTGTGGAACCTCGTCCGCTTTAGCGGCAAGTTCTTTTTGCTCTTTTTCATTCTGTAGATCAGGTTTGCTTTCCTGACACGAAGCAAGTAAAATCAGCATTGCAAGAAATGGAAACATCAATTTCATGCCACAAAGATAATAGAAGGAATGGTCTGATTTCACTAGTTGAGAATCAAAAACGCCTCGCTCCCTAATTTGGGAACAAGGCGTTCAGTTGCAATTCTTCAAAGAGGGGTTATTTATTTACTTGAAGCACACGAAGTACTTCTTCTCCAGCAGCCGATGAGCAATGTAGGAAGTACATTCCACCCGATAAATGAGTAATGTCAATTCTGTACACGTTATTATTGTTTGAAACGTCTCTCAGCTCAACAACTCGGCCTGCGTTGTCCAATAATTGGAAGGTCGCTAAATCATCTGATTCAGATTGAACCTCAATCGTTTGATCCACTGGGCTTGTAACCAGAGAGAAGTTGTTTCCTCGTTCTTCCGTGATATTGTTTTGCTCGTCGATATAAGATGGAACAGCAGCATTTCGTCGTTTCCAGAACATATCTCCGGCATCTTGGAAAACTATTCCTTCGTTCCAATTGGTGTTGTCGATTACATTATTCCCATCGTACTCAGTAGATAAAGAAGTCTTAGAATTACCTGCTTAATTGCTTTGCCATAAGTTTACTTCTTCATGCATGATAGATGTTAATCCACCTACACTAAAACTTTTCATTAGGATATCGTTTTCGAAGTTTGGAGCTGTTTGCCATAATCCGGAGCACCCACCTGTATAGTCTTGACTACAAGCAATTTGCACTCTGTTTCGGTTGTGCGCGATAACCGGATTTGGATCGACAGTAGTACATCCAAGGAATGCTGAATTCACAACGATTGGTCCACCGCTAACTGTACCTCCAGGTGCAAAGATGGCATGAACTTCGTCTGTAGAACCGTTCCAATCCTGAGCAACAACTGCGAAATCATCTGGAGCTCCAAATCCGAAGTTTGTGTTTCGTTGACTCGCAATTCTTGGAGATCGGTATCCACTCATTGTAGGGAAATTCCAAATACCAAATGGAGCATAGATTCCTGATGCAAGAGCGTTGAAGTCCATCGTTTCAATCATTAAGTTTCCTCCTGGATCGACGTAAGTGATAGCCGCAGTAACTCCGTCGTCTAAAGCAATCACGTCAGGCATGGTACCTGCAGCGATTGGAACTGGCGCTGACGGTGCAAAGGCTCCTATAGAGAGAGCACAGGCCCAGACAACTCCACCATCTTCCCAGCAAAGAATTCCACGGCCGATGCTATTCATGTCAATATTCAAATGATTACCCGGTGCAACTGGATTAGCAGCATTCAAGGCGTAATTAACAGGACTTAGTGATGTTAGATAGTAGTCATTTACGTAAACAACTCCTCCATTTTCATATCCTAGCACAACAGCATCAGCATTCGCGTAATAGGCGATGTCAGGATCAAAACCTGTTCCTCCAACGGCTTGTACGGTCGTACCTGTTGGTCCATCGATCCAATAAATTCGCCAACTTCCAAAGCCATCAGCGATGGTTGCCGCCTGAAGATCTACGTTAGGAGCAATTGCAAGTCCAGTGTTATTGAGAGCTGGAGCAATGTTTGTCTCGGGTTGCGTAGCATTGATAATTTGGGCGTCCACCCCTAAAGCCATACCAAAAGTAAGGCATACAAAAAGTAACAGTTTTTTTAAATTCATAATTGTGTTTTTAGGTGCCGCACAATGGAATTCAAAAGATATTTTTAGTCAAACTAGTTTTGGGAGTGGTAATGAAGAATTGCTGAAATTAGTTTCAGCAATCATCTATTCTGAACAAAACAAATGTGTGACACGTGATTAAGTTGGGGTGAATGTAATTATTGATTTCACTTATAATTTATTGATAAATAGACAATAAGTATTGAATGAACACATTCCGAAAACATTGTTGTTTTTTTCAACAGAAGTGCACATGGAGTTTACCACAACTGTGAAGAAAGTGAAACATTAAAGTTGATAACAAAAAAAATCCCTTATCCCGATAATTATCGGGAAAGGGATTTCTAGATTTAGTGCGGGAGATTTATTCTCCAACAACCTCGAAAGAGAAAGTTGCCTTTACATCTTTATGAAGGTTTGCAGTTGCTTCGTATGATCCAACCTCACGGATTGGTTCATCTTTAATTTTCAATGATTTACGATCGATATCAACACCTTCAGCTTTAAGCGCTTCAGAAAGTTGAATTGTGTTCACAGAACCAAAGATCTTTCCTTTCTCACCAGCTTTAGTAACAATCTTAACAGTTGTTCCTTCAAGCTTAGTTCCAAGCTCTTGAGCTTCAGCAAGGATTTTAGAATCTTTGTGTGATTTTTGCTTCATGATTTCCTCGTGAGCCTTCTTTGCTGAGGCAGTTGCCAAAACAGCATACCCTTGAGGAATCAAGAAATTACGACCGTATCCTGGTTTTACAGTTACCACTTCGTTGGTATATCCCAGGTTATCTACGTTTTTCTTTAAAATTACTTCCATTTTCTTTGAAATTTCGTGTTAAACTTTGGATTACTTCAACATGTCAGCAACGTAAGGAAGAACAGCAATGTGACGTGCACGTTTGATTGCTTTGTTCACTTTCTTCTGGTATTTCGCAGAAGTTCCTGTGATGCGACGTGGTAAAATTTTACCTTGTTCGTTGATCAACTTTAATAAGAAGTCAGCGTCTTTGTAATCAACATATTTGATACCGCTTTTCTTGAAACGGCAGTATTTGTTCTTTTTAATCTCGATGTTAATCGGATTCAAGTAACGAACATCATTTTGAGCCATGATTGTCTAATTTTTAATTAATGATTAAGCTTCTGCTTCAACAGATTTCTTTTTTCCCATTTTTGCTCTGCGCTTTTCAGCCCATGCAAGAGAATCTTTGTCCATCTTAACAGTTAAGAAACGCATAACGCGCTCATCTCTTCGGAATGTAACTTCCAAATCAGCAATGACAGTGCTCGGTCCTTCGTAATTCAACATGAAGTAAAATCCTGTTGATTTCTTCTGGATAGGGTAGGCCAACTTACGTAGTCCCCAAGATTCAGAGTGTGTTACCTTACCTCCTAATTTCTTGATTTCACCCTCGAATTTCTGCACTGCTTCCTTTGTCTGTTCATCAGACAAAACGGGAGTCAAAATGAAAACAGTTTCGTAAGAATTCATAAAAAAGTGTTTTTGTGTTATATATATTAATGTCCCAACTCTATTTAGATGGGGCGGCAAAGATAATGTTATTAATTAAGAATACAAGCGATCAAAACAAGGATTTTGGATCATGTTCTTTTCATCCATCATTCTGAAAACGAAACATCTGCAAAATTAGCCATAGCAAAGCACTAAAGATTCGGTACAATTTTCGTAAATTCGCGGGACTTTCAGAAACGGAATAAACAATAAAAACAACAACACGCATGGTATTTGATTTAGACATGATCAAGGAAGTGTATGCTAAGTACCCAGAAAGGGTAGCAGCAGCACGAGAAGCAGTAGGTAAACCACTTACGTTAGCAGAGAAAATTTTATACACTCACTTATGGGATGGTGCTGCAACAGTAGCGCACGAACGAGGTAATTCGTATGTGGATTTTGCTCCAGATCGTGTTGCGATGCAAGATGCTACAGCACAAATGGCATTGCTTCAGTTCATGCAAGCAGGTAAACCGCAAGTTGCAGTTCCTTCAACGGCTCACGCGGATCACTTGATTCAAGCGAAGCTTGGTGCAGACAAAGATTTACAGGAAGGGATCAACAAGAACAACGAAGTATTTAATTTCTTAAGTTCAGTTTGTGATAAGTACGGAATCGGATTCTGGAAACCAGGTGCAGGAATTATTCACCAAGTAGTTTTAGAAAACTATGCGTTCCCAGGAGGAATGATGATCGGAACAGATTCGCACACAGTAAATGCAGGTGGACTTGGAATGGTTGCGATTGGTGTTGGTGGAGCTGATGCTGTTGATGTAATGGCAGGAATGCCATGGGAGTTGAAAATGCCAAAATTGATTGGTGTTCACTTAACAGGAAAACTAAACGGTTGGACGGCGCCAAAAGACGTTATTTTGAAAGTAGCAGGAATTGTTTCAGCGAAAGGTGGAACAGGTGCAATTGTTGAGTACTTCGGAGACGGAGCAATCAACATGTCAGCAACAGGAAAAGGAACGATTTGTAACATGGGAGCTGAAATTGGAGCAACAACTTCAACATTCGGCTACGATGATTCAATGAGAAGATATTTAGCGGCTACAGGTCGTCAAGAAGTAGTGGATGCAGCTGATCAAGTTGCTGAGCACTTAACAGGTGATGCTGAGGTTTATTCGAGCCCAGAGAAATACTTCGATCAGGTGATTGAAATCAATTTGGATGAATTGACTCCACACTTGAACGGACCATTTACGCCGGATTTGGCTACGCCAGCTGCTGAAATGAAAGATAAAGCAAAAGCGAACGATTGGCCAACAGAAATTGAGTGGGCATTAATCGGATCGTGTACAAACTCTTCATACGAAGATTTATCACGTGCAGCTTCTATTGTTGCCGATGCCGTTGAGAATGGGATCAGTGCAAAATCGAAATTGGGAATCAACCCAGGATCTGAGCAAGTGCGTTTCACAGCAGAGCGCGATGGTTTAATAGATACGTTTGAGAAATTGCCTTCAACGCGAATTTTCACGAATGCTTGTGGACCATGTATTGGTCAGTGGGATCGTGAAGGAGCAGAGAAGCAAGAGAAGAACTCAATTGTTCACTCATTCAACAGAAACTTCGCGAAACGTGCAGATGGAAATCCAAATACGCACGCATTCGTAGGTTCACCTGAGATGGTTGCCGCAATTGCCTTGGCAGGAAGATTGGATTTCAACCCAGTAACGGATACATTGACAAATGATAATGGAGAAGAAGTCTTGTTGAAAGAACCAACAGGATTCGAACTTCCTCCAAAGGGATTCGATGTGGAAGACAATGGATACCAAGCACCAGCGGAAGATGGTTCTGGAATCAATGTTGTTGTTTCACCAGAATCACAACGTTTGCAATTGTTAACGCCATTCTCACCTTGGGATGGAGGAAACATTACAGGAGCGAAATTGTTGATCAAAGCATTTGGAAAATGTACAACGGATCACATTTCGATGGCTGGACCATGGTTGCGTTACCGTGGACACCTTGATAACATTTCAAACAACTGTTTAATCGGAGCGGTAAACGCCTTTGGTAAAGCAACAAACGAAGTAGTCAATCAATTGACAGGTGCAAAAGGAGAAGTTCCTGCTACAGCAAGAGCATACAAAGCAGCTGGAGTTCCATCAATCGTTGTGGGAGATCACAACTACGGTGAAGGATCATCTCGTGAGCACGCAGCAATGGAGCCTCGTCACCTTGGAGTGGTTGCGGTAATCGTTAAATCATTTGCACGTATCCACGAAACAAACTTGAAGAAACAAGGAATGTTAGGGTTGACGTTTGCAACTGAATCTGATTACGATAAAATCAAAGAAGATGATACATTCAACTTCACAGATTTGGGAGCTTTCGCACCAAAGAAACAATTAACTTTAGAAGTGCAGCATGCAGATGGATCAACTGATACAATCATGTTGAACCACACATACAACGATGCACAAATCGAATGGTTCAAAGAAGGTTCTGCATTGAACTTGATTAAGAAAGAAAACGCAAGCGCGTAATCGACTTATACTAATTAGAAACGCTCAATCATTTTATGATTGGGCGTTTTTTTTGATGTCAATTAAACCTTCTCCGCATTGACCTGTCCAAGGTTGCGAAAGGATATTAAATAATTA
>JAQXBM010000075.1 GCA_029252405.1 Crocinitomicaceae bacterium
AGCCAACACAATTAATGGCATCAGCAACTGCAACAGAAATTCTTTGTAACGGCGAAACGACTGATATCACAGTAGTGGCTTCAGGAGGAACAGCACCTTACACAGGAACTGGAGTTTACACTGAATCAGCTGGAACGTACACATACACTGTAACAGATGCTAACGGATGTTCAGTAGATGTAACTATAACAGTGACTGAGTCAACACAATTAATGGCATCAGCAACTGCAACAGAAATTCTTTGTAACGGCGAAACGACTGATATCACAGTAGTGGCATCAGGAGGAACAGCACCTTACACTGGAACTGGAGTTTACACTGAGTCAGCTGGAACTTACACTTATACTGTAACAGATTCAAAAGGATGTTCAGTAGATGTAACAATTACAGTAACTGAGCCAACACAATTGACGGCTTCAGCAACTGCAACAGAAATTCTATGTAACGGAGAAACAACTGATATCACAGTAGTGGCATCAGGAGGAACAGCGCCTTACACCGGAACTGGAGTTTACACTGAATCAGCTGGTACTTACACGTACACTGTAACAGACTCAAAAGGATGTTCGGTTGATGTAACAATCACAGTGACTGAGCCAACATTATTGGTAGCATCAGCAACTGCGACTGAAATCTTATGTAACGGAGAAACAACAGACATCACTGTAACAGCTACAGGTGGAACTGCTCCATACACAGGAAACATCACTTATACCGAATCAGCAGGGACATACACTTATACTGTAACAGATTCGAAAGGATGTACTTCAGATGTAACAATAACTGTAACTGAGCCGACAGTATTGACGGCTTCAGCGACAGCAACACAAATCTTATGTAATGGAGAAACTACAGACATCACAGTTGTGGGATCTGGAGGAACAGCACCTTATACAGGAGACGGAGTTTACACGGAGTTAGCAGGAACTTACACTTATACTGTGACAGACGCTAACGGATGTACAGCAGATGTAACAATCACTGTAACAGAACCAACTCAATTGGAATTGGATCTTGCAGGATGTTCAATCGTATACGGAGGACTTGGATGGGCTTATGCTTGTGCAACAATCGACGGAACAGCTTCAGAAGGAACACCAGCATACTCTTATGCATGGTCAACTGGAGAAGCGACTCCATCAATTACGGTTTGTCCTGATTCAACAACTACATATTCATTGACAGTAACTGACGGCTTAGGTTGCACAGTAACAGAGACATGGACGGTAGAAGTTGTAGACATCATTTGTTCAAACAACGGATCGAGCTCAAGTTCTGGGTCTAGTTCTAATTCTGGATCAGGATCTAACTCTAATTCTGGGTCTAACTCAGGATCAGGAAGTGGTTCGGGATCAAATTCTAACTCAGGATCAGGAGGATCATCTTGCGATGCTAATTCAGGATCGGGGTCAGGATCAGGAAGCGGATCAAATTCTAATTCTGGAAGCAGTTCTAGTTCGGCGAGTGGACCAACTTACCCTAGTGCTCCAAGCTGTCCAAGTTCAGCATCTAGTTCAAACTCAGGATCAGCAAGTGGGTCGAATGACAGCAATTCTGGATCGGGATCAGGTTCTTCTAATTCGGGATCAAACTCGAGTTCGGGATCTAGCTCAAGTTCAGTTAGCTCTTGTTCATTGCCAAGTGATGGAAGTTCTAATTGCAGCGGAGGAGGTTCCTCAAGTAGCAACTCTGGAAGTGGCAACAGCATTAACAACAATACAAGTGTGTTGATGTGCTTCAACGGAGTTACCTACTGTGTGAAATACAAGAACGTCGATAAAAAGTTAGCTTGTGGTTACACATTAGGCCCATGCGACATGCAACAATCAGCTGCTTGTGATAATTCAGTACCAACTGATACATTGGCAGGAGCGAGTTGTGTATGTTCAGGTCGTTTGGCAAGTATCACAGTTCGATACATTGGTCCGGCGAACGGAGCGGTTAACGCAAGCGCTAAATCTTGTGGAAGTCCTATTTCATCTACAAGTGGATTGAACACAGGAGCAATCTTCTACGTGAATGCATCAGACGGTGGATTACAGTACTTGAGAAACACAACTTACCTAGAGGTGGCAGGATCATCTAACGGTACAGTTGCTATCCCAACGAACTGCTGTAACAATCCAGTTGGTCAAACATCCTTCCCGTTCCAAATCATCGGATGGGTTGATACTCAAGGTAACACTTGCGGTACTGTTGACAACGGTGGTGGAATCAATAGTCTGCAAACGACTATTGGTCAAGCCGACAGAGATTCACAACTTAAGGTGAAGAAAGCGACGATATCACAGTTCCCGAATCCAGCATCAACGAATGCAACATTCGAATTCACAGTACCAGCATCAGATGTTGTAACTGTATCGATTGTTAACATCCGTGGAGAGTTGATCGGAACCATCTTCAGTGAGGAAATTGAGGCGGAGAGAACTTACTCTGTATCGCACGATGTTTCTGAATTGCAAAGTGGTATTTACTTCGTTCACATGAATACATCTGAGGGTGTAATCAAGAAGAAGTTCGTAGTGCTTAAATAAGATTCATCTTCTATTCATAAGAAGCCCAGACATCCCGATAGCTTTCGGGATCGTCTGGGCTTTTTTTGTTGTCATTTGTTAAAATCAGTAACTAAACCCCACAGAATCGCGTTAATAAGTAAAGAGTACCGCATCTTTTCGCGTGCGCTCATCCCCTAACTTTGTGATATGTGGAAAAAAAGACTTCTAAAGTTTAGTAAATGGTTCTTTGGGACCATACTAAGCCTAGTTCTTTTAATTTCCCTCATTCTTTACATGTACAAGGATGAAATTTGCAATGTAGTCATCGGAAAAGTGAATACTTATCTGAATACGGAAGTACAAGTATCTCAAGTCGATCTTACCTTTTGGAGCACATTCCCAAATCTCTCCGTGGATTTCAACGATGTATTCATTCAAGACCCATATGAAGCCTCTACCAAAAGAGATACCTTGTTTGCGAGTGAGCAAGTTCGATTGAAACTCAACCCTTTCGATATTTGGAGAGAGAATTATACGGTAAAATCGATTGAAGTTAGTCCGGGAACCTTGCAGCTAAAGGTGAACGAAGAAGGCGAAGAGAATTATGACATCGTAAAACATCAAGAAGATACTGTAGAGCAGGCGGCACCTGTCGACTTGAATTTGGAGCTGATTCAGTTTGAAAATTTCCGTTTGTCCTATGATAATCGAGTGACAGATCAGTTGTATCGAACACACCTCAAAGACATGACTTTGAACGGAGCGTTGAGCGAGTCTGTCTTTTCCACGACAGCTTCCACCAATATGAAAATCATCGAGGCGCGAAGTGGCAAAGTGACCTTGCTTAAGAATCAACCTGCGCGCTTGTCGATTCAGGTGAATGTAAACAGCGATTCCAGTACCGTCGAAATTCCTCCATCGACGATTTACATTTCGGAATTGCCATTTGAGTTTAACGGTGATGTAGACAGCATTGGATATGATTTCAATGTAAAAGGCAAGAACATCGCCATTGCAGATGCAGCTTCGCGTTTTTCTGTCGAGCAATCGGCTGAGGTGAAGAAATTGCAAGGAACAGGGTATTTACTCTTTGATTTAAACGTCAACGGAAAAAGCAATAATAATTCTCCCGCAATGATTCAATGTGATTTTGGTGTGGACAATGGATTCATCAAAGATCCTGTTTCCAAACTTTCACTTCAGAAGTTGCACTTGGAGGGTGAGTATTCCAATGTCGGAGGCAAGGAAAAGGAGTTTTTAGCCCTAAATAACGTGTCGTTCAATACGAAAGGCGGACCATTTGCGGGTAACTTGAAACTCACCAAATTCGATGCGCCACACCTCGATGGAAGTGCCGATGGGACCATTGATCTAACTATTCTGCATGCAATCTTCCATATTCCGGCAATTGAAGAAATGAAGGGTTCGATGAAGGTGCATTCAGATTTTATCGTGAATGGAGTTCTCCGAGAGGACGAGACTATGGATTACAACATTCAGAAATGTGAGGGCGAGGTCGATTTGCTAGGAGTCAATGTTCAGTTGGAAGATGATCAACGAAAGTTTAGGGATTTAAACGGTAGAGTATACCTGCGAAACAATGAGGCAGGGCTCCAAGATATTACATTGAAATTGGGTAAGTCTGATTTTGAGATCAACGGTGTTTTCAAGGATGTCGTGAATTATTTCAAAGGAACGGGGAACCTTATTTCTGATGTTGATGTGCGCAGCAAGCGAATTAGCATCGCGGATTTGGGGAGTACCTCCAAAGAGGAGAAAGAAGATCTGCAACGCACGTTCATGCTGCCCGAAAATATAGAAGGAACGGCATTTTTGGATGTTGGTAGAATGGATTACGAAGGTCATGTTTTCTCAAAGTTGAAAGGAAATATGACCATCAACGGTCGTGTGATTAATTTCCCGCGAATTTCGGTCAATAATGGAGGGGCAGACATTCGTGGATCTCTCAACATTGAAGAGCGGAGGCCAGAGTATTTTTACCTCAAAAGCAACCTTGTTTCGAAGAATATGCGATTCAAACCGCTATTTAAGGAGTGGAATAACTTCCAACAGGACGTCATCAAAAGCTACAACATTGATGGTGTCGCCCAAGTTAGTTTGAATTTTGAAGCACCATTTGATCTTCGCGGGGGGATCATTTCGTCAGGAATCATGGCGACAATCGGGTTGCAAATTGACGAAGGAAGATTGAAGAATGTGTCGGCTTTTAAATCGATTACCGAAAGCTTGAGAGAGACTTCGAGTGCTCGAATGATCATCGGAAAGAACAACATCAACTCCTTTGAAAAGAAATTACTTGACCTCAAATTTGAACAACTTTCCAATACCTTGATCATCAAAAATGGAATCATCACGATTCCACAAATGTCGATTTCATCTTCAGCATTGGACATTGAAGTTTCTGGACAGCACACTTTCGATAATAAAATCGATTACCGATTCGGCTTCCGTCTGCGCGATATCAAGGAGAAGAAAATGAGTGAATTCGGAGAAATCATTGATGATGGAACAGGAATGCGCGTTTATGTGCGCATGTTCGGTTCAATGGACGATCCAACGGTGGAGTGGGACAGTGCTTCGCGAAAAGAACAAGCCAAAAAGAACCGTGAAGAGGAAAAAGAAACTGTTCGTGCCATGTTTAAGTCTGAGTTTGGATTGTTCAAGAATGATACGACCGTTCAAGAATACATTCCTAACAAGATTCCGAAGGAAGAATTGATTATCGAATTCAATACGAAAGATACGATCGAGGAAGTTTTTGAGGAAAATGAGCGATTGTTCAAGCGTAAAAAGAAGGATCGACCTCAATTCAAGAAATGGGAATTAGAAGAGAAGAAGAAAAAAGAGGAAGAGGAAGAGCTCGATTGGGATTTTGATTAACAGGATTATTGGTAATCCGGAATTAAACTCAGCTCAGTCCTCGGAGCTTTGGACTATCTATCTTATCTGCATAATGAGGGTTGAGGCTCTCGAAACCCGAAGGCTCCACTCATCATCCAACCTACTTCAACGTGCTCAGACAAACATAATCCTCAACTAATTACAAAAAGGGTAAAACCCTCACTCATGTTTTATTAGCGGTCGTACAAGACTTTTTCCATTCACATCAATCCGAAGAAAATATACGCCTGGCTCCGCAATTAGAGTTGATTGGATGCTATTAGTTTGATGGTAATAGCCGCCAGCAACTTGTTGACCTAGGCTGTTGAGGACTTCAACATGGATTTCTGGTTGAACGCTATTGAATTTAATCATGAAATCGCCATTTGTAGGGTTAGGATAGACGCTAAACAATGTTTCCAAATCTTCCTCTATTACTTCTAAAACGACATTCCCACTAGTTGGAATCGTATCATAAATCGTATACCAAGAGTCATTCGTTAATATCGGAGCATTGTAATCGAAATAGATGTTGGCCTCGTTGTGGACTTCCGTGCCCAGAGGTAAGCCTGGGATGGGTGATAGTTCAAAGCGAACGAACCCTTGACTTCCCATTAAATTTGTTGCTGAATCGGGCAGGTTGATTTGAGGAAATGTAAACTTCAATACAGGTATGCTGTCACCAATAATATCTACAACAACTGGATCTAAATTTCCAAGCAATCGAAAAGTAGATAAATCCAACAAATCGGATATAGTATCTGTGATTACCACTGTAAAAGCTGTATCTGTTCCAGTGTTTTGAAACCGAATGGTATAGTCCATTTCCGTCCCAGGTGCAATGTAATTGCTAGGGCCAAAAGCATTGGGTGAGAAATTCTTATCGTTAGGATCATAACTTCCAATAATTGGCAGGCATTGAGTTCCTATGTCATGATCTCCGTCTTCATTTGGTCGCGCAGAATTATACACCTGTTGACTACCTCCAGCGCTGCAAGACTTCACTACAACACTTGGATTGGTGATTATAGGATATCCAGACACTTGATCTACCTCTAGACGATACTCTTCACTCGTAGCTGGAATCGTAACAAAACCACTGCCTCCACTATTTAATATGACTGAATCTACGTGAATCAGGATACCATCTTCATATAGTCGATAATGAGAGTATGAGGTCATGTTTCCAGTGCCAACGTTACTGATAGTATATGAAACTAGCGTGTCGTTTTGGCAAGATCCATAGATAGATAGTTCGGCGCCGCTCCAAGATGAGTTGTTCGTATAGTTATAGAGGCATTCATTTTTTGGGGTAATCCACGAACGTGTGCATTGCTCTTCGCCTAAAATTCCATTTATACAAACCACAGAATCAACAACAGTAATAAGCCCACATTCTCCAGCGTCTAAATCTCCTATTGTAAATTCATAAAAACCCTCACTCGTTAAAACAAAAGGCATGCTAGCCGTTTGAAGCACAACATATGGAGGAAGTTCAAGAAAGACCTTCACATTGGAAGTATCTGTAATCCCTATATTACAGTAGTTAATGATGGTCGTGTTATTAAAACATCTTCTTCGCGCATTACTGGTGACTGCTGTAACCAACATAGGACATTCGTAAAAATCATTGTAAAAGTCGTTTCCGGTTGAAATCAAACCAGTTCCAGTGAAAGTTTCCGTGTAATAGCTAGGCGTGTTAGGGCAAAGTTGCTGAACAAATAAGGGGTGACTGGTTACAGGCAATTGATGAATGTCGACAGTTCCGCTATCAGCGTAAAGTGTAAAGTTTCCAGTTCCGTCTGTGATATCAAAATTACCATCACTGGTATGAACAACTGCAAGAGGAAGGTTTAAGCCTCCCACGCACAAACCGCTGCTATCAGTTTTAATATTTCCGTGAATTGCGTTTGCTCCAACATCACAAAGGCAGTTTTGGGAAAAAGTTGTCCATGGGTCCCTATTTTGAAGATTTGTTAATGCCAATGTGGGCACATATGTATTGATGCAAAATAGGTCGGGGTTGTTCGTGAAATTGTGCCAAATTGAAAGGGTGTCGGTGTACCCGCCAAGAGATAGACAACTCAATTGATTGTTTTGGCAACGTAGTTCGAACAGATTCGGATTTTGTGAAACATCAAGGTTTGTCAATTGATTTCCTTGACAGGCGAGTGTGAGTAAATTAGGATTCTGTGAAACATCTAAATCCGTCATCATGATGTTGTTCACATGTAAATTGGAAAGGTTAGGATTTTGAGTAACATCAATATCAATTATGGGATTATCGCTTATTTGAAGGGTGCTGAGATTGGGGTTTAGTGCGACATCGATGTTTGTTATTTGATTATTACCACAAATTAGTGATTCAAGATTTACATTTTGGGCAACATCGATACTGGTTAATTGATTGTATGAGCACAGCAAATGTTGCAGGTTAATATTTTGAGTTACATCGATGCTAGTCAATTGATTGTTTATGCAGGTGAAATCTTCCAGATTTACGTTTTGAGTAGTGTTGATGCTAATCAACTGATTGTCTTCGCATCTTAGGTCTACTAGATTTACATTTTGGGTAAGGTCGATACTTGTCAATAGATTGTCGAAACAAATCAGTGTTTGAAGACTAATATTTTGGGTGACATTAATACTGTTTAATTGATTGACTTCGCATCTTAAATCTATAAGATTTACATTTTGGGTTAAGTTGACATTTACTAATTGATTGTAACCGAAATTAAGAGTAACAAGATTGTTGTTTTGTGTAACGTCTAAATTGATCAGTAAGTTGTTGCTTACTGACAAATAGGTCAATGCTGTGAAATCTTGAATTCCAGTTAAGTCTGTGATGTTTTTATTGCTGACATCAAGAATTGTTATCCAAGAAATATTTCCTGTTGGTATGGAGCCGTCAATCGGTCCACTATCATGCCCTAAATCAATCAGTGCCTGTTCAAAATTGGGGTCAGGGATAAGTGTTGTTTGCGAAAAACAAAAGCTTGATAAAACAACAAATAGGTGCGCCAGAAATAATTTCATGAGTAAGTAGGGAAGTTTCTTCCCCTAAGATAAAGAAAATTCAGGGGTTCAGTTCGTTTTAGATCACTCGATGAACAAATCAACTCGAACTCTGATGCTCCAAAACTGGACTTCAAGTTCCTCAGCGGTCATTGAACGAAAGGAGAAGGAGGGTTGAGGCTCTCGAAACCCGGAGGCTCCACTCATCATCCAACCTACTTCAACGTACTCGGACAAACATAATCCGTCAACTCAATGCTCGTTCCTTCAAACCCACGATAACCTTCCGTAATATTCGTCAATTTATCGTATCCATTCTGCATCAAAATAGAAATCGCAATTACGCTTCGGTATCCACCAGCACAGTGCATATGGTAATGAGTTCCTTTGTCTAATTCGTCCAAACGGCTGTTGATGAAATCCAACGGATAATGTTTCGCATCCACAATGTGATCGGCCGTGAACTCTCCAGGTTTACGAACATCGATGATATTTGTGTCTTTGTAAACTCCTTCGAATTCCTTCACGGACATCGTTTCAATGGTATTCAGTGTTCCTTCGTAGGATTCAATTCCACCGTTCAAGTAGCCAATCGTGTGGTCGTAACCAACGCGTGCTAAGCGCAAGACAGCTTCTTCAGCTTGTCCTTCTGGAGCTATGAGAACAATCGGTTGTTTGATATCTTCAATCAATGCTCCAACCCACATCGCAAAGGTTCCATTCAATCCAATGAACAAAGAGTCTGGAATAAATCCTTTCATGAAATCCGCTTGATGACGGACATCTAAAATCAATGCTCCGTTTTCAACTTCTTCGTTGAATTCTGAAAGAGACAAAGCGCGCTCACCGCGCGAAATAACTTCATCAATGGCATCGTAACCCATCTTGTTCATCATGGCGTTTTTTGGGAAATAACTTGGAGGCGGTTGAATTCCTTCTGTCACTTCTTTGATGAATTCTTCGCGTGTCATGTCGACACGTAATGCGTAGTTCGTTTCCTTCTGATCGCCCAATCTTCCAACAGTTTCAGAGCTCATGTTCTTCCCACATGCTGATCCAGCTCCGTGAGCAGGGTACACGACTAAATCATCTGATAAGGTCATGATGCGTTTGCGCAAAGAATCAAACAGCATTCCGGCTAAATCTTCTCGAGTCAAATCTCCTTTGATCGCCAAATCTGGACGACCAACATCTCCTAAGAAAAGTGTGTCACCTGTGAAGATGGCGTGATCGTTTCCGTTTGCATCAACCAACAAATACGTCACTGATTCTGGAGTGTGTCCAGGCGTGTGCAATACTTTGATTGTGATATCTCCAATTTTAAATTCTTGATTGTCTTCAGCGATAATGCAATCGAACGCTGGGTTTGCCGTTGGACCAAAAACGATTGGAGCACCTGTTTTCTTCGATAAATCAACATGACCTGAAACGAAATCGGCGTGAAAATGCGTTTCGAAAATATACTTGATCTTCGCTCCAGCGCCAGCGGCCATTTCCAAATAAGGCGACGTTTCACGCAAAGGATCAATGATTGCTACTTCGCCATTGCTTTCAATATAGTAAGCGGCTTCGGCAAGGCAGGTCGTATAAATTTGTTCGATTTTCATAACATCATCTGTTTTCAGGCTGCAAATATCGGGAAATATCTCAATCGAATTGTCATGGTTTTGCCATAAGTCACATCAAGAATGATTAAATTCAAGAATTAAATCAATCGTATGAACTGGAAGCGCCTTTTATTATTTCTAATCGTCAATTTTGGAGCTTTGGCTCTTGGTGGATTGTTTACAGGATCAGGTGTTGCATCTGATTGGTATCAGAACATGAACAAAGCACCTTGGACACCTCCGGGTTGGGTGTTTGGCGCGGCGTGGACCGCTATCATGATTTGTTTTGCCTTCTTCATGACCTACGCGTGGGAAGTTTCCAAAGATCGATCCATGCTCTTGACGTTATTCATTGTCCAATGGATTTTAAACGTTGGCTGGAACCCTGTGTTTTTCTATTTCCGTGAAGTATTGATTGGTTTGATCGTAATTTCGGCCTTGACAATTCTCGTTTACTATCTGCTATTCAAGTTCAGTAAAGACCTGAAATGGAAGACTGCGCTCATTGTTCCCTATGCAATTTGGCTAGCAATTGCCACTTCACTGAATGCGTATATTCATCTGAATAACTAGAAAAATGGAGGGGTAAAAATCTACTAAGTACTTGGAATTCCCAAGACTTAGTGAATAAGGAATTCTGAAATCAAGTCAATGAAATTCGGAAGTTGAATACCCGATGATGAAGAAACATTGATTGGGCTCACTTTCTCTTTATCTGAAGAAGATGATTCATCGGAATTTGTGTCTTCTTTTACTTCCATTGCGATAGACTCAGTTGACATCTCTCCAAGTGTAAATTGACCGTCATTGATTTTTTTGAGAAGATCAGCAATTTCATCAGGGGAAATTTTGTCCTTGTCAAATTCGATCATGGCAGTGCTCGTTTCATCCATTCCTTTAAAATCGAATGAACATCGAAATACTGCACCTGTATTCAATAATTCTTTTCTGATTGATCCTCCACAACCCATTACGCAAGTCATTCCGTCAATTTCAGTCGTCATTTTACGGTTTGGGATCACTGCCACCAAATCCTTTTCCGAAATGTCTTGAGATGTTTCAGTACCGTTCTTTTCAGCAGTTGAAACCTGATCTGTAGACGTTGAGCATGAAGCTAAAAGCGAAACTAAAATTCCAGTAAAAAGGACTTTTTTCATAATTGCGGTCTTGTAACGACAAAAATACGCTAAAACCGTTCATCGTGGAATGAAAAAAATGTTAAAAAACGGACTGATTGATGTTCTTTTTGGGGTATTTAGAGTTTTCATAAGCTCAATATGGATAAATATCCTAAAATCAGTGCTGAGTATAGCTTTGACGGGTTAATTTTACACTTTAATTGTGAAATGAAGGAATTGAAACCTCAACATGTTTTGTTTTTTCTCTTAGGGTTGATGCTCGTGCTTTCCCCTGTGGTATATTTCATGCCCGAGGATGGCGTGAAAGTCGGGAGAGCGGAATTCGATTTCATGTCCAAGGAAGATTTCTTCCATCCCAAGAAGCAAGAGAATGCAGATGTCGATGATATTTTCGACATGGACACCTCAGTGAATGCAAAAACGCCGGTCAGGAAACCACTGAAAAAGCACAAGAATGGCTCAAACGGAAATATGGGTGCGCCAGGCGGAGGTAGCTATGAGGTGGAAAGTTTAGTCGATTTTCAGATGACGGACGCTGGAAAGTCGAACTTACATCAATTCTTTACAAAACTAAGTTCTGCTGCGAGCCAGCAACAGCGCATTTCAATTTTGCACTACGGAGATTCTCAAATTGAAGGAGATCGAATTACAGGCTTTGTTCGTGAGCGGATCCAAAATCAGTTTGGTGGAAATGGACCCGGAATGATTCCTGCGACCAACGTCTATGATACCTACGCATTCAATCAAACCTTTTCAGAGAATTTCAAGCGCTACACATCTTTCGGTGGTGCAAGCTTGAAGAGTAGAAAATATGGAGCCATGGCGTCGGCCTCGCGATTTACGCCAGAATATGTCTTAGAAACAGAAAATTCCCTCGATTCACTCGAACTTGAGGAACAAACGGGATGGATCGAAGTTGGACCTTCTGGGCGGGCCCGCTCAAGAGCGCGATCATTCAATAATGTACGGATGCATTACAATAGTTGTATCGCCCCAACTATGCTTCGAGTATATCAAAATGGAGAAGTTATTCATGAGGATAGCTTGATCATGGATGGCGGTCAACATACCGTGCTGTTAACCTTCCCATCGACACCAGGTCCTTTGAAATTTGAGTTTAAAGCGAAGATCAGCCCGAATATTTGTGCATTCTCGCTTGAAGGCGATTACGGAGTTCAAGTGTCCAACATCGGAATGCGCGGGTCAAGTGGAACCGTTTGGGGAAGAATGAATCATGGAAATTTGGCGACGATGTACCGCGAAGTGAATACGAAAATGGTCATCATGCAGTTCGGAGGGAATTCTGTTCCAAGCTTTAAAGACAGTGCTTCTGTTCGAAATTTTGCAGGTTATTTCAAGGGACAAATCAATGCGGTGAAACGCTTGAATCCTGGTGCAATGGTCATTGTAATTGGACCAAGTGACATGTCGAAGTACGAAGAAGGTTTGTACAATACCTATCCGCTCCTGCCATATTGCATCGATCGAATGATTGCCGCGACCAAAGAAACGGGAAGTGCATACTGGAACCTTTACGCGGCCATGGGAGGTTATAATTCAATGCCGGCGTGGGTTGAAAAAGGTATGGCGGGATCAGATTATATCCACTTCAGCGGAGCGGGAACCAAATTCGCGGCGCAAATGTTTTACAATTCGCTGATGGTCGAATACAATTCGTGGAAAGGACAATAGTGAAAGTATTAGCATACATAGCGCTGATTTATTTGCCGTTTTTGTGCAATGCTCAAGATTCACTCTCTGGATTGGAAGCGTACGCTTTTCCAGATTTCCGGGATATGGATACGGCTTACCAATCGACCTATCCATTTGTGCATTACGAAGTAAACAATTACAAGTTCTACACAGAAAAGAGCCCAAATTTCGAGACCTTCTATCGCAAGATGTCGAACATCATCGAAACAAAAAAAGGGAAATTGAATGTGTACCATATTGGAGGTTCACACATTCAGGCGGACATTTATTCTCATGATGCGCGGGAGTTTCTTCAATCGAATTGGGATGGGGCGCAAGGTGAGCGCGGTTGGGTGTTTCCGTTTGATTTAGCGAGGACGAACAATCCAGGAAATTACGAATTCTCCTCTCCGAATAGTTGGCGAGCGTATCGAAGTGTGGTGCACAAACCATCCAAGCATGGAATTGATTACGGCTTGTTGGGAGCGATGATCACTTGCGCTGATACCGCAATCACCATCCGATTTAAACACGACAGAACGAATGTCGCTACTCCGATTAATCACGTCCGAATTTTCCATAACATTGGTGAATTCCCATATTGGATGCATTTTGGAGCAGATGAATTATTGGTTTGGAAAACAACGCACAATGCGGAAGTCGGGTATTCTGATGTCTACCTCACAGATCCAGTCGACACCCTGAATATTCAGTTTCAACGGTTGGCGCAGCAAGTTCCAGAATTGGAAATTTACGGTTTCATTTTGATGAATGACCAACCCGGAATTTCATACACATCCATTGGAATCAACGGAGCTGGACTTTATACCTACTTGGGGAATAAGCGATTCGAAGATCAATTGAAAACCTATCCACCAGATTTCTTCGTGTATTCAGTTGGTACGAATGACGGGAACACAACTTACGCAAAGTTCAACCCCGAAGTCTACAAGCGAAACTTGGAAAAAATGATGCAAATGGCTTTGAGGGCGAATCCAGATTGCGCTTTATTGTTGACAGTGCCTAACGATTCATACTACCGCAGAAGATACCTCAACAAGAACATTGCGCGCGAGCGAACAGTGATCATTGAACTTGCCCAAGACTATGAAATGGCTGTTTGGGATTTGTACGGCTTAATGGGCGAGTTAGGGTCGAGTAAAACGTGGAAAAACAACAAACTCATGAAGAGCGATTTGGTTCATTTCACAACTCCTGGATATCATTTCAAAGGAGAACTTTACATCGATGCGTTTTTGAAATACTTGGATCAAATGGAAAATAAACCAGCAGAAAACTAGATGGATTGGTTGAACGACATATTGCCAATTGAGCGCTTTTCGGATATCTTCTCAATGGAGATTGGTTTCGGAGAAAAGCTCGTTTTTACAGAATTCAACTTCTGGTTGTTCTTCATTTTGGTGTTGATAATCTTCTCCTTTTTGCACAAAAACAAATTGGCGCGAAGTATCTTTTTGACGGTAGTCAGTTTGTACGTTTACTTCAAAACTTCAGGACTGTTCCTGCTGGTATTGCTGATAAGTATCGTGGTCAATTATTTCTTTGGAAGGAGTATTTACGCTGCGCGAAGCCAATTGAGTAGGAAGTGGATTATTGCATTTTCCGCAATATTCAACCTATTAATTCTAGGTTATTTCAAATATGCGATCTTTTTCACAGAATCGTACAATGCAACATTCAACACAGATTTCGAAGCGATCAATCATTTTATCCAATACGGAAAAGCCTGGGCGGGCGAAGAATTGTTCGCGAAACCTGCTCCTTCGCTGATCTCACAAATCATTCTTCCAGTTGGAGTTTCCTTCTTCACATTTCAGAATATTAGCTACACAGTCGATATTTATCGAAAGGAAATTACGCCCGTAAAGAACTTCTTTCATTACTCCTTCTTCGTTTCTTTCTTCCCTCAATTGGTCATGGGGCCGATTGTTCGAGCACGCGATTTCATCCCTCAAATTAGTCAACCTTATGTTCTCAAGCGTGATGATTTCAGCTGGTCTGTGATTCAAATCGTGAAGGGATTGGTGAAAAAA
Organism: Crocinitomicaceae bacterium; assembly: GCA_029252405.1. Taxonomy (GTDB): domain Bacteria; phylum Bacteroidota; class Bacteroidia; order Flavobacteriales_D; family Crocinitomicaceae; genus UBA4466. The sequence goes on from JAQXBM010000075.1 coordinate 14,904, forward strand.
GTGGTCATTGCCGATTTCTTGGTGGTGCATTTTATCAACCGAATTGCAGAAGACCCCAGCGCCTATCCTGGCTTCGTGAGTGTCTTGGCGATGTGGGCATATTCCCTGCACATTTATGCTGATTTTTCGGGTTACACCGATATCGCGATTGGGCTTTCCCGCTTGATGGGCTTCGAACTCAAAGAGAATTTCAATTCGCCATACAAAGCCATTAATGTCGCCGATTTCTGGCGTCGTTGGCACAAATCGCTCGGTTCTTGGTTGCGTGATTATCTCTATATTCCACTTGGAGGAAACAGGGGAGGAACGATTGGTTCATACATCGCAATTTTCTTCATTTTCACCTTCCTGATTTTCATTACCGGCTGGTGGGATCTGCTCTATGTGTATGGAGGATTGACGATAATCTATGTGATAGGATTATTCGTGATCAAGGATTTCAAACGTTACGTTCACCGGGATTTGAACTTATTGATTACCATGGTCATTGGAGGGTTGTGGCACGGAGCGAGTGAAAACTTCGTGATTTGGGGAGCGATGAATGGATGCGCCTTGATCATTTACAAATATTGGAAACAGATCAGCCCGTACGAGAATAAGTCGAACTTCTTTGTTCATTTCTGGAAGATCTTCATTACGTTCAATTTCATCACGTTTACCAGAATTTGGTTCAAGTTGGAGGAAGATGGAATGCCAAACATCATGCTTGATCAAATTTGGAACCACTTCAATTTCACGTGGGATACTTTCGTTACGGTACTGTCCACTTATCAGGCTGTATTCTGGGTGATGCTCGGTGGGTTTATCATCCATTGGCTTCCAGACAAGATTAAGAAAATGTATGAAGGTTGGTTCACGCGAATGCCGCTTCCATTGCAGGCCGTTTCGGTTGCTGTTATTTTACTTCTGATGTATCAAGCGATATCGAGTGAGGCGCCGCCGTTCGTTTATTTGATGTTCTAAAATTGATGTTATGCGTATTTCCAGAGTATTCTTTTTCTTGTTGATCACAGGATTGTTTGTTGCTTGTTCCGAGATAGAAGGTGATGGGTCAGCCCAGTCTGAAGAAATAGAAGAGACGAGCGAAGATATCGTTGAAGAGGAGAATAATTCTGAGTTAGAAGTAGAGGATGCGGATGTAAAAATGGTGTGGATAACATACCACAATCAACGCTTTGATTTTTGTGTCGATTACCCTTCCAACTTCTTGACACTACAGGGCGAATCCGAGAATCACGATGGCAACACCTTCTCGAATGCCAATGGGTCGAGTGAGATGCGTGCATCAGGAATTTACAATGCCTTGGATGAAACGATCGCTGATGCCTTTGAGCGAGCAACGGAAAACGATCGGTACTACGACGAGGAAAAGAAAATCACGTACAAGTTGCAAAAAGACAACTGGTTTGTCGCTTCGGGTAAGTATTACGAGAGCATTTTCTACCTCAAATCAATTCTAGTCGAAGACACTTTTTACACACTCTATTTCGAATACCATTCTTCGGAAGCGACACAATTCGACGAGATTATCAAGCGTACTACGAACGATTTCCCTGATTGTTGATTAGATTCGGCCAATTCCTCTTGGATTATTTGATTCTTGGAACGCTTCGCGCTTGGATTAGAATGTGGTTATAGATATCATCCAACTATCCAACTATCCAACTATCCAACTATCCAACTATCCAACTATCCAACTATCCAACTATCCAACTATCCAACTATCCAACTATC
>JAQXBM010000046.1 GCA_029252405.1 Crocinitomicaceae bacterium
AGATTTGTTCATCAATCTTTTTTCGACTATTTCGTATCTTATGAAATAATTGAAAGACTTGAATCAAAGGACTACAAAAACCCCATTTATTACAAAGATTGGTCCAACACAATTGTAAATTTCATCTATGATCATATAAATACAAATCTTAAATCAAATAAAAAGGTTCCTGCCCTAATGCTTTTACGAAGCAAGGAAAGATTAGCTAGGCTTAAAGTTCTTATATATAAAATTGTCTATGGTCAAAAAGACGATCTATACGGAGGCTTGGTAGCATTGACTATTGTATTATCCTCTGTAATTTATTTCAACGTAATTGAGATAAAGTGGTATTGGGCAATATTGGTTTTTATTCCAGTCCTTTTTACAATGCTTGTTCTTATTTTGCTCATTTCTGGTTTATTTGAAAAAGTTAAGAAAACAAAAAAAGTGAGATTCATTGAGAAGGCTTTTAAAATTTCTTTTATCAAGGGGCAATTGTCTATTCCTAAGAACTTAGATTTCGCATTGAAACTTGAGTCAAGCGTAAATGTACCTCATATTCCATTTGAGGGGCTCACACTAAAAGATGGAAATTACAGTATCAGTAAATTCTACCGCCTACGTAATACAAACTTTATTAAAGGGCATTTTATGATGAAGATACTTTCAGAAACCTCCTTTGTTAATGTCAAACTTGAGAAGGTGAAGTTTAACCGACTGTTGTTCAGTTCGTGCTCTTTCAACGAAGTGAAATTTGTTAATTGTAAAATCATCACGAATCCTAGTTTTTTGATTACTGAAGATTATTCTGACACTCCTGTACTCAAGGATGCTTATTTTTGTTTTTTTGAGTGTCGATTTGATACTAATTCATTAATCAGCTTCGTAAACTTTATTATTGATAATGAATTGGATATTACGAATAGTGTAAGCGCCAACGAAAATACTTTAGAGAAAATGAAACAAATTGAAACTAATTTGTTGGCAAAGTTGAATTCGAATAATGAAATCACTAATGACAAGGAGGAGTAAATGATATTAAGATTGTAAAAAAATGACCAACTTCCACTTTCTCCAAGAATGGCCCTCAATCCACGATGAGTGCGCAGTAGCTGAAGACCACGTTTTCAAGCTACCTGTTTTTGCAGCCATAAAAAGTCGCAGTGCCCTAGAGAAAATGGTCCACTGGCTCTACGAAAACGATGCTGACCTAGAACAACCTTATGATACCTCGCTAAGTTCACTCATTCACGCCTATTCCTTCAAAGCCAATATTAACGACGCGCTCTTTCGGCAGATTAACCTGATCCGTAAGATTGGAAACACAGGAGCACATGGTAAAAAGGTAAGTAGCGATAGCGCCTTGATTTCGGTCAAAGCCTTGCATTCATTTGCAGCGTTTTTGGCAAAGTACTACGGAGAAGATATTTATGAGATTGGAGGTTTCGACGAAACTATCATTTCAACGGGAGAAGAAGAACAACTGCTCAAGCAGCAATTGGAACTCCTTCAAAATAAGTTAGAAGAACAAGAAGCGTCTTTCCGAAAGGAACAACGCGCACTAGAAGAAAAAATTAAATTCTCGGAGGAAGAGAAAGAAAAACTCAAAGAACAAAAACGACCTACTACGGAACGTAGAGAGGAACGTCAAAAGACCTTGGAACTCAACAAGGCAATCCCACAAAATATTCCAGAAAGTGTTACGCGTAAAATCTATATTGATCTATACCTACAAGAAGCGGGTTGGGATAATTTGCGTGAAGGATATGAGTTGGAGTACGAGGTAAAAGGGATGCCAAAATCACTCAATCCAAGTGGTTTGGGTTATGTAGATTACGTGCTGTGGGGAGATGACGGTTTGCCTTTGGCAGTGGTAGAAGCGAAGAAAGCATTAATCAGTGCAGACAAAGGTCGCCAACAAGCGGTTTTGTACGCGGATTGTTTGGAGCAAATGCACGGTCAACGTCCAATCATTTTCTATACCAATGGCTTTGAGTCGCACATTTGGGACGATGCTTTTTACACACCGAGAGAAGTTCAAGGTTTTTATACCAAAGATGAATTGCAGTTAATGATTGATCGTCGTGAATCGCGAAAAGATTTGCGTCATTTTCAAATGAATCCATACATTGCAGGACGTCCGTATCAGTTAGAGGCCATTCAGCGTGTGGCAGAACGTTTTGTAGGAACACATAACGGAAATATTACTGGCTTACACCGCAAAGCATTGTTGGTCATGGCAACTGGTTCAGGAAAAACAAGAACTGCCGCTTCCATTATCGATATGCTGACCAAATGCAATTGGGCGAAGCGTATTTTGTTCTTAGCAGATCGAAATGCACTGGTCACGCAGGCAAAGAAAGCCATCAGTGCACAATTACCACATTTGTCCAGCATTGATCTAACAAAAGAAAAAGAGGACAACGGAACGCGTTTGGTGTTTTCAACGTATCCAACCATGATGAACAAGATCGACAGCGTCAAAACTGACGATGGTCGTTTTTACGGAGTGGGACATTTTGATGTGATTTTTGTGGATGAAGCGCACCGTTCTGTCTATCAGAAATACAAAGCCATTTTCGATTACTTCGATTCCATGGTGGTGGGTCTAACAGCTACACCTAAGAAAGATGTCGATCACAAT
>JAQXBM010000001.1 GCA_029252405.1 Crocinitomicaceae bacterium
GAGAATAAATCTCTCCTCCTTTAATTTATTTGAAGTTATTTCTTTTTCTTCTTATTCTGTTTGTTAACCCATTTATCGCTTTTCATTTCTCCGAGTATGGTAACATTCTTCATTCTTGAATAATCAGCTGCGGCCATTTGCATTTGTTCCTCAGTATCTCTTCTGATTAAAACGCCTCCGCTACCCTGATTCTTCACTTCTATATAAAAGCCATCTTTTAATCGAGCTGGCTTAGTTGCTGGTCTTCCCATGTTACTTGTAATCTAAAATTATTATTCCGCGTAATATAACAAAGAATAGTAGACCGCCAACTAAATTGTGATATTTTATGAATCCAGTATATCTTGCTGAGGAACTGCCGATGGATTTACGCTGGATTGCTTCGCGTATCTCACCGCCTGCACCAGCCCAACAATCATGAAGGCCATCATTACAAGACTGTAAAACACAAATCCTCCTCCAACTTCATCATACGAAATGGCTCCAGGGTCAACCATCACCAAGAGGTTCCACAAGAAGAAGATTCCTGAAAGGGACAGACCAATAATTGATAAGACTTTATTCGTCTTTGTTTTCGTTTTAATCAAACCAAGAATTCCTGCCAGAATGAAAAATGCAAAGAAGAAGAATGAAACGATTGCTCCTAACAAGGTTTCGTCCTCACCGTAATTCGTGTAACTGTTGTATCCGTAGCTGCTGTAGCTGTATGGATCATAATCGTAGTAGCTCATAAAACGAGCGCTTTCCACTTCAGCGATAAAAAATCCAATTACGAATAGGAAAATAAACGACAAAACGATGCCGACAATGTATAATGCTTTCATTTAATAGGTATTAAAGTTAATTTGAATTCAATAATAATCAAAACATTCAATCTATACAATAGAATGTCCCTGATTCACTCATTTCCATCTTAATTACATTCCAAAATACAAGAACAGAAACGATTCCGTCAATTTTATTTTTTGAAAGAGAAAGAGATCGATACAATTTGGAAATAGTCACCCTTTCGAACTCACGAATGGTTTGGATTAACTGCAAGGTATCTTCATCAAATGATTCCGGTCGGTTGACTCCGTATTTCTCCAATCGCCAAATCTTCTCCAAAATCTTATTTCCAAGCAAGGTATGATCTTCCACTCTCACGTAAGAACGCAATCGACCTTCTTCGTCTGGCGCCTTATGTTTCAGTTCCGATTTATCCACGACAATCTCCAAAACAAAATGATGACCTTCTCTCCAGGTTTTTGATTCAAATTTCACTTCAGGTTTCGTGTACATAGATGACGCTCCCTCTATCATGTGGAATTCTTCCTCCGGATTGACTCCAGCAATCTTTCCGTTGTCCTTCACTCCAATAAGCAGACTACCGCCATACGAATTGGCAAACGCGACCAATGTCCGTGCGATCTTACGTTGATCATCAATACGGAACTTGAAATCCAATTGGGCTCCTTCACCTTTCGATATGCGTTGTTTTAAGTCCATTATTCTCCTATCCAGATTTTCCAAGATTTCAACGCCTGCTCGCGCAACATTGATTTTCCGTTCAAGATCATTGCTCCTTCCGATTCTGCGTACTCCAAAAACTTCGTTTTCTCTGGATTATAGATCAAATCGACCGCAAGATGCTCGTGGGATAGATGAGAATATGGAATATCAAGGAAATCATTTATATTCGGAAACGTTCCGACTGGAGTCGTATTGACCAATAATTTGCACGCTTGAAGCATGTGGTGATTCACTTCGTTGTAATGGAACTGATTCGAACCTCGAGGATCTCGTGAGATAAAAATCACATCTACTCCAATGTTCTTGAGAACATATTCGACAGCCTTTGAAGCGCCACCTGTTCCAAAAATGATTGCACGCTCGTGTCGATTGGTTAAAAATGGCTTGATACTTTGATGAAAACCGAAAGCGTCCGTATTATGCCCCACTCTCTTTCCATTCACCACTTGAACGACGTTCACTGCCCCGATGGCTTTTGCTTCATCTGATAATTCATCCAAAAAAGGAATGATCGCTTCTTTATAAGGTATGGTTACATTGAAACCATGAATATCTTTCTGAAATAAGTCGACGACCTGATCAATTGTCTCGAGTTCGTAGTTTTGATAACTAGCATCGATGGCATTCTCACGAAAGTAATATTCAAAAAAGGACTTCGAAAAGGAGTGTCCCAGTGATCTACCGATCAATCCGTAGGTTTTCATTTTTCTTTTGGAGCAAAACGTTCAAGGATGAAAATAACTAAAAATCCTCCAACGGCGCATCCAATTGCTAACCATAATTGTGGGTCGCCCACAAAATCTTCGTTTGGCAAAACATTCCCCATCATCCAATCTTCTCTTCCGTCAGAATGAACTACCAAGGGCTCATCTCCTAAGCGCATTTTCCATGGCCACACTTTATATAGTGAGCCAATCATGAATCCTGTAAGCAAGGTAATCGTGATTTCGCGGAATCGCGAGAAAAGAAATTTCAAGATCCGTGCGAAAGACAAAAGTCCAATCCCACAACCTATAGCGAACAAGCCAATGATCATCCAATCTCTATCGGCGATTGCGCCATAGACTATATGGTAGCTTCCCATCAGAATCAGAATAAACGATCCTGATATACCTGGAAGAATCATTGCGCAAATTGCGATCGCACCACTTAAAACGATGTACCATTTTGCGTCAATTGATGCTGTAGTTTGAATGGAAGAAATCCAGAATGCAATAGCAATACCAATTAGTAGTGAAGCGATGGTTCCTATCGACCATTTCTTGACGCTTTTACCGATCATCCAGACGCTGGCGATAATCAGCCCAAAAAAGAAACTCCATAATAAAACTGGATGCGCCTCCAAAAGGTACATGACGACTTTTGAAAGTGTGAATATAGATATTCCAATTCCTGCAAAAAGAAAGACAAAAAATGTTCCGTTGATGTGTTTCCACAGTGCAGGTGTACCTTCCTTACGCCATACTACCAAAGCCTGAAGGTTGAATTTATTCAAAGAGTCGATTAGCTCTTCGTAAATCCCGGAAATAAACGCGATTGTTCCTCCCGAAACACCAGGCACAACATCTGCAGCACCCATCGCCATTCCTTTCAGTGTTAAAATAAAGTTTTGGAGTAGATTTCGTTTTGGCATTTAATATGATTCTAAGTGAGTAGCAATTTTTTCAATCCAAGCGAGAATACCACCTTTCATTACGACAACATTCGAGAAGTCGTGTTCTGTAATGAGGATATTAGCAACTGCTTCCGCTCGTTTGCCTGATCGGCACATTACCGCAATTGCTTTATCTCGTGGGAGCTCGTCCAAACGTCCGAACAGTTCATCCATAGGAATCTGCAAGGAATTAATTGAGCAGATATCAAATTCGTATTGATCGCGGACATCTAGAATAACCATCTTTCCAGATTCGACCTCATTAAAGATTTCTTCAACAGACAAGTACTTCATTTTTCAATTCAATTTTGCGCAGCAAATGTAATCAGAATCTGACTAATCTAGAGCGCACAATTTAAACTAAGCTTTGACTCTTACGGAAACAATCATTTCGAATGTCGCAACCGTTTCATTTTTAGAATTTTTCGCGAGAACGTTTATTGGTTCATTGATTCTTTCTCCTTGTTCCAGCGATCTATTCATGGCATCTTTAACGATTGCACCGTCCTCAGAAACAAACACGATATCTGATTCAGCGCGCATCAAAAACTCAGCGTTCATTCCTTTGAAAGCAAACGACACCTTCTTTCCCATTTGCTCGGCAAAATAGAAAGCGTGTAATCCAGCTGCGACATCTGCACCAACTGCCAACGCACCAAAGTACATTGAACGGAGGTGATTTTTCGTTCTTCTGCGCAAGCGAATTTTTACAGCCGCTTCGGCATCATCGAGCTTAATGAGTTTTGGCTTCACAAATCCAATGATTGGAATCTTTGCAAACCCTAACAGGAAAAGCATCCATTTCATTTTTTTTAAGGAAATTTCCTTACTTGGCTTGCTCATATTCTTTCTTTATGGATGCAACAATTTCTCCAAGTGGACGAACAGACTTCACATGTTCAATGGAAGGTCCGGCGCACCAAACTGTTTTATAAGTTGTGCTGAACGCGGCTTTTTGCAATTTCTTCATTCCTTTCATGAATGTGAATGCTTTGAACCACTTTTTCAGTCGTTTATTCTTGTTCAAGAAACGCTCGAACCAATTTTGCTTCGTTCCAACTTTCTCAACATATGGAGTATTGATAACAGTACATGGTGTTCCTGAAAGCTTCGTGGTCATGACGATGTCATCTTTTCCATAATCCACGCAGGCTTGCTTGTATTCATCTGAAACTCCGGCCTCTTCAGAAGCAATAAACACACTTCCCATTGATAGACCGTCTGCTCCGAATTCCACCATTTCTCTCGCTTCAAAACCATTTCCAACACCACCTGCAGAAATAACTGGGATGTTGCATTCTTTTTTCAGTAAAGGCAATAATTCCTTGAAAGACATCGGTCCGGCATGACCACCAGCTTCCTTATTTACCGCGATTACAGCGTCAGCTCCTAGTGCCTCCACTTTTTTCGCGAATCGTACGTCTACGACATCACAAAAAACCTTTACTCCAGCTTCTTTACATTGCTTGATTGTCTCCTCCGGTGATCCCAACGAAGTAATCAAATAATCAACTTTCTCTTCGCAACAAGCTTTGAGCTGTTCTTTGTACAAAAAGTTCGATTTATTGACGATCAAATTGATCCCAAAAGGTCCGCTTGCCTCTTTTTTGAGCTCGCGAATGACTTTTTTCAACTCATCAACTGTTCTATAATTCAATGCTGGAATCGCGCCAGTAACACCAGCTTTCGTAGCTTCAATAATCATTTCCTTATTGGAAACGAGGAACATAGGTGCAACAATCATAGGGAAATCTATCCCTAGCATTTTGCTCAATGCAGCTTCTTTTGGATCTAAATTCATGGCGCGAAGTTAGCCAAAATATATTATGTACGCACAATTAATTTCAACTAAAAATCGCAATCCTTTTCCACTCATTATTCCGCTTGGAAACTTTATCTTTGTCAGATGTCACAACCAAAAGCTTGGATCAATGCAATGCGTTTACGCACACTTCCACTCTCCCTCTCGGGCATCATTATGGGTTCGGCGGTTGCTTACTATCAAGGGTACTGGGATTGGTTGATTTTTTCATTGGCTATCGCAACAACAATACTCTTTCAAATCGTTTCGAATTTGGCGAATGACTTGGGTGATGGATTGAAGGGCACCGATAACGAAAACCGTGTCGGCCCAGAAAGAATGGTACAATCTGGTGCGATTTCTCCAAAGCAAATGAAGTTTGCTGTCATTCTAACATCAATATTGAGTTTTTCGGCGGCAGGAATTCTCATTTACTTTGGCGCACAAAACATGCCCAGTTCGGTTGTTTGGTTTTATGCGGTATTGGCAATCTTGTGTGTTATCGCCGCAATCACTTACACAGTTGGAAAACGAGCCTACGGTTACCATGGAATGGGTGATTTGATGGTCTTGATTTTCTTCGGTTTCGTCAGCGTACTTGGCGTTTATTCTTTGTACAGTAAGGAGTTTGTCCTCGATATGGTTCTTCCAGCAATAACAATTGGATTGCTCAGCACAGCAGTTTTGAACTTGAACAACATGCGCGACTATTCGAATGATGCGAAATCTGGAAAGAACACCCTCGTCGTGAAGATGGGGCCAAACATGGCGAAGTTGTATCACGCGCTTTTGATCATTATCGCGCTCTCATCTCTCGGTGTTTTCGTTTCTCTATTCAAACAACCGATTCTTTTTATTGGTATGCTGCCAGCCGTCATGTTGCTCATTCATTTGCGAAAAGTGATGGCGACAACAGACACGAAGAAATTTGACCCTGAATTGAAAGTCGTTGCATTGAGCACTTTTGCCATTTCAATTTTCATGTTCGCCATGTTGATTTATTTGAAACCTGTATAGCGAGATATGAAAGCGCGATTCAATAAAAGGACCTTTCATTTCAAGAGACCCAGCGGCACCAGTCGGGGTGTTTTGACGGAAAAACATGCTTGGTTCATTGAGGTATGGGAAGAATCGAACCCTGATATCGTTGGTATTGGAGAGTGCAGCATCATTCCTGGTTTATCGCCTGACTTTGTTGATTTTGAGAATTACGAAGCTAAAGTCGCGGAAACATGCTCTAATTTAAATCTGGATTTAAGCGATTGGCCTTCCATCAAATTTGGATTGGAAACAGCTCTACTCGACCTCAAAAACGGCGGTAAAGGTGTTGTTTTTCAGAACGATTTCAGCACTGGAAGTCGATCTATTCCAATTAATGGACTTATCTGGATGGGTGAGCCCGAATTCATGCAAGAGCAAATCGAAGAAAAGCTGAAGCAAGGATTCGAAACGATCAAATTGAAAATCGGAGCAATTGATTTTGATTCAGAAATTGAGCTATTGAAATCGATTAGAAATCGATATTCAAAAGATGAGATTACCCTGCGTGTAGATGCGAATGGGGCTTTTTCTCCATCAGAAGCATTGGAAAAACTTCAACGATTATCAGAATTGGACATCCACTCTATTGAGCAACCCATCAAACAAGGGCAGTTCAACGAGATGAAAAAATTATGTTCTGAAACTCCCTTGGATATCGCCCTGGATGAAGAATTGATTGGTGTTAATAAAACCGAGGACAAGATAGAATTATTGGATGTGATCCGACCTCAATACATTATTCTCAAACCAAGTTTGCACGGTGGAATTGAAGGAACGAAAGAATGGATTTCGCTTGCCGAAGAACGAAACATCCCTTGGTGGATTACATCAGCGCTAGAATCTAACATCGGACTAAACGCGATTTGTCAATTGACGGCGGAATATTCAAATCAACTGCCTCAAGGACTTGGAACGGGTTCGCTCTACACGGATAACGTCCCGAGCCACTTGCAAGTTCAAAAAGGTACCATATCTTTGGCAAATGATGAATGACCGTTCAACATATAAATCCTACGAACCATATCTATCGAAATGGTTGCCTGTGCTGGTTTTCCTGATTGGATTGTGGTATTTCTGCTTTCGCATTCTTGGATCGGGATTGGAATTTATCCCAGGAGACATGGGAGATTCGCGGTTCATCAATTTCCTGCTTGAACACGGTTATCAATGGTCAGCTGGAAATGTAGATTCATTTTGGCAAGCTGGATTCATGTACCCCTATCAAGATTCGCTCGCTTTTTCCGATAATATGTTAGGCACGATGCCCTTTTACGGGTTTTGGCGCATGTTCGGTGTCAGCCAAGAAACCTCGTATCAACTTTGGTGGATGATTATTTGCGCACTCAACTACTGGTCGGCTTACTACGTAATGAAGCGCTGGTTCAAAAGATGGGATTTAGCCATTATTGCTGCGTGGATTTTTGCGTTTACGATTTTCAATTTGGGACAGCTGAATTACATGCAAATGATGATTCGTTTCATGGTTCCGATTGTCATATACAGTGGAGTTCGTTTGGTGGACACCTCATCTTGGAAGTACTTCGCGGTTTTCGCACTTGGGATCGTTTATCAGTTTTACGGAGTAATTTACACGGGATTCTTCCTCATGTATTTCAGCGTATTCCTGATTGTTCTTTATGCCATTTTTCAAAAGAAATATTGGTTTTTCGTTCCACTTTTCACGAAGAAACAGCTTCTCTTCACTGCGTCAACCGTTATTGTTTCTGTCCTACTTCTGGCCTGGTTGATGCTTCCCTACTACGAAATGTCTCAACTGATGGGATTCCGCAGTTACGATGAAGTGAAATGGTATGTCCCTGTGATCATGTCCTACTTTTATGCGCACGAATCTGCATTCGCATGGAAAGTACTGGCTGAAAACTGTCGTCCTGATGTCGCCATCTGGTGGATTCAATACACTTTCCCCGGAATGATTCCGCTTTTGGTGTTGTTCACAGCTCCATTTATGTGGTTCTACTGGAAAATCCGTAGCGTTCAAATTTCATCGCTGACATGGGCGCTTTCCATAGCTACGTTTGTCTTTTTCATTTTCTTCATCAGAAGTTATGATGCTCAAACGATGTACAAATTCATGTTTAAGCTACCCGGAATGAGCAGTATGCGCGTCCTAAATCGATACATGCACGTTGAGATTTTCTTCATCGTCGCTTTGTTGATTTCACTTTTATCGCGCCTACCAAAGAAATGGTCGGCGGTTCTTTTACTCTTGGTAATTTTTGATAATTCATTCTCCACGGATGGATTGATTCGAACGAGTAAAGATGAAATTACGAAAAGACGTAAAGTAGCGATTGCCACAGTCAAAAACCGAATAAAGCCTGAGCACGAAGCATATGCCATTTTGGACGATGAAGAAGCATTCTTTGCTACCCAGATTGATGGAATGGTTGCTTCAAACTATGTTGATCTGCCCACGGTCAATGGATACTCCAGTGGTTGTCCAATTGGATACGGCCACTTCTTCCAAGGGACAAACGAAGAAGGGTTGAGAATCTGGTTAGAAACCAATCAACTTGATTCATCCAAAGTCTTGATCATTAAGCGTTAATTGATTCGCTTCAAGCCGATTCTTTTTCGGTTGGTATCCACTTCCAATACAGAAACTTCCACGTGATCATGCAGAGAAATGAACTGCGATGGATCTTCCACATAGACATCTGCCAATTGAGATTTATGAATCAATCCATTCTCTTTGATTCCAATATTGACAAATGCTCCGAAGTTCGTTACGTTCGTCACTACCCCAGTGAGCACCATTCCCGATTTCACATCATCGATCGTTTTCAATCGGTGATCGAATTCAAGGACTTTGGCTTTTTTCCGTGGATCGTGACCTGGTTTCTTCAATTCAGAAAGAATATCCGTCAACGTAAACGAATCGATATCCGGGAAATCCTCTTTTGAAATCTGTTTGAGTAGATCCGAATTCCCAATCAATTCTTGTGTTTCCACCTTTAAGCGCTTCGCCATTTTCTTGACATGTGAATAACTCTCTGGGTGCACAGAAGTATTGTCCAACGGATTTTTTCCTTCTCTGATTCGGATAAATCCAGCGGCTTGTTCAAAAGCTTTTCCACCCAAGCGACTGACTTTTTTCAATTCATCACGCGATTCGATGCGTCCATGTTCAGAACGGTATTTTACAATGTTCTCGGCCAAGCTTGGACCTAAACCTGAAACGTAACTGAGCAAATAAGGAGAAGCCGTGTTCACATCGACTCCAACTGCGTTGACACAAGAAACGACTACATCATCCAAGGCATGCTTCAATTTTGACTGATTCACTTCGTGCTGATACTGCCCCACTCCAATAGATTTTGGATCAATTTTCACCAACTCCGCGAGCGGGTCCATCAATCTTCGTCCGATAGAAACTGATCCGCGAACGGTCACATCGTAATTTGGAAATTCTTTACGCGCAATTGAACTCACGGAGTAAATCGACGCTCCATCTTCCCGGACAGAAAAGACTTGCACGTCTTTTGAGAAATGCGTGTTTTTCACAAGATGTTCCGTCTCACGCCCAGCAGTTCCGTCGCCAATGGCAATGGCATCAATTTTATACGCCTCGACCAGTTGTCCAAGCTTCGCTTTTGCTTTTGATTGTTCCTTTTGAGGTGGATGCGGATAGATTGTTGCATTCGTCAGCAGATCACCCGCTTCATCAATACAAACCACCTTGCAGCCGGTTCTGAAGCCTGGATCAATCGCTAAAATTCGCTTAGCACCCAATGGCGGCGCGAGAAGCAATTGTCTCAAGTTTTTACTAAAAACACCTATGGCATCACTGTCCGCGCGCTCTTTCGCATTCGATAGCGCTTCATTTTCAAGTGACGGTCTCAACAAACGGCGATAAGCATCTGTGCAGGTTTCATCCACAATTTGGGAACAGGCGTCATGACCTTTCACAAAAAACCGTTGCAATTGATTCAACACTGATTCTTCTTCTGGACGAGCTTTTACATTTAACAAACCTTCGCGACTTGCTCGATAAATAGCTAAAAAACGGTGTGACGGACAACGGCTCAAACTTTGAGAGTATTCGAAATAATCGCGGTATTTCTCTGCTTCCTGGTCTTTTCCTTTCACCAATTTAGAGGTCAACATGGATCTTCTCTCAAACATCTGCCGCAATCGATCGCGAAGGTTCGCATTCTCATTCATCCACTCGGCGATGATATCTTTCGCTCCAGCAATCGCCATGTCCTCATCGTAAATCTCACCTTTAATGAATCGACCCGCCATTACTTCAGGATCGCCCCCCCGTTGAGACATGATCATTTTTGCTAGAGGCTCCAGTCCTTGTCGCTTTGCTTTTTCACCACGAGTTAATCGCTTTTGCTTGTACGGAAGATAAAGATCCTCTAATTGCGTTGCGTTGAAACACGAAGTAATTCTATTTTTAAGTTGATCATCCAATCGACCTTGTTCTTCGATAGCAGAAACGATCGTCAGCTGCCGAGAAATTAAATCGTCAAATCGTTTCGCTTCATCTCGAATGGAGGCAATTTGCACCTCATCCAAACCACCTGTCTTTTCTTTCCGATAACGAGCAATAAAGGGAATCGTAGCTCCTTCGGAGAGTAGACTTAACACATTCTTTACTCCTCTTTCTGGAAGCGTTGTTTGAGTTTGGACAAATTCTTGTTGTAGCATAAAATGAGATTGAGGACAAAAATAAAATTCTCAGTGAATTTTGATCAGTTTTCTTATCTTCGAAACAAATTAATTCCTATGAAAAATTTAGTGTTTGTATTAGCTGCCGCGGGTTTCCTGATTGCATGTACTCCAAAAACATCTGAGATTGTTGAAGTCGCTGAAACGAGCGAAGAAACTGCCACTGACGGTGATATGCCAAAAGCAGATATTGGGGAAGGTAAAGTGATCTTCCTAAAAGATTGTATCCCATGTCATACAGATTATACTGGCCCTACTTCTGTTGAGCGACTTAAAAATTACTCAAAAGAGAGAGTAGATGCCGTTCTACCGAAGATGATTAACAATGCCGAACTGAATGAAACACAGTCTCGACAGATTACAGCGTATTTACACTGGGAATTAGAAAACTAAATCCAGCATGAGAATTCTCTTCATTCTATTTGCAATGACCGCAATGGCCATTGGTGCTCAGTCATGCCGAAACACGTCAGACATTACAATTACTGACGAGAACGGGATGGTCAGGGCTGATGTCGGTGAAGGGAAAGTAATTTACATGCGTGACTGCACGCGATGCCATGAGCAAAAGAAAGTGGAGGAATTTACCTCGGCACAATGGACGAATATACTCCCGCGAATGATTGTTAAGGCTCAACTCGATGATACTGAAAGTCGACAGGTAAAAGCCTACGTCGAATGGGAATTAGAAAACGATTAAATTATGTCGGCACCGCTTGAAGGAATTCGCGTTATTGATGCAAGTACCGTCTTAGCAGGTCCCTCTGTGGCTACCTTTTTCGCAGAATTAGGGGCCGACGTTGTAAAAATTGAACACCCGAAGCATCCAGATGTCACGCGGAACTGGAAGCTGCCCTCTGAAAGTAAGGATTCGCCTCTATCAGCGTATTTTTCGAGTATTAACTACCGCAAAGCGTACGCTTCGCTGAATCTGAAAGATGAAAAAGATCTCGAAGTATTCTTCGAATATATCTCAAGTGCTGATATCCTCATTACCAATTTCAAACATGGAGATGCTGAAAAATTTGGAATTGAAGACGAAAAACTACTTGCCCAGAACCCTCAATTAATTATTGGAAAGATTAACGGATACGGAGCCGAAGATGATCGTGTTGCATACGATTTGATTCTTCAAGCTGAGTCTGGGTTTATGTCGATGAATGGAACACCAGAAAGTGGTCCGGTAAAAATGCCCGTTGCGATGATTGACGTTATGGCAGCTCATCATTTGAAGGAGGGAATTCTATTAGCGCTCTACGAACGCAAGAAAACTGGAAAGGGAAAGTCCATGAGTGTTTCGTTGTACGATGCGGCAGTGAGCAGTTTGGTGAATCAAGCTTCAAACTATTTGATGGCAGATCATATTCCACAGCGCATTGGCAGTCTTCACCCGAATATTGCACCATACGGCGAGTTGTTTCAAACATCTGATAATGCCACGATTACCTTTGCCATTGGATCGAACGATCATTTTCAAAAGCTTTGCACCGAATTGGGCGCTGAAGAACTGATCACCGACAAGCGCTTTTCTGAAAATCAAAGCAGAGTCGTTAATCGCGAAGAATTGCATAAAAAATTGATTCCACTCGTTGCGAAGCGCACCGCGGACTCAGTCTTAACTGCCTTACAAAAAGTGAATGTTCCGGCTGGGAAAATTAAAGATTTGAAAGATGTATTCTCTTCTGATAAAGCACAATCCTTGGTTCGTGAGGAAACCATTTCAGGAGTTCTTACAAAACGCATTACTTCAGTTGTCTTCAAATGAGTATGGAAATTAGAGCACCAAAAACAGAGGTTGAATGGGACAACTATTTCGATTTGCGTTACCGCATTTTACGTGCCCCTTTAGATCAACCTAGAGGATCAGAAAAAAACGACGGAGACAAAGCTGGCATTCATTTCGCGCTTTATGAAAACAGTGTGTTAAAAGCAATTGCTCGAATGGATAAAGCCGATAAGAATGTCGCTCAAGTGAGATTTGTTGCAGTTGAAGAGAACTCCCGAGGTAAAGGCTATGGAAAAGCCATAATGCGGGCCACCGAAGAAGCAGCGAAAGATCGTGGAGATACGCTAATGGTACTTCAGGCAAGAGACTACGCTGTTGATTTTTACTTGCGCCTAGATTACGAACTGGTAGAAAAAACCCATTTACTTTTTGGAGTGCTTCAGCATTTCCTGATGCGAAAGGAACTTCGATAAAAGCAGTTAAATCTAATTTCTCTTTCGAATATTCTGGTCAATTCGCTTCGATAATAATTTAAAGAGAAGCTTCCCGTCTTGCTCAGATACTTTTCTTCCGAATCGAACGACTTTACTTAAATAATCGAACTCTAAGCGTTCTCCTCCTTTTACCCATGGAGAAGCTTCCCAGGTAGCCTGAAACGAACCTTGTTTTAATTCGTGCAAGCGCATTTTTGAGATATTTTCAAGCAGATAACGCTTTGCACTTCCGTAGGTCCTGATTGATTTCTTGTACACTAAAGCTGCTTCATCTATCTTAATCAGTTCCTTTCCCCACATCAGCCAGAAAAACGATCGTCCTACGCGCACTGCGTAGTAAGCCCAAAACGCCATAAAGACGTAGATGGCAATTTTCAAATCTTCTGCTAAAGGAGTTGTGAAGTAATAGATGGTTAAACTCACTCCAATCATCATCCACATCGCGAACCAGGCACCCATGACAGATTTCACCCAGCCTTTTGCTTCAGGATAAATCACAACAGTCATCTTCTGTTTATCATCCACAAAACTAATACGCTCACCAATCCATTTCATTTGACAAAAATAACAGAACTTGTTTAAAGTCGAACTGAAAATCTGTGTACAAAGAAAAAGGGTGGGTCGTTTTTAACGACCCACCCTTTTTTACGGATCAATGTAAATTCTTATTCAATCACAAGACGCTTCGTCATGCGTTGTCCATTTACAGTTAATTCTACTAAATAAACACCTGCATTCAACTCAGCAGTATTCAATTGAATCGTCGATGAAGCTTCAATTGCACCGTAGTTACGCGCTGCAACTTCCTTCCCTGACATATCAATTAAACGAAGTTGAACGTCAGACGTCGCCTCCAATTCAACTTTTACTACCGCAACCGTTGATGCTGGGTTTGGATAAAGGCTAAATCCTTGGAACGTTTGCTCCAAATCAGATAAACTCGCTAATGCATGAATTGCAGAAGAAGTAGCATTATCAATTCGTCCGTTTGGATCCATCATCATTCCAACGATATGAATTTCCTGCTCATCCCAATCAACAGGAAGCGTGAATGTGTAATCTTTTGAGTGTACTTCTCCAGCATTTACAGTTGCAGGGAAGCTCGTTGCATCTCCGCCGAATGAAGGCTCGATTGCTCTTGCTACGTGATCATATACCATTTGTGCTGCAGGAACTGAGCTTGGTAGAAGTTCGTATCCTCCCATGACTCCATTTCCTCCACCTGCGTAGGCGTTCGATTGGTTGTATCCTGAACCTGTTCCAGTTACACCATCTTCCGTTAACACACATGCTAATTTGTAGTTGCTATTTCCTGCTGCTTGGAAATCCGCTGTTACTGTAACAACCAACTCTCTTGTTGCTGCATCCCACGTTGAAGTTGTAGACAAGAATGCAGTTGGAGGTGTTTGCAAACGATCATAAAAATCATTTGTCATTGCCGATGGATCTACATCAGCACCACGATCAACAAGTGCACTTGGGTAACCACCGATGAGTGGACCGATTCCAGAGTCGTAAGTTGCTACAACCATTGGATCACCATTGTGAACCGCTACTCCAGCCCAGAAAGGACCAAAATCTTGTTCAAATTGATCCATGAATACAGCTCCACGTGGACACCATTGGCACCATGTTCCAGTCGCCTCTTCACCTACTACCATTTTTCCAGCTGCAGGAACAACAGGATCGATTGCGATTGTAATTGCATCATCCGTTGGATCATCATCTGCTCCACCTCCATTTACGTTAGAAACAGTCGCTGTAACGTTCATATTTCCAGCAACCAAAGGAATAGCCGTTGTGTATATTACATTCATTGAGCTTGTAGAAGTCAAGTTTTGACCTGTTACGTTTTCTGTGTATTGGTTTCCGTTGTAATCAACAGTTACATCAAAAGAAGTGATTGCGTTCGCTCCGGCGTTCACAACAGTTACTGTTGGCATTGCATCAACTCCAACGATATTACTTCCCATTGCTAGACCTGAAACGGCAGCGTTGTTATTTGGAAGTGTGTATGGTTGGTGATCAAAACTTACGTCATCTACGTAGAAATCACTTCCGTTAATTGGGAAGATATCTGCAGATGCGATAGTGTTTACTCCGTTTGTCCATGTTCCAATCTCAACACCATCGATGTATGCTTTCCATAAATTCAATGTCAAGTTTGCTTCGATTTCTACAGTGAACCAAGTATCAGCAGTGTAAGAACCTACTGCCAAATTCGCTGTCAATCCATCGTCAATAGAAATCGTTCCGCCATCAGCGTTCAAGTTCATTGCCCATGTTTGACCGATTGTTTGCGTCGCTTGGAAGTTGAAGTACGCGTTTCCTCCTGAAGCCACATACATTGCAGACTCGTAGGTGAAAATTCCATCAGTAAATTGCTGGCCGAAATCAATAACTACATCTTGAGGTCCTCCATTGGCACCTGTTGATGAAAAGTAAATTGAATTTGATCCTGAATTTGCTTCTGCGTCAGTTACTTGAACATCTTCTGCTCCTCCTACTGCTCCAGACCATGTCGTCCAGTATGTTGGTGAAACCGTCCCCATGTAGTCTCCTACATTCAGGGCATCGAAGTTTTCACTCATAATTTGTGATTGTGCTCCCAGCGCCAATAGGACAGCGGAAACAGCCAAGGTAATTCTTTTCATAGTTAATTTTATAAGTCCGATTTAAAGATAAGCCTATTCTAATGATACATAACTGTCTGGAAAAAGAAGTTGCGGTTATTATTGAATTCTTAACCTGATTTCATTATTTGATATAACGGAAATCTTGATTGTTTTCGATCTTTTTGAGCGAGTGCACAATCAGACGAATCGTATTTTCGACATCTTCTTTTCGACACATTTCCACCGTTGTATGCATATAGCGAAGCGGAAGTGAGATCAACGCACTTGGCACTCCTTCATTGGAATATGCGAAAGCATCTGTATCTGTTCCTGTTGCTCGAGAGGCTGCAGCGCGTTGGAAAGGTATCTTGTTCGCTTCCGCCTCATTTATAATCAATTTCAATAAGTTATTTTGAACTGCAGGACCGTAAGTCAACACAGGACCATCTCCAGATTTCAAATCTCCCTGAACAATTTTGCTGATTTGAGGAGTGTTTGTATCGTGGCATACATCTGTCACAATAGCCACATCAGGCTTGATTTTCTGAGCGATCATTTGAGCTCCTCTCAGCCCAACTTCCTCTTGAACTGCGTTGACAATGTAAAGTCCAAATGGAAGCTCAATTTTGTCTTTTTTCAATAATCGAGCGACCTCAGCAATCATAAATCCACCCATTCTGTTATCCAATGCTCGTCCACAATAACGATTCTTGTTGAGTGTAATGAATTCATCTTCAAACGTGACAACACATCCAACGTGCACACCCATTTCCAAAACCTCTTCCTTTGTTGAACAACCACAATCTAGGCAGATATTCTCCAAACTTGGTGCAGGATCTTTTTTATGACGCGTGTGAATTGCTGGCCATCCGAATACTGCTTTAACGATTCCTTTGCCTGTATGAATATTCACTCGTTTTGAAGGAGCAATCATGTGATCTGAGCCACCATTTCGACGCAAGTACACGAATCCGTCTTTTGTGATGTAGTGAACAAACCAAGAAATTTCATCGGCGTGAGCCTCGATCACTACTTTGTATTTTGCTTCAGGATTGATAACACCAACGACCGTTCCGTAATTATCCGTGAAGTATTCATCTATATATGGACGAATGTAATCCAACCACATTTTTTGTCCTCCAGATTCAAATCCAGTTGGAGATGGGTTGTTCAAATAATCTTCTAGAAATTGTTGTGATTGCTTGGTGATAATTTTTTTCATGTGTTCAAGATTTTTCAGCGGAACAAAATGCAGAAAAATTTCTGCTCACATGTAACCGCCTCGCTCTCGCATGAGATTTTTTAATCATAACTAATATGTGAAAGTATGAGTAATAAAAATCATGCTCGTTTCATAGCTAACGTTTCGACTTTTCACGAAGCTAATCATTTTCGAACATTTATCGCGCCAAGGTGACGTTTCCTGTGATGATTGATTCTAGATCATCTACACATGTCACTTTCAAGTAATAATCATACGTATCAGGATCGAGTGGTTTCCCTCTGAATGTACCGTCCCATCCTTGCAAGCGATCAAACGATTCGAATACTAACTCACCCCAACGATCGTAAACTCGGAAGATCATGTCTTTGATCAATGCACCTCGCACAAACAAAACATCATTTTCCTGATCTCCATTTGGCGTAAACATGTTTGGAATAAATATGAAGGGATCACCACAAATGAATCCAAAGGTTTTTACAAACACAGTGTCCGATTTCGTGCAGATTCCGTCGGTGACGCTCAAGGTGTAAATCGTTGATTCCTCTACGTATGCGTTGGTCGATTGAGCATTCGGATTTGTCACCCCTTCCGTTGGGGTCCATGAATAGGCATAACCATTTGGTTCTCCTATTAACGTGACATTCGATCCTTCTGCGACCAAGTATTCCGTGGCACTCGCCTGAACCAAACCAGTTGGAATATCTCCCACAAATATCTCAATTGAATCTTCCACAATACATCCTGTCGCTGTCGAAGCGGTTACATAGACGAATTGCGCAGTGAAGGGTTGAACGTTGATCGTACTTCCAGTATTACTTCCCACAATAACCGAATCGGGCGCCCAATCAAATGTAAACGTGATGGCTGGATTGGTGCTTGCGGCGGTCAAAGCAGTTATATCGCCTGCACAAATAGAATCCGTGCCGGTAATCAGCAAAGACGATCCAATAAAGTCTATGACGACACTGTCCACCAACGAACAGCCATTATTACTCGCCTCTACGTAATAAGTTATCGGTCCTGACGGGGTAATGTTGAGCGTTGAGTCAAGGACTGAAGTATTCAAGGTATCAGTAAAGTTGATATTCGTCGACCAAATAAAGTTATCGGCTGTGCCATTCGTAAACGCCGTCAAATCGAGGGGGATCGGTTGACATAATTCTTGATCGACGGTGACGTCCAGTTCTAAAGAATCGTACACATTGATAATGAGCTGGGCGGTATCGGTTAATAAGCAAATACTATCAGTAACAACTAAAAGTACTTCGTAAACACCTGCAGTATCGTAGGTAATTGTTGGCTCAAAAATCGTCGTGCTCGTCGTTCCATCTCCAAAAATCCATTGGTACGAATCTGAATCCGTTGAGAAGTTATCGAAGGTTACAGTGAAGGGTGCGCAGCCGATCGTGTTATCAGCTGTGAACTCTGCATCCGGAATCAACTCGAAATCAAATTTAAAAACGAGGTTGTTACAATTATTACTCAAGTTGGTATCGGACCAAGCGTTTGGACTGGTTGGGAAATCACTCCATGTTTGACCGTTATTTAGACATCCACCACAAACGGATTGATAAACCACACCATTTTTATCAAATCGAGAAGTTCCTCCATCGACATGCTCATTGGCCTGATCTCCTCCAATGTATGAACCGTAAAGCGGATCTGGGCCGCCAAAATCGCGTTCTATTACCAGCAAGTAAAAATCAAATCCATTAGGTGAAGTTCCTTGAAAAGCGTCTGGTGTGACAGGCATACCTCCAAGCTGCACAGGCTGTAGAATATTGGCACCCCACCCAGAAATGTACATGTTCCCGCAAATGTCAACTAAGAAAGCCGCTGGTGAAATATCAATTGTCGGTGTACCATTTCCAAAGACTGTAGAATTCAATGGTGTAGAAAGTGTAGGATCTAATTTCACGACGAATTGACTACTCCCAGGATTAACGAAGCCCGTGTTAATTACTGGAAAAGTTCCGCCTGTTGATTGCCCCAATACAAAGACGTTATCATTTCTATCTATCTCCACAAAAAAGGCTTGATCGTAGTTTACCGTTCCTAAGTAACTTCCGTTGGTTAAGGTAGAACCGTTAGTACTCAATTTTGCCACGAAACCATCAGTCTTTCCTCCATTGTACGCGGCTTGCCAACCACTTCCCATCCCGGGAAGGTTGGAAGAACAAGTTCCTCCAGCGAAAACAATGTTATATGAAGAATCAATCTTGACAGAATAGCATGCATCGTTTTCCGTCCCACCGTAATAGCTTGACCATTGCAATGCTCCCAAATCAGATGAGAGTTTAAAAATTACCCCATCTTGCTTTCCAGCATTTATTGTTTGGAATGCATTTAACACAGGGAAATTTGTTGAACGTGTACACGAGGCCACTAAGCAATTGCCCAATGAATCAAGCATAATTTCACCACGGAATTGATCTCCATAGTTCGTTGTAAGCGAATCGTAAGCGGCAACACTGTTATATGATCCTGAGGAAACTTTATAATTCACGCCGTCATTTTCCGAACCACCCATGTAGGTAGAACCCAATAAATTTTGCCCATTCGCGCTAAACTTCGCAACAAAGATGTCAGTTCCATCGTTGTGGAAATTGGTTCCATTAAAATCGACAGATAACGTAGTTCCTCCTCCAAAAGTTGATTGATATCCACCTTGTATGGGGAAATCGTTGGCAGACGTCACTCCATAGAGATATACATTGTTGATTTGGTCACAAATCAAACTATGGGCGGTTTCCGTTCCTTGCGTGTCATCACCACCTCCAACGAATGTCGTCCAGATCATATCCGTTCCATCTGCAGAATACTTCGAAATAAAGGCGTCTGTTGTAATTGAATTCCCAACATTCACCACGGTAAAATTGGAAGTAACATCATACGCCAAAGGGTCCGGAGTGGGATAATTGTTCCCATAGATGATCCCTCCTGAATAGGCAGTACCATCGTAACCGTAGGTCGCCGTCATTCCAAAGTTATCAGTAGGTGATCCGCAATAAGTTGCAAATACCAAGACTGGATCAATAATCAACGGCGCATAATTTTTGTACTCGCCAAGATCAAATTCAACGCGCTCGTTTCTTACAACGAATTGACAATCGACCTCAACAATTTTACCATTTACAATTTGATACGCGTATGGCTTTTTCTCGATAACGTCTCCGAGCTCTGTTCGAATAATCAAATCTCCATCCTCTTCAACCCAAACTGCCTTCTGGCCTGCGTAGGCTAAAGAAATGATTGAGGGATCAACTCCCGCAGCCACATGAAATTCGTATTTAAGTTCTTCCTGTTGTTCGATCAGTTTTAAATCAATCCCATCGTAGAAATTCTCCAATGTCGCTTCTCCGTATCCATGAATATTCGAGGCCCACTTTGACTTATCATTACCAAGAAAATAGTTGTAGTACGTATTCGTTGCGTGCTCCTTTTTGATCGACGTAACTTTGTTTGATCCAGGGAAATTAAGGTGCAATAATGTTTGATCAAACGTCGATACATCCACCCCGTCTTTTGGACTGGCATGATTCTCCTGCAAGCGCGAAAAATCTTGTAAATGAAACATCATTTTTCCTTGCTCAACCCACAAGTTTCCACCTTGAAACTTTGTCTTAAAAAGTACGTTTTCGCCCCACTGCCCCTTATTCTCGATGAAAGAATGATGGATCGAGTGATCATGACGCACTTCTTGAGCGCTTCCGAAAAACGAAATCAGCAGAAAACAAAAAAGGAAGTGAATATTTTTTCTCATTGGGTAAAAGCTGTCTCCAAGATATCAATTTAAAGCTAAGACGACAAAAAACGGGGCGAAGTTTCACGAAAACTGTACTTTTGATAAGATCGACAATTATGGAAAATCGGATTACCTCTTTATTTAATATTGACTACCCAATTATTCAGGCCGGAATGATCTGGTGCTCAGGTTGGGAACTGGCTTCGGCTGTTTCTAACGCTGGTGGATTGGGGATTATTGGCTCAGGATCAATGTATCCTGAAGTACTGGATGAACACGTTCAAAAATGCAAAGTCGCAACGGATAAACCATTTGCGGTGAATTTGCCAATGCTCTATCCAGATATTGATAAGCACATTGAGACGATCATCAAGCATAAAGTTCCCATTGTTTTTACCTCAGCAGGTAATCCAAAAACATGGACGCAGCATTTGAAGGATCATGGAATTACTGTTGTACATGTTGTTTCCAGTTTGAAATTTGCTTTGAAAGCGCAAGCTGCAGGAGTTGATGCCATTGTTGCTGAAGGTTTTGAAGCTGGAGGACATAACGGCCGCGATGAAACAACAACGCTTTGTCTTATCCCAATGGTGGCGAAGGAATTGAACATTCCGCTAATTGCTGCTGGAGGAATCGGAACAGGAAGAACCATGTTGGCTGCCATGAATCTCGGAGCTGACGCCGTTCAAATAGGAAGTCGATTTGTGGCTTCACTTGAGTCTAGCGCTCACGAAAATTTCAAGAAAACCGTTGTTGAAGCCAAAGAAGGCGATACGCAATTGACCTTGAAAGAATTGACACCAGTCCGATTGATTAAAAATCCATTTTACAAACAAGTTCACGACGCCTACGAAAGCGGTGCAAGTCCAGAAGAGCTCAAGGAACTTTTGGGTCGAGGGCGTGCGAAAAAAGGTATGTTCGAAGGAGATCTCACCGAAGGTGAATTGGAAATCGGACAAATCTCAGGAATGATAGATCAAATCTTACCAGCTAAGGAAATCGTAGCTGAAATACTTTCAGAATACTCATCGGCACTGCAAGAACAAAGCAGTCCAAAATTCAACTTTTAATGATTCAATTTGATCGATTTAAACTCGATAATGGATTAACTGTCCTATTCCATAAGGACACCACGACGCCAATGGCAGTGGTCAATATTCTATACAATGTTGGCGCGCGCGATGAGTCGGAAGATAAAACAGGGTTCGCCCATTTATTCGAACATTTGATGTTTGGAGGATCTGTGAACATTCCTGAATTCGATACGCCACTTCAACTCGCAGGAGGAGAAAACAACGCGTTTACGTCCAACGATATCACGAACTATTACGACGTTTTGCCCGTCAACAATATTGAGACGGCATTGTGGTTAGAAAGTGACAGAATGCTCTCGCTTGCCTTCACACCAAAAAGTTTGGAAGTTCAACGATCAGTAGTGATTGAAGAGTTCAAGCAACGCTATTTGAATCAACCATATGGTGATGTTTGGTTGGAACTTCGTCCGGAAGTATACAAAATTCACCCGTACAAATGGGCGACAATTGGTAAAGAAATCAAACACATTGAGGAAGCCACAATGGAAGATGTGAAAGGCTTTTTCAATAAATTCTATCACCCTGCTAATGCCATTTTGTGCATTGGAGGTAATTTGGAGTTGGATGAAGTGAAGCGTCTCACGACAAAGTGGTTTGGCGATATTCCTGCAGGAGAAATCAACAAAAGAGATTTACCCAAAGAGCCCAAGCAAACTGAATTCCGCGAGAAAACGATCGAGCGCGCAGTTCCAACGGACGCATTTTACTATGCTTTTAGAATGGAAGATCGTTTGCATCCTGATTATCTCGTTTACGACACCTTATCGGATATTTTAGGCCGAGATAAGTCTTCAAGATTGTACAAATCATTGAAAAAAGAACTGGGATTGGTTTCCAATATCAGCGCTTATGTCACTGGTTCGATTGATAGCGGATTACTCATCATCTCTGGAAAATTAAATGATGGCGTTACCTTCGATCAACTTGACGAAGCTTTCTGGAAGGAATTGGATAAACTCTTGAATTCAAAAGTTTCAGACGAAGAATTGAGTCGTATCATGGTCAAAATCAGAACATCGAATGAATTCCAGCATCAAGCTGTTCTCAACAGAGCCATGGCTTTGTGCATGAATGAATTGTTAGGTGATGCTGATATGATCAATCACGAATCGGAGAAATACGCTGCCATTACCGCAGATGATCTTCAGCGCGTAGCCGCCTCAACCTTGATCAAAACGAATTGTACACTGTTAAATGTAAAAGCCAGCCATGCCGAATAGAAATTTACAACCCGAATTGGTGGCGATCGACGCGATTGACTTTGTAGCACCGAAAAAATACGACCTCTCCCCGACTGTTCCTCTGTATCACATGAAGGAAGTTCAGAATGAAACATCGCGTTTTGATCTGTATTTTGATGCTGGAAATTGTCGCGGTGAAAAGGGAACACCTGGATTTACGAACGGATTATTGCTTTCAGGAACGCCGACTAAAACATCGGTTCAAATTCAAGAGGAAATCAATTCACTTGGAGGATTTTTGGAATCTGGTGTGTCTGTGGAAAATGCGACGGTTTCCATGTATTGCCTGCGCGAGAACCTCAAAAGTATTCTGAATACCATTTTAGACGCAATCAAACATGTCGATTTCAAAGAAGATGAAATCAAGGAATTGTGCGCTGATCGTAAGCAAAAGTGGCGCATCAATCAAGAGAAAGTGGCAACGCGCGCTCAACAAGAGTTTCGATCAAAGTTGTTCTCAAGCAATGACCGTTACGCAATCACACTTGAGGAAAAAGATTTCGATAATGTTCAGCAATCGGACTTAAAAGAATTCCATGAAAAGTTCTATTTACAAGGACTGACAAAGGTTGTCATTGTTGGGAATTTTGAGGAAGAAACGATTCTTGAAATCGCTGAATACTTCAACCAATTTTTGGCTTCAGAAATTGGCGATTTTGATCCGAACGTTTTGCATGAACCAGGGATTCAGAAAATTGATAAAGAAGGAGCCTTGCAAACGGCCATTCGTGCTGGAAGAATGCTCTTCAATAAAAACCACCCTGACTACCTCGATTTCTTATTTGTGAACACCATTTTGGGAGATTATTTTGGAAGTCGATTGATGGCGAATATTCGAGAAGACAAAGGTTATACCTACGGTATCGGATCGATGGTGGCTGAACTTGATGGAACTGGTTATTTCTTAATGGCAACTGAAGTTGGTAAAGAAGTGCGTGATGAAACCTTGAAGGAAATTCAATTTGAATTGACGCGTTTACAAACAGAACTCGTTCCTGAAGATGAAATGCAGTTGGTTCGAAATTACGTGCTTGGGCAATTACTCAAAAGTGCTGATGGAGCCTACGCAATGACGGATTTATTTTTGAGTGCTGAGCTTCATGGCAAGACATTGGATTTTTACAATGACGCCATTAAATCCATTCATGGAATTACACCTGAGCGTGTTCAAGAATTGGCGAAGAAGTACTTGAAATGGGAATATATGGCAGTTGTGGCTGTGGGGTAGATCGATTTTCCGATTATCTGATTTTCCGATCTTCCGATTGGTTGAAATTTAATGGAGCGTTAACACTGAATTCACTCGAATTGTTTGATTACACTGTACTTTTAGTGTATGAAAATGCGCTTACTGATATTCGTTGTACTAATCGCGGCTCTCGCTCAATCATGTAGAAAAAAAGGATGCACAAATCCTACAGCTCCTAATTACGATGAATCTGCGACCAAAGACGATGGTTCATGTGAACCGGAAATAATCATTTGCTTCGATCCATTCTGGCGTTCAGGAGTTTTAACTTCAGACGAGACCTGGACAGCTGATCATATTTATCATATCGCTGGAAAATTGATCGTTTCTTCTGGGGTTACCTTGACCATTCAACCAGGCACTATCATCAAAGCTCAGGAAGGAACAGGAACCTTAGCGTCGATGATTATCGTTGAGCGCGGAGGAAAAATTCACGCGGAAGGAACAGCTCAATCTCCTATAATCTTCACTTCGGTATTGGACAACATCGAAATTGGTCAATTGTCAGGAACCAATCTTACAGAAGATGATAAAGGATTGTGGGGTGGAATAGCAATTATGGGGAATGCCCCTGTATCCTCAGTAGACGGCGATACCTACTCGATGTTACCAGGGCTTCCAACAGGTGAACAATATCTAGCTTATGGAGGAACCGACCTCACAGATGATTCAGGAATCTTCAAATACGTTTCTATTCGACATGCCGGAGCATTGATTGGAGCTGGAAATGAAATTAATGGCCTGTCGCTCGGAGGAGTTGGATCCAACACATTAATTGACCACGTGGAAATTGTTGCGTGTCAAAATGACGGGATTCAGATTCTTGGAGGAACAGTGGATGTGTCAAATGCCATCGTAGGGTTTGCCAAAGATGACGGCTTGGAATCAAGTGAAAACTTCGATGGTTCGATCACGAATGCGGTCGTTCTGTGCGACGACAATAGCGATAAGGGCATAGACATGAAAGGACCAAGCGGTGTAACGTACACGAATGGAACTGCCGATTTAAGCAGCATTTCGATTCTTCATTTCCAATCAGGAACAGTATTGTCACAATTTAGAGATGAAGTAAAAGGAACGATTACCGATGTCAATTTCGGTGGAGATGTGCGCATCACGGCTAATTACGAAAGTGATTGCCTGACTGCTCTGCCAGGTGCGCTGAACAATCTGATCGGCTCAAATCCTTTGCTATTCTTCTCAAATAGCGAACGAGACGCGCTAAATCTAGAAGGATCGGGTTGCTCAATTCCATCCTCAGACCAGTCTGCAGCGGAATCTGCATTTCCATCAACAGCGACTTCTGGAGCGGATATTTCCACTTTTGAAAATTGGACTTGGCTGAGCGTAAATGGAAAGCTATAAGTCCAACATTTGGGCAAAAAAGTAACAGGAAATCTGATCATTTAACCATCTGATCATTTTGCCGTCAGATAATCACCGAAAATCGCAACCAAATAGCGAATATTTCGTCTTCATACTACGTATGGGTATTTTTCGTTATACGATTATGAATCGTTTTTATTTCCTTTTCCTGCTCCTCATTTCTTTCTCGTTTCGAGGGAATGCGACGCACGTACTCGGAGGTGATATAACTTGGGAATGCCAAGGCAGTGATTACGTCTTTCAACTTACGTTTTACCGTGATTGTAATGGCGGGATTGTTAACCCAGTAAATGAAACGATTGAGGTTTGGGGACATCCAACCTTAACTTCCATAACAGTCAATTTCCAATCTAGAACTGATATTTCACCCCTTTGCACACAAGTTACAGGTGGTCCAGCTCCCTTGGATTGCGGCTCTGGACAAGGAGGTGGAAACGGAATTGGGGCGATTGAGAAAATCATTTACGTGAGTGATCCCATTGCCATTTCAGGCACGCCTCCAGCTACAGGGTGGGTTTTCACTTATCAGAATTTTGCTCGAAATGGGAATATCGTCAACCTGATTGATCCCGATATCAAAGGAATTACACTCACCTCAAAAATGTACGAGGTTCCAAACAGCGCAGGTGGTTGCGTTGATAATTCACCTCAGTTTTTGCAAGATCCTTACTTCGTGAGTTGTGCTGGTGATCCGTATACGTACAACATGAACGCGATCGATCCTGATCTCGATTCTTTGCACATTTCCTTCGGAACACCACTGGATCATTTTCCAGCTCAGACCTACAATCCACCAAGCAGCCCAGCAGAATTAATCTATGAAAGTGGATTTTCAGCTAACTCGCCCACTCCAGATGCATCATTCAATCCAGGAAATATTCCTGCGCAACTAAATTCTAGTTCCGGCGAATTGACTTTTCTCTCAAACACTACCGGAAGCTACGCTGTAAAAATTGTCGCTCGATCCTATCGCAATGGTGTGTTGATTGCTGAAGTTGATCGGGAAATCCAATTGATTGTTTCGAATTGTAGTGGAACAAACTCACCTCCTCAAGTTACAGGACCATTTGGTGGATTATTTGAAACAACCGTAAACGCTGGCGACCTCGTGAACTTTACCCTGAATTCAACAGATGTTGAACTACTTCAGGACGGATCACCTCAGAGCAACCACTTATCCGCATCAGGATTTATGTTCGGAACGAACTTTACGAGTACGAGCGGATGTACCACTGGACCTTGCGCTACCTTGAATTCAACTCCACTGATCACAGGTGTCCAAGGCGTATCGACGGATTTTAGTTGGCAAACAGATTGTGATCACTTGGTCACTCCATTGAACGGAACGGAGGACATGGTTCCTTTCCACTTTGTCTTCAAAATTCAAGATGATTATTGCCCTGTGCCGAAAGTGACCTATGCAACGATTACCATCAACGTGGTGAACCCTGGAATTATTCAAGCTCCACAAATCAATTGCATTCAATCGGACGCAACGGGAGATGTGACTATTTCTTGGGATCAAGTGGCAGACCCAAATGGAACCTTCAACTCCTATCAGATTTTTACGTTGGAAAACGGATTAGTTGGAACTGTTCCAGCGATTGGAACTACATCATTTACGGACCCTGGAGTTGGACAGGAATTTCATTATTATATGGCTGTTGCCTCCGGTTGCGATGGAAATTCATTGTCATACAGCGATACTCTTTCGAATATTTATCTGGACTTAGTCAATCCAAGCAACGGGACAGCAGTTCTTCAATGGAACGATCCAATTGATCCTGCTCTACCGACAATGAACGATTATTATCACATCTACCGAGAATTCCCAGCGGGAACTTGGACTTTCTACGACAGTGTAGCATATGGAACCACTTTTTATATCGACACAATTGATATTTGCGATGTGTTCTTGAGTTATCAAATTATATTGCCAAATCAACCGTGTGCTTTCACTTCTAATATTGCGGGAGATCAATTTGAAGACATGATCACTCCTGATATTCCTGTGATTGATTTTGTGACGATCGACACATTAACGAACGGAGTAACGCTTTCATGGAATGAAAATGCCCAGCAAGATACTTACGGATACGTCATCTATACCTTGAATGGAAGTGGAATCATTGTGGAAATAGACACGGTTTGGGGATTGCCAAATACGACGTATACGCACTTCCCGAACACGGACAATGGATCGCTCACTTATTCGGTTGCAGCTTTCGATTCTTGTTTTACTGTAGCCGTGCCTCCTACGTATCAGACTTCGGCGAAAGCTCCTATTCATACGAGTGTTTTCGTGACTCCTACTTTGGATATTTGTGCACGTGAAGTCAATTTGATTTGGACGGAATACGAAGGATGGAACGCCGTAGCTAGCTATGAGATTTTCGCAAAATGGACAGGACAACCTTGGATGAGTTTCGGAACGACAACCGGAACAACGTTCAATCTTCCAATTCAAGACGGACAGGATTATTGCTTCGCGATTAAAGCTGTAAGTTCAGACGGACAAGAGAGCTTTTCGAATACTTCATGTATTTTTACTTCTTCGCCAAGTCAACCGAGCTACAATTATTTGCAAGTCGCAACCGTGGATGGTGATGAAGTAATTCTTCGACAACACATTGACAATTCCGTTCCCATTACGGAAATGGCGTTTGAACGAAAAGTGGGTGCGGATCCTTTCGAGGAAATCGGTCGTATACCTGTGAATTCGGGAACGTTGACCTATGTTGATACTGACGTGGATGTTCATTCGCAATCCTATGTTTATCGTGCTCGTGTGATTGACAGCTGTTCGAACGAAGGTGGAGTTTCCAATGAGGCAGAGACAATTTTCTTGGAAGTGCAATTCGATGGGACATCCAAAATATCTTATTTGAACTGGAATGCGTATCGTCAATTCAACGGTTCAGTAATCGCGTACAGTATTTATCGTGGAATTGATGGTGTGTTTGGAAGTACTCCAGTGGCAAGTGTTGCCAGTAATCAGTTGTCGTATGAAGACGACATGAATGACATCATTTCTTCGGGAAAAATCTGCTACCGCGTTGAGGCGATTGAAGCGACCAATATTTATGGTTTTAGTGAAATCAGCAGATCGAATGAAGTGTGCATCGTGCTTCCTCCATTGATTTACATTCCGAACGCATTTATTCCTGATGGTGTCAACAAAATATTCAGACCCGTTCTTTCTGATTTTGATGCGACAGATTACAACTTTGTGATTTTGAATCGTTGGGGTCAAACCTTATTCCAGACGAATTTATACGACGAAGGATGGGATGGAATTATTCCTGCTACCAATCGCGAAGCTGCTGCAGGATCGTACGTTTATATCATTAGCGTGAAAGATGCGAATGGTGTTGAAACATTGATTCATGGGCATGTTAACTTGTTGAGATAAGATGTCAATCAAATCGCGCGCGCTCTTCGCTCAATGGTTTTTTCTCTTTTTGATCGTCAGTTACGAACACTCCACAAACTTCAACCTTTCTCTGCAAGATTCATCTGGATTCAACTCCAATTTCGGAGATATCGTAATTATAGGCGTGATTCTACTCCTTATCTCATTAGTTATTTCCCTCCCTTTTCTCCTATTGACTTCTTTTATCGTCAGATACTTGGATAAATCAAGGAAATCTGTGCTGTTCACGAATTTGATTATGCTCATTTTTGCAGTGATTATGTTCTTTATCATTTCGAACATGACCGCTAGCTATTACGAAGGATTAATATATGTGGGAAGTTACTTTTTTGCCTTTGCGTTGATCATCAACTTTCATATTGTCATGCGGAACGAAGAAGAAATTCCTCGTGACTGAACAATGCAAAATCGATGTTTAAAAACCTTACTTTTATCTCGTGAAACGAATTCTTGTTATTCAAACGGCTTTTTTGGGAGATGTCATTTTGGCGACGCCAGTTCTTTCTGAATTGAAGCGCTTGTTTCCGAATGCTCAATTGGATATGTTGGTAAAGAAAGGAAATGAATCTTTGCTGCTGAACAATCCGCATTTGCATGAGTTGCATGTTTTGAATAAATCCAACGGGAAATGGAAAGCAATTTTCGGTTTGATCAAAGAATTTCGAAAGAATGAATACGACCTTGTGATCAACCTACATCGTTTTGGAAGTTCCGGATTGATTACCGCCTTCTCAAAAGGGAAAAAGCGCTACGGCTTTCGGAAGAATCCCTTTTCGTTTTTGTATACCAAACGATTTGATCATAACATTGGTGATGGAACGCACGAGGTAGAAAGAAACCTATCAGTTATTGCTGAATTTGGAACGGAGAAACGCGTTCGACCTGAATTATTTCCTTCGGAGAAAGACCAAGCTGCCATTCAAGAGTATGTGAAGGAGAACTATTATTGCATTGCCCCTGCTTCGGTATGGTTCACAAAACAACTTCCCGCCGAAAAGTGGGTAGAACTCGTTCAGAAATTTGATGCCGATTCGACCATTTATATTCTTGGGGCGCCAGGTGATAAGGAATTGGGTGATTCAATTATTGAAAAAGCCAGTCATTCAGGAGTTATCAATTTAGCGGGAAAACTGAGCTTGTTGCAATCGGCGGCGCTAATGAAAACCGCAGCTCGATCTTACGTGAATGATTCTGGGCCACTGCATTTGGCGTCGAGTGTGAATGCGAATGTTACTGCCTTCTTTTGTTCAACAATTCCAGATTTTGGATTTGGCCCCTTGTCGGATGATTCAGAAATCAAGCAAGTTGAAGGTTTGGATTGTCGTCCGTGTGGAATTCATGGACACAAAGCGTGCCCGAAAGGTCATTTTGATTGTTCGAAGATTAATCTTTCTTGACTTTTTCCCCGTCAACGTATTCATCTACACGTACAAAGGAACCGTTCTCACTGTCATAGACAATGCATGTGCCATTTCCATTTACCAATGTCCCTTTATCAACTGGGTTACCATCCATATCGTTCGTTTCAACTATTTCCATCAACTTACCATGCTCGTACCTCTTAATGGTCTTAGTAACACCGTTAACATAATTGAATTGACATAAGCCATGTCTTTCACCTTCAAAATTAGAAATGATCGTTTTTTCAATACCAGAGTCATAATACCACCGTGTGGAACCGTGCTTTTTTCCTGCACGAAATTGGACTATTCCTTTTGTTGAACCATCTTTAAATAAAACTTTATAATCACCGGATCTTTTCCCGTCTTTATATGGACATGTAGCATTAATCTCACCAGTATCGTAATACCACGTGCTAATCCCATTCAATTCTCCGTATCGATATGACGATTCTCTTGCAACCTCTCCATTCTTATGATAAAAACGTTGACCTATAACCCATTTCGCTCGCTGATTTTGAATTTCCTTGAGATTTCCATCTTCGTCGTATTCAAACCAGTTAGAGAGACCGTTCATTTTGTTATAGCCATCATTATGGTGTTTCTTTACACCTACTTTTTTGATTTTATCATCTGGAAACAGATCGCAATCGTACATAAACACTCCGTCGTAGAATGCCAGGTAATTCGCTTTTTCTCGCTTGGCTGTCTCAAACCCAAGAACAAGTATATGACTCATGTGTTTCTGATATGAAACGTCTTTACCATTATTCATTATCACTCTCTTTATTCCCAATTCCTCAAGATCCAATTCATAGAAAAACGCCATAAACTCCTTCATCAAAATATTGCATGAATCCAGGTCATAACCATCAGTAAAGTGCTTTTTCATGGATTCTAAAATTGGTTCTCTCTTCGAAATCAATTTTTCGAACTCCACAACTTCCATTTCCGAAAGTTCTCTTTCCTCTTCCTTAACTAATTTTAGCTCCCCCTCAGCGACTACCTCTTTTATTTGGGCGATATAACTCTTTGTATCTCTTAGATATCTATCCCTTTTCTCTTCTAAGTACGTTGGTTCGGGATTTGCGTATGTATTCAATTCCTTCCTGTACTCCTGCAATTTTCTATTGTTCTCACGGATTTTTGCATTTATATCATCTACCCTATCATTATAGTCCTTATTTTTTTCATTGTATTTATTAATCAGATCATTATAAGATTTTCGATTCGCACTCATCATACTGTACTCGCCAGAGCAACCAGACGAGCCATTGTTATAGACGCACAATTCATAGGTTGCCTTAGAAAGATTCAATCTTCGTTTGGCGTTTTTCACATTCGATTCTAACCTTGAGAGGTCGGAATTTAAAGCAACAAATCTTTTATATTCATCTGATTCGGAAAAGTCATTAAATTCCGGTTTTGGCTCAGCTTCTCCTGACTTTTCCTCTTCGATTACATCTTGCACTGCATCTAAGTATGCTTGTTCCTTATCTAAAAAGGATTGAGCTAAATCTTCCCGCCCCATAATCTGAAGAGCAGCTTTTTTCCTTTCCACCTCAGAAGAATCCATATAGTCCAAATAGACCTTCTCAAATACTTTTTTATAATCAGTTTCTTGGGCAAATGAAAAGCTCATTAAACCAAGAACAAATAGAGGGACTAAAATAGATTTCATATAAAAAGGGAGTTAATTTCGTTACTTGATTGGAAATTAATGACAAAGTAAACCTTCTCTAACGTATCTGAGTACTTTTCGCGTTTTTTTTAGAATATTAAATGTATAATCGACCTATCACTATTCGTTACAGAATTTACTAGATGGAAAGAGAGAATTAGATTTCCTTTACCATCACATAGTCTTCCATCAAATACCCTCTTCCGATATCAATGTTCTCTTCTTTTACGATTTGGAATCCTTGCGATTTATAGAAATCAACCGCTGCATTGAAACGATTGACGTTTAAGTTGATTGTTGCCACGTCCAATTCTTTTCCAATTTCGATCGTTTTCTCCAGGAGCGCTTTGCCCAATCCTTTTCCATGAGTATTTGATTCCACGTAAAGTTTGTGCATTCGGAGCGTTCCGACATCTGGGAAGTTAGGTTCCAATCCAACGAAACCTTTTGGAACACCATCCAAAGTAATCATGTAATAAAGATGCCCTGTTTGAACTTGTTCCGTGAGCGTATTCACGTCATACATCCAATCGAGCATGTATTCAATCTGAGCAGGTTCCAAAATATCTTTGAATGCGTCAGGCCAAATTGACTTCGCCAGTTGGTGTACGATAATGATATCGTCTTTCGTTAATTGTGAAATTGTGAGCATACTTTTTATTGTCTGCTCAAAATTAACCAATAAGAGAATCGGAATTTACCGAGTCGAAACGAGTTATTTACTTAATAATGTGAACGAAGCCATGTGCCGTGTAAAGCGTCTTCTCCTGATCATCATATTCGTACTTCACGCTTTCAGGCGTTACGATGTACGTGTACACTCCTGCTTCTAACTCATTTCCTGAAACATCAAGTCCTTTCCAATCGTTTTGATAGTCCTCCGATTCGAAAACGAGGTTACCCCAACGGTTGAAAATTTGCAGTCGAACGCGGTCGTAATCCTCAATGTTCTTTATGATAAATTCATCATTGATATCATCCCCATTCATGGTAATCACATTCGGGACTTTCAGCGGGCATCGGTTGTAGACGGGTATGAGCCCTGACGATATATTCTGTCCACAGCCATCGACGACATTTACTGACATTTCTGTCAAGTTTGGATCGAGATCTGTTGCAGGGAATGAAATGGAATCATTATTTGCATAAGGCGTTGGAGCCCATGCATACGTGTACGGTCCTACTCCATTCTGAACATTACACCACAGCAATCCGTATTCATCAATTTCATCACAAATGTTGGTACTATCTCCCCAATCAATCGTCATTGGAATGTAATCCTGAATTGTCAAGTAAGCAGTTGTTGTATCAAAGGTATTTTCACAAGGATTCTCAACAATGATGCTAAAGGTAACCGTTTCGTTTCCTTCTGTAATCCCGTCTCCGTACGGAACGATTGAAATCGTATCTGTGAAAACTCCTGTTGGAATTGTAATAGATGATCCCAATGTGTTGTAATCAACTCCGTTCGTAGCCGTTCCAGAAACGAGCACTTCGATCGTCAAAGAAGAATCAGCAGTTGTTCTTTCAATTATAAATCCGGCAGAGCTACAATCTTCAATCAAAACACCAGCTCCAAGCAATGAAACCTCGATTGGCAATTCAACATCACATGTCACCACTCGATAACCGAATGTTCTTGTTTTACTGTTGATTAATACTCCATTTCGGTATTCCTCCACACAAACTCCGGCAACGTAAGTCCCGACAAGTCCTGGAGTAATGTCCATAATTCCTGTTTGTGGATCAATCGTAACGTTAGATCCTGGTCCCCAAGGTTGAGGTCCACTAAAACCTGGCTCCCATATTACATCTGCATAAGGCGGAGCGTACTCAGGGTTTGGTTCTGCTACTGTTCCCGATGGTCCTAAATCAACCGTTTTTGGTGTACACATGGAATAAACCAAGGAATCACCATCAATATCAGTAGCAATGTGATCAAATGTAAAGGTCAAGTTCGAACAAAGCACAATTGGCGGGTAGTTATCAAATCGAGCAGCGTTGTTATCAAATTGTCCGACCAAAGTCGTCCCCGGTACATCTGTCTCAATTGTAAGTCCCCAAGAACCTGGGTTGACAATATTCTGAATGTTATTCGCCCAGCAGCAACGTTGATATACGATTCTGTATCCGTCTGCAGTGGCAGGAAGTGTAATTGTCGTGATGTAAATCGCACGTTCAATACAGATATCCGTTGGTGGCGTCACACATGGATCATCGTAAATAATTGGTAAAGTATCTGGCACTGGCAAAGGAATTGAATACTCTGAAAACTGTGCTCCTGCTCCTGTAAAAACAGTGAACTGCAGAGGTGAATCAAAACCAGATCCTGAACAATCTCGATACACTTCGAATGTTACTCTGTACTGATCATTCCCTAGAGAATCGTAGTAAACTTCTCCTCCAACAATGTGCGATGCGAATGTCGATGAACAAACAAGCAACATCAATGCGACTAATACCTTTTTCATAAATTTTGTGCTTTCTACTTACTAGACGTAAAATCTTGCCTAAAGGTATGTATTATCCTCCATAATTTTTTGAAAGACCTTTGTAAATACAAAAACCCTGACGCAGTTTATGAAGCCGCATCAGGGTTTAGTAAAATATTCTTCTAAAATCTAGCCTCTACCTCGCGTTGGTGTTGAGCGAGTTGGAGTCGATTTTGTCGGCGTCGAACGTGTTGGCGTTGACCTCGTTGGCGTCGATCGAGTCGGAGTAGTTGTCCTAGTGGGCGTGCTCCTTGTCGGGGTCGATCTCGTTGGGGTCGAACGTGTCGGTGAAGTCGTTCTCGTTGGTGTTGAACGCGTTGGTGACGTTGTTCTCGTCGGCGTAGAACGTGTCGGCGATGTAGTTCTTGTCGGAGTCGATCTCGTGGGAGATGTTGTTCTCGTTGGAGTTGATCTCGTTGGAGAAGTCGTTCTACTCGGAGTTGTTCGAACCGGTTTCGATGGTCGCTCCAATGCTGGTGAAGTCGTGTAACGAGGTTTCGGTTTCGATTCTGTCTTCACTGGCTTTGGCTCAGTTTTGATTGATTCACCTTTGCTCGACTGCGGCTTCGTCTCTCCCATTGGAAGTGGCGTACGCGGTTGGTTTGGAAGATCCGAACCTTTATCAGCTTCAGTAATTGGCTCATTCACATTTGGTTTAACTTCGCGAACTGGCTTCATTTCCATTCCTTCAGTTGGATCGTGCACTACTGGTGCTGGACTCGGCGTGATGTTCAAATGAGAATTATCAAAAATACATCCGTTCATATCACGGCTTGAGATTCCTTGTTGCTCACATGTTCTGCGTGCAGCCATTCTGCGATCTCTTGGGATTTCGTTGAATGTTCTGTGAACTCTTGGGAAAGATCGATCTGTGAAAGACGCTGTTGATCTTCCAGGAGCGTAATCGAACAATGTTGTCAAGTTTGTTACTCGGTATTGATCAGCCATTGTATTCGCTAAAAATGCCAATCTTCTTTGCTCAATATCTCTAGAGACACTTCCAAATGGATCTGATCCAGCAGTCATTCTCAAATCTTGTCGATCATTCAATCCACGGAAATCATCTCCTTCAAAACCGTTAGCATTTCCTAACAATCCATCAAAGATTCCTTCGCTACAGTCAGTAATTTGCACATTCACATTCATGAAAGACATTCCTCCACTTCTTCGGATTTGTGCTGTTACCGTCTCACCTGTTGGCCAAGCAACAGTATAAGTTCTACCTGAAACACGGATCGTTCCACCATTATTCAAGAAATAGGCTTTGCTTGTTCCTACTTGAACCGCTCTACCACCTACACGAACAGGAGTCGATCGATCACCATCTGGGTAATCTGATGCGTAAATACATACGCGATCTCCACCTACATTCATTGCGACAGCAGTATTTAAAGAGAAATCATCTCTTTGTGGTTTCTGACGAGCTTGAACTTCAAGACCTGACGTTGATTTTGTTAAAACGAATTCTCCAACAGTTTGGAAAGAATAACGTGCACCATCGAAAGTTACTAGGTGCGGATCACCATACGTTCGAGCGCTTCGTCTTCCACATCCAGCTCCTGGACGAACAACGACTCTGCGGATTTCATTCCATTGAGCTTGCTCTGCTGCAGAACCATTTGTATTTGCAATTATCGTGCGCTCCAGGTTTGAACGGGTCTTATCTGGCAGCTGCGACACCATTTGTGCTGGCGTAATATCTTCTGGGAAAGTTCTATCTGGGATTGGCTCCTGTTTCGACATAGCTTCTAAGCTTGATGAAAGCCATGGTCCACGAATAGGGTCCCATTCTTCCAATTCCAAGCGAACTGGGTCATAATTCTTGTTGAATTGATTATCTTCTTGTGCGAGTGCTGTTCCTAGGAAAGCGAGGCATGAAACAATTAATAGGTAGCTTTTTCTCATAATTATCCGTTTTATATTCGAAGCAAGAGCAAATTGCGTGCCAATATCCAAATTGCATACATCACGGGGGCTACAGCACGACTAGGCTTTAACAAAAAATTAACTCAACGCTAATTCTTCGGTTCCTAACCATTTCAGCGGGATGTCCGATTCTATAAAGATACGAATATAACTTCTAGCGAGTTAGAATTTATAAAATCGCTATTTACTTGCATGTCAAGTATTTATAACTTATTTTATATAACACACAAATCCCTGCAAGGAC
The DNA here is from genome assembly GCA_029252405.1 of Crocinitomicaceae bacterium. GTDB lineage: Bacteria > Bacteroidota > Bacteroidia > Flavobacteriales_D > Crocinitomicaceae > UBA4466. The sequence goes on from JAQXBM010000001.1 coordinate 36,658, forward strand.
TGTAAGCGAAGAAATTCGCATGAATTATTCACATAAACTAATGCGTTATGGAAGGTCTAAGCAATTTACAAGAAAATGGGAACTCGAATGTAGCGGGTTCGAATGTCGAACTGACTTTGTTAGGAATCGACAAGAAATGGGTTCGTTCAAATGGATCATGGGTAGACAAATCGAAACTACCAGTTCTTAGAAATGGAGAAGAATCATCCTTCATGTCAACAGAAATTGAAGGAAGTTCGAGTCATTGGTGGCAATTCTGGAAGGCATAATCCATCCCGTTGCACTAATCAACGAAATCGTAGAAACAAAAAATCCCGCTTCTTCCGATAGTTATCGGAATGAAACGGGATTGTAATGTATTAAGTCTTTGCTTATCCTCCGAAGTCGTCGAAACGAACTTGCTCGTCAGGAACACCCCACTCATCACACATTGTGAGAACGGCTTGGTTCATCAATGGAGGTCCACAGAAGTAGAATTCAATGTCTTCTGGAGCTTCGTGCTTCTCAAGGTATTCTTTGATTACAGCATTGTGTACGAAGCCTGTAAATCCATCACCTTCTGGATCGTTGATGTCTTTCTTGTTTACCCAGTTATCTGATTCAAGTGCATCAGAAAGAACTAAGTAGAACTTGAAATTCGGGAAGTCCTTTTCTAGATCCCGGAAATAGTGAATGTAGAACAACTCTGCTCTTGAACGACCACCGTACCAGTAAGTCACCTTACGTCCAGTTTTAATCGTTTTGAATAATTCATATAAGTGAGAACGCATTGGCGCCATTCCCGCTCCACCACCGATGTAGAGCATTTCCGCATCTGAATCGTTGATAAAGAACTCGCCATAAGGTCCTGAAATAACTGCTTTGTCACCTACCTTCAAGTTGAAGATATACGATGAAGCAACACCAGGGTTAACGTTCATCCAGGCGTTACGTGCGCGATCCCATGGTGGAGTAGCAACACGAACGTTCAACATGATTTTACGTCCTTCAGCAGGGTAAGAAGCCATTGAGTATGCACGAACAACTTCTTCGTCGTTCTTCATTACTAGTGGCCACAATCCGAATTTATCCCAATCAGACTTGAACTTATCCGGCTCACCTGGGTGATCTTGAGGATGTGCTGAGATATCCATGTCTTCGTATTTCACTACGCAATTCGGGATCTTAATCTGAATGTATCCTCCCGCTTTGTAATCCATGTCTTCTGGAATCTCTACGATGAACTCCTTAATGAAAGTTGCCACGTTGTAGTTAGAAACTACTTCCGCTTCCCATTCTTTAATTCCAAGAACTTCTTCTTCCACTTCAATCTTCATGTTCTCTTTCACCTTCACTTGACATCCCAGGCGCATATTCGCTGCGATTTCTTTACGTGAAAAGTGTGGCTCTTCCGTTGGAAGAATTCCTCCTCCACCTTCGTGAACGTGACATAAACATTGAACACATGTTCCTCCTCCTCCACAAGCTGAAGGCAAGAAGATTCCGTTGCTTCCGAGTGTACTCAAAAGAGTTCCTCCTCCGTCAACTTCTAATATTTTCTCTCCATTGTTGATGTCGATAGTGATCTTTCCCGAAGGAGAAAGTTTCGCTTTTACGAACAACAACATCGATACAAGCACCAAGATAATAATCAAAAATGCTACGATCGTAATTCCTATAACCATTCCTGTTCCCATACCTAATAATCGTTATTTTCGTTTGCGTTATCATCAACTACTACCACTTGAGCAGTTTTCTTGTCGTCTTCTCCGTCTTTTCCGTACTTGATTCCCATGAATGCCATGAAAGCGATTCCCATTAATCCTGTAAGAATAAACGTAATTCCTAATCCCCTCAGCGGAGCAGGAACGTTTGAGTAACGAACTTTCTCACGAATTGCGGCAATAGCAACAATGGCGATGAACCATCCAATTCCTGAACCTACAGAGAATGCTGTTGCATCCAAAATTGTAGAGTATTGACGCTCTTGCATGAAGAGTGCACCACCCAAGATCGAACAATTCACGGCGATCAGTGGAAGGAAGATTCCCAAGGCACCGTAAAGCGCAGGGGCGAATTTCTCAACCAACATCTCAACCAATTGTACAATCGATGCTACAACGGCGATGAACATAATGAATGACAAGAAGCTCAAATCTAGGTCAGCCCATTCAGGGTTCAACCACTCTAATGCTCCTTCTTTCAATAAATAGTTCTCCAAAAGGTAGTTTACCGGAACTGTAACTGTCAATACGAAAATAACGGCAGCTCCAAGTCCAACGGCTGTCTTCACTGTTTTCGATACAGCGAGGTATGAACACATCCCAAGGAAATATGCGAAAATCATATTTTCCGAGAAGATTGCTTTTACAAATATGTCTAAAGTACTTTCCATAATCTTTCTATTTGATCTCTATTTCCTAGTGCTCTTCGATTAGCGCAGTGTTTCGAGATCTTTGAACCCAAATAATGATTCCCACAATGATCAATGCCATTGGAGGGAGGATCATCATGTTGTTATTCATATACCCCATTGTATATAATCCCCATTCTTCTCCAGGCAGTGGACTTCCAAAGATTGGAATACCGTAGAATGAACCAGACCCGAACAACTCACGAATAATTGATACCAGGATCAAAATCCAAGCATATCCGAATGAGTTTCCAAGTGCATCCATGAACGAAGGCCAAGGTTTGTTCGCCATTGCGAATGCCTCAAATCGTCCCATGATGATACAATTGGTAATAATCAACCCGACGAATACCGAGAGTTTCTCTGATACATCTGGTAAGAATGCTGCAAGCAATTGGTCAACGATAATTACCAAGGAGGCAACTACTACCAATTGAACAATGATTCGAATTCTTGAAGGAATCATATTACGTAGTAACGAAATAATTACGTTACCAAAAATCAATACGAACAATACTGCTGCACTCATTACAACTCCTTGCTCAACCTGAACCGTAATGGCCAGTGCTGAACAAATCCCTAATACTTGAATTGTAATTGGGTTGTTGTCCGTAAGAGGATCTGTCACAAGCTTCTTATTCTTCTTTGAGAATAATGGCTCGCTTGGTTTTTTTACATCTTCACTCATGACTCTCTATTTTTTCAATGTTTTGAAATAAGCGATATATGGCAACAAACAACGGTTAACCATTTCTTCAACTCCTTTTGAAGTAATTGTCCCTCCAGTAATACCATCAACCTTTGAAGGTTTCGTACTACCCGATTTATCTTTTACTACCTCAAATTTTGAAAAATCTCCATTTTCATCTGAAACCGTTTCACCGATCCAACCCTTAATGAAGAAATCTTGTTTGATCTCTGCACCCAGTCCCGGTGTCTCGGTTTTGTGATCGAAAGATGCTCCTTTGATTGTTCGCATATCTTCATCCAGACAGATATTCCCCCATACTGGTCCCCAAAGACCTTTACCTACACAAGGAATAACGTACGCTTTCTTTCCGTCAATTGTCGCAATGAACATTGGATAATCTTTGTTCTCTTCCTTCAATTTCTTATCACGGAATTGTTTCTTGATATCAATATCGAATGCCGCAGTATCCTTCAATGCTCCGTTCATATCAAGAACGATCGCATCATCAAGATTAACATACTTCTCGAACTCATCTTTCGCATTCTTACGCGTGATCTTACTGTAGTCATCTTTTGTAAGAATGGCTTTCAGAATGTCCATCTTCTTCTTTACTTCCTGATTCTTCTCTTGGAAGGGTTTTGTCCACATCGCAATTCCTGCGAGAAGAACCCCAACCACAACTACCAATGCAACTGCGAAGCCGAAAGTATATCCGTTGCTATCTCTATTCACTGCCATGATTATGCTGTTTTAAGTCGTTTAAGTCTACGCTTGACATTCGCCTGAATAACGTAGTGATCGATGATCGGTGCCATTACATTCATAAATAAAATCGATAGCATTACTCCCTCAGGATATGCTGGATTCAACACACGAATGAAAATCGCAATCAATCCTCCGAAAAATCCATAAATTATTTTCCCCGTTGCTGTTTGCGCTGCAGTTACTGGATCTGTTGCCATAAATACTGCTCCGAAAGCAAAACCACCTATCAGTAAGTGATGCATTGCAGGTAAATCCATGTAAGGATTTGAACCAATTGCATTCATTAAGAAACCTCCAGCCAATCCACCAATAGCGAATGAAAGCATGATTCTCAATGAACCAACCCCAGTGAAGAGTAATAATGCCGCACCTATCAAACATGCGATCACAGAAGTTTCCCCTACCGAACCAGGAACCATCCCCATAAAAGAATCCATAATTGAGTATGTATTCTGGAACATCGTAACGGCGGCCTCACTTGTGCCCTCGACGACTTCCGTCCCGGCAACCATCATTTTATCTGAAGTAAAGGTAGCCAAATCACCTAGAGCTGTTGAACCTGTAAACCCATCCACTTCATCTCCTGCCATCCAAACGAAATCTCCTGACATCTTAGTTGGATAAGCAAAGAATAAGAATGCACGCGCTGTAAGAGCTACATTTACGATATTCATTCCAGTTCCTCCGAAGATTTCCTTTCCGATCACTACAGCAAATACGGTTGCAACAGCAACCATCCACAATGGAACATCAGCAGGCATTACTAAAGGAATCAACATCCCTGACACCAAGAATCCTTCGTGAAGTGCATGCCCTTTGATTACACCGAAAATGAACTCAACGATTAATCCAGATGCATAGGATACCACAACAAGTGGAAGTACAACAAATGCACCAGCTCCAACTTTTGACCAGAATTGATCTAGATATGGAATAGCACGATTTCCTTCTTGGGCCACAAGTTCCCAGTGGCCTGTATTGTAAATTCCAAATAACAAACATGGCACTAGCGCCAAGATAACCATCATCATGGTACGCTTTAAATCCACCCCGTCACGGATATGTGAACCTTTCGAAGTCGTAATCGCTGGTGTAAATGCCAGCGTTGTAAACGATTCGAAGATCGGGTTCCATTTCTCGAGTTTACCACCTTTGGCAAACTTCGGTTCATGTTTGTGAACGATTTTTTCTAAAAATTTCACGTCTTCTAATTTTTAAGTCCTACATGCACTCACTTGCGATCAAATCCAACCCTTGTCGAATTTTATCTTGAATGTCAATTTTTGAAGTACACACATACTCGCACAATGCAAAATCTTCAGGTGCTACTTCGTAAATTCCTAAATTTTCCATTCCGTCGATATCATCAGTGATCGCGGCTTTTACCAATTGCATTGGCAGTATATCGAATGGGAATACCTTTTCGAGCTCGCCTGTTACAACGAATGCTCTTTCCTCGCCATTTGTATTTGTGTCAAGTCTGAATTTTTTACTCTTCGGAAGAATCCATGTCGGGAACGTCCGTGAATTTGAAAATTTATCCAAACCTGGTGACATCCATCCTTTAGTTGCAACGAATTTAAGATGATCTCCTTCTGGGATCACTGTTACTTCGTTATGATAGAATCCTAAGTACCCATCCTGCTCGATTTTATCTCCTGTGAGGACATTTCCGCTAATTACACGAACGTTGTCCGAGGCAATTTTATCAGCAAGAAGATCACTTACATTCGCTCCAGCAATCGCCTCAAAGTATTGAGGCTCCTTGATTTCTGAACCTGTCAATGCGATCACTTTGCTCGTATCGTATTTTCCAGTTAAGAAGTAACGACCAATTATTGCGACATCCTGAGCGTTCACAGTCCAAACGAACTCACCTTTATTGATTGGATCGATGTGGTGGATTTGCGTTCCAACATTACCTCCTGGGTGCTTGCTCGAAATATTATTGATCTGAACTCCCTTTGCATTCTTAAAGATGTCATTAGACGATCCTTTTGAATCAAGTGTTAAGTGCACTTTTCCAGAAGTCAATTTTGCAAGAGCATCTAATCCAGCCTGAAACTGATCTCCTTTTCCTTCTAACAGGAAATTGTAATCTGGAGCGAGAGGAGCACTGCTAAACGCAGAAATGAAAATTGCTTTCGGCTCTTTGTTTGGATCAGCAACAACATCTATTGGACGTTGATTAATAAATGGCCATAGACCAGAAGCAAGCATTGTTTCCTTTACTTGTTCCGATGACATGTTTGAAACATCTGAGGCAGAAGCTGCTTCATACGTTTGTTGTCCATCTGATTCAACAAGAACTTCCATGATTCGGCGCTTCTCACCACGCACGATTGCTTTTACGGTTCCACTAATTGGAGACGCGAACTTCACTGATTCTTCGTACTTGTTGTGAAACAAAATACCCCCAGCTTTTACCGTCTCTCCCTCTTTGACAACCATTTTTGGTGTCATATTGTGGAAATCAGATGGCTTTACGGATACCATTTTAGGTGCTGGCAACTCTGACTTTACAGTCTTTGCTTCCCCCACTAGCCTAATATCCAAGCCTTTTCTGAGCTTTATTGATTTTGACATGCTCTAAAGCGTTTAAAATTTAAACGCAAAAATAAAAATTTCGTAAGCTTGGATAACATTGTGCAGCACCAAGATGACCTAATCGAGTAATTTAGAATGATTCTAAATTAAGCGGAGCGACTTTACTTTTTTGCTACTTTTTTCGTCATTACATCAAACGGAGAAGGTAAATTCGAACAAAGTTTTTAACTTAAATCACTCCAAACGATGACTTTTATGAATACGTTAACAACATCAGGCGTTCAAATTTCAGTTAAAACTAATTTCAGACAAGATTTGTCGGAAGTTTTGGAATCGCGGTATTTCTTTAACTACCGAGTTGAAATTCAAAACACGAATACGTATTCAGTACAACTTCAATCTCGTGATTGGTACATCTTTGATAGTCTGAACGAAGCCCGATTTGTCAGTGGACCTGGCGTTGTCGGAGAGCAGCCTACTCTTAAACCAGGCGAGACATTTGTCTATTCTAGCGGCTGCGATCTTCAAGCAGAAATCGGCATGATGAAGGGCTTTTACACCTTTATAAATTTAACTGACGGAGAATTATTTGAGGTTATTGTTCCGACATTTAAGTTGGAGTACCCTCCTAAGTTGAACTAGGGCGATAAGAGTATATCAGAGTTAGACTACTCAAAATTATTGCTACGGCTGAAATCAACTCCCAGAAATAACTTCTTCGTATTGGAGTATCATGTATAGAAGTGAAGTCTACGGCTAAAGCGATTATTCGTTCATCGAGCGTCCCCATTTCATCCAGTTCATTTTGAATTCTGTCAATATCAAGCTTAATCGGCTCGACGTTTTCGAGATCGTTGCTTTTCTCAGCAATTTCCAACAATAAAATGAGGCAATCTAGTTGCCAAGAGCGTATACCCCTCTCAGATGAAAGAACTTCTCCTTGTTCTGCGAATTTTTTCGCCTCTGGTAAATTATTGGTTTCGATGTTTAATATCGCCAAGTTATAAAAGCTTTCTACAATTGGCCTTGTAGCTCCAACTTCCTTACGAATTTTTAAAGATTCTTTGAAAAGATAGATGGCGGAATCTACTTTATCATTATAGAAATAGTGGATTGCTTTGTTTGTTATAGCATTTGCTTGATGCGTTTTAGATTCTGAATGGTTCGCATAAAGAATTGACCTTGTATAGTAGGCCGACATTAAATCAACCTTCCCATTTTGACCGGCTATCATACCCAAAAAACCGCAAGCATCAGCCGCAGCTTCAAACTTATTATCCTTCAAGCTTCTTTCCAAATACTCTTGAACAAACAATTGTCCTTTTAAAGTGTCCCCTATTGCACAAACGGTTTTACCAAAGCCAATCATTCCATTATATCTTGCAGTCGCGTCAGATGACTGAGTGCCATGAAAAATGGATGCGAAATAATAATTAGCGGCCTCGTAGAAGTTTCCTTGTAAATAATAACCGTTTCCAATTTCATTTTCAGTTTCGGACAAAAGAATTATTGAATGACTTTTAGAGAAAATTTCCCTTGCTTCGGTTAAAAGTCCAATCCCTTCGTCAATATTATCCGTTCGTATCGAAACGGATCCAAGAAACCTTTTGGACAAAGCAACCTCCACCTTGTCAATTTCTTTCAAATCCGAATTAATCAAACTAATGCCTAATATCTTAAGTGAGTCTAGGTTGTTTCGTCTATAGTAAATTGATCCATTTATTGCCATCTCCAACCGCCTCAAAGAATCCTTTTCATTCTGGAAAGCTTGAAACGAGAAATCCTGTCCAAAACTGACAAACCAGCTCAGGCATGAAAAGAAGATCAAAAAAAATCGAAATAATTGATTTGTCATTGAAATAGTGGTTAACCGTAATCAATATTAAGAAAAATCATGGGTATTGCAACCAACTGTGTTAGGATTATTAGATTGCGCATCTACCAAACAATAGTTACTTTTGCCCCAAAGAAAACTAAAGAAAATGGCAAACGCACTATTTCAAGTACCAATCGCGGTAAATGAGCCGGTTAGACCTTATGCTCCAGGAACGACTGAGCATTCTAATCTTATTGGGAAATATAAAGAAATGTACAACCAGGAAGGAATCGATGTTCCTATGTACATTAATGGTAAGGAAGTTCGAACGAAAGATAAACGTCCGATGTCACCACCACATGACCACAAAAAGGTCTTAGGGCACTTCAACTATGGAACTGCTGAACATGTGAATGACGCAATATCTGCAGCAATGAACGCAAGAGAAGATTGGGCGAACTTACCTTGGGAACAGCGAGCAGCTATATTTCTTCGTGCTGCCGACCTACTTGCAGGACCATTCCGAGATAAAATGAATGCCTCAACGATGCTAGCTCAATCGAAAAATGTGATGCAAGCGGAAATTGATGCGGCCTGCGAACTCATTGATTTCTTCAGATTTAATGTACAATACATGACGGAAGTTTACCGTCAACAACCAGAGTCTCTTCCAGGAATGTGGAACAGATTAGAATACCGTCCATTGGAAGGATTCATATTTGCAATCACGCCGTTTAACTTTACGTCGATTTGTGCGAACCTTTGCGCAGCACCTGCAATGATGGGGAACGTAATCGTATGGAAACCTGCAGAATCACAAATGTACTCAGCCCAAGTAATCATGGAATTGTTCGCAGAAGCTGGAGTACCTGACGGTGTTATCAACATGATTTCAGTTGATGGACCTGTTGCTGGAGACGTTGTTTTCAAACACAGAGATTTAGCAGGATTGCATTTTACTGGATCAACAGGAGTTTTCCGTCATCTTTGGAAAGAGATTGGATCGAACATTGAAAACTACCGAAGCTACCCGCGAATTGTTGGGGAAACTGGAGGAAAGGACTTCATCATGGTTCACAAGTCTGCAAACGCTTTACAAGTTGCAACAGCATGTACAAGAGGATCATTTGAATTCCAAGGGCAAAAATGTTCAGCGGCTTCAAGAGCATACATTCCAACAAATCTTTGGAGTGATGTTAAAGAAGAGATCATTCGCCAAGTTTCAGAATTTAAAATGGGATCTCCAGAAGATAGCTCAAACTTTATCAACGCGGTTATTGATGAGAAAGCCTTCGATAAAATTGCTGGATACATCGATTACATCAAAGAACAATCAGATTCTGAGATCATCGTTGGTGGTAACTACGATAAGTCTGTCGGATACTTCATCGAGCCTACGGTTGTTGTCACAACGAACCCTAAGTTCAGAACGATGTGCGAAGAAATCTTCGGACCGGTGCTCACGATTTACGTTTACGATGAAAATGATTACGAAGCGACTTTAGAATTAGTTGATAGTACTTCTGATTACGCCTTGACTGGTTCAATTATCTCTACGGATAGATATGCAGTTAACACAGCCGTGAAAAAGCTAGAGAACGCAGCAGGAAACTTCTACATCAACGATAAACCAACAGGAGCAGTTGTAGGTCAACAACCTTTTGGTGGAGCTCGTGGATCTGGAACGAACGATAAAGCAGGAGCCCCAATGAATTTATTGCGTTGGACATCAGCTCGTACAATCAAAGAAACATTTGTACCAGCATCTGGTTACAAATACCCATTCTTAGGATAAGCATTCTAAGCTTGAATAAAACAAAAGGCACACTTGAATCAAGTGTGCCTTTTTTAATTTCGTACCTACGCAAATTCGTAGGACTATTTCAATTGTCGTGACTACAATTCTTTAAATGAACTTGTCATTTCCTTCACTTCTTCCGTGAAAGAATCTTTGCGACTTAAAAGAGTCCAAGCGCTAATCATGTAGTAATGCTCTTTCCCTTCAACATACGTGAAGTAATAAGTAATATCCTCAGCAATATCCGGAACAGTAGCATCAATCATTGTTGAAAATGCCTTACGCCCGTTAATCATTTCGCTCTTCAAATCAGTTTGGTTGATGACTGAGATTCCGCTTTCCGTTAAGTAACTCAAACGAGTATCTACATAATTCTCCAATTTAGATTTAGACTCATCATAAACTCCATAATCCGTCATGAAATCCATAATTTCGTCGTTCTCCTCGTCTAAAACGGTTACGTACTTTTCCTTGAAAGGATTATTGTATTGCAAGGACGCGTCTTCTTGAAGCTGTGTCGTAACAGTCATGAAATCTGGGACTTTCATGGAATACAATCCTTCGATTTCCACCACATCGTATTCAACGGATGGTTTAGCCAACTCTTCGGTCAACTCTTCAAGGGAACTTCTGGCGTCATCAGCTGATCCCGAAAAACATGAAGTTAGCGCGACACTAATGGTTAAAATACTGAATACGTATATGATTTTTTTCATAGTAGATTAATTAATTTAAGCCTAAAAATAGCAATTACTTCAAGAATAAATTGCCTGTTTAAGAAATGAAAATAGCTATTTCAAACATTTGAAATAATCAAAGGGCTCCATACATTCTTGACATTGATAATGAGCTTTGCAGGCAGTACTGCCGAATTGACTGACCATTTTTGTATGTTTTGAGTCACATTTCGGACATGGAACAGTTGGTGGTTCCGCAAATAAAACACTCTTATCCACCTCATCAACAGGAGGAGCAATTCCGTATTCTTTCAGCTTTCGCTTACCATTTTCTGATAACCAGTCCGTCGTCCATGCTGGTGCCAATACCAGTTCTACTGATACATTGTGAACATCATGCTCCGCCAACTTTTCCAGAATATCATCTTCTATTCTTTTCATGGCAGGACAGCCAGAATATGTAGGTGTGATAGTGATTTTCCAAGAATCACCAATCTTAACAATTTCCCTCACTACTCCAAGGTCAACAACGGTCAATACAGGAACTTCAGGATCGAAAACTTCCTCCATTAATTCCCAAATGCGTTCCTTGTTTACCATTCCATTCCTGGATAAGCGCGTTGCATGTATTGTAATTCGGCTAATATATATCCGAGGTGCTCCGAGTGAAGTCCTCTTCTACCACCGTCGTGTTGCCAACCATTATCTGGAATCGTCAACGTGGCTTGATTTAGCACATTTTTTACCATTTCACTCCAAGATGCTTTTAGCTCCTCAGATGAAAAAATGATTCCCTTCGCCTCTAAATCGGCGTCTACTTCATCAGTAAAAAACAATTCATCTGTATATCGCCAAAGGTCATTCAATGCACTTTGAACACGATCATGAGACTCATCTGTTCCATCTCCCAGACGAATCACCCATTCTGCCGAATGCTTCAAGTGATACTTGGTCTCTTTCAATGATTTCTCTGCAATTGCAGCGAGCTGCTCATCGGATGATTGTGTCAACTGCTCAAAAAGTGGTTTTCTGAAAGCATCAAATAAAAACTGACGCATCATCGTAACACCAAAATCGTCATTGGGCTGCTCAACAAGCAGTGCATTCTTGTACTCTCGCTCATAACGAAGAAACGCAATATCATCTTCGGATCTTCCTTTTCCTTCAACTTCGCCAGCGTATTTCAAAATTGACGTCGCCTGTCCAACCAAATCCAAAGCAATGTTCGTCATCGCAATATCTTCTTCCAAAATTGGCCCATGTCCGCACCACTCCGAGAGTCTATGTCCCAAAATCAAACTATCATCGCCAAGGCGAACTAAATATTCAAACAATGTATTCATAGTTTATTGCTTACATGTGTTCAATTCCATCCGGAACATCGTAAAACGTAGGGTGTCGGTACACTTTCGAGTGAGCTGGCTCAAACAAGGAATCAGCTTCTGTCGGATGCGAAGCGTGAACATTGTTCGATTCCACTACCCAAATACTAATTCCTTCAGATCGACGAGTGTATACATCACGTGCATTTTCAACAGCCATTTCTGCATCCGCCGCACGTAAGCTTCCCACGTGTTTGTGACTCAATCCTTGTTTACTTCTGATAAAAACCTCCCAAAGAGGCCATTCGTTATTCGCCATTATTGTCTTTTTAGATTAGGATGCTTTCTTCATTTTTTGCTTTGCCGCATAAGCGTTCGCCGCTTCACGCACCCATTCACCATTTTCTTTTGCTTTTCTTCGAGCCTCTACTCTTTCTTTGTTGCAAGGTCCATTTCCTTTCACAACATTCCAGAATTCATCCCAATCGATTTCTCCGAAGTCGTAACCACCTTTCTCTTCATTCCATTTCAAATCTGGATCTGGAATTGTCAACCCGATCATTTCGGCCTGAGGAACAGTGATATCAACCATTTGCTGCCGTAATTCGTCGTTCGTATTCCGCTTGATTTTCCACGCCATTGATTGAGCCGTGTGTTTAGAATCTGCATCGGGAGGTCCGAACATCATCAACGCTGGCCACCAAAAACGATTCAATGCATCTTGCGCCATCGCTTTCTGCTCTTCCGATCCTGCGGCAAGTTTCATCATAATTTCAAACCCTTGACGCTGGTGGAACGATTCTTCTTTACAAACACGAACCATCGCTCGTGCATACGGTCCATAAGAACATCTGCACAATGGAACTTGATTCATGATTGCTGCTCCATCTACTAGCCAACCAACTGCCCCCATATCGGCCCAGCTCAATGTTGGATAATTGAAGATGGAGGAATACTTTGCCTTTCCAGAGTGAAGATCATCAATAGTTTCTTCGCGATCTGCGCCAAGCGTTTCAGTCGCACTGTACAAATACAAACCGTGACCTGCTTCATCTTGAACTTTCGCCAACAACACCGCTTTTCTTCTGAGGTTTGGAGCTCGTGTGATCCAATTTCCCTCTGGCAACATCCCAACAATTTCCGAATGCGCATGTTGTGAAATCTGACGGATTAACGTTTGACGGTACCTTTCTGGCATCCAATCATTCGGCTCAATTCTAATATCATTGTCAATTTTCTCTTGAAAACGACGCTCTAATTCTTGTATATTTAATTCTGCCATAGCTGTATTCTTTCTACTACAAATTTACAAAATACTCACTTAAGTCTTATTGTTCATCGTGCTCTTGTCCTTAATAAACGTTAAGAGAGAGTACCTCTTGCTTTCCAAGAAGCATTTCAATGTCGATTACCAAACAATACTTCGCTTTTGTATCTTTCACCTTTGTCCAAGTGCTCAAAAGATAAGGCTTTCAAGCAAGCAATTGTTTCGAAACAAAGCTAACATTTTCCGATCAAATAGATTATGATAAAAGTCAACTTGTATCTATCGAAAATTCCGTAGATTTGAACGCAAATATTATCCAATATGACTCCGAAATTTCACGCAGTAAAGGTTAAAGAAGTTCGACAAGAAACAGAAGATTCAGTTTCAATCGCATTTGAAGTTCCAGCTGATTTACAGGAGAGTTATCACTATCTTTCTGGGCAATATTTGACCTTGAAAGCAGAAATAAACGACGAAGAAGTTCGACGTTCTTATTCACTTTGTTCGGCTCCACACGAGAATGAATGGCGTGTTGCTGTGAAACAAGTGGAAAATGGAAAGTTCTCGACGTTTGCAAATGAAACACTCAAGGCAGGCGATACATTGGATGTCATGACACCAGCGGGTAACTTCAAAATTTCACCTGATGCAAGTACGCAGAGATCCATAGCGCTTTTCGCCGCAGGATCAGGAATTACCCCAATTATTTCAATTGCGAAAACGATTTTAACTCAAGAACCATTATCAGATGTCACGATCTTTTATGGAAATAAGACGATTTCATCCATCATCTTTCGCGAAGAAGTTGAGGGATTGAAAAATGAATACATGGACCGACTGCGTTTGGTTCACATCTTATCTCGTGAGAATTTGGGAACTCCTTTATTAAAAGGTAGAATCGATGTGGAGAAAGCAAATCAACTTTTTAAGGTTTTCTTGCAAGATGACGTGCCTGAGTCTGTATATATTTGTGGACCAGAACAAATGATATTGGATGTTAAGGAGAGTATGCTTTCCAATGGAATGGATACAAAAGCGATTCACCTTGAGTTATTTACTTCTCCTGATGACCCAAAGGATAAACCAGCTGAAAAATACGAAGGCCCTCAGATTGAATCGAATGTTTCGGTAATTTTGGATGGTGATCGATTTGATCTGCACCTTGAATCGGATGGTGAGAACATTTTGGATGCAGCAACAAAGACAGGGGCAGATTTGCCTTACGCTTGCAAAGGCGGAGTTTGTTGCACGTGTAAAGCGAAAGTTATGGAAGGCGAAGCTCGAATGGACGTGAATTACGCGTTGGAACCAGACGAGGTAGCTGCCGGTTATATATTAACATGTCAAGCACACCCAATGAGCGACAAGCTTGTGGTGTCGTTTGATGATTAAATCAAGACATTTTGTTTAAAAAATTATTTGGTAAAGGAGGTGGTTCGAAAGCTCCAAAAGGATTCTACGAATTAACAATCTCGGCGATAACGAAGCAAACAGATGATACTGTTGAAGTTTCATTTGAAATTCCTGCGGATAAGCAATCTTATTTCAAATTCACTCCAGGTCAGTACGTCAATTTCGCCATTACTGTTGATGGTAATGAAGAGCGTCGCTCCTACTCTATTTGTTCTGGACCTCAAGAGAAAATGTCCGTTGCGGTGAAGCAAGTTGAAAATGGAAAAGTTTCGACGTGGTTCAATACAGCGGCTGCAGTTGGTGAAACAATCTTCGTTTCTGCCCCAGAGGGAAATTTTGTTCGTCCTAAGGAAGCAAAGCATATTGTTGCAATTGCCGTTGGATCAGGAATTACGCCAATCATGTCGATAGCGAAAGCCGCGGAAACTTCAGATGTAAAAATCAATCTGTTTTACGGTTCTCGAACGTTGGATCAAGTGATTTTTAAAGATGAGTTATCCAAATTATCGAATACGAAGACTACGCACTATTTAAGCGCAGAAGATGCTGACAGTTGCATCAATTCAAGAATCAATAAGGAATCATTCACAGAAGCGATTAAGGCAGATCTTGAAATCCTGAAATCAGATGGATTCTTTATCTGTGGCCCTGAAGAAATGATTGTCGATATGGTCGGAGTGTTGAATACATTCGGAGTGAGCGAAGACAAAGTGTTTTATGAACTTTTCACTACGCCAACCGTACTTGGATCAAAATCGACAGGTGATGAAGCTGGAGGTTCTTTTTCGGGAACGAGCAAAGTAACCGTAATCTTGGATGACGATTCAATTTCCTTTGATCTCGCCGCAGACGGCAAATCGATCTTAGAAAAAGCAAACAAAGAAGGTTTCGACGCCCCGTATTCTTGTAAAGGGGGAGTTTGCTGTACGTGTAAGGCGAAAGTGCTCGAAGGGAATGCAACAATGACCGTAAATTATTCACTGACGGATAAAGAAGTTGAAGATGGATACATCCTCACCTGTCAATCTCACCCGGCGAGTGAAGTTTTAAAGATCAGCTATGATGACTAAGAAAATTGTTGTCGTAGGTACAAGTCGAGGAATTGGTAAAGCCATTGTCGACATCCTTGCGGGAAATCCAAAGAATGAAATTCTTGCACTTGGCAGAAACCTTGGCAAGATGAACAGTAACTTTGAGAATTACTCGAACGTGAAATGTGTTGCTTTGGATTTGGAAGATGAAAATGTTCGTGAGCGCTGCACTGAAATATTTAATGATTTTGAACGAATTGATATCCTGATCAACAATGCTGGATTGCTGGTCAATAAGCCGTTCGATCAATTAACGCATCACGATTTTACCTCTAGTTATCAAGTGAACGTGATTGGTGTGATGGAAACTGTTCAAGCCGCATTGCCAAAAATGACTGAAGCGCATATTGTAAACATCAGCTCGGTTGGAGGCTTCCAAGGTTCGGTGAAATTCCCCGGATTGACGGCATATTCAACCTCAAAAGCGGCTTTGTGTAGCTACACAGAATTGTTCGCTGAGGAATTCAAAGAAACGTATATCAAGATGAATTGCCTGTGCTTGGGTGCCGCTCAAACGGAAATGTTAGAAGCCGCTTTCCCTGGTTATGCTGCCCCTGTGAGTGCTGAAAAAATGGCAGAGTTTATTGTTGATTTCTCGTTGAATGGGCATCAATGGATGAATGGGAAGATTATTCCTGTGTCTTTGAGTACACCTTAGTTTATTGCTTTATTGAAAAAGGGGAGATTATCACTTCTTTTCTCGAAAATCACTCTACCTAAAAGTTTAGGTCTTTGCTTTGACACTTTTTTATTCGTCGAAATAAGTAAATAAAAGAAAAGACAACCGTTACTTTTTATTCTTCTTACATTACACTCGAAACGAAAGCTTCTTTGACGAGTAAACGACATATCAAACAGTTGAGTGAATCCGAAATCATTGCCTTGGCAAAGAAGGATCGCAAGTACTTTGGAACGTTGTATGATCGTTACTTCGAGCAAATTTTCAGATTTATCTTCAAGCGTTTGGGCGGAGACGAAGACACGGCGGGAGATTTAAGTCAACAAACTTTCATCAAGGCCATGGCGAACATGGAGAAGTACGAAGATCGTGGCTTTCCGTTCAGCAGCTGGTTGTATCGCATCGCGCAGAATGAAGTTTCGATGTATTTCCGTCAACAGAAAAAGAATTTCTCTGTACCAATTGACGAAAACAGAATCCAAGATGTAGGGTCTGAAGCAGAAATTTTCAGCTCACACATGTCAATGGATGATCAGGAGAAGTTGATCGAAATGCTTAATGGTTTGGAAGAAAGCCACCTGGACATTATCGAACTTCGATTCTTTCAGCAAATGAGTTTCAAAGAGATTGCCGAGATATATTCAGTAAGCGAAGCAACAGCTAAAATGCGAACTTATCGTATTTTAGAAAGAATTAATAAACAGTGGAAAAACGAGGAATGAGAAAGTTCACCGTAAATAAAGACAAAAAACAGTTGGATCCTACGGACGCACAAATCAAGCGTCACAAGGATTTCTCTCGTCTTCACCACGACTACGAAAAACTCACGAAGCGCGGTAAGAAGCCCTTGTATCGTGATCCCAAAATGTTCCTGTTCTTGTTCATTATCGGCATAATCCTTTTGCTGATTTTTCTGGGTGAGCTTTAAGATCGTTTTCATTATCTTGTAGTATGAAAAAAATGCATCTTCTTTCTCTGATGTTGATCTCGCTGATGTTTGCTGGATGTTCCTATCAGCAATACTTCATTATCGGAAATGCTACAGATCAAACCATTTCTATCAAGTATTCTCTCGATGATGCAAAAAGCGATAAAGCTTTGTTCGGTCCGAATGGAGAAGTATATCAATCGACACGAGAATATTTTCCGAACTGGGAACACCAACTGCCTTATCAAGATTTGAACAATTCGGATGACAAAGTCTGGATCAAACTTGGCCCAAAAAGCACCCTTATTTTTGGCTCGCTTTCCAATGAGAAATACAATGAAGAAACCATGTCGAGCAGCGCTGGAAGAAGTTTCAACCTAAATGAAATGACGTTTAATGTCAACGGAGTTGAGTACCAAATAGACGCCAATAATTTCCACGATTTCTTCCTGGAAGATGGAGGAACTTATAAATATGTGATCCAGCCATGATTGCGGAAACTGACAGATTGATCCTACGCGAATTGCAACAAGATGACGCCGAATATTTCTTTGAATTGAACAACGATCCCAACGTGTTGAAATATACGGGTGATGTCGCATTCAAATCTGTAAAAGAAGCACGAGATTTCCTGAAAAATTATTCACATTATGCTAAAAATGGATATGGGCGCTGGGTCGTAATTCGCAAAAGCGACCATGAGTTCCTTGGTTGGTGCGGACTCAGAAAAAACGAAGAAGGTTACGTCGATATTGGCTTCCGCATTTTTCAAGCGTACTGGGGAAATGGATATGCGACGGAGGCCGCTCAAAAATCAATCGATCTCGGTTTTGAAAAATTCGGATTAAGGGAGATAATTGGTCGAACTGCGGATGACAATCACGGCTCGTTTCGGGTCTTGGAGAAAATAGGAATGACGTTTTTTAAAAATGGTGAATGTCATGGAATTGAAAATGCTTCATATTTCAAAATTGAGAAGCCGTTTACGCAACGAAAGTTTAAGATTTTGAATTAGTTGTTGATTTGAATTATTCTTCACCACTAGGACACGGGCTTGACTTCGTCAAGACACAAGCCTGAACATTTCATTGTGCGGATTCTGCAAGAATCTTGTGCTCATTGTGGTCGAAAAAATCATTATCTAAATCTAAGATTCCGCTGAATTCCGAATCACGCACATTTTTCGTAACTTGATCCGTTAAACGCATACACTTGAAGAAATCACCTGCCTTACTAGCTCTGCTCCTACTCTTTTTGAGTTCAGCTGCTCATGCGCAGGATATTCACTGGTCGCAGTTTGATGCCAATCCCATTTATCAAAACCCTGGAAACACCGGTCATTTCAATGGCGATGTCCGTTTCGTTGGAAATTACCGGGATCAATGGCGTAGCGTAACAGTTCCTTTTAATACCGTTAATGCTACTGTGGATGCAACATTACCGTTTAATCGAAATTTAGGAATTGGTGGAATGATTTTCCACGACGTTGTCGGTGACGGTCAGTTTCGTACGGTAGAACTTCAAGCAAACACCTCTTATTTGATGAAATTAACGAGTGATTCTACGCACTCAATAAGACCTGGAGTCAATTTCGGATTGAATCATCGTCAACTCAACACGGATCAATTCTATTTTGACAATCAATTTGATGGAATTCAATACAATCCAGCGCTAGCGAGCAACGAAACTTTCGCGACCGATCGACGCAGCAACTTTTCTTTCGGAATCGGTGCGGTTTATCAATACTATCAAAACGAACGTTTCAACATTACGGGTGGAGTGGCATTGTTCAATATCAACCGACCAGATCAAGGGTTTTTCGCCAACGAAGTTCAACGCGATCGCCGTTTGAATATTTTCGCTAATGGAATTTACAAACTGAACTACGATTGGGACATTCTGCCAAGCATGCAGTTTTCCGTTCAGGGAGTGTACCGCGAATTTATGATTGGTGGTCGTGCAAAATACACACTCGTCAATCGATTGGGTGAATACCGAGCACTATACGGAGGCTTGCATTATCGAAATAAAGATGCCGCTTATTTGTCCGTGGGCATGGATTATCAAAACTGGTTCGTAGGATTGAGTTACGACATCAACTTCTCAAAATTAGTTCCTGCGAGTCGACTTCGTGGTGGATTCGAACTTGCAGTTCGCTACATTTTAACACGTTTCAAACCTAAAAAGATCGTACATCGAATATGTCCAGATTATATTTAGTCATATTTCTGATTTTCGGAAGTTCGTTCGTTTTCGGGCAGAACAAGTTGCCGAAGTACCTCGATTTTGCCAAAAAGCAATACGATAAGGGCGATTATTACTACGCCTTGGTCTATTATGACAAAGCGCTCGAATTGGATTCGAACACAGTCGATATAGTTTGGAATTATGCTGAAACGCTCCGAGCTTACAAAGACTATCGAAAGGCAGAATTCTATTACGCAAAAGTCTACGAAAAGGAATCTGGAAAACTCTACCCTGCAAGCCTACTCAATTTAGGTTTGATGCAAAAGCAGAATGGGAAATACGACGAGGCGATTGAGACCTTCAAACTAGCGAAGAAAAAGTACTACAAAAACAAGAAAGGGTATCTCTACAAGAAATCGAAGCGCGAATTGGAAAGTACCATTTGGGCTACTTCGGCTATTATTGATTCTGTAGATGGTAATTTCGATCGCCTTCCAGAGACAGTCAATACGGTGAATTCGGAATTTGGCCACGGAATCTACAACGGCGAACTCATTTTCTCGAGCTTGAGAGCAGATTCCATTAATTCGGTTGAAGAAGTGTACAGTCCAGAATACAGCACGTCAATTTATCGAAGTAAGAAGAGCGAAGTGAGTTTTGAAAGTTCGGAACGCATCAAATCCCTGTTCATGGAAAAGTTGAGCACTGGAAATGGATCTTTCTCTTTGGATGGAACGCGCTTTTACTTCAGTCTTTGTTCGGAAGAGAACTTTCAATATCGTTGTAAAATCATGGTTGCGCAGTATGGCAATGGAAAATGGTTTGCAGTTGATTCATTGGGAAGTATCATTAACGAGCCCGGTTCGAATACAACTATGCCCTGCATCGCGAACTTAGGTGGGGATGAAGCTCTCATTTTTGCTTCTGATCGAGAAGATAGTAAAGGCGGATTGGATTTATTCTACAGCAAAATCCGAAACGGGAACCAATACAAAAAAGTTCGAGCACTGAAATCTGCGAATTCTTTGGACAACGATGTCACACCTTGGTGGGATGAAGATCAACAACGACTTTAC
Organism: Crocinitomicaceae bacterium; assembly: GCA_029252405.1. Lineage (GTDB taxonomy): Bacteria > Bacteroidota > Bacteroidia > Flavobacteriales_D > Crocinitomicaceae > UBA4466. Next base: position 57,307 of record JAQXBM010000001.1, read on the forward strand.
TTCTCTTCATCTTGGCACAATGGCTTCGGTGGGTACGATGTCTTCTATTTGCAGTACACAGATCGATTTGGTAAACCCGTGAATCTCGGTCAGCCGATTAACGGACCTGCCAACGACTTGTATTATTTCAGAGATTTGGATACCGGATACGTCACATCGAATCGTATTGGGGTGATGTTCAGCAAAAATCCAACCTGCTGTAGTGATATATTCAGCCTCAAACCTCCGAAAATCATTGTTCCTCCAACTCCGGAAGAGACCTTGGCTGATTTGAATAAACGCTTGCCTGTTACCTTGTATTTCCACAATGATGTTCCCAATCCACGCAGCTGGGACACCACATCGAATGTAAATTACATGGATTCGTACGATGATTATACGGCCATGCTTGAAACGTACAAAAAAGAGTACTCCAAAGGATTAACTGGTCAGAAATCAAACGAGGCTGAAGAAGATATTGAAGATTTCTTCATTCAATACGTTGACAAGGGTGTTGCAGACTTGGAGTTGTTTCGAAATCTATTGATGGACGAATTGGAGAAAGGCGCTAAAATCAACATTACGGTGAAAGGGTTCGCCAGTCCCCTGGCCAAAACAGATTACAACGTTAATTTGACAAAAAGAAGGATTGCTTCGCTGGTAAATTACATGTCAGAATACGAGGATGGAATATTCGTCCCTTACTTAAATGGAACCGCTGAAAATGGCGGGAAGGTTGTCTTTTCGCAAGTACCATTCGGAGAATACACCGCAAATCAATTGACCAGTGATAATCCAAACGATGTTCAGAACTCGGTTTACTCGCGTGCGGCGGCAATTGAGCGTAAGATTGAAATTCAAAGTGTGAGTTATTTGGAGGATGATTCTGAATTCGCCATTGTTTCCAGTAAGCCTGTAATTGATGCTGGAACGGTAAAACACGGTGAGCTCATAACGGGGACATTTGAAGTCAAAAATGATTCTGATAAAGAAATTACATTCAAGGATATTCGCATTCCGTGCGAATGCATCACGAGTGAATTACCTAAAACAACCTTGGCTCCAGGTGAATCGATGAAAGTTAAAATGGACATTGACTCCAATGTATTGATGGACTTTTTTGTGAAATCAATTTATTTAGGAGTTGAGGGATCAGATGAAGAATTGAGGTTGTATATTTCAGGAACTGTAGTCCCTGAATAGAATTACGATCAGAACAAAAACCACGAAAGAATAGCATTTCTTAACAGTTTCATCTTTCGATTTCGAACGGAAATGTGCAATTTAAGAGTATAAACAGAACACTCATTTAAAACCAGAAATAATTATGAAAGTACAATTCAACACAGACAAGAATATTACAGGAAAAGAATCACTCGAAGCATACGTTGCTGGAAGAATTAGCGATGGCTTGCGACAGTTCGATGAAAAAATTACGCGAATTGAAGTTCACCTTTCGGATGAGAATGCTCACAAAACTGGAAAAGACGACATTCACTGCAAACTGGAAGCACGCTTGGAAGGCTTACAGCCAATTACTGTAACAGGAAAGGGTGAAACTAAAGAAAAAGCGGTGAGCGATTCTATTAGTAAGATGAAAGCTGTTTTATCTACTACCGTAGGTAAGATGAAAGAACATCATTAGAGCGCACTCTAAAATTTAGATATTTTGAGTAAAACAATGAGACCGTTTGTAGCCTTGCTTTTTCTGCTTGGTTCGAGCGGTCTATATTCGTTATGAAACTGGCCTAAAACTACTCGCTAGAATCTACCGAATAAAAAACAATCTCTCAAAGAGTTTCTTAATAGGATCAAGAATAAAGCTCAGTTTGTCTTTGATCCAATCCAAGTACTTGATCAAAATCACGAATGACGCCACGAAGAGAGCTGCTGCGAGAGCCGCTTGCCAACCATTCAGTGAATGATGCCAAAATTTATTCAAACCAATTCCAATCACACTTCCATAAAGGATCATCATGTGGATGATGTAAATCGTTAAGGTGTTTTGTCCTACTTTGAGGAATAAGCTACTAGAACTGATGCGATCCCCGAAATAACGATCAATGAACATGAGTACTCCGAGCACCATGAACACCATGCCCATCTTTTCGACAATCCAATTGATGTAGATAACCTGGTAGTCAAAACCTGGCGAGATGTATTGAATCAAAGAGTCCAATCCGCCGAGAATTTCATTCACTCCAAAATATACAGCCGCACCGAAAACAATGAATCCGATAGGGAAAGTCAATTTTTGTACTTGCTTCGGGTAACTGTGAAGGATCGTTCCAATCATTGCTCCAACCATGGTATACCCCATCCATGGAATAATTGGGAAAATCGCACGATTCCCAGGTCCTCTGAAGGCATTTTGAACGAAGTACCAAGCATCAGTTGGCCAAGGCACATCTTTCGGTAACTCACGCAAATAAAGATAACTCGCGAATAAAATCACCGCCGCGACGAAGAAGTATATCCACAAAGGTATGAATCGAATGATTTTGTAAATCCCGTAAATCACAAGGATGGCAAATATTCCTGTTCCGATGCACTCCAATACGTGAAAAGCATACCATTGAAGCAACCATCCCCAGAAGAAAAGTTCTAAAACACGTTTGAATCCTTTTTTGACGCGAATATTTTGGAAGTATCCACTTGCGTTGTTCTTGAGTAGTAAAAACACAAAAATGACTCCAGTTAAGGTAAGAAAGATCGATGCGGTATACTGTCTAATAAATGCCCAAGTAGCATACACTCCATTCGTCGGGTCGCGCAGCTCTGGATCAAGTAGATCGTGAACAAGATGCCCCTCCAACATCAATAGGATGGCGATTGTACGTGCCATATCGATGAACTTGAGTCTTTTTTTTGGGGCTTTATTTTCTACGGCAACGTCTGTCAAGGGTCAATTTTTGAAGTCCAAAATTACGATTAATTCGGCAAATTCATTTTGAGCGCACAAATGGCGATTTTATCAATTGTTTAATTCTACCGATGAAGGCTCTAATGTGATCTAAATACTTCGCTAAAACCGCAAATATCAGGACGAAAATCACAGCACCGAGGAGCGCGTATTCAAACGGCAGTGCATGTTTGTACCAACGTGTAAGTCCGATTCCTATAACCGCTCCGTACAACAGAATCACGTGTAATACATAAATCTCAAGCGTGTTTTGTCCCATTTTGATAAAGGCATTATTTCTTCCTTTCCAAAAGCGCTCAGCATACATCAGAATAGAAATAAACAGGACAACTTCTGTTAATCGGAGTGCACTTGAGATGGCGCGTCCAACCATAATTTCCTCGGGAGGAATATACAATCCAATCAATTTGATGGTCCCAACAAAGACCAATACGATACCGAAAAATGTCAGAAAGAACTTTACTGGAAAGAGTGGTTTTCGAATAGAATCCTTGAATTCGCGCAAAACGGCACCAATCGCTCCACCGCACAATACGAAACCGAGCCAGGGGAACCATGGAAAAAAGGAATTGGGTCCGTGGATGACATTCTGAAAGATCGCGTGGAAATTTCTTGGCAAATAGGTGTCACCATATGCACTGATGAACGGTGTTGCCAAGAAAACTGAAGCTCCAGCCAACATCAGAACAACTGAGAATCGCTTTAGTTTTGAAAGTCGAAATAAGCCATACAGGGTTAATAGGATTAATATACCCGTTCCGATGCACTGCAGTACGTGAAAACCAAAGAACCGTTGATTGATCCTTCCAGATAAATAATAATCCAAATTCTGATAGTTCAATTGGAGAATGTACCCAATCAAAATAATTGACAGCGCACGCTTAATTCCCTTTCGAACGCGTTTTTGTTTGAAAAAACCTTGCGCTTTGTCACCTCCCAGCAGCAAATACACGAAAACGACTCCAGTAATTGTGAAAAATAGCGGCGCGGTTAATCCACGCATGTGCGACCAAATGGTAAATAGGACATCACCGAATGATTCTGGGGAATGCACATTTGCCTTGCGTTCGGCGTAATCAGAAAGTGTATGAGATATAAAATGCCCTTGCAGCATCATGATAATTGCTACACTCCGACCAACGTCAATAAATCTTAAACGAGAATTTACTTGTGACAAGACAATGTTTTCGGCAAAACTAATTATTTAATCGTTGATATGCCTGTTTACCGCCTATTTCAAGAAGATTAATTGAAGGTTGAGGCCTTATTCTTCCTCACGTCTTTTCGGTACAACTCCGTGGAGTTCAATTCTTCGCACGTGCGAAGTAATTTGACCACAACTGTTGGTAACATCAAATCGTAGGTTTTGAATACCTGGTTTGGAGAACTCGTACATACCTTGTGGACCTTCAATTTTGATATCTCCGTTCAACCAAACTGCGATTGATTTCGCTTCGTTTTGTTGCATTCGATAAGTCAACTTGTAAGAGATGTTACCTCTTTCATCTTCGATGCTCTCAGTATTCAAATCGATGAAATAACGGTCGAGTTTGTACTTCTCTCTCGTATCCGATAAAATTCTATCCGCTGAATTACTAATTTCTTTGGCAAATTTCTTTCTGATGATTCTTCCATGATCCATCACTTCTTCTCCAAAAATTGCTTTAAAGAAGGTGCATGCCACCAAATACGATCCTTTTTTGCTAGGGTGCGCTAAATCCGGTGCATACAAATTGATGTCTTCATTACTTCTTCTAACATCTCGCCAAACGAGTCCAACAGGAACAACAGGAAGATTATAGTAATTAGATATATAGGTATATCCATCCTTAATCTTATCGGTCATTTTATCGTATGAGTCCGTTTCTTCTCTGTGACCGTAGCCGTGCTTGTAGCCCCAAGTCATGTAAAACATCACGTTTGTGCATTCATTGTTTTCATAAATGGCTTTCGTGAGTTTATCCGCGTATGGGACAATAGTAGAATCCAGTTGACTCTGTTCAAAGGCCAATTCTCGGCTAAAACCTTGTAATATGATGTAATCCCACTTACGCTTGTTAATTGCTTCGTATACTTCGGGACGTTCCTCTGCATGAATTTTAAAGGTTGCACTAGATTGAGCGCACTTCTCAACGAGCACATTCATGCCAGCGTCCTTTGCGATCTTATCAAACATCTTCGGCATGTTATTCATGTGCGTATAGCTGTTACCAATGAACAATACCTTCAAAGGCTCCTCTTGCGCAGAAACAGTGCATGTAGCAAAGAATGCTATAATCCCGTTAAAAAACTTTTTGAGCATGATATTTTTGATTGATGTTCTTAAAGCCATAGGCTTGTTGGTTTTGTTGTTTATGCATATAAGTGCAAATTTCAAACCAAGTTACGTCCATGTCTACTATGCTAATCGAATTTTCTCAGCTATTTCAGTCAATTGCTCGTGAGAAAAGGGCGCCTTTTCTTTTGTGAAATCCATGTCGTGAAGTGAGTCTATCGGAACTAAATGAACATGTGCATGAGGCACTTCGAGGCCGATTACTGTAACTCCAATGCGATTGCAAGGAATCGCAGCTTTCAGTTTTTTCGCTACCGATTTGGCAAATACCATCATATCTGCAAGATGATCATCTTCTAAATCAAAGATATAATCGACTTCAAGCTTTGGAATAACCAATACGTGACCTTCTCTTAAGGGCGTAATGTCCAAAAATGCCAAGAATTGATCGTTCTCAGCTACTTTATGGCAAGGCAACTCACCATTTACTATTTTGGTGAAAATTGAAGCCATTAGCGCGTTATTTCAATGATTTCAAACTGAAGCGTTCCATTTGGTGTATCAATGTCAGCAATCTCGCCTACAGATTTACCAAGGAGTCCTTTACCGAAGGGAGACTCGATACTGATTTTCTTTGCTTTCAAATCCGCTTCGTTCTCTGCTACAATGGTGTACGTCATTTCCATTCCGTTCTTCACGTTCTTGATTGTCGCAGTTGAAAGAATGAAAATCTTTGTGTGGTCTATTTCTGAGTCATCAATAATACGCGCATTTGAAACAACTTCCTCCAACTTGGCAATTTTCATCTCAAGAATTCCTTGAGCTTCTTTTGCTGCATCGTATTCGGCGTTTTCAGACAAATCTCCTTTATCAATTGCTTCTCCGATTTGCGCTGAGATTTCAGGTCTTTTAACGAATTTCATTTCATGCAACTCGTCTTTCAACTTTTGCAATCCCTCTTTCGTATAGTAGCTGATCTGTGACATATTCTAAATTTTCTATAACAAAAACAAGAGAGCCCAAACGGACTCTCTTGATAATCAAATGTAATAAAATTCTATTTATTTCAGGCTAATTGTCGCTCCAATTGTGTGGATAACACCAAATTGTCCTGCAAAACGCGCTGCGTATTCGATACCCAAAGCATTCTTGCTTTCACCAACCAATGCATCTACTGAGAAACCAGCAGATGGTCCGATTAGTGCGCTAGAACGATTCTCAACACTGAATAGATTCTTTTCGTAAACGAAACCTCCTCTAAGGTTGAATGCCATCTTCTCCGTTGTCATTCCGTAATCCAATCCTAAACGGAATTGATCACTTGAGAACGAGTTAGCTGTAAATCCAAAACCAAGGTTTAGTTTGTTCGTTTCGTCGAAGATGAAATCATATGATCCACCGATTGCCAACAAAGAAGGCATTTCGAACTCACCAGAACGCTGCTCCAATGTAGCAAGTACTCCAGTTTCTACGAATTCAACTTGTTGCGCCAAACCATCACCTGAGTAACTCATTGTTGGTCCAACGTTTTTCAACGCAATTCCAAACTTGATTTGATCTTGCTCTCCAGTTACGTAACGGATACCTGCATCAATCGCAACTCCCGTAGATCTCAAGTTAGAGATGCTCTCAGAAATCACCTTAAAGTTGATCCCTCCATAGATAGAGCTCGAGAATGAACGAGCATATCCTACGTTGAAGATATTTGATCTTGGTGCGAAGAAACCAATGTTTCCTTCTGGGTTCGCTACAGTCGTAATTGGAATTTCACCAAAGTTTAACGATTGAACACTCACCGAGATTACATCACTTTCCGAAATACGTTGAGCGATACCAGCACTGTTCATTCCGATACCTGCGCTACCCATCCAATTGCTGTAATTGAATTTGATTTGCGTTTTATCAGTAAATGCTAGACCTGCAATATTCGTAAACGTCGCTTCCAATCCGTTAATCTGTGCAATTCCAGCTCCACCAATCGCAGAACTACGTGCCCATGGATTAATCAACAACTGAGATGCACCCGCAGATCCTACACGATCTTCGTTACCTGCGTTGGCTGCAAAACCAGTCATCAACGCAATTCCAAGTACTATTGTTTTTCCTATTTTCATCATTGAATTATTCATTTCAATTCGTTTTGATCAGTTTAAATTCCTTGTAAATCCACTTGGCGCATACCACCGAAGAACTTGAGAACTTTCTCTCCTACTCCTGGTATTTCAACATGAATCAAGTATACACCTCCTGCTACAGGAATTGCTTTCCAGTTATTCAAGTCCCAATCGACTGAAGTAACAGGGCTATCCTTTTGGAATGTTCTTACCAATTTACCATTTACACTGTAAATCTTAACTGTACATCTTTCTGGAAGGTTCGTGATTTTCACACGAGTATCCAATCGAGTACGCTCGTATTCAGAGTAAGCGTAGTATGGGTTAGGAACTACGTTGATCATTTCTAACGCTTCCGCTAATTGATCTGTGCTTCCTGTTGTTGTAGCGATATCATCCATACTCCAAGAGTACATTGGACGTCCTCCGTTTAGACCAGTAGCTGAGTAATTCTTGTACTCCTTATTAACTCTCAATTGAATCTCTACATCCGTAGGGAATCCGTTTGTGATGTCGTAACCTGGCGCAGCCATTGGGTAAGAAACCCAAGCAAGACTTGCATATACATACTTAGCAGCTGGCTGGTTGTTCGCGTCAATCAACTGGTATTGATTGTAAAGTTCGTTACCAGCGTTTGACTCAGCTTGACTAGGAATGTAAGCTGGGAAATCCACCGAGCTACCTACTAAATCACCGTTAAGCGACTTGTTGTTGTAACCCCAAACATATACTGGGTGCATACCACCCATGATTGGTGTTCCTACTCCGTCAACTAGACGATCAGTTGGGTTCCAAAGCATGTCAGCTCCATTCTCATTTCCTAAGAATGAATTCTCACCAAATGCCATGTAAAGACGTACTCCTGATTCAACATCAATCGCATATCCTGGGAACCAACCCATTCCAGTTCCTGTTCCGTCATCGTTTCCAAACTTATCAACGCTTGGGCTCTGACGCATTTGACCAGCTTCCGCACCTCCAACATTAAGAGCAACGTCACGACCTAATTCGAGTACTGGACAACGTGTCCATTTAGTGCGATCGCTAGTAATCACGATATCTACTCCTGGCAAGTAACTGATTGAAGCAGCGTACTTCGCAGACAATACTGAATTCGTATTGTAGTATGCCATTGGCATGTAATCAGCTTGGTAACCAACTAATTTGTGAGGAGCAATAGTTCCATCTAACAAACCAGCGTACAGTTTATCATCATCTCCACCTGCCATATCTCTATAGCTACAAGGATCGAGGTGAGGTAAAACATTCGGGTTACATTCGTAAGCCGCATCATTCGGATCAGTTTCTGGTTGATAATCTCCTGAACGAATCCAGTTTGTCGGGAAGAATGCATCGTTATCCTGCACTCCTGTCAACCAACGCTGCGAACTATCTGCAAAGTTGATATCAGCTCGAAGTAGCTCCGTAGAATATTTATCTACAAGTCCTCCTAAACCAGTTTCGAAATATGGTTTCTGCTGAATTTGAACTGAGATACCCCATTGAGGAATCAACTGCTCATTGTTCACGTCGATCACAAATTCCGAAGAAACTGTATCTAATAATATTCCACCAGGTTGATCGTATCTGCTGATCAGCCATGAAGCTCCATCTGCATCGTTAAACGATACAGGGATCGTGTAATCTCTGAATTCACATTCGAAGTAACCGTCAACAACGTTAAGAGGGTCAATAACTTTTACGTTTAATGGACCTCTTCCGTAATCATACGATGGAGTTTCCAAGATACCGTTCGAAATAATTGTCGCTTTTGATTCCGCTGTCAATTGAAGATCATTTCCTCCATTTCCATGTCCATCAAGACGTGTAATAATTGGACTTGATCCGTATGCAATGTTTTGACTTGTTCCATCAGCCTCAGGCGTTGGATTGTGCGGTACAGCAGGAACAGATTTAATTGCCGTTCCATCAAAGCTCAAACGAGATGAAATGTAAGGAATCTTCTGTCCGTCCAAGAACAATCCATCTGTTGGATCATATTTCTTGAATTCATTGTGCGCATAAGCAACAGCAACGAAGTAGTATGTCTTGTGATTAACCAATGTACGTTCACCCAATGCGAATGCATCTTCAGTGATTAAGAATGAGTGGCGAATACCAGCATTCTCTCCATCTACTTTTTCCTTAGGGAAGGCAAATCCAAGATCGTCATCAAATTCGAAGTTGATAATGCGATCAATATCGTTCTCGATATCACATTGACCAACCAACTGAGCTTTCGACTCATCATTCAAATCAGCTACACCTGCAGCATCATCGATCAATTGATAAATTTGGTACCCTTCAAAAGTATATACTCTATCAACTGTAGGATCCGTAATGTTTACTTTATCCTCTTGAGCATAACCTTCTAAGTAGTTATTCGAAGTTACAGGGTTCTCAATTGTCAATACTAATTGGTTTTCCAATTCTTGAATTGTCAATTTCGGTGCATCTGGTGGAGTCAAGATAGCGAAACATGCATCGAATAATGCTTGTGCTTTCGTATCTGCACGTTTCATCGCTTCTACTGATGCGAACAACGTTCCTTCCGTTCCACGTCCGTAAACAATACCTACAGTAATATTATTAACGGCTCCAGGTGTCAATGTAAATGGTCCTGCAGACTGTACGAAACGACGGTCACCAACAGGGTTGTTATTTGTTTCTTCATCCCAAAGGAAACCAGGATCTTCTCCTTCTGTTGCCCAGTTTAATGGATCAGAATCTCCCGGGAACATGTAATCAGATTCGATGTTTGTACTTCCTGTTGATCCAGGGAAACCTGTACCACCATAAACAGTCTCGTCTCCAAAGTTCCAGAAACCTTGCATGTAGTTGTAGTGTTGAGCAGCAGAAGCAGGATCTCCTTGAGTTGCAGCTGCACCGTTAGTATAGTAGGTAAACCCTCTCATACCGTAACGCTCATTATCTACAATGTTATCGTTGTAACCTACACCAATACCTTGGTAAACAATTCCACCATCGTTGATAGCGTCAAGTACTGTTGGAGTAACGATTGAATCTGCGATTGAATCGAAGTAAGGTCCTACGTTATCTTTTTGATCGGCATCTTGGTAAGGTCCCTCGAAGAAATCGACTCCGATAGCAGGAGGATTTTCTCCATAACCTGTACTTCCGTTTGCCGTTTCATCGTTCAAGTCACCATTGAAGATGTATCCTAAACCACGCGATACGTCACACCCTGCGTAATCATCAGGAGCTCCTCCGATATCCACATCCATGTATTGTGAGAAGTATGTGTTAAATAGAGTCTGTGTTCCACGGTTAATTAACTCGTAGTTGTAGAAAGTCATTCTGTTCACTTCATCCGTAGTTGCAAAAGCAAAGGCTTGTGCACGAATCTCCATACCAATTGGATCACCACCCGTTTCCGTGTGAATGTTTCCTTTATCGTTGAATACCCACCAGTGAGTCTCATCACCAAACAAAGAGATTCTACGATCAACACCACAAATGATATCATCTCTACCGAGAATGTCATCGTACCATGGGTGATCTCCTTGAGAAATTGGATCGTAGTTTCCATCACCATCACGGTCATAGAAAGGAGCCAAGTAGTAATCTTGTTGCAAACTCACGTCTCCGTGTGCTGGCCACTCATAAATTCTGTTTAAGATATCTGCTGATGGTTGCTGAACTTCAGCACATCCTTCCGTTGTAACACCGTTTGCACATTCCCACCAGATGTTGAACTGAATAACTTCAGCTTTTCTAATCGTGTAGAATTCATCATAAGCAGTACACTGCTCAGGATCGATGTTGGCACCACCAAAGTCACGAACTGCATCATCACCAACTGGTTGGTTAGGATTGTAGTTTCCAGATCCTGGATTAACTGTCAACGGCCCAGGCCAGAAATCGTTTCCACTACGGAATCGAATCGCTGCCAATTTCAACTGACCGTTTACATCAGTACCACCCATCCAAAGGGCTCCAGCATAAATTGCTCTTAATCCACTTCCTTTAGGAACCTCATAAGCTGCAACAGAGTTCTGCCGGTCTTGGAACATACTACCTCCTTGCTCAATGAATGCGCTAACATCATTGAACTCCATCGTCAATTTAGCCGTGGCAGGCGAACAGTTCGCTCCTTTAGCCTCAGTTGACACGGTATTCCCATTGTTACCTTGGTTTATACCGTTGTGGTCATTAGGCCCCAGATAAGACAGGGCATTATTTGACCACAAAAGTGCTGTGGCTCCTAACGTTATTGCTATTAATTGCTTTTTCATAATTTACTTGCTTATGAATAATTAAAAATCAAATTTAACCCCCAAACGAATTGTTCTTGGCGAACTAATGTTGAATGGGTTCTGAATGTTCATGCTATAGTAATCTCTGAACGACTGCTCGTCCAATTGATTCTGAATTGCCGTTTGTGTCAAGGCTGCTGCTAAGTAACCATCATCATCAGGGTTTCCAGTTGCACGGTAAACGCTTAAGATGTTGAATTGGTTAAACAAGTTTGTTACACGCAGGTAAACATTCAAGAAAGTAGCTTTCTTTTTTCCTTCTTTTCCAAATTCTAAATCGAACGTTCTATCTAACTGCATATCCAAACGGTAAGACCATGGTAAACGTGAACCATTAGTTGTTCCGTCCAAACCAGTGTTCAACACGTTAAGTTGTGATGAGTATGGTGTACCTGAATAGATATTAGAAACGATGTTCAAACCAGTGTTTGCGAAGATTTCAGCATCCTTAATTTTAGGACCGTTGTAATCTTTTCCTGAACCGTAACGGTAATCCATTGTTACAGCGAATGCATGACGTCTGTCGAATGCTACTGGGAAGATTGCTCTCAAGTTAGGAAGACCAGCATTTACAAGACCTGCTGCAGATGTTGCATCTGAACCAGTTCCATCAGCAAACTGAAGTGTGTAGTTTGCACGTAGTCTGATGTTTCCTGTACGACGCATATCGTATTCAATTGTCATCCCTTTAACAGTTCCGAAATCTCTGTTACCAAACGTTCTGTATGTCGCTGGGTAAGCTTCGAAGATGTTCTGCAACTGTACTTGATTTCTTTGCTCACGGTAGAACGCTGAAATTTTCAAAGATGATGTTTTCGAAAGTACTTGTTGGAAACCAAGTTCGTAATCAACTGTAGTTTCTGGTCTCAAGTTAGAGTTGTTGATAATTGAACTACGGCTATTCACAAATTGGTATTGGAATGGATCAAAACGGAATCCAGAAGTTGGACGTTTCGTTAAGATATCGTAGTGAGCGAAGAATGCCGCCTCATCCGAAATTGGGAATGAGAAAGATACACGTGGCATAACGTTTACTTGTGCCTTGTAATCTTCAAATGCATCTGCAGTTGGCGTTTCTTGCGATGGGTCTAACAACCATGGTTGGATACCTGAAGCACCACGAATAGAAGAAGGATCTTCTGTCTCGATACCGTCAGCATCGTACCAAACCTGCCCTGAACGGAATCCGTTAATTGCGTTTGGATTGTTTACATCATCAACATATACAGTGTAATCATCTCCCATTGCTTCTGGAATATCAATCCAAGTCAATGAAGAGTTGTTTGCCAATTCTGTTTTCGCCTCAGCAACTGTTCTTGCAGAGTAGAATAACCATGGATCTTTCAATACCGGTTGGTTGGCATCGAATACATCGACACGAACACCAACGTTGAATACGATATCGCGGAATGCAAATTTGTCCATTACATAACCAGCCATATAAATTGGTTGGAATGCACCTACAAAACGCTTGTAGTTTCCATTGTCATCAAATTCGTTGAAGTACTTGTTGATATCAGTTGCTCCACTAACTTTCTGTCCTGTGTGATCGTATCCCCAGTAAGAAACAAAAGAGTTACCACTGTTCAACAATTCATCTGGAGAGAACATATCGAATGAGTAGATATTTGGATCGTACTGATCAATATCAATGAACTCATTTCCTTCTCCACCAGTACCAATCCATCCGTTGTTGAATAAGTACTCTCTCAAGTTGTAATCGAAGAAAGATTGGTTGTCGTTGTTTTGAGCCCCACCGTACTCACCAGTACCTGACTGAGAAGCGTAACCTGTGTTCAAACGATCGTAGGTAACACGTTTGAATGAACCTGCATCTGTTACATATGCAGATGAAGTATCTAACTCAGTGATGTGGAAGTTTGCTAACTGACGTGCAATTGTCCAAATTCCAATTGGTCCCTGTGTACCTCCACCAGTTGTTGTTCCAGAAGTCCAACCTCTATCCCAACGTTGCTCGTACTCAAATCCTAAAGAGATTGCGTGATCACCGATGTTTACAGAACCAGATCCTGTAACACGGAACTGATCGTTCTCTGTTTTACCGAAGAAGTTGTATGGAGTTCCGATGTTGTTCCAAAGTCCGTAAACGCTTTGAGGAATATCACCGTTTCTCAATGCGTTTCCTTGTTGGATTTGCAATAAGTTCTCGTAATTCCCTTCTGGGCTATCAGCGTAGATGTTGTAGTACTGCTCAGTAATTGCAGCCAATGCTGAATTCGTTTCAGATGGAGTAAAGTCTACTACTACATCACGGAATCCATCATGAACGTAAATGTTTTGTTCAGAATCAAAAACGTAAGAAGGTTGACGTGTCGTTTGATACGTACCTACGTGTCCGTAGTTGAAAATGTTGAATTGGTGTTTCGGATCGAAGAAATCATCTTTCGTTTTCGAGAAGTCAACCATAATACTGTAGTTGGCTCTTCTGATTTTAGAACTAGATCCTTCTGTATTGTTCGTGAAACGTTGAGTCAAACGACCAAACACACGCCAATCTAAAGACTTAAATGCTCCGAAGTTTTGGAAGTTTAAAAGAGAACCTCCGTATGAATAGTTGTTACCGAATGAATAGTTAAGTGATCCACCAAAAGAAAGGTTGACCGATGGCCCTGTATTCACGTCAATTTTAGCTTGCGCTGACATATTTGTGTTACGAGCATTCATTCTCCATGCAACTTTCTCGAAATCATCTGTTCTTAAGAAGTTCGCATTGTGATATGTTCCTGTTCCTGTAGAAGTAGGACGAAGTGGGTTAACCAAAAGCTCATCGCGAACTTCTTTCTTAACTCTCCAACCACCATCTGCAAGCGGACGTCCGTCCAATCGATCTGTAAGGTTTGCAGAAACTAAGAATCCTAAACGTGGTTTCTTTTTGTTTCCAAGTGAATCTTTCTGCATCCAAAGTGGACCAGAGAACATTCCCTCTACAAGGTTGTATCCATATTTGTCTAAACCGAAAACTTTTCCGTCGTAACCATCAGGATCAGCACCATTGAAGTAGAAACCAGAAGTTACACCCTCTATACTACCGAAGTATTGTGCAGATGGTCCACGAGTTGTTACCGAGATAATACCTCCCGTTGCATCCCCGTAGTTCGCTGGTAAACCTCCAGTAATTACCTTCACCTCTTCAATTGCTGATTTCGGGAGGTTTGATGATCCACGAACTTTAATCCCATCAATATAGAAGTATGTTGCGTCTGAACGAGAACCACGAACACTTAGTGCTCCAGAACCTTCATTCACACCTACACCCCCTACTGTTCCTGCAACACCTGCTGCTGAACGCACTGGAAGTTTCGCGATATCCTCTCTTGTTACAGTTTCACCTGAAGCTCCACCATCTTTATTGATCAAAGGAACTTTGTAGGCAATAACCTCAACTTCTTCAACCTCTAAAACATCGTCTGCTTTAGATAAAGAGATATCATCCAAGAAAGTGATTTGTTCAGAAGTGATCTTCACTCCTTCAATCCTTTGTGGTTTGTACCCCTCAACCTCGTTACTGATCTCTACATCGTAGGCACCAGCCGTAACTGAGTTAATCTGGAACTTACCGTCAAAATCGGTTTCCGCTCCAGCTTTAATATTGTCGCCAGTCTTAATGACAACTTTGGCAAATGGAATAGGTTCTCCCGACGCTGCATCTGAAACCACCCCTTTGAGGGTTCCAAGTCCTGTCTGAGAAAACCCATAAGACATTGTAAGCAAGATGCTTACTAACACTAAGCTAAGTTTTCGTAACATAAGTATAGTTTGTTTTTAAATCGTTTTCCTCCTAGAAAGCCCGTAAATATAGAAAAATTCGTGTTCACTCCCGTAATTGTTAATAAAAATTAAAATGATTTTTGCTTAACCTTATTTAACAAATGTATGAACTTTTAACCGAGCCAGAAATACAGTAATCTTCGAATTTCATTTCAAATATACACGTCTAGCTATTTAACCATAGAATTTTGTTCCTTTGCAAGGCATGGACAATTTCAACTTTTGGCAAATTTCAAGCGGTTCAACAGAAATCCACCTTATGGATTACGATGATTTCGAACCTACTGAATATACGGACCACCTTTCGGATGTTGAACATGCACGTTTCCTGACTTTCGGGCATATTCGAAGAAGAAGAGAATTTATCGCTACGCGCATTTTGAGAAAGCGGATTCTCGGCGATCAACATATACAGTATAATGAAATTGGCGCACCTTCTATAATAGGAGTCGGATTCATCTCAATCAGTCACTCTTCTCATTTGGTTGGCTTGGCTTTTAACAAAGGCTATATGGTTGGTCTCGATTTGGAAACTCCACGCGGAAACATCCTTGATATCGTCCCCAAGTTTTTGGCGCCAATTGAGCGGAATTCATTCGATGCGAATCATAAATTAGAGATGACCCGCGTTTGGTCGGCAAAAGAAGCGCTCTATAAATTGGCGGGAAGAAAAAAGATCATCTTTAAAGAGGAACTGATTCTTTCGAAAACAGCTTCTGGTGATTGGCAAGGTCAAATCATCAATCCGGATCACACACTTTCGGTTCAATTAGATATCTTTGATCACAACGGAACGGTAGTTTCTATAAATAACAGTGCAATTGAACGAATCGAGTAACATACTTAATCAGTTTAAAGAAAAGTTAGGTCAGGTGGCAGTGCTCATTGATCCAGACAAGTATTCCGATTTAAATGAATTGGATGCCTTGCTGAAAAAAACAGCGTTTGCCAACATTGATTATTTGTTCGTTGGAGGAAGCACGGTTTTGCGAGAAGATTTCAAAACTGTAATTGATTACATCCAATCACACTCTTCTCTTCCTTTGGTAATTTTTCCAGGCGATTCGAATCAAATATCTGAAAAAGCGGACGCCCTACTCTATTTGAGTTTGATTTCAGGAAGAAATCCAGACTACTTAATAGGACATCATGTCCAATCGGCGCAGGAAGTGTATGCAATGGATGTGGAGGTTATACCTACCGCGTATATTTTAGTTGATGGCGGAAATTTGTCATCGGTGGCTTATGTCAGTCAGACTACGCCAATTCCGCGTGATCACGAATCAATAATATTGAACACAGCCAAAGCGGGAGTTTTACAAGGGAAGAAATTGATTTATTTAGATGCTGGTAGTGGAGCGAAAGAGAGTATCCCGCCGTCAGTGATTCAAACTTTATCACCTTTGGGTAATCCGATTGTTGTTGGAGGAGGAATTCGATCATTGGAAGAAATGGAAGAGCTTCGAACTGCTGGAGCAAATGTGATCGTCATCGGAAACAAACTTGAAGAGGACCTCGACTTTTTGTTGGATATTAAAGAGTTTAAGGTGTCAAAATAAAAAAGCGACCCAACTCTGACTAACATCATCGCTGGATCGCTTGCAGTATTTTTTAAGTCGATTTACATTTTTGCATCAACCTTCACATTTTTCTTTGTCAAGGGAACAATCATTTTTTCTTCTTTCACAAACGCTCGACTCACAGGTTTCGCTTTTCCACAACGCACACTCGTTTTACGAGCATCAACATGTCGCATTGGTGCCAATTTAATATTTGTCTTGTTTTCTGCTTGACCTCGATCGATCGCACATACTTTTTCTTTCTTTGGAGAATCTACACTTGATGATTCTTGTGCAAACAATCCAAGCGAACAAAACATCATTCCTATAATTGCTAAACTTTTCATATTTCTGTTTTTGTGAAAGAATCAATTGTAGTCACTTCTTTCTGGTTATATCTGATTCTATTCAAAATGCGTTCCAAAGTTTAATTTTCGGCAAATATTGATTGATAACTTCACAAACTTATGTTTAGGACTTTTCAAATATTAACATATCACTAAGCGATTAATTCTTAGTTTAGGGTATGATAATAAAACGGATTGCTAGTGTTTGTTTTGCCATTGCCTTCTTGATGGCGATTGTACTTTTTGCTCGTGTTGGGAATCAATATATCTCGATTCCAACTGCTCGAATCATTTTTATGGTTGCTGGTGCAACTGCGCTCGTCTTGAATTTATTCAGTTTTCAATCTTCTGGTAAAAACAAAAACAACCCGGCGTTCAACTTCGTGTTCTGGTTTGGAAGTCTCGTATTATTTGTCGGCTTGATTTTTCAATTCATGCACTGGCCTTACAATAGGCTCATTGTGATTGCAGGATTAGGCATTACTGGAATTTCTTATTTCCTCAGTCCTACATTGATTTCGGGTAAATCTGACAACTCGGATGTTCTTGACGACCCAAGAAATCATTCATAGACTGCCTTGAGCGACATGTCCAAACTTTGGAAGCTGTGTGTCAATGCACCAACAGAGATGTAATCTACTCCCGTTTCAGCGTAGCCTCGAATTGTATCAATCGTAATCCCACCTGAAGCCTCCACTTCATAAGTGTCAGGAATAGTTTTCAATGCTTCGACAATTCGTTCCGGTGAGAAATTATCCAACATAATTCGATCAACGTTTCCAACTTGAAGCACCTGCTTCAATTCATCTTCGTTTCGAACTTCGATCTCAATTTTCAATGATTTTCCCGTATCCGCCAAATACTGATTCGCCTTTTCAATGGCTGGTCGAATACCACCTGCGTAATCCACATGATTGTCTTTCAACATGATCATATCATACAGCGCGAAACGATGATTATGTCCTCCACCTATTCGAACCGCCCATTTCTCCATATATCGGATCCCTGGCGTTGTTTTTCGGGTGTCTAACAATTTGACAGATGTTCCCTCGATGAGCTTGACGATTTTACTGGTTTGTGTAGCAATCCCACTCATTCTCTGCATGAAATTCAACACGAGTCGTTCTGTGCTTAAGATTGACCGGGACGCACCCTTCACGATAAATGCAATATCTCCGTACTTCACCGGCTCACCATCGTTGATGAACACTTCGATTTCAAGATTTGGATCGTATTTTTTGAAAATTTTCTCGGCTAACTCGACTCCAGCGATAATTCCGTTGTCTTTCACTAACAAGCGAGCCGTTCCTATTCCATCCTCTGGAACACACGAAAGTGTTGAATGATCTCCATCTCCAATGTCTTCGCGAAATGCGTTTTCAATAATTTCATCTATCATAATTCAAAGATAGAGATTCTGAGGATTCGATGAGGGTGGAATGCAGATTTATTCGATGAAGTTACGCGCCTAATCGCTAATCGCGTTCGATGGTTAAACTTTCAATTTTATAAGAACCTTGCTCCTTCTTGAAATACATCGTGACCCTAAACTTGTCAGATCGGGACTTGTAATTGGCAATGGCAAAGCTACCGTTGTTCGATTCTTTTCCCTTAAAAATGAATTCAAATGAGCTGCATTGATTCTTGGACATGAAGTCTTGAAGGATCAATTTCGCTTGCGATTGACTGTAAGCGTCCTCTTTGCCTAAAACATTTATCAATAATTTACTTTTACCCAGCGTAACGATTCCTTTGGCATCATTGGCCTCAAAAGATTTCTCGATCGTCGAGTAAGGAACCTGTGTATACATGTTCATCGACAACACAAGCGACGCGAGTAAAGAAAATATCAGATTCATATTGATACGTTTTTCGAACTAACAACAAACTTTATGCCGAAAGATACACTTTTCTCAACTATGAATAATTGTAAATTTGAGGCATGAAAATACAATTGATCTGTGTTGGTAAAACAGAACGCGCCTATTTGAAGGAGGGAGAATCGGAATATCTGAAACGATTGAAGCATTATTGCTCCTTCGAAAAGATTGAGATTCTAGAGTTGAAAAACGCGAAAAAATTGAGGGAAGATCAAATCAAAACGGAAGAGGGAAAATTGATTCTAGCCAAGGTCGACCGATCAACACAGCTCATTCTGCTCGATGAAAACGGAAAATCATTCAATTCAGTTGGCTTTTCGAAATTTCTTCAGAAAAAGTTCAATCAGGGAGGGAAATCGATTGCTTTTGTCGTTGGAGGAGCGTATGGATTTTCGGACGAAGTCTACAGCAGAGCAAATGGGAAAATTAGTCTTTCTGAGATGACCTTCTCGCATCAAATGGTTCGATTATTTTTTATTGAACAGATTTATCGCGCACTGACCATTTTGAAAGGCGAACCGTATCATCATCAATAATTCATGAAGTTCTGTCTAAAAGCTGAACAAAATCGTGATTTCTGCGTAACATTCACATAAAAACAACTATTGGAGACCAACTACTTTAGTCTATTTCAGCTACTGCCCGCATTATTGTGGCTGATGATTATATTGGTTGTTTCCCAAATTAGAAAAGGCCGATACCCCGGAGAAGCTGGGAAATACTACATGTACAACGTGTACGTCAAACTCTTTTTCAGTCTTGCTTTCGCTTTATTCTACATCCTCGCACTACATGGTGGCGATACCATCGCCTATTTTGAAGGGACGACTACCTTGAACAACCTATTTCTCGAAGATCCGGGCTTATATTTTGAACAGCTATTCACAACTCCTACTGATCAATCCATGTCCCAATTCTTTAACGCGCGTACGGGATATCCGCCTCGTTGGATTTACAGAGAGCCAGAGGGATTTTTGGTATGTAAGATCACTTCAGTTTTATCCTTCTTTACGTTTAAGAGTTTCTTAGCAACTACCTTGCTCCTTTCGTATTTCGTCGCTTCGGCTTCTTTCAAGTTATTCACTCAAGTGAGAAGCATGAACATTGTTCGTGAAGGATATCTCGCAATTGGACTGTTGTTCTTGCCTTCTGTAAACTTCTGGTGTACAGGAATTTCAAAGGATTCATTGGTCTACATCGGAGTTTTACTTCTTGTTCACAACGGCTTCATAATAATCACTAATTACTCAAAAAAAAGAATTCGTGCGATCATCATGTTCGTGATTATGGCGCTAATGGTCTATCATATTCGCTCAGTTGTTTTGTACGTTACCATTTTGGCGCTAGTCCTCGCTTATAGTTCCGCCATCGCGAAGAGGGTTTCGAGCAGTGGTCAGGCCACCATATTCATTCGGTTCGGTATTATCATTGTTGGCTTTTTCGTTCTAACCCAAACACTTTCGAGTAGTTCGGAATCTCAATTCTTGGAGGAAAACTCAATCTTTCAAGAGGCAGCAATAACACAACGAGATTTCGCGACCAATGTGACTTACGGAGAGAACAAATACAGCATTGGAGAGATCGAATATACGCCGTTAGGCCTTTTGAGAGCCAGTCCTTTAGCTATTATCGCAGGAATATTTCGCCCTTTCATATGGGAATCCCTTTCGCCATCATTGATTTTTAACGGACTTGAAAGCTCACTTTTCATTTATCTGCTTTACCTGTTTGTTTCGAAAGACTTGAGGCACAAAATTCGACAAATTCAGAATAAGGAAATCTTATTATTCGCGCTCTCATTTGTATTAATTATGGCATTCGTTACTGGTTTGACTTCAGGACTTTTTGGTGTTCTTGTCCGACTAAGAGCTCCATTACTTCCGTTCATGATTATTCTACTTTCAATCAAGCCAAAAGTTGAGAAAACACTGATTGATCCGTAAGTCATTAACTCCAGCAATAATTCATTACTTTTGGTACACTATTAGAGTAAATTAGATGACAAAAATCATTATCGATGCGAGTAAATCGAACAGGTTACCCAATCTAAAGGAACTGTACAGGTACCGAGACTTGTTTTTCACCTTAAGCTGGCGTGATTTCCGCGTTCGTTATGCACAAACTTCGATAGGTTTGTTGTGGGCAATCGTACAACCAGTGGTCACAATACTCCTACTATCACTCGTTTTTACAAAATTTGCTGGTATTGAGACTCCAGTGCCAGGCTTACTCTTTATCTCTGCGGGGATGAGTGTTTGGTCCTATTTCAGCTACGTAATGACGAATTCTGGTGACTCGATCATTGCATCTCAGGAGATGGTTAAAAAGATTTACTTTCCACGTCTCATTATCCCGTTATCCAAAGCCGTCGTAGGTTTAATTGATTTAGGCATCTCAATCCTCATTTTAATTGGGTTGATGATTTATTATCAAGTTTCTCCATCAGCAAATGCGTGGATAACGCCTGTATTTATTCTTCTTGGAATGATTGCCGCACTTGGTGTCGGAATCTGGTTGAGTGCACTAACCGTGCGCTTCCGTGATTTTAAGCACATCGTCCCATTTATTGTACAAATCGGATTGTATGTCACACCAATAGCCTACCCAGCCGAATACGTAACGAAAACCTTACCTGATTGGGCGGCAAACATCTACTTTTTAAATCCGATGGCAGGTATTGTTCAAGGTTTTAGGTGGAGTTTGTTCGGAGGAGAACCTCCAGGAACCGCGATGTGGATATCCATTGTAATGATCCTTTTCATATTTGTAACAGGCGTGCTTTATTTCACGAAAGTCGAGAAAAACATGGCCGATTATGTCTAGTTCTGGAAACATAGCGATCAGCATTAAAAATCTTTCGAAACGCTACTTAATTGGTAAAAAGAAGGATACTTCCTTGCGAGGAACACTCTCTTCTATTTTGAAAACAGGGAACTCTTCAGATGAGGAATTTTGGGCGCTCAGAGATATCGATCTTGAAATTCAAAATGGAGACGTAATTGGTATCATTGGAAAAAATGGTGCTGGAAAAAGTACGCTGCTCAAGGTATTATCGCAAATTACACGACCTACCACAGGTCGAATAGAAATTAACGGTAGAGTTGCCTCTCTGCTTGAAGTTGGAACTGGGTTTCATCCCGAACTTACCGGTCGTGAAAACATCTTTCTCAACGGAACCATTCTGGGAATGACCCGCAAAGAAGTAGCAGCGAAATTTGATGAAATTGTTGATTTCTCTGGAATTGGGAAATTTATAGACACTCCCGTTAAGCGATATTCCTCAGGAATGTATGTTCGCTTGGCATTTGCAGTAGCTGCGCATTTGGAACCCGAAATATTGATTATTGATGAAGTGCTTGCCGTTGGTGATGACGAATTCCAGAAGAAGTGCATCGGAAAAATGAAGGATGTAGCGGGAGAAGGCAGAACGGTGATCTTCGTAAGCCACGATTTAGGAGCTGTGAAGAACCTTTGCAACAAAGGAGCGCTGCTGCAAGAGGGAAAGATAATCTTCACCGGAGACATCAAAGAAACGATTTCAAAATATACCCAAGCTTTCTACTCGGACGAATTGAACTACGACGTTTCCGATTATTCCAAAAGACCGCGCGGAAACAAATTTGCGGTAATTGAAAAGATATCAATCAACAAAAGCCTCCTCTCTCCTATCGATTCATTGGAAGTGGAAGTTCTCTCACGTACGTTAGAGGAATCAACAATTGGGAAGAAGGTACACATTGCGATATTCATCATGGATGAAATGAACAATTGCCTGTATCATTTCAACTCTACCGCAATAGATTACGCGGAGACCTTCGCTGAGACCAACAAGGCCACTTTCCTCATAAATGACTTAAATTTAACCAAAGGTACGTACTCGATTAATGCGCACTTGAGTTCAAATGTCATTGAATATGACTATGTTGAAGGGGTGGTAAGCATTAGTGTTGATAGTCAGACAATTTTCACGAATCAGACGAAGTTTGTCGGTAAGATTTTCAAAACCTTTGAAATTGAATAAACACACGTTCAGAGCTGTTGGTACTTCCATCCGCGAAAGCAAAATAGAAAATAATGGGTTTAGGAGCGTTTAAAGTTTTATCATTCGGGAACAAGTTTCGAGTTCTGAAATATAGCTTGGGATCAAAACTTGTCAATTCAGTCCCAAAAGGCCTCAAACACACCTATGATTTCCTTGGATGGCTTCAAGGCAAGGGCATCTCGATTGAAAAGAAAGACGGACTCATTACCTTCCAATACCCAATCAAGGACACAAAATACGCGTTCGCAATTGACGAAATCTCATCTGATTCGGATGTTTTCAATCAAATTATGGTTGAAGAAGAATACCAATATGTCACGGAGTTGATGTCAAAGCACAACATTGAAGTAAAGACGGTTATTGATGCTGGTGCCAATGTTGGCTACACAGCCATTTACCTTTCACATTTCTACAAGAACATGCAATTGATTGCGCTTGAGCCGAACACGGAAACCTTCCGTCGACTGAAGCTGAACATGGATTTGAACAATCTTGATCATGTCATTCTGCATCAAAAAGGGCTTTGGAACAAAAACACATTTCTCAAGCCAGATCACTCTTTTCGTGATGGACAAGCTTGGTCCTTTCGCCTTGAAGAAACGACAAATGAAGCCGAAAAACTTTTCGAAGTTACTTCGATCAATTCACTGATGGAAGAGCACCAACTCGCAAACATTGACTTTTTGAAAATAGATGTTGAAGGTGGCGAAAAGGAAATTTTCAATGCTGAAGCCGATTTAAGTTGGCTGCAAAAAGTCAAAGTAATTGCAATCGAAATACACGACGAATTTGAATGCAGAGAAGACATTGAAGGAATCTTGAAACAACAATTCGAGCTCTTCTATTCTGGTGAATTAACAATTGGAATTCATACCTCATGTCTAAAATAGCATTCCTCATACCTTATTTTGGGAAATGGCCTGAGTGGATGGACCTCTATGTTGATTCCATCGAGCGAAATCCTACAATAGACTTCCATTTTATCACCGACTGCGACACAACAGTCACAAAGGCAAAAAATGTCTTTTTCCACACTTCAACTTTCGAAAAATATGTGAATGATGCGCAGTCCATATTGGGTGTATCTATCAACATTCCAAATCCCTACAAAATTTGCGATTTGCGACCGTTTTTTGGAGTCATTCATGCCGATATCATTGAAGGATATGACTTTTACGGTTGGACCGATGTTGACATACTTTTTGGTGATATACGAAGTTTTTATACCGATGAAATATTGTCCAGTCACGATGCACTATCTTCACACGAAATAAGACTTGCTGGACATTGTGCACTTCTCAGGAATACGCAAGAATTCCGTGAATTGGGATACAAGGTTTATGACTGGAAAAAGGCATTGTTGAACCCTGAATTCGTTGGAATTGACGAACATGGAATGACGAATGCTCTTCAGATGACATTTTGGGATAAACTGAGTGAAAAACTGAAAATGCCTTGGATTAAATCGTTCTTTTCTGGACTAAGAAAACGGAAAATGAAACGGCTTTATTTCAAAGAGCAATATACCACGCCTTTTGTCGCGATGCCTTGGATTGACGGGAGTTTACACAGCGATCAACCGAGTAACTGGTTCTACAAAAATGGAGTCGTAACGAACACCAGAGATGATCGAAACTTTATGTATATTCATTTCATGAATTTCAAATCCAGTCAATGGAGGCACGACGGTACTGAAGCACCTTGGAAAGCAATGGATCAGATTGTTTTTGCATCGAAAGAAGACATTGAAAAGGGCATAGAAATATCAAACCGTGGGATTCACCCTCTTAAACCAGCTGAGAAGGGATGAAGCACAAAGAGGAAAGTAGGTCGCTGTCCCTAAAACTTGGTGATATTTCTTTGGAAAAGGAACTCGGAGGATACTACATTGACATGCGTCCCGCAATCGTGAATTACACAGGGAACATCTACAACGGTACTTTCGATGATAATGGCGTGCCAATGGTTCAAACACCGGATGGAAACTTGGCGTACTTTCCCGTTAATATTGCGCAATACGGGTTCATTCAGCACACAGAATATCTTTCTTTAAAAAAAGACGAATCCTTAGCTACTTTGCGTGCATGCATTGAGAAACTCGACGAATTGAAAACCGAATACAAAGATTCTTTCGTGTGGTTTCATCACTCCAAAAATGAAAGCTACAAGCTTGAGGCTCCATGGGCGAGTGCTATGGCTCAGGGGGAAATTATGAGTCTGTTTTTAAGGTTTTATCAAATATCCAACGACCCGAAACATTTGGAAGTAGCGCAAAAAGCCTACAAATTCCTTCAGGTTGAGGATGATCCTCACTCGCTGCGCAGAACAGATGAGAATGGATATTTGTGGTTTGAGGAATACCCGTCCTCTCCTCCATCCTACGTTTTAAATGGATTCATTTATACCATTTTTGGTCTCTACGATCTCTACCGCGTAACGGGGGACAAAGTGGTGAAAGCGGATATTTTCGCCTGTATTGAGACTTTGAAAGCGAACCTTCATAGATACGACGCGGGATATTGGTCGTACTATGATCTCTACAAAAAAGAGCTCGTACGTTACTATTATCAGAAAAATGTACACGTGCTTCAACTCGAAGCTCTCTTTCAATTGACCAAAGAACCGATTTTTGGTCAATACGCGAAGAAGTGGAAAAAAACCTTAACTCCACTTCACTTTGCTTTTGTTCAAATCATGTATCGCGTACTCCCGAGATGGCGCAAACTTCGTTCGTATGGAAAATATTAAGGTGCTATTTCTAACGACCGATTTGGGGAAGGGAGGAGCTGAACGCTACCTCGTTGATCTGTGCAATGAGTTGAATAACCACGATAACATCGAGTACATCGTTGGATCATTATTCGACAACAATCAATACAAGGAACACACAAAGGACATACCTGTTGTCAACCTAAATTATCAGACCTTTACCCTATTCGGAAAGAACTCCAATCCTGAGTTGAAACGACTGCTGGACGAATTTAAACCGGATATCATTCACAGTCATCGTTTTTTGGGTGAGTTCATCACGAGTTATTACGTTGATCCGAAAATCAAGTACGTTACGCATGGTCACGATAACATGATTCAGCTGCAGAAATTTAAGCTGAGCATGCTCTTCAACAAGACGAAATTCCTGAATTTCCTCGAAGGATCGATGCTCGTTAGGAAAAAGTACAAAAAGACCGATACCTACTTCATCTCGAACTCTTCGCATACGGATGAGTACTACAAGCGAGTTTTGCCGTCAAGAACAGCGAAAAACGTCACGCTGATCCAGTATGGCTTCAATTTTAAAGGCTTTTTCAATCCAGAAATTCGAGATATTTCCAAGAAAGAGCGAATCGAACTCATCAACGTTGGCTCTTTTCAACCCAAAAAGAATCAGCTTTTCCTTCTGAATGTAGCTAAGGAACTGAAAAAGAAAGGTTTCAATTTTCATTTAAAGCTCGTTGGAGTCGGCGAATGTCGTGAAATGGTCCTTGAGAAAATCGAAGAAATGCAACTAACAGATTGTGTGGAAGCGCCTGGTGTTTCTCACATCGTTGATCAATTGTACAAGGAATCTGATATCTACATCCACTCGGCCTATTACGAGCCTTTTGGACTGGTTTTCTTAGAAGCAATGGCATCTGGATTACCAATTGTTACGTTAGATGGGAAAGGAAATCGTGACATCATCGAACGAGACAAAAATGGATTTCTTTTCTTCGAACAGGATGCCGAAAAATATGCAGACAAGATTATCGAGTATGCCTCAGACCAAAAAAAATACGGGGAGATTTCTAACTACGCGAAAGAATTTTCAAAACAGTTTGATGCGACTCTGAAAATGAAGGAAATGATTGATTTCTATCAATCGATTTTGGATTAAGATCTAGCTGCTAAGGTCTTTGCGAATTCTGCATAATTCTTCGCGGCATTGTACTTTGATTGCCACGTATCAAAAGCCGCTTTGCCCATATTAATTCTGATCTCTTCTGAAGACTGAAAGAATTCCTCAATGCGTTCAGTTAATAGTTCGGCTGACAAATCCGCAGGCAATAATTCTCCATTCTCAGAATTGACGATTTCACTTGTCCCTCCCACATTCGTTGCCATGACGGGTATTCCAAAGGACATTGCCTCCATTATTGATACGGGAACACCTTCCGTTGTGCTCACGTTCACAAATAAACTCGGCGCATTTTCTCCATACCAAGTGAGTACTTCACTATTTGATTTATGCCCCAGCAAGTGAACATCAATGTTCGAAGGAATGGCATCGACAATCGACTGCACCTTTTGCATCTCAACTCCGTCTCCAAAATGAAACCATTCTAAGTCCAAATCAGTTTTGGAAAGTGCTTTTGCAATTAACTCAACACGTTTCAGGGGAACTAGATTTGAACAGCTAACGAGTCTATTTTTAACCGGTTTTTGAGGATGATTCTTCTGTTCGTGCGTACCCAAACGAGCAACTTGAATTTGCTTTGGTTCGACCTTCCATCTCTCTTGGACATAATCCTTACCGATTTCCGAAATGGGAAATAATCCCGACAAATTCTCTGTAATTAACGCTCGAAATGGCTGATACTGAAAACTTGTCGCCTCGAAATACAAATCCCAGCCGTGAGCACGAGAAAAGGTTCTGATCCTCGGATTGGATTTTTGCAAGAGTGACAATCCAATGGTAGTATCAGTGCACCAATAACTGTAAAAAGTAAGCTCAACGTCACCTGAATCTTCAACAAGGTCGCTTAATCTCTTTTCCCATCGCTTCGCTGTAAACAGTGAGATCAACATCGTATTTCGGATGCCTTTGGTCCAGTCAAGATTGTATGTTCCACGTACACGCTTCTTTTCAGCTTTGTACTCTACCGAAAACGCTGTAAATAACGCTTTGACTTTATCAAAAGTTGAGAGCTGCGTAGAAAACAATTGGCTTGTCACATTTTCAGGAAGGCTCCGCTTCTTCTCTGTTGATCGGGCACTCGAGAATATAATTACTTCATTAAACTCTTTCGCTAAAAACTCAATTTCGGTTTCCAAAAAAGTTTCGCCGTTTCCATAAGGAAATTCCGAGGTCAATAGTATGAGTTTCTTCTGTTTCAATCCGATTTTTAAAGTAATTTAGCAACACAAATTAACGCAATATAGTTGATCACACGACTTTTTTGAAAAAAGTACTCATCATATCCTACTTCTTCCCGCCATGCAATCTAACTGCTGGCCAAAGGGCTCAAGGTTGGGCAAATTACCTCAGCGAGCATGGATATTATCCAACGATCATTACTCGGCGATGGGATCAAGAGGTAAAAACACCTGAAGACGCACTTCTTTCGAGCAAGGACGAAGTTATTCATGAAAAAAATGATCGCTATGAAGTGCTTTATATGCCTTACAAGTCGTCATTTCGAGACAAACTGTACACACGATTATCAGGCTCCCGTTTTCAAAAAGTGAGTCGTGCGTTTACCTTTTTCTCCTTGATTGCTGAGAACTATTCATTACGTGCCATTCCCGCGAGGAACTTGTATCAAAAAGCGAAACAATGGATTGGTGAAAATCGAGATGTTGAAACGGTGGTCATCACTGGAACTCCTTTTAATCAATTCTCGTTTGGATATCACTTGAAAAAGAAACTGGGCGTAAAATGGATCGCAGATTATCGTGATGACTGGAACACAAGTGACTTTGTTGGAACAAGTGGTGATGGTTTTCTGAGTAGAATCGTGAAGAAATTAAGCATCAGATCCGAGAAAAAATGGGTCGGCTCCGCTGAATTTTTCACGACCATATCGCCATATTATGTCGAGAAGATTTCGGCATTTGTTGATCGACCAGGTCACGTATTGTTAAATGGATACGAATTAGAAGTACCAGAAGGGAAAGTAAATGCTGACCAATTCGTATTGACCTATAACGGAAGCCTCTACGCTACTCAGCCTGTCGAAGATATCTTATCTGTCGTTCGAAGATTAATCGTGGAAGACAACGCTCCAATCGAATTGCATTTTCCAGGAGCAGCTTACGATCCGATCCAAAAAAAGCGAATTGAAGATTCCGCCGAAGGCATAATGGATCGAATTTCAGTCACCAATCGGATTCCAAAGGAGGAAGTACTGCAGCTCCAAGCAAACTCAGATGCATTGTTGATGATTTCCCATTCGAATATGAAAGGAGTGCCTTCGAGTAAACTATACGAATATCTTTGCTTCGAAAAGCCAATCGTGCAATACCCAAACGATTTTGACATCGTTGAATCTACTTTGAATGAAACTGGATTGGGCATTTGCTCTTCATCAACCGATGAATTGTACTTGGCGATTAAAGAGTTGATCGATCAAAAATTTACAGGATTGGAAGGGAAAATCACACCAAATAAAAAAGCCATTCAATCGTATTCAAGACGCATGCAGACAAGGGTTCTCGCGGAATTGTTGACTAAAATAGAGAACGAAAATGTCTAATTCACATCAGTCGTGTCCACTCTGTGACTCAACACAAATTCAGGCACTTCCGGAGTACAATCGCGCGTTTCTGAATAAATGCTCATCCTGCAACTTCATTTTCTCGAAGACAATCCCAAGCAATGAAGAATTGGAAGATTACTACTCGTCAGAATACGAACTCACAGAATTTTTCTCTCCAATTACCGCCAAACGTTACGAGCAAATCCTCGATGGATTCGAACACCTGAAAAAGACTGGAAACCTTTTGGATGTTGGAACAGGGAGCGCCTTTTTCGCTGAAATAGCAATAAAAAAGGGATGGAAAGTCTTTGGTACTGAACTCACAGATGAAACGATTCAAGCCGCTGAGAAAAAAGGAATCAATATGTCCAAAGGGAAACTGGAGGACGTTCAATTCGAAACTGATTTCTTTGACCTTGTCATTTGCATAGAAGTCATCGAGCATGTCTCCTACCCGGTGCCTTTTGTGAATGAAATCCAGCGAATATTGAGAAAAGGTGGTGCAGCTTATGTTTCAACCCCGAATTTCGATTCTTACTTGAGACGAAAATTGAAAGGACAGTATGATGTCATTGGATATCCAAATCATCTTTCATACTTCACAGCAAAGACCTTGAAATCTATTTTCACGAAAAGTGGTTTCAATAAAAAGTCATTGGTGACAAGTGGTATCAGTCGAACGCGATTAAAAACGAGCACTGGAAAAAGCAATCAAGCCTTTGTTTCGGAAACCTCAGATGATGAGATTTTGCGACATCGAATTGAAAAGAAATGGTACCTCCGAGCGATGAAGAATGTTGCCAATTGGTTCTTAAACCTCTTCAACTTGGGAGATAGCATCAAAGCCACTTTCATCAAGAATTAGAATAACTACCTTTGCTATATGTGCGGAATTACCGGATTTATTGATTTCAACAAGCGAACTTCGAAAGAGGAATTGGTTCGCATGACGACTTCCATGGCCCACCGCGGACCTGATGGAGACGGCATTGAATTGTTGGAAGGACCGAACGCACAAATTGGCTTTGGACATCGTCGATTGGCAATCTTGGATTTATCCGATCACGGAAAACAACCTATGAAATTCGAACACCTTTGGGTCTGTTTCAACGGTGAGATTTACAATTTCCAAGAGATCAAAGATGAATTGACCAAGCTCGGTCATACCCTCACTGGAAGCTCAGATACTGAAATGATTCTGCACGCCTATCTCGAATGGGGCAACAAATGTGTAGATCGATTTATTGGGATGTTTGCCATCGTGATTTACGACACGAAACACGAGCAGGTTTTTTGTCTTCGCGATCGTGCTGGAGTGAAGCCGTTCTTCTATTATTGGAAAGATGGCTTGTTTCTTTTTGCATCAGAATTAAAAGCATTCCACGAACACAAGAATTTCCAGAAAGAGATTGATCCGAGTGCCGTAGCTGCCTTCATGCAATACGGAAACGTCCCAACACCGCACTGTATTTTTAAGCATTGCACGAAGTTGATGCCCGGACATTCAATGACGATCTCTTTATCCGACAAACAGTTTTCACAACACAAATACTGGGATGTTTACGATTCGTACAACAAGCCAAAATTGACACTTCCATACGAAGAAGCAAAACACGAAACGGAAAAGATTTTACAATCTGCCTTTGAATACAGAATGGTTTCGGATGTTCCTGTGGGTGTATTTCTGAGCGGAGGTTATGACAGTGTTACTGTGACCGCACTTCTTCAAAAAGACCGCACAGATCGCTTAAAAACATACACAATTGGTGTTCCAGATATTGGTCTGAACGAAGCTCCATACGCCAAAGAAATTGCTGAGCATTTGGGAACTGATCATACCGAATTCACTTGTACGCAAAAAGAAGCACTCGAAATGATTGAAGAATTACCCTTCAATTTTGATGAGCCCTTCGCTGACTCTTCAGCCATCCCAACAACACTTGTCAGTAAAATGGCGCGAAAAGACGTGACGGTTGCCTTGAGTGCAGATGCTGGAGATGAGATTTTCGCCGGATACAATCGCTACGATTACATGCAACGCTACGGCGAACGCTTGAGCAAGATTCCAAGATTTATGCGTAAAATGACGGCCGCAACGATGAACAAAATTCCGTCAAACGCCATCCCGATTTTCAAAAGCAAATACAATTTCCACAACCGTTACGAGAAATTGAAAATGGTTTTGCGCGATCCTTCCGATCATAACATCATGTTGAGTTTGAGTCAGCAGTTTACGGATGATCAGATGAATAAAATGATGGATACGGAATACGAGATCCTTCAAACGGCTTACGCCAATGACGCTTTAGATCGAACGACCAATTCATCGCTTGGGTATATGATGGCTGTGGATTATCAAACGTATCTTTTGGATGATATTCTTCAAAAGGTGGATCGATCGACTATGACGGTGAGTTTGGAAGGAAGAGAACCGTTTTTAGATCAACGAATTATTGAATACGCTGCGCAGCTTCCAGATGAATACAAATACCACAACGGCGTCAAAAAACGCATTCTTCGCGATATCGTGCACCAATATGTTCCGAAGGAAATGATGGACCGACCAAAAATGGGGTTCGCTATTCCAATCGCGGAATGGATGATGAATGAATTGCGCCCTCTCGTGGAAGAATTCGTCTCTGAGAAGAACATCAAAGAGCAGGGAATTTTGAACTGGGATGAAGTTGCTAAATTGAAACGGGCGTTCTTCTTGGGAAAAAAGGAATACGATTTTAAGATTTGGTATTTGTTGATGTTCCAGATGTGGTATGCGAAGTGGATGGGTTGATTGGGCTGCGGCACTTCGGCTCCACTCAGTGACCTCTCAGTCCCACATTTTTTTTTCATTGACTTCTCGCCCAGGACTTGGTCGGACATCGAGCGGAGCCGAGATGAAAGTCGAAGTTCGTAATCTAAAACCTATAGATTTCACGATAAATAGCGCTTAAAAGGAATGGTTCCAAATTGTGAATAAATCGCTAAAATCAATCCATGAAATGCTTCAAAAGGATCACAGAGATTCATTATATTTGCTCGACTTCAAAATTGAGTACATGAAATACAAACGCATACTCCTGAAACTAAGCGGCGAATCGTTGATGGGAGATAAATCTTTCGGGATTGACAACAATCGATTGGCAACTTACGCAGATCAAATCAAGGAATTATCGGATGCAGGATGTGAAGTAGCTATTGTAATTGGAGGAGGAAATATCTTCCGAGGTGTACAAGCAGAAGAAGGAGGAATGGATCGCACACACGGTGATTACATGGGAATGTTGGCGACAATGATCAACTCAATGGCTTTGCAGGCAGCGCTTGAATCAAAAGGAGTGCAAACACGTCTTCAATCGGCAATTGAGATGAAAGAAATCGCTGAGCCTTACGTTCGACGAAGAGCAGTGCGCCACCTTGAAAAAGGACGCGTAGTCATTTTTGGAGCAGGAACTGGAAACCCATATTTCACTACCGATTCAGCGGCATCACTTCGAGCAATTGAATTGGATGTGGACGTGATTTTGAAAGGAACTCGCGTTGACGGTGTTTACTCAGCCGATCCAGAGAAAGATCCAAACGCGACGAAATACGATATGATCAGCTTTGACGATGTGTACGGACGCGGATTGAAAGTAATGGACATGACGGCTTTCACACTTTGTAAGGAAAATGATTTACCAATCATTATATTTGACATGGACACGCCCGGTAATTTGATCAAGGTCATGAACGGAGATCAAGTTGGCACAATTGTTCGTAACTGATCACTATAAACCTAATTTAGGTTAAAAGAATAACAAAATGAGAGAAGATTTAGAACTTATATACGACGAA
Organism: Crocinitomicaceae bacterium; assembly: GCA_029252405.1. Lineage (GTDB taxonomy): Bacteria > Bacteroidota > Bacteroidia > Flavobacteriales_D > Crocinitomicaceae > UBA4466. Next base: position 90,778 of record JAQXBM010000001.1, read on the forward strand.
TTCAAAGATTCGAATAACAAATCAATTGATCACTTGAACAGTGAATTATTGAAAATTCGCGCTGGAAAGGCATCTCCAACGATGCTTCAAGGGGTAATGGTTGATTACTATGGTTCTCCTACTCCACTTCAACAAGTTGCCAATGTTGGTACCATGGATGCACGAACAATTACTGTTCAGCCTTGGGAGAAATCATTATTGAACGAAATCATGCGTGCAATTATTAACGCGAACCTTGGTTTTGCTCCACAGAGCAACGGAGAGTCGTTATTGATTTCAGTTCCAGCATTGACCGAAGAGCGCAGACGCGATCTCGTGAAAATGGCAAAAGCGGAAGGTGAAAACGCGAAAGTGGCCGTGCGTAACAACCGCAAGGATGCTATCGATATGATCAAATCAATGAAAGACGATGGTTTGTCAGAAGACATGCAAAAGGACGCTGAAAGTGAGGTTCAAAACATCACCAACTCGTTCTCGAATAAAATTGATGAGCTGATCAAAGCGAAAGAAGGAGATATTATGACGATCTAATCGATCGAGATACATAAATTACAATCCCGTCCCAATAGCTATTAGGACGGGATTTTTTTGTGAATGATTGTTAAGGATGTTGCACGAACGTTGGATTTATGGTTCCTTCGTTAAAATTGATCCTATGAAACACCTTCTAATCACTGCACTTTCAATTGGTCTACTTGCTTCTTGCTCAGACACCAAAGAAACGCATACCAAAAAAAACCCGTTAAATCTGACGCTCTGATTATTGGTGATCCTTTGGATTGTGGATTGGACAGTTTGTTGATTTTCCCGTTGGGAAGTAGTTATTATCCTGAGGTGATCGATCCTGAAGAAGAGGAACAAGCGTCGGAAGCAACACAAGTTCAAGGATATCAAACGTATAAGAAGAAGGCGAATAAAATTGAGTTTACGGCGAATGATCGTGCAGTTTATGATTACAACGCAACAGTAGAATACGTGAATGAAAAATCAGAGGATTACGACATTCGAAACCTACTCTTTTATGATATGTACTCGCAAGAAACGCATCCTTTAGTCTTGGATTCACTCCACATTCTTTCCTTTGCTGTTCACAGAGAATACGAGCGCGACCTCATCTTTTACCGTGTGGTCAGAAACGATTTCAACGAAGACAAAAAGTACAACAGTCTCGATCCAGTGATGCTCTATATTCTGATTTGAACGGACGAAATTTTACGCAAATTACACCAGAAGACGAGCATTTCATCGACTATACATACTATCCAGAAACGCAATCAATCATGATTAAAACAGTGCTGGATTCAGACGATAACAAGGCTTCTCTCTAATGATGAGACCAGTTTCAGCAGCATGAAAATCTTGGAACCAGCGAAAGCGAAGGAAATCTTCTCTGACGAATTAAAATCGTCGTTGAGATCCTTCTTGAAGTAGAATTAATCCAGAATTTATTTCAGTAATTTCTCTAAGGTAAACACATCCAACTGCCCATCTGGATACAGTTTCTGCTTTGTTTCAAATGAGCGTATAGCATCTTCTGTCATTGTCTCGAATACGCCATCGACAGCGACTTCCTCGCCTTTTGCCTTAAGCAATTCCTGAACTTCGTACACAAAAGCACTCTTGTCTCCAAGTTTAACGGTGTTGGAAACGTCCCCAAACATCGTTAATAGCTTATCTCTGTGTTCTTGTTTGATCTTATCTTCTAATGTGATTCCGTTTCTTTCATACGAGCGTATACCAGCGTTCGTCATTCCTTGCTTCTTGAGCTTCTTAGATTGTAACAATTGACCCTCGTAATATTTCACATTTGCCAATTTCTTGGTGTATGCTTTCGCAGCCACTTTCGTTTCTTCGTCCTCATCTTCCGGGACCCTCACATCGATTCCATTAGCACTCCACTGCGCCTTCACGTAATTATTGAGATCTTCAACTGCTTCATAGTAATCCAACAAAAAAGCTTTGTCGTGATAGTTCAAATCAATCCCTTTGGCCGTTTTGTATTCGTAATTCTCTAGTTTGAAACGGTTATACTGCTTGTACTGACCGTAGATTAGGATTAAACCGATGATCACGAGCAAATAGATGATGAGTTTTTTCATTGGTGGCAAAATTGATTAGGCTAAAGATAAGAGTTTGTTGAAAATGCAAATCGCTTGTTTGAATTCAAGAATAAGTCTCTAGATTCTATCTGGATTGGAAACTTTCAAATCGCTTTCAGCATCTCCCGTATTGAGGGTTGATGCAGGCTCGAATAACATCACATGAACTTCCTCCGGAGCGTAAGGTTTGTGTTCCACTCCTTTTGGGATGATGACAAATTCTCCTTGGTTCAATTCTAAGGTTTCATCTTCTAGTTCGATGAACAAAGTTCCTTCAATGACGTAAAATAGTTCGTCCTCTTCATCGTGTTTATGCATCACGAACTCACCTTGGAGCTTCGCAATTTTCACGTGTTGTCCATTCAGTTCACCAACGATTTTTGGCGTCCAATGTTCACTGAAAGTTTCCAGTTTGGATGAGAGGTTTACTTTTTTTGGTGTCATTAGAACAGAAATTGAATTCGCGCGGAAATAACTTGCCTTACTTCACCACAATCTCCACCCTACGATTCGCCTGTTCTTCATAAAAGAACTTAGGTTTTTCATAGATAGGCTTCGTGTTTCCATATCCCACAGCGCTCAAACGTGATTTATCAATACCGTTCTGAATAAGGTACTTCATGACACGTTTCGCTCGTGCTTCCGATACCTTTTGGGCGGCGTGTGAGTTATCTCCAACAGCAAAAACATGCCCTTGAATTTCCACATTCAACGTAGAATTCAGCGCTAGAAAATCTTTCAATCTTCGAAGCTTTGGCTCAGATGCGGCCGTTACATTACTTGTTCCAGGGACAAATTCTATTTCCTCTAAAGACATGGATCGACCTGCAGAGATTCGCTCCAATTCCAACACGATTTCCTGATCGTCGAACGAACTGGCATCTTCCTCTAAATCGTTCAGAAAATATCCTTCTGCGTTACATTTGATCGTGACTTTGGAATTTCGCTCAACATTAAACATGAAATCAGACCCCATGTACATTCCAGCCAAAGCTTTGTTGCCTTCAATGGTGATGTTCGCAATAATTGGATCCTGTGTTTCTTTGTCTCGAACGATGATCTTAAAAGTGGGTGCGAAATCGTCGTTTCTTCGATCAACAATTTGCGATTCTGCTTTAGCTTGAGGTTGATCTTTCCCTCCAACGATAAAGCGCCATTGGAGGTACAACTTGTCCTTCATCTCACTATCCGTGGCAAAAAGTACCTGATACTTATGACCTTCTTTCATGGAAAGCGAATACATGATCCCTCCTTCGATGGAATAATCCAGTCCGACCATTGATGATTCCTTACCAACGTGTAATCGTTTGATTTCAGCACTTCCTTCAGCAATCTCGCCGCAAATATCTTTTTGATCTTGTTCGAAGATGACCATCTGAACAAATCCCTTCTTCTTTGACGCTGTGAAGGTTAGATCGCCATTTTTCGGAGCAATGTACGTGATCCAAATCAAGTTTTCAGAATTGACTTTTGACAAGGATGGGTATGCTTCTACCCCTTTATCGTTTGGTTTTTTGCCTGTAAACTGTAATACGAAGTCCCCATCCTCAAAGATATTGATCCCTCCCGTGCAATTATTTAGCGAGTGCGCGCTTTTCCCTTGATTTTGCGAGTGTGCATAGGGAGAGAGTAGAAAAAGGATAATAATAAATAATATCTTTGCCATAAAGCTTGATAAAAGTACAAAAGGTCCAAGGTTTTAGCAAGTGATCCCATTGTACAATTCTGTTTTAATGCATCTTATGGAAACCTTATACTCTAAAATCGGACCAGAATCTTTGAAACAGCTCGTTGATACTTTTTACGACATCGTATTCAATGATTCCTCCATCTCTCATTTATTCACCAATGATCAATCTACCATTCGTGATAAACAATACCGGTTTTTGACGCAATTTTTGGGTGGACCTCAACTTTACTCTTCAGAATACGGACATCCACGAATGAGAATGCGTCACACGCCACATGCCATTGACGAAGCAGCGAGAATAGAATGGCTGCGATGTATGAAGTTGGCGATTTCTAAGATGGATTTTGATCCCGAATTGGGAGAAGCGCTTTACAACTGTTTTCCGAAAGTTGCTGCTCACATGCAAAATCAGTGAGGAGTGAAGAGGGCGGAATGACGAGTGCTCCTTTTTGATTTCTAGCGAAGCTAATTTTTCAATCTTTCAATTCACACTCTTTCAATCGGCGCAACCGTTAGTCCATCTTAACAGCGATATTCCCCAAACTGTGAATCTGAATATGCAATTGATCAGACATTGGCTGAATGAGCTCTACAGTGATTTTCTTCACTTTTCCGGACATTTGAACGCCCTCGTACAATTCCATGTTGAGGTTGTTGTTGAGTTCCGTTTTCAAGGTTTCCATGTATGGAGAAAGATCAATTTCTGTCTGTTTTCTCAATAAATCCGTGACTTTCTTGTCAAAAAACCACTTAGCACTTTTCAGTAGTACACTTTTCGATTTGATGTCAAATTGAATACCAGGAAACGATATGTATTGACTATCAGCAGCGAAAACAGGCGTTCCTGTCAGGTAAACTTCTCCTGTTTTTGATCCAGAAAAATTCAATTTGATGTGTAATTGCTTATTGCTCGCTCCGTGGATTTTAACCGAATCAAAGATGACTTGCTTTCCTTTTACATCCATTTCCATACCACTGATGTTTCGCGTCAAGATAGCGCTCAATGAATCGTATCGTGTGTAGACATCCATGTTGATATCGAAGCCTTCGCGATCACGGTAAGAAGTCAAATCCGGTAATTCCTTCACCTTCTTCCCTGATTGTTTCGACAAGATGCGTGGATAGGCTTTCAAAACCGCGTTGAAGTAAGCAGTGTCGCCTTTGTACTTGATTTTATCCATGGCCAAATACTGAGGGAACAGCTCCAGAAATCCATATCCTTCTAGATCCATCGGCTCCGCCATAGCATCCCATGTTGCCTCCATCTCTGGACGTAAGTCAATCGCACCAATTTCCTTATCAATGTCCTTTTCCATGTCCTCCAAAATAGCCTTCACTTCTTCCTCGAGGTAAGAAGTAGCGTCATATTCGAACACTGATATTTTACAGGGAGACAAGGCCTTAATTTCTCTAAGCTTCGTCTTTGATTTAAGTTTGTAATTTTTCGCTACGCCGATTTCAGTTTCATATCCTACATGTATTTTTCGCATCGGTTCTCCAACACCACAGCTTGCATAAATTCGCGACGTCAAGCAATACGGTTCGCTGGAAAAAACATCCGTACAAGCCGCACAGTAGCTCAACCAAAGGCGATACTTTCCATCCACATCGAATCGTAACTTACTTCCTACACCTTCAAACTTAATTGGACTTCTATTGAATAAGTATTTGACACTCACCCCCTCACATTGAGACTCGTCTCCACTGAAACTTCGATCGATGCTGTTGTCCGTTTCATCGAAATAAGGCTTTAGATTGATCTTAATCGGAATTTTAATGTACGATGGCTTCGCTTTTGGAATTTCGTAATCTTCCTGAACAATGATCTCTGGAGCATCTGGTTTGATTGATCCACAGCTAACAAGTAGAAGTGTTGCGAAAATGAATAGGGCTAATTTCATAGGTTTCTTTGGCGATATGGAATGATGATATAAGTTCAAACTCCTGTTTTGGTACAATTAATTGGTTGACGTTCGGGTAAAAGTTATCGTTTGATGCAGCCCTGGTTTGTAGCTTGCGACTTCAAAAATATCGTCCGGCTTGTCTGCTTCGTTTTTTGTGATTTTTCCTTCCTTCATGTTCGATGAGAAGAGATCAAAATGGAGCTTGTCTCCCGACTTCCTCAAACTAGTTGAATAGAGGTTATCCATCACTTCAAACATGCTATAGAAGCAATTATTCATCAAGCTCATTTCAATGATGATTCCATCTTTTTCGTCCAGTAAAAAATCTGTTTTGCTGTCTCCAACACGCGTTAACTGGTAATCTTTGACGATTTTCCCGAATTTATCGCTGTGATACGTCATTCTGTAAGTCCAAGTGGAATCAACTTCTAGCGGTGTCAATTCAAAGCTCACTTTAACTGAATCGTTTGGTCGAACAGTATTCCCGATGATCATTTCACCCTCATACACGCCTTCCCAATCTGCCAAAATAGACTGCGCAAACATTGGACATATCGCCCAAAGTGAGAGGATGCAAATCAGGGTGATTTTTTTCATGGAATGAAGATAATTAAAAAACAAAAACGTCCCGACGATCCCATCCCAATAGTTATCGGGATCGGCGTGTCGAGACGTTAAATTTTGTTATTCTCGTTTACGCTAAAACGCTCAACAAGTTGTTGAATGTCTCACTTGGTCGCATTGCATCCGCCGCTTTCTCAGCACTTGGGAAGTAGTAACCATCGATATCCATCGCGCTTCCTTGAACTTCGTTCAACTCATCCATGATTTTCGATTCATTCCCTGCCATATCAGCTGCCAATCCTGTGAATTGAGCTTTCAAATCAGCGTCTGTATCCTGCGATGCAAGCGCCTCTGCCCAATACATTGCTAAGTAGAAGTGACTTCCACGGTTATCAATTTCATTCACTTTACGTGAAGGTCCTTTTCTGTTGACCAACAATTTCCCTGTTGCGATATCCAATGTATCCGCTAACACCTGAGCTTTTGGATTGTCGAATTTCTCCGCCAAATGTTCCAATGAAACGGCCAATGCTAAGAATTCACCCAATGAATCCCAACGTAAGTGGTTTTCTTCGTTGAACTGCTGAACGTGTTTCGGTGCAGATCCTCCAGCCCCTGTTTCGAACAATCCTCCTCCATTCATCAACGGAACGATAGAAAGCATTTTCGCGCTTGTTCCTAGCTCAAGAATTGGGAATAAATCTGTTAAGTAATCACGAAGTACGTTTCCTGTTACTGAAATCGTATCTTCTCCATTCTTCAAACGGTTCAATGTGTATGATGTCGCCTCAATTTGAGACATGATTTTGATCTCTAATCCATTTGTATCATGATCCTGAAGGTATTTGTTCACTTTAGTGATCAACTGTGCATCATGTGCACGCGTCTCATCCAACCAGAAAACAGCAGGTGTTTGCGATGCTCTTGAACGAGTAACGGCTAATTTTACCCAATCCTGAATTGGTGCATCCTTCACTTGACACATTCTCCAGATATCTCCAGCTTCCACTGTATGCTCCATCAATGTCGTTCCTGCTGAGTTCACCACTCGAACAGTTCCGTTCGCAGACATTTCAAATGTTTTATCGTGAGATCCGTACTCTTCTGCTTTTTGCGCCATCAAACCAACGTTAGGAACAGTTCCCATAGTTGTTGGATCAAATGCTCCGTGCTCTTTACAGAAATCGATTGTTGTTTGGTACAACCCTGCGTAGCTGCTATCTGGAATAACTGCTTTCGCATCCTCTGCATTTCCTTCGTTGTTCCACATTTTACCAGATGTACGAATCATTGCAGGCATCGAAGCATCAATAATTACATCACTCGGTACGTGTAAGTTTGTGATTCCTTTATCAGAATTCACCATTGCCACAGAAGGTCCGTTTGCATAGGCTGAAGCAATTTCTGCCTCAATCGCTGCTTTTTGGTCAGCTGGAAGTTCATTCAATTTCCCTAGAAGGTTTCCAAAACCGTTGTTTACATCCACTCCGATTTCATCCAACAACTCAGCATTGTTATCAAATACGTTTTTGAAGAAAGCACGAACCGCGTGTCCGAAGATAATTGGATCAGATACTTTCATCATTGTCGCTTTCATGTGCAATGAGAACAAGATTCCTTGGTCCTTTGCATCTTGAATTTGCGCTTCCAAGAAAGACAATAATGCCTTTTTACTCATGTATGTTGAGTCGATGATTTCTCCTGCCAACAAGGCAATTCCATCTTTCAATACTGTCACGTCTCCGTTCTCAGCAGTGAATTCAATTTTCGCTGTATCCGCGCTGTCAATCGTAACTGATTTTTCATTTGATCTGAAATCTCCAGCTCCCATTGTCGAAACGTGAGACTTAGAATCTTTCGACCAAGCTCCCATGCTGTGTGGATTTTGGCGAGCGTATTCTTTTACCGCTTTCGGTGCACGACGATCAGAGTTTCCTTCACGGAGCACTGGATTCACTGCACTTCCTTTGATCTTGTTGTAACGCGCTTGAATTTCCTTTTCAACTTCCGTTTCTGGCTCATCCGGGTAACTTGGAACCGCGTATCCATCATCTTGCAATTCTTTGATCACTGCTTTCAATTGTGGAATTGACGCACTGATATTTGGCAATTTGATGATGTTCGCTTCTGGCAATTTTGCCAATTTTCCTAACTCCGCTAAATCATCTGCAATTCTTTGATCTTCGTTTAAAAAATCAGGGAACGTTGCGATTACACGACCGGCCAATGAAATATCTCTCGTCTCAACTGAAACTCCTGCTGCATGAGTAAATGCCTCAACAACTGGTAAGAAAGAATAAGTAGCCAACGCTGGAGCCTCGTCCGTGCGTGTGTAAATGATTTTAGGTGATGCCATAATTGATTTGTTTTTTCTTGATAAGTCTGATTTCTCAGGGTTACAAATTTAACGTTTTGTTAGGGAATATGGAAGGGATTTGGAGAGATAAAAGTACCCGTTGTTAAGAACAGGCTTCGAGAGCCTCAGCCCTCGCGTTTTGTTTTACAAGGACAGAGGGGGAGTCGGACATCGAGCGGAGCCGAGATGGAAACCGAACCCCGAATTTGACCACATTTTTTTGAGGGCTGAGGCTCTTGAAGCCCGCAATCAATAATTACTTTGATCTCTCGGAAAGAAAAGCGATCATCTTTTCGAAAGCGCGTGCTCGGTGAGAATAAGAGTTCTTCTCGTCCATGCTCATTTCCCCAAAGGTCTTGCCGCAGTTTTCTGGTTCAAAAATAGGATCATAACCAAATCCGCCGTCACCAGATTTTTCTGTTCGGATAGTTCCGCTGACAATTCCTTCAAATAAATGCTGCTCTCCATTTAGTTCCAGTGAGATTACCGTTCGGAATTGAGCTGAACGATCTTCTTTTCCTTCCAAGCGCTCGAGAATCAACTGCATGTTTGCTTCTGAATCACGCTGCTCTCCGGCGTAGCGTGCCGACCTTACTCCTGGTTCGTTATTCAGCGAAGGAATTTCCAAACCCGTGTCGTCTGCGAAGCAATCCAATTGAAAATTGTTGAGGATGTACTCTGATTTCTGCTTGGCGTTCCCCTCCAGCGTATCCTGTGTTTCAGGAATATCTTCTTTTATGTCGATGTCATTTAAGGTCATCAACTCAAAAGAGGAAGGAAGCAATGCGGCGATTTCTTTCGCTTTGTTTTGGTTCGATGTGGCAAATAAAATGTTCATGCGTTCAGTAAGTTCAAATAATTTGATCGGTTGGATTCAACAGAGTAAGATTTCTTGACCGTTTGATATCCTGCTTTTCCGATTTCCGTTCTAAGAGATTCGTTTTCCAGCAATTCAATCAAAGTATGTTTCCATTCTTCTGGCGAATTACAGAGGAAACCATTCTTTTTGTGATCGACAATCTTAGTATTGACACCAACAGGCGACATCACTGAAGGAATTTCCAATGCCATGTACTGCAATCCTTTGAATCCACATTTTCCTTTTGCCCAAATCGTATCTGTGAGTGGCATGATACCAATGTTGATTTTCGCCAAATCTTCAATTTCACTTTCCTTATTCCATTTGACGAACTCCAAACTTTTCAATCCGATACCCATCGAATCAAAACTTGGCGCTTGATTCGAAATTACTCGAAAGGTGAAGTCATATGTTTGCTCAAGTTCTTTTATGACGGGTGCTATTTCGTCAAGATAATTCATGGTTGTGTGTGTTCCTGTCCAACCAATGATTGGCTTTTCAACCGCTTGATTTGATGAAAGCGTGTGGACATTTTCCAAATCGATTGTTGTTGGGATAATCGTAACGTTCGAATTGTATTGCTTCGCAAAATCAGCGAGGTGTTCGTTTCCTGCACTCACAACATGTGCCCACTTCATAATCTTCTTCACTTTTCCGTACGCTTTTAGCCGTTGAAAACGTGCGTTTGAATCGCTATAATTAGGCAACCAGATGGCATCATCAAAATCGTAGATGAATTTCTTTCGGAGAACTTTCGCGATGATCCACTCGAACATTGGTGGTCCGATCATCGACGATTCACGGTGAATGAAAACTACATCAGCAGATCTCAACTTAAACATCAACATAAATCGTCTCCAAAAACTACCGAGCATTCCAAAGGCTTTCGCGAAGAATGAACCTTCTTTGTAGAGCGCTTTCCAGGTCTTATCGGATAAAAACGAATAGAACTCGACGTTGTATCCTTGTTCCTCGAAAAAAGACAGGTACTGCTCGAACCTGAATCGTTGCGAAGGAGCTTCACTTTTCGGATAGGGCGCTATGATGACAAAACGCTTACTCAAAGACGTTCTTATAAATCTGTTCGTATCGATCGACGCCTTCTTCTAATGAGAAGTAGTCTTTTGCTCCGTCGATGATGGTCTGTGAATTAAACGCCTCTTTCTGGATGAAATTTTCTCGGTAGGTCGCATCATTCAATTCATCAATCACGTTTCCAGCCTTGTATTTGATCACGATAGCATCCGTATCTCCTACTCCAGCGTTACAGATCAGCGGAATTCCCATTGCCATTATTTCACCCTGCTTAACTGGCGAAGATGCCTTCTTTGAATACGTTGGTCGAATAAAGAAGATTGCCGTATCGAATAGTGACAAATGCAAAGGAACGCCCGAGTGTAATGAAGATGCCACGATGATGGAATTCACGTCAATTCCTTTTTTCTCAGCCGCTTCTTTGATGTATTCAGGCTTTTCACCAGATACGAACAGAAATATCGCTTTTGCGTTTTCCGCTTTCAGACATTTGAAATAATCCAGCATCTCGTCGAGCATGTACCAAGTCCCAATTGATCCAACATACCCCAGAACGAAGTTTTCCTCTTTGATTCCGAGTTTGTTCTTCAATTCAGCTTGATCATCGGATTGGATTTTAGTCGGATCGAATAAATCAAGGTTGACACAACATGGAATAACTTCCACTTTGGGATTCTTTCCTTGCAGCGATTTCCAGCTGAGCATTTCATCGCGTCCGTTATGCGTGAGTATAACTGTGTAATCGGCTTCAGATAGAAACTCAACTTCTTTGCGTTTGAAGTACTTGTAAATTCGTTTGTAAACTCCGCTATCCAAACTCCACAGTTTAGCGTCAATTCGTTCATCAGCCCAGAAACCGCGCATATCAAAAATGAATTTGGTGCCGTGCTTTCGTTTCATCTTGAGTCCGACCAATGCCGCGATGTAGCTTCTACAATGAAGAATATCAAATTGATGAATGTCGTTCAAGTACTTCGTCACTTTGTGCATGCGACGCACTTGCTTCAAGGTCTTTTTGATTCCGCCTATCAGCTGATAGTCCTGCGGATGCCAATGCACATCATTCTCCTTGAAGAGGTTGAGAATCGTTTTGTGATGTTCGCGATAGCGATCCATTTTCTCAAAGCTCAAGACGTGAAGTTCGTAGCCCCGTTTTCTTAAACCAAAAACATAAGGGAGCACTTGTGACTGACCCAGTGGATCTGTCATGCCGTCGTATGATATGTAGAGGACTTTTTTGATGATGTTATCGTTCAGAACTTCTGACTTCGACTCCGCTCAGCCAGCGTACTACAATTTTAACTTGTGACTAAAGCAGAGCGGAGCCGAAGTCCGTAATTTTTAGTCGCGAATGTAATTCAATAGATTCGAAAGATAAGTTTCGTAGCCCATTTTCTCTGGAACTTCTGAATGACCGCAATCATCCACTCGATACGCTGTTCCGTTTGAACCACCATAATTCGCGTATATCAACTCTCCATTTTGGATATCGATGTAATCATCTTCTTTTCCATGAAACCACAACAGTGGGCAGGTCACTTCTTTGATTTTCTCATAATTCTCGAAACCTAAATCCGTTACGAAATCTGCGTTTACGTTCATCAAAGTTGAGTTATCCACCAAATTCTGGACAGAAGCCAATGGTGATTCGATTATTAATTTACTCGGCTTGAAATCTGTTCTGTATGCTGCTCTATCAATTGAGGGAATCGCACCTAGACTGAATCCGTAGTAAATGGTTTTCTCTTGCGTTGCTCCTTGCGCAATGAGCCAATCTATGGCTGCGTCCGCATCTTCGTATAATCCTTGCTCGGTTGGAGTTCCCTCAGACATTCCGTATCCGCGATAATCAATCATGAATACACCGTAGTTCAAACTACCTCCGACATGCGCCAATAAGCTCGCACGTGACCAATAATAGTCCATGTGCTTCGACTGTCCGTGTAAGTAAAGGATTACCGTGTCCGTTGAGATCGTTGCAAGATCTCCAATATAAACACCGTAAAGTTTAAATTCTTCTCCTGTTTCCTGATCCGTCGAATTGAATTCGATCAAGGTACGATCTGCAGCGCTGAGACTATTGTATTGTGCTGGGACATTTACTTCTCCATCAACAAAAGCTTCAAATTGGTAACTCTCTGTTTTTTCCGCAGGAAAGGCCAATGAGTCAAGCGTGATTTTCTTACAACCGAGAAGAATGATTGCTGTGAAAAGCGTTCCAAAGATTAGTAGTGACTTTTTCATGCTTACTTCGTTTTTGATTTATTACCTAATATTTTTCTGAACCCGACATAAAATCCAACGGCTCCGAAGTTTCCTGTGATACTTTTGTAAGGAACAAAAGCATAATCGTTTCTACGATATGGTGCGAGTATTTTGATTTCTGTAGTCAATTCCCACGATCGGTTATTTCCTTTCAGGACGTGTCCAATTTGAGGTGAAAAAACAACATTGTTCGTTTGTTCTTCCCCACTTTCGAGTGTCCCCGTGAAATCGAAGTAGTTATTGAATCCTGCGTAGAAATAGTGTCTTTTCTTTCCGTAATTCCAGAATGCGTTTAAATCGAGCGTTGGCCAAAATTTTCCGCTCTTATCATCGAAATCGTAAATGGTGTTGAATCCTACTGCTCCACTCACGTTTGGAATGTACTTCTTTTGATGAAGAAACTGGTAGGTGAATCCTGCATCAATCTGGAAATTTCCGAAAAGCATGGCTGTCGTGTGCAATCCTCCGTGGATCGTTTTGGTTGAGTCGAGCCCGTAGCCTACTTCAACTGCCGTAATTGGAACTGGAATTGGCGCTCCTGCAAAATCAATCACAGGTCCTCCCATGTTCGCTCCTACGGACCATTCTCCCTCGTCGAGGGGTTCGATAAATCGGGATGGAGCGCAGCTCGCAACACCGACAATGAGTAGTAATAATATATATGTACGCATAGTTTGTAAAGGTAGTAAGTTTGAGTTAGATATTTAAATGATTGTTAGATGGAAAGATTGAAAAAATAGCGAGAGCTTCGATTACGATGAAATAATTGAAACTTGTACCTAATCATCCCAAAGGAAATACTGCTTATCGATCCAATTCCGAATAGCGTACTTAGCTTGTACCCCAAGCAACGAATCACTATTACTATCTCTGATATCTTTTAGAACACTCAAACACTCCTCCTCTGCAATGGGTAAACAATAGACCGCAATATTCGCTTTTAAGTCGGGAGAACCTGTTTTTAAAAAGGGAAGTAGTTTCTCTACATTATTTGAGATTCTTAGTTCGGTGAAAATTTTGTGTGCGCGATCGACACTTTTATTATTCAACCTATGATGTCCCTTCGAGGTAGCCGCATATTGAATTCTAAATTCTTCTAAGAGCGCTTCCACCAATAAATCTACATCTTCCATATAGAGTGCATTTAAAAAATAAAATAGCTAAAAACAAAAATCCCGACGTTCCAAAAAGGAAGTCGGGATTAATTATTTCTTGATGTCCAATTATGACATTGCGTGACGTTTGAAATCAACAACAGTTAAACCATTTTCAGTCTCTTTCAAGAACTGTTCAACAGTCTTTTTGTTATCACGTACAAATGCTTGACTCAACAAGGTGTTTTCCTTGAAGAATTTGTTCAAGCGTCCTTGAGCGATTTTGTCCGCCATTTCAGCTGGTTTTCCCTCTTGGATAGCCAATTCTTTTCCTACTTCCAACTCACGAGCGATCGTTTTTTCATCAATCCCCTCTTTGTTCAATGCGATTGGGTTCATTGCAGCAATTTGCATTGCAACCTGACGACCAGCATCTTGAGCAGTATCAGAACCGCTATTCAATCCTACCAATGTAGCGATTTGGTTTCCTGGGTGGTTGTATGCAACAACGCTATCAGCGTTTACTACATCAAACGCAGAAAGATCCAATTTCTCACCAACCACACCTACGTGCTCAGTGATTTTCTCTGCTACTGTTAATTTATCATCGTAAGCAGCCGCTTTCAATTCATCGATTGAAGCTGGCATATCTCTCATTGCGATATCAACAAGTGACTGAACGAATCCGCGGAAATCATCATTTTTTGCAACGAAGTCAGTTTCACAGTTCAAACGAACCAAAACACCTGTCTTACCATCTTCAGTAGTTTGTGCAAAAATTAATCCTTCACTAGCCTCATTGTCACCGCGCTTTGCAGCAACTTTTTGACCTTTCTTACGCAGTACATCAACTGCTGCTTCGAAATCACCATCTGTTTCAACAAGTGCTTTCTTGCAGTCCATCATTCCTGCTCCTGTTTGCTTACGCAACTTATTCACATCTGCAGCTGTAATTGCCATGGAATTTTGTTTTTGTGCCCTAACGATCCCGATAGTTATCGGGATGTCGGGACGAATTATTTAATTAATTATTTTTCTTCTGTCGAATCTGAAGATTCAGCTTTTGCTTCTTCCGCTGGAGCTTCTGTTGCAACTTCTTCAGCAGCTGGTGCTGCTTCTGCTGCTGGAGCTTCTGCTTTTGGTGCTTCTTCAACTGGAGCTGCTTCTGCTTTAGGAGCCTCTTCTTTAGCTGGAGCTGCTGCCTCTGCTGCTTTCTTCGATTTCTTGTCAGCTGCTGCTTTCGCATCGCTGTCTTTGTTCGCTTTTCTTTCAGCCAATCCAGTTTTGATAGCATCTGTTGCTGCTTCAAGAATCACTGCGATTGATTTAGTCGCGTCATCGTTCGCTGGAATTGGGAAGTCAACCAACTTAGGATTAACGTTCGTATCTACCATTGCGAATACCGGAATATTCAAACGACGAGCTTCTTTCAATGCGATATGCTCTTTCAAGATATCAACGATGAAGATTGCTGCTGGTTGACGCGTCATGTCTGCGATTGAACCAAACGTTTTTTCCAATTTTTCTCTTTGACGAGTTTTGAAAAGACGCTCTCTTTTGTTCAATGTTTCCCACGTTCCGTCCGTTTTCATTTTATCGATAGACGTCATTTTACGGATAGACTTACGCGTAGTTTGGAAGTTTGTTAACATACCACCAGTCCAACGTTCTGTAACGTAAGGCATGTTTACTTCCTGTACTTTTTGTGAAAGTATTTCTTTTGCTTGTTTCTTAGTAGCAACGAAAAGAACCTTTTTCCCCGAACGAGCAATTTGCGTTAACGCCGCACAAGCTTGGTCAAGATGTGCAATTGTCTTATTAAGGTCGATAATGTGGATACCTTTTTTCTCTTCAAAGATATACGGCGCCATTGCCGGGTTCCATTTTCTTTTCAAGTGTCCGAAATGAGCACCTGCTTCTAATAGTTGTTCAAAGCTAACTTTTGACATTTTTTTCTTTTTAAAATTGTTTACGTTCCTTTAGTAGTCAATTCAAGAGGGGCCGAAGCAATACTCAAGAATTTGGATACTAAACAACCGCTTTACACTCGCTGGAGTAATCTCCAAATCGAGTAAAAAACTTGTTTAACGTTTCGAGAATTGGAATTTCTTACGTGCTTTCGGTTGACCTGGCTTTTTACGCTCGACCATACGTGGATCACGTGTCATTAATCCTTCTTCTTTCAACAAAGGTTTATTTTCTTCGTTCAATTTAACAAGTGCACGAGAAATCCCTAAACGGATCGCTTCTACTTGTCCATTCACACCACCTCCAGCAACATTTACTTTGATATCATATTTACCAACAGTATCTGTCAACTCAAATGGTTGAACGATTTTTGATTGAAGAACGGCTACAGGAAAGAAATCCTTGTAGTCTCTTTTGTTAACAGTAACGTTTCCTTTACCTTCTGACATGTAAACGCGCGCAACTGCTGTTTTTCTTCTTCCTAATGTGTTAATTACTTCCATGCTATTATTTGAATGTATCTAAGTTAAGTACTTCTGGTTTTTGAGCATCGTGATTGTGCTCTGTACCAGTGTACACTTTAAGATTAGTAAATAATTGACGCCCTAACTTGTTTTTAGGAAGCATTCCTTTAATAGCCTTTTCGATAAGACGTTCAGGTTGCTTTCTCAGCATCTCTTCAGCAGTAGTCATACGTTGTCCACCCGGGTAGCCCGTGTAGCGAATGTATGTCTTGTCTACCAATTTAGTGCCTGAGAACGATACTTTCTCTGCATTGACAATGATAACATTGTCCCCGCAGTCTGCATGAGGTGTGAAATTCGGTTTGTGTTTTCCACGAATAACCTTCGCCACCTTGCTTGCTAAGCGACCAACTGTTTGGCCCTCGGCATCCACTATAAACCACTTCTTATCAGCAGTTTCTTTATTAGCGGAAACGGTTTTGTAACTTAATGTATCCACAGTTTCTAATTTATTAATATAAGACAATTCCCCCAAAATGGGGCTGCAAAGATATGATTTCTAGGTTTATTAACAAACCCTTTTTCAAAAAGATTGTTGTCTTGAGTTGAATCCTGCTCAAATCAGTCAAAATCCGTATGAAACCTGCACTCCACGTTGAAGTTCAAAGAGAATTATAATTCTCGGTTGCACTCCATAAAAAAATGCCCAGCTGATTCACAACTGGGCACCTATGCATTTAGTAATACTCTTTATTTTTTCTTGAATTTGTTAATCGCGTTGATCGTGAAATCTGAAAGAACCAATTCACCACTCATCGCAGCGCGTTCAGAAAGAAGTTGATCCCAATTCTCCGTTCCTTGCCAGAACACTTGTTTCAACAACCTCATCGCTTCAGGGTTCGAATTCGCCAATTTATCAGCGAGTTCTGCAATACGCTCATCCATTTCCATGGCGTCGTCAAAAATCTCTGCGTAGAGACCGTTATCTTTCGCCCAGCGAGCAGATCGCCACTCTGTAGCGTTAATTGCCAATTGACTCATTGCCGAAGTCCCTAGTTTGCGTTCTACCGCAGGACCTACTACAAATGGACCAATTCCAACTGCCAATTCTGATAATTTCACATCTGCAAATTTCGTTGCGAAACAGTAATCAACAGCTGAGGCAACACCTACTCCACCACCAACGGCTTTTCCTTGCACTCGACCGATGATCAATTTTGGACATTTTCTACAGGCGTTAATCACATTCGCGAATCCAGAAAAGAAAACTTTCCCTGTCTCAAGATCTTTGATTGAAATCAATTCATCGAAACTGGCTCCTGCGCAAAATGCCCGCTCGCCAGCAGATTTTAGAATGATCACTTTAACAGTATCGTCTGAACCAAGTGATTCAATTGTACCTGCTAATCTTTGAAGAATCTTTCCTGGGAGTGAATTACTGAGCGGATGCCCAAATTCAATTGTTGCTATTCCGTTTGCATCAACAGACGACTCAACGTGTCCTTGATCAATTGCACTAGACATAATAAAGTGATTTAATGTTAATCTCTTCGAGGCCTTCTCGGTCTACTCGATTTATCGAAATCTTTCTTTGGAGCTTCTGGCTCTTTTTTCTTCGGGCGATTTCCTTTCGGAGATGCTACCTTCACGTCGATTGGACGACCATTCACTTCCAATCCGTTTAATGCTTGGATTGCATTAATTCCTTCGTCGCTGTTTTCCATTTCGACGTAGCCAAATCCCATCGAACGCTTTGTTTTGCGGTCATAAACTACGTGTGCATACGTAACCGCGCCAAACGTTCCAAACGTTTGTTTCAAATCTTCGGAAGTTACCTCCCAATCCAAATTGGCAATAAAAATATTGATCATCTAACCTAACTATTATTTAAGGGAGAAGCTGTCTGTACCTATCAATTGACCTTGACAATAAATCTTCACCTTATAATTTCCTTTTGACATTTTTTGACCGTTCAAGTCATAATAAACTGCGACATCAATACGCGAACCTGTGTAATTGATCGTTTTCATATCTGTATATGAAACATTTCCACTTTCAGTCTCGATAATGTTACTCGATCTCGTTTGGAAAATTTTCCCACCTGGATCCGTAATTTGCATGTAAACTGGTTTGCTCCCTTTTGACGTGACTGAATTTTCCGAGATTGTAAAACTCGATTTTAATTGAACTGCGTTTCTTGCTTTCGTCGTTGGAGTTGTCGTACTGTTCAATTTCGAACGCAGTGCACCAGAACTAAAGCTGTAGGCTTGAAGTTTCTTGGCCTTGTCAATTACCTCACCCTTTTCTTCAGCCTCCTTTTTCGCGGCATCCCGCTCTTCTTTCGTTAAGTTGAGTTGTGTCGAAGTGGAATCGAGATCGCTTGTTAACTTCAAATTCAGCGTGTTCAAGGAATCGATCTCATAAACATAACCCTTCATTATAGTGCGCAACGTTTCGTTCTCTTTTCGAAGTTTACTAATTTGGTAAGCCGTCATTTTTTTACCTGACTCAAGCTCTTCAACCAACTCTTCAATTCTCGCTTTCTGCGCCGCGATACTATCGTTCTGAGCAGGACTTCCTTTCTCTAAAAGTGCGTCATACGTTGCTAGCATGTTCTTGAAATCGGTTTTCAAGTCATTCGACATATTACCGACATATCCTTCAAGCATCTCGTTGTAGGCCATTGTGTCAGCCGCTAGTTTAGATACTTCCTCTCCACATTCCTGTAGTTTAGCTTTTTCAGAAGAAAGCCAGAAAAACATTCCACCCAGTGCGAGTAGTAATAGAATAATTACGGCGATGTAACCACCTGTTCCTTTCTTCTTGGGCTCTGAAGTATGAATTGAATCTGTCATTGTGTTAGTCTCTATGCATTTTCTATACGAGAGAATGCGTAAAAAGTTTTCTTTGTTGACGCTTCCTTATCGGTTGGTATCAAGCGTCTTCGGTAAATTTACAAAAACACAGCAGAATTATGCTTCCTCAAGCGAGTAAGTATAGCTCTCCATGATTTGGTTAGAAAGCAATTTCACACATGCTTCCTCCACTTTCTCTGAAGCGGCATCTTTCGAATCAGCCTCAACAAAAAGACGAATGTGTTTTCCTATGCGAACTCCGTCAATCATTTCCAATCCAACGGTTTTCATACTTCCTGTTACAGCTTTCCCTTGAGGGTCAAGCAATGCGTCTAATGGCATTACATCAATTTCAGCTCTAAATTTCATGTTCTTTTTTCTTTAAAACGTAGTTTTCTACTATCGATAAAACGAGGTACAAAAATACGATTAATGCTAAAGACCACGCTTTGAAAATGATAATAAATGTCAAACTTATTAACAAAAAAGCATAGCGAATTTCGTTTCCTTTTATTCCGAATGATTTAAATTTCAAAGAGAATAACGGAATTTCTGAAACTAGTAACAGGCTCATCACAACAATTGTCACACAGATGCTGATTGGGTGAAACATAAATGCCGACAAAGAATTCATAATTTCTGATTCACCATTTGAATAGTACATCACGAGAGGATAAGACATAAAAAAGAGCGTATTCGCCGGAGTTGGCAATCCTATAAATGACTCAGATTGCCGCGTGTCTAGATTAAATTTCGCTAATCGAAACAAAGAGAAAAATGGAATGACCAAAGCTATAAGTGGATACGCGAATCTGAATTCCCCATCAAGAATCCAATTCACCCATCGCCTGATATCTATAATCCCTGCAAAATCGGGGTGACCACAATACATAGTAAGTAGAACGAAAATTATCACTCCTGGCGCTACACCAAATGTCACCATGTCAGCCAGTGAATCCATCTGTTTTCCCATCTCGCCCTGAATGCCCATTTTTCTCGCGATGAAACCATCACAAAAATCAAATAAAGCTCCGGCAAAAATCGCAAATGGCGCAAGATCAATTCTTCCCGCGAAGGCTAAGATAATGGCGATACACCCTGAAAGTAAATTCGCTGCGGTAAATAGATTGGGTAAATTGAACATTGGTACCTACGATAAATTAATAAACGCAAATTAGACTCAACCAAATCTAATACTTTTACGTCTTAATGATAGAATGCAAAGAACACAATTTTTTAGTGAAATCACAGTTTAGCATATAAACATTAGCTATTTATGAAAAATTATTGGTCCCTCTTCGCGTCATTTGTTGCTGTTGTTGGATTTGTATCAACGAGTTATGCTCAGACTGAAGATCCAGCTTTAACGGAAACGGTTGCTCCAAAGTATTCAAATGAATTCTTGGCAATTGGTGTGGGTGCAGATGCGCTCGGACTAGGAAATGCTGTGGTTGCCCAAACAGATGGTGTGAGTTCTGGATACTGGAACCCTGCAGGATTGACAAAAGTTGATAAATGGCTTGAAGTTGGTTTGATGCACTCCGAGTACTTCGCGGGAATTGCAAAATACGATTACGTTGGATTAGCGCACTCTATCGACGATAAAAGTGCAATCGGATTTACAGCGATTCGTTTTGGGGTAGATGATATTCCTAATACTACACAACTCATCGACAATAACGGAAACATTGACTACGATCGAATTACCACATTTACAGCGGCTGATTATGGATTTCTATTCTCTTACGCTCGTAAACTAGACGCTGAAGGTCTTAGCGTTGGAGGTACGTTCAAAGTAATTCACAGAAAAGTGGGTGATTTCGCTAAGTCGTGGGGATTCGGAATTGATGCTGGAGCTCAATACGAAATGAAAAACAACTGGAAGTTTGGATTGATGGCGCGCGACGTGACCTCAACATTCAATGCTTGGGTTTTCTCATTGGATCAAGAAACACGCGAAGTATTCGTCAACACAGGAAACGCCATTCCAGAAAATGGACTCGAATTAACACTTCCACGATTCATTTTCGCTGCTTACAAGAAATTCGATCTTGGTAGCAAAGGACTTTACGCCTCTTCTGAAGTTGATTTCGATCTTACAACAGATGGACGAAGAAATACTCTGGTTCGAACAGGACTTGTTTCGATCGATCCTCATCTTGGAGTGAGCGTTGGATTTAAAAATTACATCAGTATCCGTGCAGGACTTTCGAACATGCAATATGTTAAGGATTTTGATGATGTGCGTCGACTGAATGTTCAACCTAATATTGGAATTGGTTTAAACTTTAAAAGTGTTTATTTGGATTACGCATTTACAGACATAGGAGATGCTTCAGTGGCACTTTACTCGCATGTTGTATCTTTACGTGTAAAGTTGAATCAACCTAAAAATTCAGGGTCAGAATAATGACGAATTGGAAACCGACTATATTACTACTACTTCTTTCCATCTTCACATGGTCGGCACCCTACGCGCAAACATTCGGAAACGAATGGATCGACTACTCTCAATCTTATTATCAAATTAAAATCGTTGAAGACGGCGTTTACAGCATCGATTCGGCCGCTTTGGCTAATGCTGGAGTGCCTATTGGATCCATTTCTTCAGAAAACTTTCAGCTTTTCGGTCGCGAGAAAGAAATTCCTCTTCACATTGAAGATGGTGGTGATTCAAGTATTGATGGAGGCGATTACATTCTCTTCTTTGCCCAACGAAATGATGGTTGGTTAGACTCAACTCTTTATTTAGATCCGAATACCTTGGCCTCGCCTGGCATGAGCCTGTACAACGATACGATCCAGTACTTTTTGACTTGGAACGGTGCTTTTGATAACCTTCGGTATACAGTTGAAACGGATGTAGACTTTGCTTCGTACACACCTGCGACTCATTTCATGAGCATGCAAAAACTCAATTATTTCGGTGAATACTACGAAGGTCGCAAGTCCTCCGATATTACGAGTTCCTTTTTCGTTCCTGGTGAAGGTTGGGGGAATCCTAAATATAATGGAGCTGGCGGTGGATGGAGCAACACAGTGAGTTTACCTACACCACTTAGTTACTCTGGAGTGGGCGCTCCGAATGCCGAATTTTTGGCTTTGTGTACTTCAGCTTCCAATGCAATTACGGCTGGAAGTCCTTACAATCACCATTTAAGATTGAGGCTTGGTAATTCTGGAGCGACAATCCGAGACACGAGTTTCTACGGTTATGAGCAGATAAAGACGGTAGCGTCCATTGCAGCAACAGAAATGGGTCCATCGAGTACGCCATTTTATTTTGAAATTATTGATGATTTAGGTGTTGCAGCAGATCGACAGGCGTATACCTATTTGCAAATGAAGTATCCGCGACTGACGAACTTTGGAAATCAACCTGAGCTTCAATTTAGTTTGCGGAATAGTCAAACTGAAGCAAAAACACGACTTGATATTACAGCCGCTGGCTACTCGGATCCAATCGTTTTCGTTCATGGAGAAACTCCAAGGATGATTCCTTTTTTACCGAATGGTGGAACTCATTCCATGTTGATTCCGAACTCTAGTTCTGGGATTGAACAATCGGTGGTTTATTCGAATTTTTCCGAAGTAGCGACGGTTTCCTTGACTCCTGTGAATGGAAGCGGAACATTTACAGATTTCTCTACGATTCCAGGCATCCAAGACAGTGTCTTACTGATGGTCTTCCATGAATCTTTAGGAACGGCTGTCGACAACTATAAGTCATATCGCGAGTCACTCTCTGGCGGAGGATATAATGTAGTTAAAGCAAATGTGGAAGAATTGTTTCAACAATTTGGAGGAGGTATCGAAAAACACATTTCAGGAATTAGACGATTTGCTGACTTCATTGACAATAACGCGACTCAAAAACCAAGCGGATTATTCCTCATTGGAAAAGGTATTCGTGAGGCTGTTCTTAACTCATTTACATCTGACGGACCAGGAACACGTTTCGACCCAAGTCGCTTCCAGCAGTCGCTTGTCCCTTCGTTTGGACATCCTTCGAGTGATGTAGCCATTACAGCCGGACTTGACGGAGTTTCCCAATGGGCACCACTTCTTCCAACAGGGAGAATCTCTGTTCGTTCCGAATCAGAATTGCAAGGATATTTAGACAAAGTAATCGAGTACGAACTGCAACAAGATGCGAACGATATTTACGATACACCCAACAAAGATTGGCAGAAACATGTGATCCATTTCGCTGGAGGAACCGATGCTCAGGAGCAGGGAGATTTCCAAGCAAAAATGAACATCCTTTCGAATATTATTAGTGATTCATTGTTTGGAGGATCTGTTACCAAGGTGTACAAAACCGACAGCAATCCATTGGACCCAACGGTTCTTTCTTCAGTAACGGATCGACTTGAGGCTGGGGTTAGTTTGATGAGTTATTTGGGACATGCCTCTCCTACTGCCAGCGGTTTTGAAGTCAACTTGGATGAACCGATCAACTGGAACAATTCAGGAAAGTACCCTGTGATGTTGGTGAACTCCTGCTACAACGGAAACATCTTTCAACTCAGCAATTCCAAGTCTGAAGAATTTGTGCAGCAAGCCGGTTATGGAGCGATCGCATACATTGCTTCTGTTCACCTAGGACTTGCTACTGATCTTTCGATTTACTCTTCAGAATTGTACCGAAATTTCTCATCGAAAGATTACGGTGGTACGCTAGGAGGACAAATGCAGAGGACTATCAGCCTGATGGAAGCAAGTGTCGGGACTTTCAACATGGAAGCAACATGTGAGCAGATGACCTTGAACGGTGATCCGATGCTCCGTTTGAATTGGCACACAGAACCTGAAATCGAATTACTGCCTGAGCGCGTTTCATTTGGCCCAGCTGAGATTGATTTATTGACGGACAGTATCGAAATGAACATCGTTCTCAGAAATTTGGGTAAATCTGTTACTACTCCATTCAGTTTAGAAGTTCGACGTAGTTTCCCACAATCGACCATTGATTCGGTTTATTTCTTTCAGATTCCTGAATTGCACTATACAGATACATTCTCATTCAAAATGCCTTTGCAATCGAGCATTGCACTTGGACTGAATACATTTACCATTGCCGCAGACATTCCATCGATTGTTGGCGAGGTTTACGATGAGATCAACAACAATCAAATCGTTAAAACATTATTCATCGATATTGATGGAATTCTTCCAATACTACCTTACGACTTCGCTGTAGTTCCGAATGACAGTGTTACGGTGAAAGCATCAACGGTCAATCCAATCGCGGACTACAATACCTATCGCTTCGAAATTGACACAACAGATTTGTTCAACAGTCCAGAGCACAGGTATGCAATGGTCTCAGGATTTGGAGGTGTGAAGGAAGTTCACCCTTCGCAATGGCTTGGTGCTTCTTCAGGAATGTCCAGTCCACTAGTTTGTGAGGATAGTGTAGTGTATTTCTGGAGAGTCTCGATTGATGATCCTTCCCCGGATTGGCGAGAATTCTCTTTCCAACACATCAACGGAAGAGAAGGTTGGGGTCAAGATCATTTTTTCCAATTCAAGAAAAATGGATTTGCTGGAATTAATTACGATCGCCCATCGCGTACACGAGAATTCGCTCCAAATATTAAATCACTTTCCTGCAGAGCCTTAACGGGAATCAGCCTTGAAAACCAATGGAATTTTGACGGGGAAGGTTTGGATTTATTCAACTACGGAATGGGAACTGGGGTAAATCCGAACAATTTTTACCTGACACCGAAATTCTGTGTGGCCATTATTGATCCGAACACGCTTGTTCCATGGTATACGCGTTATACAGGTCCTAGCGTACAAACTGGAGGTCCGTACGAATACATCGGTCAGAATCTGAACAATGATTTCGGCAACAACAACAATGATTTAGACGGTTGGTACGAAGCAACGTCAAATCCGCGCCCGATGAATATTTTTACATTCGCTCAGGACGATACGGTTCGCCTCAATTCATTCCAAGACTTGATTTTGAATCAAGTTCCTGACAGTCATTACATTTTGATCTACACGCCAAGAATTGCAGAATACGATACCTGGGCAGCTTTGGATTCAGCAGATATGTACGGATTGTTCCAAGGTTTAGGATCTGATAGTATTCACGCTGGACGAACAAACCTTCCTTTCATCTTCTTCTGTAAGAAAGGTGATCCAAACTCGGTTGTTGAAGAATTTTGTCAAGACCCTAGTGGAGACGTATCGGTGAATATTGAATTGGTTGGAAAGTTTTACAATGGATTTGAGACCTCCACCAAAATTGGTCCTGCGGCAGATTGGGGCAATGTGTATTGGAAACAAGATCCGCTTGAAACCCCCACGCTGGATTCGACCAACTTAAGGATCACCGCCTATGACTGGGCTGGAGCACCTCTTCTTACTATTGACACGCTCTTTACTTCAAACGACTCCATTATTGATCTGAGCACCGTAGTTGACGCATCCTTGTATCCCTTCCTCACGCTAAACGCGAGTTATGTGGATACCTTGACCTTTACTCCAGCGCAAGTCGATCGCTGGCATGTTCTCTACCAACCGCTTCCCGAAGCTGCGATAGACGGAACAAGTCTCTATACCTTCACGCACTCGAGTGATACACTGGAAGCTGGACAAGACTTTGATTTTGCTGTCGACGTGAAGAATATTTTCTCTGTGGATATGGATTCCTTGCTCGTGGAATATTGGGTGGAAGATGCGAATCAAATTAAGCATCCGATCGCGTATGATCGACAAGGTCCCTTGCTAGTTGGAGAGACGCTTCGAGATACCATTACGGTTTCAACTGAAGGATTGAATGGTATTAATTTGCTGATCATGGAAGTCAACCCATACGTTAATGGAAGTTTGTACATCACCGATCAGCCTGAACAGGAGCATTTCAACAACCTTTTGCAGCTACCGTTCTATGTAAATCCTGATGATGTTCATCCAATTCTCGACGTGACCTTTAACGGTCGACACATCTTGAATGGTGACATTGTTGATCCAAATAGTGAAGTATTAATCACCTTGAAAGATGACAATGAGTTCTTGATCATGGATGATGTTTCGGACACCACAAATTTTGGAATTTACTTGACTGATCCGAACGGGATTCAAACGCGGATTCCATTTGTGGATGGAAATGGAAACATGGTCATGCAATGGATTCCTGCAGAACCGCAGCACAAGCGCTTTAAAATTATCTGGCCAAGTGAACTCACCATAGATGGGATGTACACGCTATTCGTTCAAGGAACAGATAAAAGCGGAAACCTATCGGGTGATCTCGATTACAAAGTTTCTTTCGAAGTGATTCATGAATCATCGATTACCAACATGATGAATTATCCGAATCCGTTTAGCACGAGTACACGCTTCGTTTTCACCCTGACGGGATCAGAAGAGCCTGATGAAATTCTTATTCAGATTTTGACTGTTTCGGGAAGAGTTGTACGAGAAATTACGGAAGATCAATTGGGGCAGATTCATATTGGACGCAACATCACAGAGTACGCGTGGGATGGAACGGATGAATTTGGTGATCCTTTGGCGAACGGGGTTTACCTCTATCGCGTGAAGACAGAATTGAATGGAGAATCGATTGAACACCGAAAATCTGGGGCTGATACCCATTTCACGAAAGGTTTTGGTAAGATGTATTTAATGCGATGATCTTCGACACTTTTTTTACGGTCGAAAAAAGTGCCCAAAAACGCCCTGATAACACTGATTTTCTCCACTTCTTTTCCGATTGAATCTGGTGACCTTTTCGGGGATCGCTGCGCGCTACCTCATGGTTCCCACCAGCTACTGCACTCCAAATTGTCTTGAAAATAGGCTCCACCATCGCTTTGAGAAATCTGTTCTCCTTAGAATCGAGATTAATCTTCAAGAAAAATTAAGAGTGGAGTAAGATCTTGTTCAAACCATTTAGATTAATGTTGATCGTTGCAGCTTCTTTGTTAGTTAAACTCACCTTAATTTCAACGAGTTCTAGGCTCCATTACTATTGTATTCTACAATCTTGAAATAATCAATACATCAATGGCTGAAGAGCCGCGAAGTTCCAGCGTCATTCGATCTGACTTGCATGTGGTAACCGTCCAATCAGCATTTAAATGATAGAATGGATCAAAGGGTGTAAGTGTTAAGCTGAGCGTTGCAGGATTCTTCTCGATTCCTGTGCTCCATATTCCTGAGATCGTTTCGTCTCCAATCACATCAACATCTCCTGCTTGGGAAAATGTGAACGAATAGTTTTCGTAGGTCGTGGTCACATCTACATTATCGATAAATGCTGAAGTCAACTTCCATGTTCCATTCACGATATGGCGTTCAACCTTATTTGGACTGGAATATTTCTCACAGCCCGAACCAGCCCCAACAAGCACTAATAGTGTTATCAGAAAAGCAAATCGCACAAATGGAGATCGAGAATTTGTCATAACCTTGTTTTACGCTTCCGTCGTTGGCGTACCAAAGTTCATTGGTGGCATTGGCGGAACGTTTCCATCATCTATAACGCCAAAATTCTGCTCATATTTTCGAACATTGTCTTGAATTGCGTGCAAAAGGCGTTTTGCGTTCTGTGGAGTCATGATGACACGTGATCGAACTTTCCCTTTTGGCATTCCTGGCATCAACTGAATGAAGTCCGCAACGAATTCCGTTGGAGAATGCGTAAGGATTGTCAGGTTCGAGTATACTCCTGTTGCCATATCCTCAGGAAGTTCAATGTTAACTTGGTTTTCGTTTTTGTTATCCATGGTATAAAGATAAGCAAACATCGTAGAATATTATTCAATCGAATGGACTTTGAAATTGTTGTATATACTCGTTGCGTTGGATCAACAATCGATCAAAAAAAGACTTATTTCGTTTAAGCATGCGGTCCTTTCTAAAAGAGATAAATTCTCCTTCTGAATGAATACTGAAATAGTCCGTTCGATAAAACACGATGCGAAAGAATGGAATTGACCAAGAATGGCGTGTATTTTTCACATTGAAATGAATGAGAATTCCTTTTGGACGCAATTCAACACTTCCATAAACAGTTCCTGTAGCTCGATCCATTATTTGAGAAA
Organism: Crocinitomicaceae bacterium; assembly: GCA_029252405.1. Taxonomy (GTDB): domain Bacteria; phylum Bacteroidota; class Bacteroidia; order Flavobacteriales_D; family Crocinitomicaceae; genus UBA4466. The sequence goes on from JAQXBM010000001.1 coordinate 118,999, forward strand.
AGCCCGTGCTCGATTTTTCAATAATCATTCGGTGCGATCCGATTCCTCCTTGCTTGAAACGTGAAATAACTCCAAACGGCTTTCCCAATTCAGCTTCGAGCGCCTCTTTCGTTTCCTTGTCAATGTATGTTCCGTCGAAAATCATATCTAAACTGTTTATGTTTAACAAATTTACACTATCTTTAAACAAAACACAAATTGTTTGAAGTTTACGCGAAGAAACAGCGTCTCATTTTGGGCGCTGTTTTTTTATTAGTTGTTCTCAGAAACCAAAAAAGGCAACCTTCCTTTCGGAAAGTTGCCTTCTCTTTTTATTAACTAAGTAAGCTGTTCTTTCGAACAAACGCTACTAATTTATTCTTCGATTACTTCAGCGTCAGTAGCAATTGTTGCTGCTTCCATTTTTTCTTTGGAACCAACTACTACTTTCTGGAAGTGACGTACTCCTGTACCTGCTGGGATCAAGTGTCCAACAATTACATTTTCTTTCAATCCAAGTAGTTCATCTTGCTTACCAGAGATTGCTGCTTCGTTCAATACTTTCGTTGTTTCCTGGAACGATGCCGCAGAAATAAACGATTGTGTTTGAAGCGATGCACGCGTAATTCCTTGTAGCAATGCCGTAGACGTTGCTGGAACTGCATCTCTTGCGTCAACTAGAGCGCTATCAGTTCTTCTCATTTGAGAATTCTCATCGCGCAGTCTTCTTGCTGAAACTATTTGTCCTTCTTTCAAGGTAGTTGAACCACCAGCATCCAGAATTACTTTCATTCCGTAGATTGCATCATTCTCTTCCATGATATCAGCTCTGTGAACTGATTGTCCTTCCAAGAAACGAGTATCTCCAGCGTCAACGATTTGCGCTTTCAACATCATCTGACGTACAATTACTTCGAAGTGCTTGTCATTAATTTTCACCCCTTGAAGACGGTATACCTCTTGAATCTCGTTCACTAAGTATTCCTGTACCTTCGTTGGACCTTCAATGTTCAAGATGTCACGAGGAGTAATTGCTCCTACAGACAAGGCTTGACCAGCACGAACGAAATCGTTCTCTTGTACCAAAATGTGTTTCGAAAGTGGCACTAAGTACTTGCGTACATCTCCAGTTTTCGACGTGATTTTAATCTCACGGTTACCACGTTTGATCTTACCGTACTCAGCAACACCGTCAATTTCTGACACTACCGCAGGATTCGATGGGTTACGTGCTTCGAATAGCTCCGTTACACGAGGAAGACCTCCGGTGATATCCCCAGACTTACCAGCCTTACGTGGAATCTTAACCAAAATCTCACCTTCTTCAACTTTATCTCCTTCGCTTACTGAGATGTGTGCGTCTACAGGAATGCTGTATTCACGTAAAATCTCTTTCGACTTAGGATCGATAATGTGGATTGCCGGGTTTTTCTTCTTATCACGCGACTCAGTAATTACTTTCTCAGTAAATCCTGTTTGCTCATCGACCTCTTCACGGAAAGTCAATCCTTCGATAATGTTATCGAATACGATTTTTCCTTTCACCTCAGAGATGATTACCGCGTTATATGGATCCCACTTACAGATCACGTCTCCACGTTTCAAAGTGTCACCACTTTCAACCGTGATTTCCGCTCCGTAAGGGATGTTACCAGTCATGGTAATGTTTCCTTTCGAGTCTGTCAATTTCAATTCAGCAGATCGTCCAACCACAACTGTTACATCTTCTCCACCTTTGTTCTTACGTACCAACGTACGAAGCTCATCGATTTCGATTTTACCAGCTGATTTCGCTTTCAAATCATTTTCATCTGCAATGTTCGATGCTGTACCCCCAACGTGGAATGTACGAAGCGTCAACTGTGTACCAGGCTCTCCAATTGATTGGGCGGCTACTACACCTACAGAATCTCCAATTTGTGCATTTCTATGTGTTGCCAAGTTTCGTCCGTAACATTTAGAACAAACTCCACGACGCATTTCACATGTCAATACTGATCTGATTTCTACTTCATCAATCTCAGCTTCTTGAATTGCCAAGGCGATGTCTTCAGTTACCAATTCTCCAGCAGCAACGATCAACTCATCCGTATCCGGAACGTAAACGTCAGCAACTACTGAACGACCAAGGATACGATCGTACAATGGTTCAACGATCTCATCGTTTTTCTTCAATGGTGTCGCGATGATACCTCTTAATGTTCCACAATCGTGTTGGTTAATAACAACATCCTGTGCAACGTCAACAAGACGACGAGTCAAGTAACCCGCATCGGCCGTTTTCAAGGCTGTATCGGCAAGACCCTTACGTGCACCGTGAGTAGAGATAAAGTACTCAAGGATCGAAAGACCTTCCTTAAAGTTGGAAAGAATCGGATTCTCAATAATGTCTTGTGATGAAGCCCCAGATTTCTGTGGTTTCGCCATCAGACCACGCATACCAGACAGCTGACGAATTTGCTCTTTCGAACCACGTGCTCCTGAATCGTACATCATGTAGATTGAGTTGAACCCTTGCATATCATTTTTCAATTGCTCCATCAATGTGTGAGTCAATCGAGAGTTTGTATGCGTCCAGATATCAATAATTTGGTTGTAACGCTCATTGTTCGTAATAAGACCCATGTTGTAATTGGCCATTACTTCTTTCACGTCAACTTCCGCTTTATCAACTAAGGCAACTTTCTCTTTAGGAACGATAATATCATCCAAGTTGAAAGACAATCCACCGACAAATGCCATATGGTATCCTAACTCTTTAATTTCGTCCAAGAAATGTGCTGTACGAGAAGTACCACAAACTTTCAATACACCTCCGATCATATCGCGAAGCGCTTTCTTCGTCATTACATCGTTAATGTATCCAGCTTCTGAAGGAACTTTCTCATTGAAAAGCACACGACCACAAGTAGTTTCGATCATTTTAGTAACGATCTCACCTTCTTCGTTCAAGTCTTGTGTTTTCACCTTAATCGCAGCGTGAAGATCCAACGCACCTTCGTTGTGTGCGATGATTACTTCCTCTGGTGAGTAGAAAATTCCACCTTCACCTTTTACGATATCGTCTCCAATTGTCTTTTTGGCCTTTGTAATGTAGTAAAGACCAAGTACCATATCCTGAGAAGGTACAGCGATTGGAGCCCCGTTTGCAGGGTTCAAAATATTGTGCGAAGCCAACATCAATAGTTGTGCCTCTAAAATTGCAGCATTACCAAGTGGTAAGTGAACGGCCATCTGGTCACCATCGAAATCGGCGTTGAAGGCAGTTGTTACCAAAGGGTGAAGTCTAATTGCTTTTCCTTCAATCAATTTTGGTTGGAACGCTTGAATACCCAATCTATGAAGAGTTGGGGCTCTGTTTAAAAGAACAGGGTGTCCTTTCAAAATGTTCTCCAAAATATCCCAAACTACTGGTTCTTTTCTGTCAACGATTTTCTTCGCAGATTTAACTGTTTTCACAATTCCACGCTCGATCATCTTACGGATGATGAATGGTTTGTAAAGCTCAGCAGCCATTCCTTTCGGAAGACCACACTCGTGCAGTTTCAAATCTGGTCCAACAACAATTACAGAACGTGCAGAATAATCAACACGCTTACCAAGTAAGTTTTGACGGAAACGACCTTGTTTACCTTTTAATGAATCAGATAATGACTTCAACGGACGGTTCGATTCAGTTTTCACTGCTGATGACTTACGAGAGTTATCGAACAATGAATCTACTGACTCCTGAAGCATACGCTTCTCGTTACGCAAAATTACCTCTGGTGCTTTGATCTCGATCAAACGTTTCAAACGGTTGTTACGGATAATTACACGACGGTAAAGGTCATTTAAATCTGATGTTGCAAATCGACCTCCATCTAATGGAACAAGTGGACGCAATTCTGGTGGAATCACCGGAACAACTTTCACGATCATCCATTCTGGACGGTTTTCGATGCGGTTCTGAGAATCTCTCATCGCCTCAACAACTTGAAGACGTTTCAATGCTTCGTTCTTACGTTGTACAGAAGTTTCTGTATTCGCTTTGTGACGAAGATCGTAAGACGTAGCTTCCAAATCCATTGTTCTTAGCAAATCGTAAAGTGCTTCTGCACCCATTTTCGCGATGAACTTGTTTGGATCTGTGTCCTCCAAGTATTGGTTTTCTTTTGGAAGTGTATCAAGGATATCCAAGTACTCTTCTTCCGTCAAGAAATCAATTCGGTTCAACTCCGAACCATCTTCCATCGTTGCGATACCCGCTTGGATAACTACGTAACGTTCGTAATAGATGATTTGATCCAACTTCTTTGTAGGAAGTCCGAGGAGGTAACCAATTTTGTTTGGCAACGAACGGAAGTACCAGATGTGTGCTACAGGAACCACCAATGAGATGTGTCCCATACGCTCACGACGTACTTTCTTTTCAGTTACTTCAACTCCACAACGGTCACAAACGATTCCTTTGTATCGGATTCTTTTGTATTTACCACAGTGGCATTCGTAATCTTTAACAGGCCCGAAAATACGCTCGCAGAACAAACCATCTCTTTCTGGCTTGTATGTACGATAGTTAATCGTTTCTGGCTTAAGCACTTCACCACTTGATTTTTCGAGGATCATCTCTGGAGATGCCAATGAAATCGTGATTTTGTTGAAGTTGCTCTGGTTTTTTGGTGTATCTTTTCTGTAAGCCATAATATTGCTTGTTTCTTTCTTAAAGGTGATTAATCCATTGTGACATTAAGACACAATCCTCGTAACTCGTGCAACAATACGTTGAATGATTCAGGAATTCCTGGTGTAGGAATATTGTCTCCTTTTACGATTGCTTCGTATGCTTTCGCACGACCAATCACATCATCCGACTTCACTGTTAAGATCTCTTGCAAGATGTTTGCAGCTCCGAACGCCTCAAGCGCCCAAACCTCCATCTCACCAAATCTTTGCCCTCCAAACTGAGCCTTACCTCCAAGTGGTTGTTGAGTAATCAACGAGTAAGGTCCGATTGAACGTGCGTGCATCTTATCGTCTACCATGTGAGATAATTTCAGCATGTAGATGATTCCGACTGTTGCAGTTTGGTGGAAACGTTCTCCAGTTCCTCCATCGTACAAGTAAGTTTTACCTGAACGTGGAATTCCAGCTTTGTCAGAGTAATCATCGATTTCGGTTGGGTGCGCACCATCAAAAATTGGTGTTGCGAACTTCATTCCTAATTTCTCACCTGCCCATCCAAGAACAGTTTCATAAATCTGACCAAGGTTCATACGCGATGGTACCCCTAGTGGGTTCAACACGATATCCACTGGTGTTCCGTCTTCCAAGAATGGCATGTCTTCA